>CAIVGN010000144.1 GCA_903905455.1 uncultured Archangium sp.
GCGCCGGAAGCTGACCACGGCGGACAGGCCCTCGAGGCCCAGGGGCACGTCGACGCGGGCCTTGGCGGTGAGCGCCGAGACGTCGACGATCACCTTCACCTTCCTGGTGTCGCCGCGCACGTAGCGCACGTCGAGCACGCCGGAGAGCGCGGGCTCGTAGCGGGCCGGCGCCGCGCCTGCGTAGAAGTCGGCCGAGTCGATGAGCAGCGGGTTGACGATGCTGGCGAAGCCGCCGAGGTGGTAGGGGTTCGAAAGCGGGACGCCGTCGATGAAGACGATGGTCTCGTCGGGCCCGCCGCCGCGCACGAAGAAGTTGGCGAGCAGGTCGGGATCGGCCGCCACGCCGGGCAGCTGCTGCACCACGCGCGCGATGTCCTCCAGGGCGCCGGGGGTGCGATCGATGTCCGCCCGGGTGAGGGAGAAGCGGCTGACCTGCGGCGAACGATCGGCGTCGGGCACCGAGGCGAGCAGGCGGCTGCCCTCCACGCGCGTCTCGAAGCCGCGGCTCTTCACCAGGCCGTAGCGCACCGTGGTGGTCTGGCCGCCGCGGAAGATCTCGGGGAAGCCCTTGAGCGCGTAGCCCTCACGCTCCACCGTCACCCACGACTCGTCGGCAGGCAGCGCGTCGAGGGTCAGCGAGAAGCGGCCGTTGGCGTCGGTGCGCGCGTCGTGGCCCACGAGGCTCACGGTGGCGCCGCCCAGCGCCTCGCCGAGTTCGCCCACCACCTCGCCGGCGAGCGTCCACGGGAGCACCGGGGGTACGAAGTCGACGGACAGCTCGATGATCGACGGCGCCGGCACGCCGTCCACCCGCGCGGGCGTCAGGGTGCAGGAAGCCAGGGAGGCGAGGGCGGCGGCGTCGAAGGCCGGGCCCGGCGACGAGATCACCTTCTGCTCGGTGATGCCCGCGTCGGCGTCGAGGGTGATGCGCAGCGCGACGGCGGCGTGGATGCCGCTGCTGCGCTCAGAGGCCGGGTACTGGGGCGCACCCTCGCAGTGCGCCGAGGGCGGCTCGATGACGGGGCCCGCGTCAGGCGCAGGAAAGCCCCCGTCACCGACGGTCGCCTGGCCCAGAACGCTGGCGACCAGCAGCCCGAGCAGCATCGCTCAGGGCGACGGCGGAGGAGGCGGCGGCGGCGGGGTGTCGCTGCCACCACCGGGGGGCGGCATCACGTTGGGCTGGCCGCTGACGTTCGCGCCTTCGATCTCCGAGATGCGCACCGCGCCGGTCTCGCGCGAGTAGGTGTAGACCGCGCGCCGCCCACAGGCCTGCGCCAGGTACTGCGCGCCGGACTTGTTGAGCGTCGAGAGGTGCACCTGGCCCTCGGAGCAGGTCAGGTCCTGCGAGGCCTGACGGCGGATGTACTTGTTCTTGTTACCCCCACAACCCACGGCGAAGAGCGAGAGCGCAATGAGCGCTGCGATGCGAGTCCACACGGTGACGCCTCCCTGAAGAATGACCGGAGCCTATGTAGCAAATGTGGCTGCACGGCGAAGCGCCACACGCTACGAGCCTCCGGCCATGACGCAGCTCATCACCTTCGACGGTCAGCGCCTCAAGTTGGAAGACGTAACGGCGCTGTCCCGCCAGGAGGCGAAGGGGCAGCTGTCGACGGACGCCCGGTTCCTCGCGCGCATCGAGGCAGGCGCAGCCCACGTGGCGCGCACGCTCGCCGAGAAGGGGGTCATCTACGGGGTGACCACCGGCTACGGCGACTCGGTGACCACGCCGGTGCCGGCCGACCTGGTGCCGGAGCTCGGCCACCACCTCTTCACCTACCACGGCGTGGGCCTGGGCCCGGCGTTCAGCCCGGTGGAGACGCGGGCCATCCTCGCGGCCCGGTTGCAGTCGCTCTCGCAGGGCCTCTCGGGCGTGAGCGTGTCGATGCTGCGGCAGCTCGAGCTGTTGCTCAAGGACGACCTGCTCCCGGTGATCCCCCAGGAAGGATCGGTCGGGGCGAGCGGCGATCTGACGCCCCTGTCGTACGTGGCGGCGGTGCTGTGCGGCGAGCGTGACGTCTTCGTCGACGGCCGGCGCCGGCCCACGGCGGAGGTCTTCGCCGAGCGCGGCATCACCCCCATTCGCCTCAAGCCCAAGGAGGGCCTGGCGATCATGAACGGCACCGCGGTGATGACCGGCCTGGCGTGCCTGGCCTACGAGCGCGCCGAGCGGCTCTCGTACCTGAGCGCGCAGCTCACCGCCCTGGCGTCCGCGGCCATGGGGGGCAACCCGCACCACTTCGACGAGCAGCTCTTCCTCGCCAAGCCGCACCTGGGCCAGCAGCGCGCCGCGGGGTGGATCCGCAAGACCCTCGAGGGCTCGGAGCGCGGGGAGTCGCGCCTGCAGGACCGGTACTCGATCCGCTGCGCGCCGCACGTCATCGGCGTGGTGGAAGACACCCTGCCCTTCCTGCGCTCGCTCATCGAGAACGAGCTCAACTCGGCCAACGACAATCCGCTGATCGACCCGGACACCGGGCACATCATGCACGGCGGGCACTTCTACGGCGGCCACGTGGCGCTCGCGATGGACACGCTGAAGAACGTGATCGCCAACCTCGCGGACCTGATGGACCGGCAGATCGCCCTGCTCGTGGACGCGCGCTACAGCCACGGGCTCCCGGCGAACCTCTCGGGCGCCACCGGCCACCGCGCGGCCATCAGCCACGGGCTCAAGGCGCTGCAGATCGGCGCGTCGGCGTGGACCGCGGAGGCCCTCAAGCTGACCATGCCCGCCTCGGTGTTCTCGCGTTCCACCGAGTGTCACAACCAGGACAAGGTGAGCCTGGGCACCATCGCCGCGCGAGATGCCCTGCGGGTGCTGGAGCTGACCGAGCAGGTGGCGGCGGCGCACGTGGTGACCACCCGGCAGGCGGTGTTCTTGAAGGCGCGCTCCGGGGCGAAGGTGCCGGCGGCCGTGCTGCGCTTCGCCGAGTCGGTGGGCATCGAGCCGTTGATCGAAGACCGCATGCTCGAGCCGGAGCTGCGCGGGCTCTTGACGCGCATGCACACCCTTGGGCGGCCCGCGGAACAGTGAGTAGGGTCGGGGCGTGCTCTCTCTGACCCTGGTCGCAGTGCTCGCTGGCATCGGTGCGCCCCAGGGCGTGCACCTCGTCGACGCACCGGTGTTGATGACCGAAGCGCCGGTGTCCGTGGCCCAGCTGCAGGTCGATCTCGACGCGCTCAAGCGCCTGCGCCCCAGCCTCGGCGGCGGCGTGGCGCTGGTGATCGTCGGGGGCTCGGGGGCGCTGCTGGGCGGGCTCTTCGTCGCCCTCGCGTTGTCCTTCGGGAGCGTGGCGAGCTCGGTGCTCCCCCTCCTGGTGCTGGGCGTGGTGGGCCTCGCCATCGGGTTGCCGCTGGCGGTGATCGGCACCTGGCTGTTGATCAACAGGGTCGAGGAGCGCGGTCGCATCGACGCGCTCAGCGCCACCTTGAGGGTGCAGTTGCTGGAGCAGCGCGCGCGGGAACAGCGGCAGCCGTTCTCGCTGCCCGCGCTCCCGCCGCAGGTGCTGGGGCCGTTGCCCGACCTGGTGCTCGCCAGGTTCTGACGCGGGCTACGCCTTCTTCACCTTCTTCGCCTTCGGTGCGGGCTTCGCTTTGCCATCGCCGAGCAGCTCGGCCAGGCAGCGCATGCCGTCGGTGGTGGTGAAGACGCCGACGACCTTGTCGCGCTCGAGCACCACCGCGCTGCCGAGCTTCTTCTCGGCCATGAGCCTGGCCACTTCGCGCACCGGGGTGGCGGGCGCCACCGTCCACGGCACCTGGGTCATCGCGTCTTCCACGAGGATGCAGGAGGGATCGAGCTCGGAGATGGAGCTGATCATCTGCACGTCGCGATCGCTGACCACCCCCACCAGCGCGCCGCCCTCGAGCACCGGGAGGTGCCGGATCTTGTGCTTCTTCATCAGCTTCGCGGCGTCGGCCAGCGAGAGGGTCACGCCGATGGTGTGAGGACTGCGGGTCATCAGGTCGCGGACGAGGAGAGGAGCCATGACTTCCTGACGCAGCAAGAGCAGCGCCACGCGATCCCCCTCAAAGCAGGGGACGGCTCCGCAAAAGGTGCAGCGGCTGCGAGACGCAGGCGAAAGCGCTGCGGCTCCGGGTTCAGGCCCAGCGACGGAAGATGAGCGAGGTGTTGATGCCGCCGAAGGCGAAGTTGTTGGTCATCACGAACTCGGTGTCGATGGCCCTGCCCTCGCCGCGCACGTAGTCGAGGGGCGCGCACTTCGGGTCGATGGTCTCGAGGTTGAGCGTGGGGCACACCCACTGCTCGCGCTGCATCTCGATGCTCATCCACGCCTCCAGCGCGCCGCAGGCCCCCAGGGTGTGGCCCATGTAGCTCTTGAGGCTGCTGATGGGCATGCGCTCGCCGAAGACGGCGTTGGTGGCGGCGGTCTCGGCGACGTCACCCTGGGCAGTCGCGGTGCCGTGGGCGTTGACGTAGCCGATGGCCTCGGGGGGCAGCTTGGCGTCTTCCAGCGACAGCCGCATGGCCTGGGCCATGGTGACGCTGTTGGGGTTGGTGACGTGGGTGCCGTCGCTGTTGGTGCCGAAGCCGATCAGCTCCGCGAGGATGGTCGCACCCCGGGCCTTCGCGTGCTCCAGCTCCTCGAGGACGAAGGTACAGGCGCCTTCACCGAGCACCAGCCCGTCGCGGTTGGCGTCGAAGGGCCGCGGGGTGCGCCTGGGCAGCTCGTTGGTGGTGCTGGTGGCGAAGAGCGTGTCGAAGACGGCCACCTGGGTGGCGTCGAACTCTTCCGCGCCGCCGGCCAGCATGGCGAGCTGCGCGCCCGAACGAATGGCCTCGTAGGCGTAGCCAATGCCCGCACTGCCCGAGGTGCAGGCGCTGGAGGTGGTGATGATGCGCCCGGTGAGGCCGAAGTAGACGCCGATGTTCACCGGCGCGGTGTGCGACATCATCTTGATGTACGTGGTGGCGTTGATGCCCTCGGTGGTCTTGTTGAGGAGCATGCGGCCGAAGTCGCCGATGTTCTTGGGCGAGCCCGACGAGCTGCCGTACGAGACGCCGACCTTGCCGCTCTTGAGCACCGGGTCGCCGAAGAGCCCGGACTGGCGCAGGGCGATCTCGCTGGCGCGGGTGGCCATGAGCGCGACCTTGCCCATGCCGCGGGTGGCCTTGCGGTTGTAGGCCTTCTCGTCGAGCACGAAGGGCATCACCGGGGCGCCGAGCCGGGTGAGCATGCCTTCGTACTGGCCGAGCGATTCGATGACCTCGACGGCGTTCTCCTGGGCCTTGAGGCGCGCGAAGACGGTCGGCCAGTCGTGGCCCAGCGGGCTCAACGCTCCAATTCCTGTCACCACCACCCGTCGCATCAGCCCAGCCCCCCGTTCACGGAAATCACCTGGCGCGTCACATACGACGCTTCGGGGGACAGGAGGAAGGCCACTGCAGCGGCGACCTCTTCCGGCCGGCCCAGGCGGCGGGCGGGGATGAGCTCGAGGGCGTGCTTGACGACCTCCTCGGAGACCATCTCGGTCTCGATGAGGCCGGGGGCGACGCAGTTGACGGTGATCTCCCGCTTGGCGAGCTCGAGGGCCAGGGCCTTGGTGGCGCCGATGATGCCGGCCTTGGCGGCGCTGTAGTTGACCTGGCCGCGGTTGCCGAGCACCCCGGAGACGGAGCTGATGGTGACGATGCGGCCGGGCTTGCGGCGCTGCACCAGGGGCATCACCAGCGGCTGGAGCACGTTGTAGAAGGCGTCGAGGTTGGTGTGGATGACGCTGTCCCAGTCCTCGCCGGTCATCGCGGGGAACGCGGTGTCGCGCGCGATGCCCGCGTTGCACACCACGCCGTAATAGGTGCCGTGGGCCTCGAGGTCGGCCTCGAGGGCCGCCCGGGCCGCGGCGCGATCTCCCACGTCGAAGGTGAGCAGGCGGGTGCTGCGACCCATCGCGGTGATCTCCGCCATCACGGCGCGGGCCTCGTCGACGCGCGAGCGGCAATGCACCACCACGTCGAAGCCGTCGCGGGCGGCGCGCAGGGCGATGGCGCGGCCGATGCCCCGGCTGGAGCCGGTCACGAAAACGGTGTCACTCATTGGTGAGCCCCTGCAGGTAGTCGTCGATGTTCGGCGGTTGAAAGGCGTTCAAGTGGGCCGTGGCCACCACCGCGCCGTCGAGGTGAATGGCGCAGGAGAAGACGGCGAGCCCGTTCTCGGCCACCAGCTCCTGGCGGGCTTCGATCTCCAGCCGGGACCCATGCGGGAAGACCGGCCGGCTGCACTCGTAGCGGCGGGTGCCCAGCAGGAAGCCCAGGCGCACGGGCTCACGGGCCTCGAGACGACGCAGGCCGGCCCAGGCGGCCACGGTCTGGGCCATGAGCTCGATGCCCACAAAGCCCGGCAGCCCCTCGTCGGTGACGAACAGGCCCTCGCGGCGCACGGTCGCCTCGACGCGCACCGACTCCGGGTCGTCGGCGAGCAGGCGGTCGATGAGCAACATGCTCGCCCGGTGGGGGACCAGCTCGGAGATCGGGCCGTCGAAGGACTTCACGTCATCAGCTCCGCGCGAAGGCGAGGGAGGCGTTGCTGCCGCCGAAGGCAAAGGAGTTGCTGAGGATGGCCCGGGGAGCGCCCACCTGCCCCGGGGTGACCAGGCGCAGCGCCGGCAGGTCGGGGTCGAGCTCGCCGTCGAACCAGTGCGGAGGGAGGCGGCCGGGGGCGTCGGTGAGGGTCAACCAGCACAGCGCGGCCTCGAGCGCGCCCGCGGCGCCCAGGGTGTGGCCCGTCAGCGGCTTGGTGGAGCTCACCGGGACCTCGCGGCCGAGCACGGCCTCGACGGCGCGGCTCTCCATGGCGTCGTTCTGGGGCGTGGCCGTGCCGTGGAGGTTCACGTAGCCGATGTCGGCGGGCGCGAGCTGCGCGCGCGTCAGGGCGAGGCGCATGGCCTCGGCGGCGCCGCGACCGGTGGGCTCGGGCGAAGAGATGTGGTGCGCGTCGGACGTCTCGCCCCACCCGGCCAGGCGCACCGGGCCCCCTTCGCGGGTCATCAAGAAGAGGGCCGCGGCCTCGCCGATGTTGATGCCGTTGCGGTTGCGGCTCAGCGGGTTGCAGCGCGCGGCGCTCACCGAGTCGAGCGAGGCGAAGCCGGCGATGGTGAAGCGGCACAACGAGTCAGCCCCGCCCACGAGCACCGCGTCCACGAGGTCCGCCTCGAGCCAGCGCGCGGCCGAAGCGAGGGCCTTGGCGCTCGAGCTGCACGCGGTGGAGATGACCACCGTGGGCCCGCGCAGCCCCAGCTCGGTGGCGAGGAAGCGCGCGGAGGAAGCGAGCTCCTGTTGGCCGTAGTCGTAGCCCTCGCCGAGCGTGCCGTGCGCGACCTGGGAGGCGATGGCCAGCTCGCCCTCGCCGATGCCCGAGGTGCTGGTGCCGAGCACCACGCCCACGCGCGCGGCGCCGAAGCGGGAGATGGCCGCGTCGACCTGGGGGCGGATCTGGCCGAGGGCCAACGCCAGGAGGCCGTTGTTGCGGCTGCGCAGCACGGTGGGGAGGTGCGCGAGCGAAGGCAGCGCGACCTGCACCCGGCCCAGGCACAGGGGCCGGTCGGCGGAGAAGAAGTCGGTGGTCTGCACGCCGCTGGGCTGCAACCCGAAGAGCCCCTCGCGCACGGCGTCAGGGCCGGTGCCCAGGGCACAGACGAGGCCGAGCTCCGAGAGGTACGCGGTCACGGCGTCGCCTCGACGGACTCGATGTCGAGCGCGTAGCCGAAGCGCTGGTGGGTGAGGTGCACGTGGGCCCAGGCGGGCGCGGTGCCCTCGTAGGTGACCTGGGCGAAGGGGGCGCCATCGAGGAGCAGCGCGCGCTGGCCCTGCCCTTCTTCGAGGGTGAAGCCGTCGCGCAGGCCGGCGCGAATGGCCGTCGCCGGCCACCACGCGAGCTGCACGTCGCTCAAGATGCGCTCGGCGGTGACCGCGGGGGGCACGTGGGCCGAGACGTGTTGTTCGAGGGTCGTCCCGTCCCAATGCAGCGAGGCGACGGTCTGCCCGAGCGCGACGGCGGCGATGCGCACCGAGGCCGCGTCGACCTCGAGCTGGGCATCGAAGCTGCGGCGCTCTTCGCCGCGCACCACGGTGATGCGCTGGGCGAGTTGAAGCTCACGCCCGAGGGACCCCGGGCTCAAGCGGAGCGAAAACTCCGCGGGAGGCAGGACCTTCGGCGTGGTGACACAGCCGGCGAGCAGCAGCGCGAGGGCAGCGCCTAGGCGCACACCTGCTCCAGCACCGCGATGCGCCGGCGGGGCTCGGCGACGTAGGGGTTCTTGGTGTCCCACGCGTAGCCCGCGAGGATCGAGCAGATCATCTTGCGGATCTCGGGCTGGGGCGAGGGGTGGAAGATGATCTTCTGGAAGGTGCCCGCGTACCAGGCCTCGACGAAGACGCGGAAGGCGTCGACGCCGCGGCGCAGCGGCACGGCGTACTCGGCGCTCCAGTCCACGTCTTCGCCGGACAGCTGCCGGTGGGCGCACTTCGCGGCGAGGCTCGAGGAGGTCAGCGCGATGGTCACGCCGGAGCTGAAGACCGGGTCGAGGAACTCGCCGGCGTTGCCCAGGAGCGCGTAGCCGGGGGCGCAGAGGTGCTTCACGTTGGCCGAGTAGCCCTTGAGGGTGCGCGCCGGGGTGTCCCAGACGGCGTTGGCGAGGAGCTTGCGCAGGTTCGGGTCTTCGTTGACCAGCGTCTTGAGCTTCGTCATCTCGTCGCCCGGGTACTTCTCGAGGAACGCCGGCTCGGCCACCACGCCCAGCGAGCAGCGCCCGTCGGAGAAGGGGATGAGCCAGAACCAGACGTCCTGGAACTCGGGGTGCACGGCCACGCGGATCTTGTTGCGATCGAAGCCGCTGCCCTGCGCGATGTGGTCTTCGATGTGCGTGAAGTACGCCTGCCGCACGGGGAACTGCGAGGGCGTCTCGAGATCCAGCAGCCGGGGCAGGAGCCGGGCAAAGCCGCTGGCGTCGAGGATGAGCTTCGTCTCGACCTGGTAGACCTCGCCCGCCTCCGAGCGCACGGTCAACTTCGGGGGACCGCTGACGTCGACGCTGAGCACCTCGTGGCGGTAGCGGATGTCCGCGCCCATGCGCTGGGCCGCGTCGGCCAGCACCTTGTCGAACTTGCCGCGCTGCACCTGGTAGGTCGAACCCCAGCCCTCGGTGAACTTGTCGCGGAAGTCGAACTGCGTGTGGCGATCCCCGCGCGAGAACGACGCGCCGTTCTTGTACTGGAAGCCAGCCTCGACGACGTCCTGCAGCATGCCGGCCTCTTCGAGGTAGGTCATGGTCTGCGGCAGGAGGCTCTCGCCGATGGAGAACCGGGGGAAGGTCTCCCGCTCGATGACCATCACCTGGTGGCCCTGCTTGCGCAGCAGCGCCGCGGCGACCGCGCCTGAGGGGCCTGCACCAGTGATCACGATTTCTGCTTGTTCGGTTCGCATGGGTTCTCTCCCGGGGGAAGCGCGTCTCTACACAAGGCGCGCCCTCGCTCCAAGACGCGGGTAGCCTTCTGGCACATGGTCACCTCGCTCGTCCTCGCCCTGCTCGTCAGTCAGGCAGCCCCGCACAAGTTGCGCTGGGAGCCCCGGGCCGATTTGCCGGTCACCGGGGCCCTGGTGACGGGGTGGCTGCTCTCGGAGTCGGTGTTCAAGAAGTCGCTGGCCGCGCCGGCCTGCCGGTGGTGCGAGACGAACGCCTTCGACAACACGGTGCGCAGCGTCTTCAACCCCAACCTGAGCCCCAGCCCCGACGGCCTGGCCGGGCCGAACGTCGCGAGCAACCTGGTGGGCTTCGTGGCCTTGCCGCTGAGCATGCTGGGCCTCGACGCCCTGCTCTCCTGGCGCGACGGGGTGTTCCTCGAGGCCTTCCCCGTCGACGCGCTGCTCATGGTCGAGGCCACCTTCAGCGCGCTGGGCTTGAACCAGTTCGTGAAGTTCGCCGTGGGCCGGGGGCGGCCGTACACCGTGGGGGCGTCGCCGGAGCTGCTGGCCCAGGGGCACGATCTCTCGGACAACAACCTCTCGTTCTTCAGCGGGCACTCCACGTTCTCGTTCGCGGCCGTGGCGAGCGCGGCGACCCTCGCCAGCCTGCGCGGGTACCGCTACGCGTGGGTGCTGTGGGCGGTGGGCATTCCCATGGCCACTACCACGGCGATCCTCCGGCTGGCGGCGGACAAGCACTGGGCGACCGACGTGCTGCTCGGCTCAACCATCGGCCTGGCCACGGGCATCTTGATGCCCACCCTGCTGCACGGGCGGATTGGCCCCGTGGAGGCCCGCTTCACCCCCACCGGCGACGGGGTGTCGGTCTCGGGTCGCTTCTGATCGGCGGTAGACGTGCCGGGAACACCGTGGCAAGTGGCGGGTTCGATGGTCATGCGCCGCCTCCCCGTGTTCCTTTCGGTCTTCATCGGGCAGGTCGTGCTCGATCAGTGGACCAAGCAGCTCGCCACCGCCTCGCTGAAGGGGACGCCCGCGCACTCCTGGCTGGGGGACGTCTTCCGGCTGCAGTACGCGACGAATGACGGCGCGTTCCTCTCGCTGGGCTCGAACCTGCCTCCGCAGGCGCGCTACTGGGTGCTGACCATCGGCGTGGGCGCGCTGTTGCTGGCGCTGTGCATCTACGCGCTGGGGAGCAAGAAGCTCGACCTGGTGCAGGTGGGCTCGTATTCGCTCATCGCCTCGGGCGGCTTCTCGAACTGGATCGATCGCGCGCGCTTCGAAGGCAGCGTGGTGGACTTCATGAACATGGGCATCGGCTCGCTGCGCACCGGCGTGTTCAACGTGGCCGACCTCGCCATCCTCGGCGGCATCGGGGTGTTGTTCGTGCAGGGCTGGCGCGAAGAGAAGAAGCAGAAGGCGCTCTCGGCGCTGGCCGAGAAGAAGTAACCCGCCCTCCCCTCACCGCCGAACGACGTACTTCACGGAGTCGATCAGCGCCCCGCTCCGGTCGCGCACCTCGAGCACGTGCGCGCCCTGGGTCGCAGGCACGCGCCCCGCGAACGGGGGCTCGAGTTCGAGCAACCGTGCCCCGTCGACGTAGACCGCGAGCGGAGCCAACGAAGGCGCGGCACGCACCCGCACCGGGATCGCCTGGTCTCCGAGGGGGAGATCCGAGATCAGCAGGAACTCGCCCCCCGACGCGGGATGCAGCACGCGGGCCTTCTCGCCCGACTCGTTGCCCAGGCAGGAGGCCGAGAGCCACGGTTCGCGGCTCAGGCCCTCGTTCTTCGCCCAGTCGTAGAAGTCGAGGCCGAGATCCGAGAGCCGCCCCTGCGCTGCCGCCAACTGGAGGCACTTCTTCTGCAACTCCGCAGACAGCGAGGCCGACAGCTCCCCGTGCATCTCGCAGCGGTGCTGGGGCGCGGTGCCGTCCATGAACAGCTCTTCCATGGCCGCGGGACAGCTCGGCCCGGCGAGGTGGCCTGAGAGCGGGCAGATGCTGGCCGAGACCAGGCCCTCCCGATTCACCAGCGGCTGCGGCGTCACCCCGTGCATCGCCCGCGTCATCACCCGCTTGAAGATCGGCCCGGCGCCGGTGATGCCCGAGACCTGGATCATCGGCGTGCCGTCGAAGTTCCCCGCCCAGACGGCGACGGTGCGCTCCTTCGTGAACCCCACCGTCCAGTTGTCGGAGTAGCCCTTCGAGGTGCCGGTCTTCGCCGCGGCCGGGAATGGGAGTCGCAGCGCGTTGTCCACGCCGAAGGCCCGGGCGCGCGCGGCGTTGTCGCTCAGGATGTGCGCGATGAGGTTGGCGGCGTGGCTTTCGGCGAAGCGGCGCGGCTTCAGCTCGCGGCGCAGGGGGAGCTCGCGACCGTCGGCGGTCCAGGCGTGGAGGATCGGGATGATCGGACGAACCAGACCTCCCCGAGAAAAGCCCGAGTACGCGCGGGCCGCTTCCCAGATGGACACCTCGCCGTTCCCCAGCGCGAGCCCCAGGCCGTAATGCTCGGCCCCGCTCTTGAGCGAATCGAAGCCCGCGCGGTGCAACACGTCGAGCGAGTTCCCCAGGCCCACGTCGTCCGCCACCCGCACCGCGGGCACGTTGTACGAGTTCGCCAACGCCTCACGTGCGCGCACCGGGCCGTGCAGGCGGCGGTCGTAGTTCTTCGGGGTGTAGGCGCCCTTGGGGGCGTTGAAGGCGGTCTCGAGATCCGGGATCACCGTCGCCGGCGTGTACCCACGCGTGAAGGCCTCGGCGTAGATGAAGGGCTTGAGCGCGGAGCCCGGCTGACGCCGCATCTGGATGCCGTCGTTCTGGCCCCCGATGGCGCCGTTGAAGAAGTCCGCCGAGCCCGCGTAGGCGAGCACCTCGCTGGTCTCGTTGTCGAGCACGAGCACCGCGGCGGAGGTCACGCGGCGCTCGGTGAGGTGAGCGATCTCTTCCGCGACCTGGGCTTCGACGTCGGGTTGCAGGTGCGGGTCGAGGGTGGTCTCGATCACCGCCGCCTGGGAGAGACCCCAGCGCTCGAGGTGCGCGGCGATGAACTCCACGAAGTGCGGGGCGCGGAAGGTGGCCGCGAAGGTCGTGAGGTCCAGCGGCTCGGCGCGGGCGGAGGCCACCAGGTCCGGGGTCGAGAGGTGCGTGTGCTCGAGGCGGTCGAGCACCCAGGAGCGACGGGCGTCGAGGCGCGCGGCCTTGCGGAAGGGATCGTAGGCCGTGGGTCCCCGCGGAAGGGACGCGAGCATCGCCGCCTGGCCCAGGGAGAGGTGCTGCGCTCGCTTGCCGAAGTAGAGCTGCGAGGCCGCTTCGAGCCCGAAGGTGTTGTTCCCGAAGGGCACCCGGTTCAGGTACTGCGTGAGGATCTCGGACTTGGAGAGGTGCGCTTCGAGGCGCAGCGCCCAGAGCGCTTCCTGGGCCTTGCCGAGGATGGTTCGCTCGCGCGGGATCAGGGCGCGGGAGAGTTGTTGGGTGATGGTCGAGCCTCCGGCGACCACGTGCCCCGCGCGGAGGTTTTGCTTGAGGGCCCGGAGGATCGAGATCGGGGAGACGCCGACGTGGGTGGGGAAGCGGTGATCTTCCGCGGCCAGGAACGCGGCTTGGACCTGGAGTGGGATTTCGGACGCGGTCAGTGGGGTCGAGCGACCGTCGGCGGTGCTCCGGAGTTCACGCAGCAGGTTGTGATCGCGATCCAGGATCTTGACCGAGGTGACCGGCCGGTAGTCCAGCAGATGCGGCGGGAGCGGCGCCGCGATGAACGCCGCGATGGGGATCAGGGGTAGGAGAAACAGGAGGCGATAGTGGGGCCCCTCACCCCGACCCTCTCCCCTCTCGAGGGGAGAGGGAGTCTTCGGTCCCTTCACTTCTGGGTGACCGTGGTCGGGAGCTCGACGGTGAGCGTGCCACCCTCGCTGCGTCCCCAGACTTCCGGCTCGTACATCAGCTCGCCCCGCGCGGGCTTCATCACGAAGACACCCGGGGTCGTGGCGCGCGCCACGAAGCTCGTCACGTGCACGCCGGGAGGCAGGTGGTCCGCGAAGATCACCACCCGGCTGTCGCGCATCTCCACGTGGTTGAAGGGACTCCAGAACCGGTACATCCACGGGTTCACCGGGCCTTCTTCCGCGTCACCCGACTCGCCATCCGCGCCACCCTCGGCGTCGTAGCCCATGCCCCGCTGCTCCTCGTCCGGTGAGCGCGCCAGCTTCGCGGTGGTGGCCAACGAGGTGTCGACCGGCTCGAGGCCCGCAGGCAACGGCACTTCGAAGGCCGCCCAGTGACGCTCCTGGTTGGTCCCGATGCGCACGCGAATCCGCACCAGGTCACCCGCGTAGAACTTCGTCGACTGCCCCCCGCCCGCGTACGGCTCGAACCAGCGCTGCACGAAGAGCCCGCTGTCGAGGGACTTGGTGGGCATCTCCTTCGGCGCGTACTTGAGCAGCGCCGAGTAATAGAGGACGCCCGCCCCTTCCTTCTTGAAGGTCAGCTTCTGGTCCGCGCCCTGCGCCTTGGCGAGGAGCTCCTTCATCGAGACCGTCTTCACCTCGGTCTTCATCGAGCGGCCCTTGAAGGCCTGGCTCATGAGCTCGCCGGTGCCCATGGCGAGGGTGGCCTTGAAGTCCGGGGTGTCCTTCTCCTTGGTGCGGATCACCTGGGTGAGGCCGATGAGCGACCACGCGGCTTCCTGGGTGCTGCGCCAGTCACCGTCACCCTGCCGCACGCCGGTGAGGTACTTCGCCATCTTCCCCACGTAGGGGTGATCGGGCGAGATGTCGGTGAGCGCCTGCAACACCACGCCGGTGGTGCGCGTGTCGGAGTTGAACAGCGTCGCGTAGGTCTCGCTCTGCACCTCGGCAAACGAGATGCCCTTGGGCGACTCCTTGGCGTTGTTGAGGATCTCCTGCAGCAGCGCGTTGGCCTGCTTGCGATCGCCGCCACCGACGAACATCGCGTTGGCCAGCAGCGCCTTGCTGAAGAGCGAGAGCTTGTCGCGCCGCGCGTAGAACTCGCCGTAGCTCGAGGGCTTCGGCTTCTTCATGCGCGCCAGCACGTAGCTGGCGAAGACCCGCGTCTCGTCACCGCAGTACAGCTGGGTCCAGCAGCCGCCGCAGTTCCCACCGACGACGTTGCCCAGGTACTTCTCGGCGCGGGCGAGGCGATCGGCGGGCACTTCGAAGCCGACCTCCTTCGCGCGGGCCAGGGCCATGGTGGCGTAGGTGCTCGCCCACGGATCGCTGCACATCGAACTGGGCCAGTAACGGAAGCTGCCGTCGCTCTCCTGCAGCGAGAGGATGCTCTTCACCGTGGAGGCGATGACCGCGTCGGGGTCCTTCTTGTCGGCCACGTCGAGCGTGGGGAACAGGTAGGTGTTGATGAGCGCGTTCATCTCGTCGTTCGCCGCCGCCTTCTTCGGGTTGCGCGAGGGCCAGGGCACGCCGAACTGGCCGGCGATCTCGCGGAGCGCGATGAAGGGCACGAGGCGCGAGGACTGCTGCTCGAGGCACCCGTAGGGGTACTCGATGAGCTGCTGGAACCCGCGATCGAAGCCGCCCAGCGAGGTGGACGACATCGACACCGTGAGCCCGCCGAGATCCTCGTACACGTCCTTCGGAGGCACGATGCCCTCCACGCGTACGTCGGTGGTGTCGCCATAGGTGGCCACCGCGTCGGTCTCGACCGGGAGCTCGATGGGCAGCTTCTCTTCCACGCCGTCGTTGGCCCCACCGCCGCTCGCCTTGAAGCGGAACGTGGTGATGCCGGGACGCACGGCCTTGAAGCCGAAGCGCACTTCCTTCGGGTTGCCCTCGGTGATCACCACCTTCTGCTCGGCTGCGCCGGTGAGCTCTGCGCCCCCCGACACGCTCGCGGTGACCGTCACTTCACCCGCGGAAGCGCCGTGCGAGTGCACCACCACGCCGGCCTCGAACACGTCACCGACCCGCGCGAAGCGAGGCAGCGCGGGCAACGCCATCACCGGCTTGTTGACCTGCAGGCTGGTCTCGCCGCTGCCGAAGCGATCGCTCTGCGTCACCACCACGGCCATCACCCGGAACGCGGTGAGGTTGTCGGGCAGCGGGAACGAAGTCGTCGCCACGCCGTCCTTCAGCTCGAGCGTGGGGTTGAAGAACACGGTCGTCTTGAACTGGTTGCGGAAGCCACCACCCGAGCCGTCACCGCCACCACCACCGGCGGCCTCACCCTTCTCTCCATACGAGCGCTTGCGCACCAGGTGGAGCAGCGGCTCGCCCAGGCGCATGGACAGCGCGCGCTCGGGGAAGATGGAGGCGATGGGATCGGGCACGGTGTACGCGGTCAGCCGCAACACGGCCTCGTCGACCACGTAGAGCGTGACCTCGCCGCTCGCGGGCTTGCCGGCGGCGTCCTTCACGTCGAGCGACACCTTGACCGTCTCGCGCGGCTGGTAGTCCTTCTTGTCCGTCTTCACGCTGACCGCGAGGCGCTTGGTCTTCTTCTCCACGTTCAGCTTCACGAGGCCGATGCGCGCGTTGGGGCGGCCGGGATCGTCACCGGTCTCGATGCCGCCGTCCTTCACGCGGGGGCGCATGATGAGCACGCCGGCGAACACGTTGGGCACCATGTCCTCGGTGATGGGCACGTCGACGGTGACCACCGAGCCCTTGAGGTCCACCAGTTGCCGCGAGAGCACGCCTTCGCGCTCGACGGTGAACATGGCCTTCGCCTCGGGGTACGGCGACTTGATGAGCACCTTGGCGATGTCACCCACGTCGTAGCTGGTCTTGTCGGTGATGAGTTCCACGCGATCGGTGTCGGTGCGCTGCCAGGCGACCCACTCGTTGCCCGTGGCGTAGACGCCGAGCGACGCGCTGTGCTGCCGCCCCTGCCCGTCCTTCACCGCGCCGCGCACGATGAAGAAGCCCGCGGACTCCGGCTTGAACTTGCAGGGCACCACGTCCTGGGCGCTCGTCAGTTCGCACTTCTTGACCTCGGTCTCCACCGGCTCGGAGATGGTGGAGAAGCCACCCGAGGCGTCCTTCTGCTTCACCGACTTCCACGTGCGGCTGGTGACGGTGACGGTGACCTTCTGCCCCGCGGTGCGCTTGCCCTCGGTGTCGAGGACCAGCGACTCGAGGCCGTACTCGGTGCCCACCTGGAGGAAGTACGAGGGCGAACGCAGCCCCACGTAATAGCTCGCGGGGTGCACCATCACCTCGGTGCGGCCGGCGACCGACTGGCGGTTGACGTCGGTGACCTCGGCCTCGAAGGAGTACGTGTACGGCTTCTCACCGGGGGCCTCGGTGGTGCCGGCCATCACCTGGAGCTCGCCCTTGTTGTTGGCCTTGCCCTCGCCCGAGGCGAAGAACCCGCTCGCGGAGTGGGGGCGGTTGTCGTCCCACCACCAGGTCTCCTGGGCGAAGGTGAAGCCCGGCGCGGTGTCGGAGCTGAAGCTCGTCTCGTTGCGCTGCGACGACCACTTCACCTGCACGTCGTTCATCGCGCCGCCGAAGAGGTAGCGCGCGAAGACCGAGGCCTCGAGGGGCTCACCGGCCACCAGCGACTTCTTCTTCGGCTCCACGTCCACGCGGAACTGGGGCGCGCGGTATTCCTCGACGCGGAACGAGCCCGAGGTGGCGACCTCACCGCCGGCGATGCTGCCCGTGGCGTTGAGGTTGTAGTACCCGGTGGGCGCTTCCTTCCCGATGGTGGTCTTGAAGCTGAAGGTGCCGTACTTCGTGACCTTCACCTGCTCGGTGGTGACCTTCTCGCCCTTGGAGTCGGTGAGGGTGACGGTGAGCACGCTGCCCTCGGCCGGGGCGCGCAGCTCGCCGAGCACGCGGTAACGCACCACGCCCTTGGCGAAGACCTCGTCGCCGGGCTTGTAGATGCCGCGGTCGGTGAACACGAAGCTCGCCGAGTCGGGGCGCTCCCCTTCCCAGCCCTGCGAGAGGTTGAACTCGTACGGCTCCACGCCGCTGTCCCAGGTGCTCGCGGTGGCGCTGACGTCTCCGTCCTTCTGCGCGACCACGAGGGCGAAGGGCACCTCCCACTGGTAGAGCGGGGGCTTCAGCTTGAGGCCGATGGCGCCGGGCGCGTCGACGAAGCCTTCCGCGTTCGACTTGCCCGTCCACACCTGCGTGCCGTCGGCGTCGTAGACCGCCACGTCGGCGTCGCCCACCGGCTTGCCGTCCGAGAGCCGCGTGACCCACATCAGCGACGACTTGGGCCCGAGCTTCAGGTGGGCGGCGAGATCGGTGACCTGGATGACCTGCTGGTAGCCGCGATCGGGGTGGTACTCGAGGTCCGGCGAGTTCACGTTGATCATCGCCAGGCCGGTCTTCACGCCGGCGCCGAGCACCTTGCTGAGCTGCACCGGGTGCACGCGCGCGAGGTTGCGGGCGTAGGTGAGCTTCTCGTCTTCCTTGAAGTCGGGCGCGCGGCTGAGGGTGTTGACGTCGCTGCGGCCGTTGGTGGCCAGCGCCTTGGCGAGTTCGGGGACGGTGAGCTTCCACATGCTCACGTTGAGGGTCTTCAGGTTCGAGACCTCGACCGGCACCACGGGGGCGTCGTTGGTCTTCTCGATCAACCCCAGCGAGCCACCGGTCACCAGGGCCGCGGAGAGGTCGGCCGTCTGCAGCGTGGCGGTGAGGCCTTCGGCGGCGGACTGCTTGAAGAAGTCACCCACGCCGGCGGCGATCTCCAGCTTGTACTGCGTGCCCGGCTTGAACTTGCCCGAGAGGATCACCGTGGGCCGGCGGTTGTTGATCTCCCACTCCGAGTCGGGGACGTTGACCGAGGCGCCTTCCCAATCCAGCTCCACGGCCGGGGTCACCTTGAGGCGCGACTTGAGCGTGTCGAGTTCGACGCCGTTGGTGGTGTTGATCACCAGCGGGCCGTAGGGGCAGCGGTAGTCGCCTTCGCAGAAGCGCGCGCCCTCCAGCTTGAGCGGGCCATAGGTGCGGTAGGTCACGTCGGCGGCCGCGGTCATCGCCAGCGGGCCGTCCTTGCCGTGCAGCGCGGGGTCGAGGATCAGGGTCAGCGCCTGGTCGAGCGGGAGCGCGGTCTGCGGCTTGAGCGTGTAGCGGGTCTGGCGGTTGCGGTAGCCGCGCTGCTCGTCGCTCATCGGCTCGTAGGCGCGACCGGCCTTCTTGGCCTCTTCCTGCTGCGCGCGGCGCTCGTCCTCGATGGAGATCTCCTTCGTCACCTTGACGGGGATGACCGTGCCGTTGCCGATGGTGAGCTTGAGCCCGGCCTCGAGCTGCGAGGCGACGATGGGCTGGTTGAAGAGCAGCGTGAAGGTGCTCTCGGGCTTGAGCCAGCGGTCGCCGCGGGCGGGCGCGACGTCCTGCAGCTCGAGGCGGGGGGTGGTGAAGGTGTAGGTGTACGGCTGCTCGAGCTTCGCGCCGTCGAGCGCGGTGAGGCCGGCGTTCACGGTGACGGTGAAGGTGCTGGAGAAGGGCACGAGCCCCTTCGGCACGAACTCCGCCGACGCGCTGCCCAGCCAGCGCCACTCACCCTCGAGGGCGGGGCTGATGGAGGCGAAAGGCTTCGCGGCAGAATCCGCCCGCTGCGCTTCGACGGTCTCGAGGCTCTGCACGGGCCGCGAGAAGGTGACCGTGGGCCGAACTTCGCCAAATTGTTCGCCCTGGGGTCTGGCAGCCACCACCTCGAGGGCCTGACCCGCACCGGGGAGCGACTCGGGTGGGACGTTGAGCGACGGCGGTGCCGGAAGTGGTTGGAGCTGGCGGGTTCCGTCGGCACCCAGGGGATTCATCGGGTCCGTCGGCGTCTTGCCCTTGTCGGAACAGGTGCAACCCACGGCAAAGGCGAGGCACAGCGGCAACAGGCGTCGGAAGATCAAGCAGCCCCCAGAAGAGAATCGAGTCGCGGGTCTCTTAGCTGATCAACGCGGGGCGGTCGCAGAAGACCGCGCGGAGGGGGTTTCGACTCAGGCGCGGCGCATTCCGCCGGGGCAGGCACGCCGGATGCTCAGGGTGATGTCGGCCTTTCCCCTGTCCCCGGGTTTCCCCATGATGAAGCGTTCGCTCCTCGTCCTCGCTGTCGGCCTCCTCGCGGCCTGCCAGCAGTCGGCTGTCCCTGCTTCGGCACTCACCTTCGAAGCGTTCACGCTGCAGAGCCCCGGGGTCACCTTTCCCACGGAATCGGTGGTGCAGCTCAAGTCCTACGGCCACTACAGCGACGGCACGCGCGTCGATCTCACCTCGCGCACGGAATGGGCGAGCTCGGTGCCCACGGTCGGCACCATCGGGCCCACGGGCATCGTGCAGTTGAGCGGCGTCGGCGCCTCGCGGTTCGAAGGGCGCTTCGAGGGTCACGTGGTGGCGGTGACGCTCTTCGCCACGGCGGCGACGCTCGAGGCGCTGGAGCTGTCGAGCGACACCGCCGGCGACCTGGCCCGCGGTGATGTGCGGCAGTTCACGGCGGTCGCGAAGTACTCGGATGGCAGCTGGCTCGACGTGACGGCGCGGGCGACGTGGTCGGTGGACGGCAGCGTCCTCGGCTCGAGCGACCAGGCGGGCCTTGTGGTGGCCCGCGCCCAGGGTGAAGGCGTGGTGCAGGCGCGCTTCGCGGACCGGGAGATCGCCCAGCGGCTCCAGGTCACCGCGCCCCGCTTCGCCGCCTTCGACGTGGTCTTCCCCACCACCCTCATCCGCCCCGGCGACGCGCAGCAACTGCAGGCGCGGGTGACCTACTCCGATGGCAGCGCGATCGACGTGACGGACCTCGCCACGTGGCGCTCGTCGGACCCCGCGGTCATCGAGCTGGTCGGCGCGAACGGCGCGGTGCTCTCGCATGCGGCCGGCCGGGCGCGCATCACCGCGAGCTACGACGGGTCGACGGCGTCGGTGCAGCTCGAGTCCTTCGAGCGGCAGGTGACGGGGCTCGCGTTCTCACGGGCGACGCTGCAGGTGGCGCAGGGGCTCTCGGAGCGCATGGACCTCTTCGCGGACTTCGACGACGGCAGCCGCGCGTTCGTGGGTGACCTCGCGCGCTGGAGCTCGTCGCAGCCGGCCGTGGTCGAGGTGGATCACGACACGGGCGTGGTGACCGCCATGGGCCAGGGCTCGGCGACCATCAGCGCCGCCTTCGGTGGGCTGATCGCCACCTACCAGTTCGAAGGTACGGCGCCGGTGCTGCAGTCGCTCGGCGCGAGCATCGTCGGCGGGCGCCTGGTGCTCGGCCAGTCGGCGGACTTCGTGGTGCGCGGCGTGTACTCGGACGGGGAGGTGGTGAACCTCTCGAGCGAAGTGACGCTGCAGTTCGGGCCGTGGATCGTGGCGACCCAGCTCTCGGACCGGGTGCGCGTGACGGGCGCGGACGTGGGCACGGCGCTGGTCTCGGTCGACTTCGGTGGGCAGGTGCACCAGCTCATCTTCGACGTGGCCGACGTGTTCATCGACCAGGTGGAGATCGTCGCCGTCGCCAAGCCCATCGTCACCACCGGGCCGGTCGTGGGGCAGAACCGGTTCCGCGCGATGGCCACGTACTCGGATGGCGTGGTCGCCGACGTGACCGAGCTGTGCAACTGGTGGGTCGATGACGCGAGCGCCGCGAACATCTCGGATGAGCCCGGCAGCCGCGGGTACTACGTGCGGTCGGACGGTGGCACCACGGCGGTGCGCGCGATGCTCAACGGGCAGATCGCGACGATGGTGTGGGACTTCGCGGTTCAGCCGTGAGGTGAGTGTCGCGACGTTCCTTCTCGCAACACCTTCCCCCTCAGAGACCCGGCCCGGAGTGGTCGAGCGCTCTGGGGGGTTCTTACGTTCCCAGTGAGCGCGAACACGACACCGCGCAAACCCCTACGTGCGTGTGTCAGCTCGCACTGACACACGTGCAGCCATAGCCTTCGCGCGCAGCCACGCAGTGGGGGGGCTCCACATGCCGCACGAACGTAGCAACCGCGATCGATCGCCCCCTCGAGTCTTGTCCGCAGCTCACTCGAAAGGACCGCCCGTGAACGCCCCTGATGCCCGCCTGCTGCTCGTCGACGACAGCGCCCCGATGCGTCTCGTCATTCGCGATGTGCTCGCCGATCTCGGCATCACCCAGGTCGATGAGGCAGCCGATGGGATCGCGGGCATGGAGCGCTTCCGCCAGGCCCCCTACGACCTGGTGATCACCGACTGGCACATGCCCCGCTCCACCGGCCTCGAGCTGCTGCGCCGCATCCGCAGCGCCGAGTACCACCGCGACACCCCGGTGATGATGCTCACCGCCGACCAGAACGCTGCGCGCCAACTCCAAGCCCTCGACGAGGGAGCCAACAGCTTCATCACCAAGCCCTGGGTGATGCCCATGCTGGTCACCGAGGTGCTCCGCCTGATCTCCGCGAGACCCGACCTGCACGCTCACGCACCGGCCCCCTGATCGGGCCACGCCCTGGCTCAGTGGTGTCGCTCTGGCGAGTTCGGTCTCGCAGGCCGAGGCTGACCCCGCTGCTCCAGCCCGAGCACCTCGACCAGCGAGGCCCCGAACTCCTTCGCGTACGAAGGTCCCGCGGCGGTGACCAGCTTCCCGTCGACCACCACGCCCTGCCGCTGGGGCTTGGCCTGGTGGCGCACCAGCTCCTCGACCTCCGAGGAGAACACCGTGGCCCGCCGCCCGGTGAGCACGCCCGCCCGCGCGAGGATCACCGGGGCGAGGCAGATGGCGCCCAGCAGCTTGTTGCCCTGGACCGTCTCGACGGCCAGCCGATGCGCCGCGGGGTCATCGAAGAGCGACCGCGCGCCGGGGCCTCCCACGAAGACCACCCCGTCGAAGCGTCCGGGGCGGATCTCCTCGAGGCCCAGCGTGGCCAGCACCGTCGAGCCGTGCACGCCGGTACACAGCCCCGCGACCTGGCTGGCAACCACCACGGTATGCCCCGCGGCCTCGAGCGCCCTGCTTGGATCGATCAACTCCTCGTCCCGAAACTCCCGCTGGGCGACCACCATCACGATGTCCATGACCGGCTCCTTTGCACGAGGTCACCAGCGGCCCGACGCGCCGCCTCCACCTGAACGCCCGCCCCCGCCCCTGAAGCCACCACCACCGTGACGCCGCCGCCCACCGGAGAAGAACCACATCGCCCCCAGCAGCCGGAACGCGAGCCGGGGCTTGAAGATCAACAACAGCAGGAACGCGACGCCCGCCGCGATGAGCATGGCCTTCTGGGCCACCGTGAGCGGCGGAACGTCGGTCCCTGCCGTCGGCGCGCCCCCGCCAATCGTCTGCAACACCGCATCAATGCCCGCGGTCAGCGCCCCGTCCGCGTCCCCTGACGCGAGCTTCGGCCTGATGCGCTCGTTGATGAGCCGCGCACACGTCGCGTCGGGGAGCACCGACTCCAACCCGTACCCCACCTCCAACCGGAGGCTGCGATCCTCGGCGAAGACGAAGAGCACCACCCCGTCGTCGAGGCCCGCCCGCCCCACCTTCCAGGCCTTGAAGGCCCGCTCGGCGAAGAGCTCGATGGGCTCCCCGCCGGTGGTCTTCCCGATCCACACCACGAACTGCTGACCGCTGTTGCGCGCCGCGGTCTCCAGCCGGCCATCGAGCGTCTCCCGGGTCTGCCGCGAGAGCAGCCCCGCCTCGTCGGTCAGGTAGCGCGTCGGCGCCGGCGGAGTCAGCGGCGCGACGGACAACCCGACGAGGAGCGCGAGCGTGAGCACGGCGGCGCCCTAGAAGCGCACCGCGGGGGCCTTCTGGGCACCGGGCGCGGCCTCGAAGTACGGCTTCTCGGCGAAGCGCGCGCCGAAGCTCCGGGCCACGAACATCGACGGGAAACGATCACGCAGGGTGTTGAAGTCCCGGGCCGCCTCGTTGAACCGCATGCGCTCCACGGTGATGCGGTTCTCCGTGCCCTCGAGCTGCGCCTGGAGATCGCGGAAGTTCGCCGTGGCCTTCAGGTCCGGGTACGCCTCGCTCACCGCCAACAAGCGTTGCAGCGAGGCCCCCAGTTGCTGTTGCGCGGCCTGGAAGCGCTCGAAGGCCTTCGGGTCTTCCAGGGCCCGGCCCAGCTCGCTGCCTGACACCTGCCCGACCTTCGCCCGCGCCTCGGTCACGTCGGTGAAGGTCTTCGCCTCGAAGGCCGCCGCGCCCTTCACCGTCTCCACGAGGTTGGGGACCAGGTCGGCGCGCCGCTGGTATGCGTTCTCGACCTGCGCCCACCGCGAGCGGACCTCCTGGTCTTCGCGGACCAGGTGGTTGTACGTGCTGGCGCCCCAGGTGACGGAGAGCAACAGCACCGCGAACGCGGTGATCAGCACGAACGGGAAGCCGGAGTAGCGCCTGCGGGAAGGGGAATGCGGCACATCGGCGGTGGTGGCCATGGCGTGGCTCCTTGTCGTGAGGACCGGGGAACCAGCAGCAAGGACGGTGCCGCCTACGAGTTCGGGTCGTTGCCGAGCCGCTGCTCCGCAAAGGGCTCAATCGCGGGCCGCGCATCGTGCAGATCGCGCAACGGGCAGTGCACACAACTGAAGCCCGCCCACTCCTCGCGCACGGACACGCTGAGACAGCCTGCGTAGTGCGCGCAATACAGGCGTCGGTGTTGCGCGAGCTCGCGGTCGCTGCGCAGGGAGCCTCCCAACTTCGTGGGCGTGGGTACCAGGGAGAACGTCCGGGTCTTCGGCTGCTGCGGGAGCTTCTTCACTTCGTCCTCCTTCGACGCGACGGCGCCGCACAGGGCATCAGCCGCGCGGCTCCGGATCAGTACGCGCGCGCATCGGACCGGCACACGGCCGATCGACCAGGGACCCGACGGTCTTGGCGGGCCGCGCGAGTGCGCTCGCCGCCCTCGTCACCCTGCCCGAGAAGTGAGGACGGGCGTAGTCGGCCCTGCCCGGCGCATCACCCAGGCCCGGACCCGCCTCACGTCGAGCCAGATGCCGAAGGCGCACGAGATCAACACCGCGAGACCCAGCAGGCCGAGGAAGAACATGTCCACCGGGGGCAGGCGCGAGGCGACGTGCAGCGCCTTGCCCTGGACTCCGGCGGCGAGGGCCGCGACGGGCGTCACCCAGGTGAGCACCCGCGCGAGGAACCGCGAGGGGCGATCTCCGATGGCAGAGGCGAGGAAGAGCCGCGCCACGCCCAGCACCGAGAGCAGGCCCAGCCCCTTGGCGCCGGTGATCAACAGCTGGTCTTGCCCCGAGAGGTACCCACCCAGGGCCATCAGCCCGAAGCCGAGCCCGAACAGCCGGCCCCAGTAGGTAGCGACGGTGCGGGGGATCGAGCGGGGAATGGCCACCTGCCCCAGCGTCGCCAGCGCCCACACGCCCCAGCGCACGAACTTCGGCAGCGGCACGTCCTTCTCCTGCGCCCAGCTGCGCATCATCTTCTCGATGATCACCCCGGCCCGCCCCATGGAGTCGACCTGGTGGGCGCGATCGAGGCCCAGATCGTAGGCCGCGCCATCGCGGAAGAACTGCAGGAGCTTCGGCTTGTCATCGAGCACCGCGAGGATCTGCGGAGGCAGCGGCGAGCCCAGCTTGAGGTGACGCTCGACGAGCCAGGGTTTGAGCATCTCGTGGACGATCTCCCCGTGCGCCCGGGCCACCGCGAGATCATCGCCGCCGAGCTGGCGAATGATGATCTCCGCCCCATCGAGGCGACCGCACAACACGTCGTGGTGCCGGCGCTGCTCTTCGAGGAAGGCCCCGAAGTGACCGAGGCTGTTGCCCGCCAGCGGTTCGGCGCGCTTCACCTTCGCGTCGTCGGGGCTGATGCGCACCACGTCGACGTTCACGGCCTCGTCGACCCCGCCGTTCCGCACGATGGGGAAAAGCGCCATGTCGTAGTGCTCGAAGTTCTCGTAGCGCGTGCGGGCCGGGTGCGTCGCGGGAAGCGGCCCCAGCTGCGCCCAGACGTCGGTGCTGGCCTTCTTGAAGGCGTCGATCAAGACGCCGAGCCCCGCGGTGAGCGCTGCTTGCGCCTCCGTCGCGGTCTGCACCGCCAGGTGCACGAGGCTCTGTTCGCGCACCCTGGGCAGCTGGCTGGCCAGTCGCGCGAGCTCCGCGTCCGAGAGCAGGCCCGTGCGCAGGGTCGCGAGCTTCGGGCCGAGCACGCCGCGCATGTCCCGCCGCGCCTTGTACAGCGCGTCACACGCGGCCTTGACCACCTTGCGGGCCGCCGCCTCCGGAGCGCCCCCCACCTGGAGCGCGCGGAGCACGAAGCTCAGCTTGCGCAGCCGGTACTCCACGTCGGCGTCGAGCATCAGCGCGGTGTCACCGGTGGTCAGCGGGTAGCGCGCACGGATCCACAACGTCGCGAGTTCCTGGAGCACCCCCGCGTGTTCCGGCGTGGTCACCTCGACGGCGGCGCAGATGGCCCCCGACAAGGCCTCGAGCACCGTGGCGATCTTGAGCTGGTGGTACGCGCCGTAGGCCATACCGTAGCGGGCCGTCAGCTTGAGGCCGTTGCTCTCCTTCCACTCGCTGGCCGAGTAGGCCGCCTTGACGCCCGCCTCGAGCGCGTCGGCCACCGCCTGCTCGAAGGTCTGGAGCTGCGCGGCCCGCTCGTTGCGCTCGAGCACCCGCTCGAGATCCTCACGAATGGTCTCGTAGCCCGGCAAGGTCAGCGCCGCGAACACCGTGGCCGCGGCGTCGGGCTTGGTGCCCTGGAGGCGCTGCTGCCGGCCGAGATCGAACTTCTCCGGGTCGGGCTCGACGTACATCACCGTGCGCGACACGGGCAGCGCCGACTGCCTGCGGGCGAGCTCGTCGATGGCCAACGAGAACGGCTTGTTGTCGAGCACCCCGCCGTCGATGAACGGCCGGTTCGCGTAGTCGGCGCCAGTGAAGAGCAGGCGATCGGTCCACCGCGTGGAGCCCGGGCGCGCGGGCTCGATGGACACGGCGTCGTTCCAGGTGAAGGGCTCGAAGGCCGCGGGGAACGACGACGTGCAGCGCGAGGCGAAGGCCAGCAACGGGTTCTCGGCCCGGGCGAACTCCACGGGGGCGGGGTCACCACGCGCGGTGAAGTGAAAGCGCTGCCGGTGGCGCTTCTCGCGGGCGACGGCGTTCAAGACCGGGAGGCGGATCAGCTCGCCGTGCACGTCGGTGGTGGTCACGAAGAGATCGACGCGCGAGGGATCGTAGCGACCGGTGGTGCCCACCTCGTCCATCTGGTCGAAGGCGGCGAGCAGGCGGCGGTAGAGGTGCCCCCCGTTGAGCAGCGAGACCGGGGGCTCGTTGGGTGGCGGCGTGGTGCCCGTGGCGGCCTGCGAGTCGTTGAGCAGCTTCGCGAGGTCCCCCTCCTTCACCCAGAGATCGATGATCGGATCGAGCGAGAGGTTGTGCGCCAGCGCCTTGGCGAGGAACACCCCGTTGATGCCACCCGCCGAGGTGCCGCTGATGATGTCGATGGTGACGCGCGTGGTGAGCACGCCGTCGCGCGAGGCGAGCTCGCGGTAGATCTCCTCGACGCCGTTGAGCTGCTTCGCGGAGAGGCCGGCCTGGTCGGGCTGGGTCATCGAGGGCGCCGTGGCGCGCACCACGCCGAGCAGTTCCCTCGCCACCCCCGCGATGTAGATGGCGAGTGAAACCCCGCCGTACATCACCACTGCCAGGCGCTTCTCTTCGTTGAAGTCGGCTTGCACCTCGCGGTTTTAGCCTCATCAACCGGCGCTGCGGGCCACGACTTCGCGTAGACGGCCCTCATGCCGACCCGCGAAGTCCACGCCACCGAGGGGATCGCCTGGCTCGAGGCCCAACGCTTCGGCCCGGAGGTCGCGGTGGTCACCTCGATGCCCGACAGCTCGGAGATCCCCTCGCTGGGCTTCGCCGGTTGGCGCCAGTGGTTCATCGACACCTCGGCGTTGATCTGCCGGCAGCTGAGCGATGAAGGCGTAGCCATCTTCTACCAGACCGACGTGAAGCTCGACGGCCGCTGGGTCGACAAGAGCTTCCTGGTCTCGCTCGGCGCCGAGCAGGCCGGGAGCTCCTGCCTCTGGCACAAGGTCATCTGCCGCGCGCCCGCGGGGATCATCACCTTCGGCCGCCCGGCCTACGCGCACCTGCTGTGCTTCTCGCGCACCAAGCGCCTGGAGAAGGGGCAGTCGTTCGCCGACGTGCTCCCGCGCCTGGGCGAGATGACCTGGGCCCGCGCCATGGGCCTCGAGGCCTGCGAGGCCATCGCGCAGTTCCTGGTGAAGCACACCGCGACGAAGACCGTGGTCGACCCCTTCTGTGGCGTGGGCACCATGCTCGCCGTGGCCAACCAGCACGGCCTCGACGCGGTGGGGGTGGAGCTGTCAGCCAAGCGGGCCGAGAAGGCGCGGAACCTCGTGCTGCGCCCGACCGTGTAGCTTCGCTGCATGGGCATCCCCTGCAACGAGCATTTCATCGACGCGAGCGCGGTCTGCGTGCGGTGCGGTCGCGGCATGTGCGAGCAGTGCATCGCCGCGGAAGGGGTGTGCTCGCAGTGCCTCTCCGGCGGGGGCCCGCGCTACGTGCCACCGTCCACTGGGCTGTGGCGGTGGGTGATGATGACCTTCATCACCCTCGCGGTGTTCGCGGGCGGCTGCGCTGGCTGCGTGCACTGGCTGGGCACGTGGGACTTCCACACCTGACGTCAGACGCCCAGGACTCGCACGCTGCGGAAGTGGCGCTGGAGCGCGGTGAGATCGTCGACGTCGGAGGTGAGCACCACGTCGCCCCGCCGCGCGGCCGAGGCCATGACGATCGCGTCGATGGTGGTCGCCGAGGGAATCGCCGCGAGGGCCTCACCCGCCAGCTTCGAGAGTGACTCGTCGAGGACCTCGAGCTCGAAGGCCGCGAGGATGTCCTCCGCCACCGCGCTTCGTCCCCGCCACCACTCGGCCACCACCGCGGCCGGCACCGTCATCCGCACGGCATCCCTCGAGGCGATGGTGACGATCTGACGGATGCGCTGGCGACGGCGCTCGAGCGCGAAGAGCGCCCCGGTGTCGAGCGTCAACCCCGCCATATCGATCGAATCTCGGCCGCGACCTCGTCGGGCACGTCGGCGTCCTTGCCGAAGGACTTGATGAGCCGGTCTTGCGCCTCGCGCTGACGGAGCAAGCGCGTTGCCTCCGCGAGCACCGAGGAGACCGTCTCGTGCTGCTCGCGGGCACGGCGGCGCAGCCAGCGGAGATCGTCCGCGGTGACGGAGACGCTGATTTTCTGGGCGTTGGCCATGAATTGCTACCTCGGTAGCAAGGCTGCCCACCCGGGAACTGGCGGGCCAAGACGGGGAGCGACGTTCCCTCACCCTTCGGGGGGCGAGGGATGTCTTGACCTGAACGCGCGTTCCGGAACAAGTCGGCCCATGGCTGAACCCGAGTTCCTGAGCATCCGCGGCGCGAAAGAGCACAACCTCAAGGGCGTCACCCTCGACATCCCCAAGAAGAAGCTCGTGGTCTTCACCGGCGTGTCCGGCTCGGGCAAGAGCTCGCTGGCGTTCGACACGCTCTACGCCGAAGGCCAGCGCCGCTACGTCGAGTCGCTCTCGGCCTACGCGCGGCAGTTCCTCGGGCAGATGGAGAAGCCCCGCTACGACACCATCCGTGGCCTCTCGCCGACCATCTCCATCGAGCAGAAGGCGGCGTCGAACAACCCGCGCTCCACGGTGGGCACGGTCACCGAGGTGCACGACTACCTCCGCGTGCTCTACGCGAACATCGGCGTGCAGCACTGCCACCAGTGCGGGCGCAAGGTGGGCAAGCAGTCGGCCCAGCAGATCGTCGACGAGATCATGAAGTCGCCGGCGGGCACCAAGTTGCAGCTGCTGGCGCCCATCGTGGTCAACCGCAAGGGCGAGCACAAAGACCTGCTGGTCGACGCCATGAAGCGGGGCTTCAGCCGCGCGCGCATCGACGGCAAGGTGCGCTCGCTCGAGGAGAAGATCGAGCTCGACAAGAAGAGCAAGCACGACGTCGAGATCATCATCGACCGCCTGGTGCTCAAGCCCGATCTCCGCCCCCGGCTCACCGACTCGGTCGAGCAGGCACTGCGCGAGGGCAAGGGCGTGCTGATCATCACCGACGAGAACGCCGCGAAGACCGCCGATCGCACCATGAGCGAGCTCAACGCGTGCCACCACTGCGGCCTCTCGTTCCCCGAGACCACGCCCGCGTCGTTCTCCTTCAACAACCCCCTGGGCATGTGCACCGAGTGCAGCGGCCTGGGCACCCGCGCGGAGATGGACCCGGACCTCATCGTCCCCGACAAGACGCGCTCCATCAAAGACGGCGCCGTCGAGGTGTGGGCCTCGGGCGTCTCGCGCGGCGAAGGCTGGACGGCCGATCTCGTGGACACGCTCTCGCGCGCCTTCGGCATCGACCTCGAGACCCCGTGGGACAAGCTCCCCAAGAAGCAGACCGACATCGTGATGTACGGCAGCTCCGGCAAGGAGCTCGCCATGAAGTGGGGCGACGCGCGCTGGAAGATGGAGTGGGAGGGCCTCGTCAACAAGCTGTGGCGCAGCTTCAACTCCACCACCAGCGAGGCGATGAAGCAGTACTACATGAAGTTCCTGAGCGATAAGCCCTGCCCCACGTGCCTGGGCGAGCGCCTGCGGCCCGAGTCGCGCGCGGTCAAGGTGCACGGCAAGTCGATCGTCGACCTGAGCCACCTCACCATCGCCCAGGCCCTCGAGTTCATCGGCGAGCTGCCGCTGACGAAGAACGAAGCCACCATCGCCGAGGAGCTCAACAAGGAAATCCGCTCGCGGCTCTCGTTCCTCGCCGACGTGGGCCTCACCTACCTGAGCCTCGATCGCGCGGCCTCGTCACTGAGCGGCGGCGAGAGCCAGCGCATCCGACTCGCCTCCCAGATGGGCAGCGAGCTGACCGGGGTGATCTACATCCTCGACGAGCCGTCCATCGGCCTGCACCAGCGCGACAACGGGCGGTTGATCAACACCCTCAAGAAGCTGCGCGATCTCGGCAACTCGGTGCTGGTGGTCGAGCACGACGAGGAGACCATGGAGGAGTCGGACTGGATCATCGACTTCGGGCCCGGCGCCGGCGAGCTGGGCGGCGAGGTGATCGCCCAGGGCACGCCCAAGCAGGTGATGGCCAACGAGAAGAGCATCACCGGCGGCTACCTCTCGGGCCGCGTGGAGATCGAAGTGCCCCGCATGCGCCGCCCGCTCGGCAAGCAGCGGGTGACCATCAAGGGCGCGAAGGAAAACAACCTCCAGGACATCGACGTGGACATCCCCTTGGGGGTGTTCGTCGCGGTGACCGGCGTCTCGGGCGCGGGCAAGTCCACGCTGATCAACGAGATCCTCTTCCCGGCGCTCTCGCGGCACATCTACCAAACGCGCGACATCCCCGGAAAACACCAGGCCATCACCGGCCTCGAGTTCCTCGACAAGGTGATCGACATCGATCAGCGCCCCATCGGCCGCACCCCGCGCTCGAACCCGGCCACGTACACCAAGGTCTTCGACTCCATCCGCGAGGTGCTGGCCCAGACCGCCGAGGCGCGCACCTTCGGGTACACCCCGGGCCGCTTCAGCTTCAACGTGAAGGGCGGGCGCTGCGAGTCCTGTGAAGGCGATGGCGTGAAGAAGGTCGAGATGCACTTCCTCGCCGACGTCTACGTGCCCTGCGAAGTGTGCGGCGGCAAGCGCTTCAACGAGGCCACGCTGCGCGTCCGCTACAAGGGCAAGAACGTCGCGGAGATCCTCGACATGTCGGTGCGCGAGGCCATGGCGCACTTCGAGGTGCACCGCGACATCATGCGGCACCTGCGCACGCTCGACGAGGTGGGCCTGAGCTACATCAAGCTGGGCCAGCCCTCGACCACGCTCTCGGGCGGCGAGGCCCAGCGCATCAAGCTCTCACGCGAGCTGGCCAAGGTGGCCACGGGGAGGACGCTGTACATCCTCGATGAGCCCACCACCGGCCTGCACTTCGAGGACATCCGGAAGCTGTTGATCGTCTTGAACCGGCTGGTCGAAGCGGGGAACACTGTGCTGGTGATCGAGCACAACCTCGACGTCATCAAGTCGGCCGACTGGGTCATCGACCTCGGGCCCGAGGGCGGCGCGGGCGGCGGGCTGGTGCTCGCCGAGGGCACGCCGGAGCACGTCTCCGAGGTGAAGCAGAGCTACACCGGCAAGTACCTCAAGCACGTGCTCCACAAGGGCCGCAAGCAGCGGGTGGGGCAGCGCGTGGCGGGCTGAGGCCCGTCAGGACTTCCGGTAGTAGTCGCCGACCGTGTAGCGCCGCGCGTAGAGCCCGAAGGCCGCGGCGGCCACGAAGGCGAAGGCTGCGAAGAAGTACATCTGGGTGGCGATGACGCTCCAACCCTGGGCCTTGATGGCCGAGGTCACCCCGTCGTTCTTCACGCTCGCGTTGACCAGCAGCACCCACAGGTTGCCGATGGTCACCGAGAGGCTCCAGAAGGCCATCAGCACGCTCTTCATGCGCGCCGGAGCCTGCGAGTAGGCGAACTCCAGGCCCGTGGCCGAGACCAGCACCTCGCCGAAGGTGAGCAGCGCGTAGGGGATGATCTGCCAGAGGATGGGCAGGCTCTGCCCGCCGTCGAGCGCGAGCTGGATGGAGCCCACCACGATCCACGAGAGGCCCGAGAAGGCGATGCCCAGGCCCATGCGCCGCAGCGCCGTCGGCTCCACGCCCCGCTTCCGGAGCCCCGGGTAGAGCACCAGGTTGTTGAAGGGGATGAGCAGCATCACCAGCAGCGGGTTGAGCGCCTGCATCTGCGAGGCGGTGGTGAACCAGCCCCAGCCCGGCAGCTGCATCGACTTGGCCTGGAGGATCCACGTCGAGGCCTTCTGATCGAACAGCGACCAGAACGGCGTCACCAGCGCGAAGAGCACCAGCACCCGCAGCACGGCCTTCACCCCGTCCACGTCCTCATCGGGGTGCTTGCCGCGCGCGTTCTCGATGCGCAGCCACACGCCCGCCCCGGCGAAGACCAGGAAGATCACCAGCGAAAGGCAGATGGTCGCCACCGGCCCCAGCGCCGGCCACAGCGCGAAGGCCGCCAGCGAGGCCACGTCACCGAGGAGGAAGAGCACCGTGCCCGCGTTGAGCCCGCCGCCCGAGAAGAGCGCGGTGCGGCACACCGAGAGGAACCCGTTGGGGTCCTTGCCCGCCGGCGCCACGTTCACGTAGCGGTTGCGCCCCGCGAAGAAGACCACCGTGCTCAGCGCCATCAAGATCGCCGGCACCCCGAAGGCCAGCCGCGCGTAGCCCGACTTGAGCAGCGGGGGGATGAGCAGCGAGGCGAAGAACGAGCCGAAGTTGATGATGAAATAGAAGGCGTCGAACACCAGCTTCGCCAGGTGCTTGTTGGTCTGGTCGAACTGGTCGCCCACGAAGGCCGACACGCACGGCTTGATGCCGCCGCTGCCCAGCGCGATGAGGAAGAGCCCGGCGTAGAAGCCCGTCTTCGACTCGATGCTGAAGGCCAGGAGCCCCTGCCCCACGCAGTACACCAGCGAGAGCCAGAAGATGGTCCGGTACTTGCCCAGGAAGCGGTCCGAGAGGAAGCCGCCCAGCAGGGGGAAGAAGTACACGCCCATCACGAAGACGTGGAAGACCTCCTTCGCCGCGGGCTGGCGGTCGGCCTCGGCCAGCGAGATGAGCAGGTAGCCCACGAGGAAGTCCGTGAGCACGTTGCGCATGCCGTAGAAGCTGAAGCGCTCGCACGCCTCGTTGCCGATGATGAAGGGGATCTGCCGCGGCATCGTGCCGGGCACCTGCGCTGCGGTGGTGCTCATGGGGGCCCCTTCAGGCGGCGCGCGCGCCGGCGAGCCAGCCGTGGCCGGCCAGCCACTTCGTCACGCGCTGCAGACAACGGTCCTGCCGAAATGCGTGCCAGCGCGATTGCTGCTCGGGCAGCCACGAGAGCGCTGCCTTGAAGCGCTTCTCGGGTCGCGCTGCCGACAGCGCGATTTCCAGCGACTCCTTCAACTGCGCGTCGGTCACCGAGTCGGCGAAGGTGCGCATGTCGTCGACGGAGTGCTGCGCATCTGCGGGCGGCACCACGATGAAGCGCACCGGGTCGGTCTCGATCTCGGTCGCCGTCAGCCCGTCATGATCAGCCGGCTCGTACTCACGCGTGACGAGGATCACCCCGCCCGTCTGCGAGTCGAGGTACCACTGCAGATCGGCCGCCTCCGCCTCGAAGGCGATGGTGAGCTCTTCCAGGTCGACCGCGAGGGTGCGCAGTGGCGTTTGGTTCAAGAGGGCTCCGACCTTCAGACCGCCGCCGCACCCTCGTCGGTGCGCACGAAGTCCTGCTCTTTGTAGAACTTCGCGTAGACGGCGAAGAGCGCCGCCGCGACCCAGATGATGGCGATGAAGAAGTAGTAGTAGGCGGAGCCGACCAGCGAATAGGTCGACAGCTCGGCCTTGGCGCCCATGGTGCCCGTCGACGCCACTGCGTTGCGCGCGGGGTCCATGATGCGCAGCCGCGAGCCCTGGATCTCGGCGACGAGGAAGGTGCCCGCGAGATCCCGGCCCTTGGTGTTCTTCACGCCCGTCTCACCGGTGAAGTCGAGCTTCTGGCCGACGACGAACTGCGAGGCCTCGTCGAGCGTCACCCACGTCTCTGCGCCCGACTCGATGTTCGTCGCGTGCACCGGCTTGACGATCGCGAAGTTGATGGCCGCCACCAGGAAGTTGCCGAGGCTCGTCGAGAGCAGGAACAGCGCCATCACGAAGCTCTTGATGCGCAGCGGCGCCTGCTTGTACGAAAACTCGAGCGCCGTCACCGATACCAGCAACTCGGCCGCGGTGAGGATGAAGTACGCCAGGAACTGCCACCAGACCGACACGGTGTTGCCCATCATGATCTGGTCTTCGAGCCAGCCCACCACGAGGAACGAGGTGCCCATCACCACCATGCCCGCGCCGATCTTGCGCAAGGGGGTGACTTTCACGAACTTGTTCACGAAGGGAAACACGCCGTACGAGAACACCGGGGCCAACAGCAGAATGAAGATGCCGTTGACCACCTGCACCTGCGGCGCCTTCAACGTGAAGAGACCGAAGATCGACTTGTCCATCAGCGGCGACTGCGCCTGCAGCACGAGCGCGCCGCCGTTCGACTGGTCCCACAACATCCAGAACAGCGCGACGAAGACGTACAGCACGGCCAGGCGGCCGATCAGCCCAAGGCCCGTGGGCGAGAACACTTCTTTGACCCAGGCCTTACCCGCCGGCGGCACCTTCACGTAGCGGGCGCGACCCGCGATGAAGATCAGCGTGGCGGTGACCATCATGATCGCCGGTGCGCCGAAGGCCCACTTCGGGCCCCAGTTCGGGTTGTCGAGGAGTTCAGGGCACAGCACGATCGAGATCGACGAGCCGGCGTTGATGGCCATGTAGAACATCGAGAACGCGCGCTCGATGAGGTGCGAGTTCTTCGCGTCGAACTGATCACCGACGTTCGTCGACACGCACGGCTTGATGCCGCCGGTGCCCAGCGCCACCAACCCGAGGCTGGCGACCAACGCGAACTCGCTGCTCCCGAAGAGGGCCAGCGACACGCAGCCCGTCGCATAGAAGATCGAAAAGACGAAGATGGTGCGGAACTTGCCCCAGAAGACGTCCGAGATGACCGCGCCCACGAGGGGGAAGAGGTACGCCGCGGTCTTGAAGAGCGCCTGCCACGCGAGCGCCTTCCCGTCGGTGAACTTCATCTGGCTGACCATGTAGGCAACCAGGATCGAGTTGATGCCGTAGAAGCAGAAGCGCTCGGCGAACTCGTTGCTGACGATGTACCAGATGCTCGAAGGCATCTTGTTGCTCGTGGCCACTTCGGGGGTCGTCGCGGGGGCTGTCATCGGTCGGGCCCCATAGCAGCGTCCCGGCCAGACGGGTAGTCACCCGAACTACACTTCGTCGGAACGGGCCAGCATGCCCGCGTGGCCCAGCAGCTTGCGCTCGAGCCGTTCCATCTTGCGGGCCTCGGCCCGGACCTGGTGATCGTGCCCCAGCAGGTGCAGCAGCCCGTGGGCCAGGTACAGCGCCAGCTCGTGCTCGTAGGTCGAGTCGAAGTCCTTCGCCGCGCGCCTCGCGGTGTCGAGCGAGATGACGATGTCGCCCAGCTGCCGCGGCCCCGGCCCGGGGAAGTCACCCGCGGGGAAGGACAGCACGTCGGTCGCCGCGTCGATGCCGAAGTACTGGCGCTTGAGCTTGCGGATCGAAGGGTCGCGCACCAGGGACAGCGAGAGCTCGCAGGGCCCCAGCTTCAAGGTGGTGGCAAACGAGTGCGCCAGCGCGGTGAGGCGCGTGGCCTGGGCGGAGCGGGACGAGCAGAGGACCACCAGCTGCGGCTTCATTTCACCACCGAGAGGGTCTTCACCACTTCGCGCTCCGGCGGCCTGCCGCCACCCACGGCCCCGGCCGGGTACTGCGGCCTCGCGTGGTAGATGCCCTCGAGCGTGCGGGTGAAGGACTCGCCGATGAGGTGCAGGTCCTTGAGCGTCAGGTCGCACTCGTCGAGCTGCCCCTCGCTGAAGACCAGGTTGATCATCTTCTGCACCAGGGCCCGCAGCTTGTCGGTGGTCGGCTCGGGCATCGAGCGGCTCGCCGCCTCGCAGGCGTCGGCGATCATCACCAGCGCCGTCTCGCGCGACTGCGGCCGCGGCCCCGGGTAGCGGAAGAGCGCCTCGTCGATGGGCCGGGGGTCTTCGCGGCCCTCGAGCTCCTTCTGCGCCTTGTGGAAGAAGTAGCCCACCAGCCGCGTGCCGTGGTGCTCGGGGATCGCGTTGGCCACCCGCCGCGGCAACTTGTACTCGCGGGCCATGTCCAGGCCCTCGGTCACGTGGCGCTTGATGATCACCGCGCTCATCGACGGCGCGAGCTTGTCGTGGCCGTTCTCGCCCTTCTGGTTCTCGCCGAAGTAGGCCGGGTTCCGGCCCTTGCCGATGTCGTGGTAATACGCGCAGCTGCGCGCGAGCAGCGGGTTGGCGCCGATGGCCTCGGCCGCCGACTCCACCAGCGAGCCCATGACGATGCTGTGGTGGTAGGTGCCCGGCGCGTTGAGCACCAGCTCCTTGAGCGCCGGGTGGTTCAGGTTCGCCAGCTCCAGCAGCTTCACGTCCGACGCGTAGCCGAAGACGCCTTCCACCAGCGGGGTCAGCGCCAGCACCAGGGCGGGCAACACGAAGGCCGACGAGAGCAGCGCGAAGAGGCCGCTGATCAGCGCCTCGGTCCCGAAGCCCTTGGCCGCGGCCAGCTGCAGGAAGACCACCAGCCCGAAGCCCACCACGCCCGTGGAGAAGCCGGCGCGGAAGATGCCCGCCCGGTCCTTGGCCCGCGAGATGCGATCGGCCGCCACCATCGAGCCCACCAGCGAGAAGAGCGAGAACGGCAGCGAGTTGCCCAGCAGCACCCCGGCCAGGGCCGAGAAGATGATCGCGAAGAACAGGGCGCTCGCCTCCGACAACACGAAGCGCACCAGCATCGCGCCCGCCGCCACCGGGAAGGCGAAGTGCAGCGCCTCGATGGGGATCGCGGGGTAGCGATCGTGCACCGCGTCGGCCACCAGCACCCAGACGTGCAGCCCGCCGAGCAACGCCGCCGCCAGCAGGCCCATGAAGGCCGCGTCGCGCCGCGAGGGGCGGAACTGGCGCAGCGCCGCGCTGAAGAAGAGCCACGCCGCCGACACCAGCAAGGCCACGATGCCCGCCCCGCCCAGCTGGAGCTGCAGCAGGTCGAGCTCGCTCATCTGCGAGCGCAGGCCTCGGGTCACCAGCACGTGCGTCTCGTTGACCAGCTCGCCGTCGCCGAGGATCCGCTGGCCCTTCTTGATGGTCAGGCTCACCGGCTTGATGGCCTCCCAGGCGGCTTTGCGGCGCGCCTCGGTCTCCGCGATGTTCACCGTGAGGTTGGCCCGCACCTGCTTGCGCGCCAGCCGCAGCGCGGCCCGGCGCATGGCCGTGGGCGCGTCGGGCAACAGGTTGCCGGGCACCGACGAGAACCGATCGAGCTCGGTGCTCACCTCGCGCAGGTCGAACACCCCCGGCGGCGCGGTGGTCATCTCGTACTCGGTGGTGCCCCCCACGATGCGCACCGTGATGCCGTTGGTGTCGATGCGCGCCAGCTCGTCGCGCGAGGCGACGATCTTCCCCCGGTAGGCCAGCTCCACGAGGGCCATCACCGCCTGCTCCAGCTCCGGCGCGAAGCGGCCCTGGGCGAGCATCTCGAAGTCCTCCTCGTCGGGCGGCACCGCGTGCTCTTCGAAGGCGTGCCGGCCCTCGCGCAGCCCCGCGAGGAACTCCTGCTCTTCCTTCGTCAGCGCGGTGGTCGGCTTGCGCGTCAGGTCGATCTTCACGCCCGGCGAGCGGGCCGCCAGCTCCTGCATCGCCTCGAAGGCCGCGTGCACGCCCCGCTTCACCTTCGACTCGACCAGCGAGTCGTAGTCGAACACCGGCCGAACCCGGGCCCGCGCGTCCTCCCGGCGTTGCTGGGTCTTGGCCTCGTCGGGCACCTCGAAGTCGCGGCTCGCCTTGAAGCCGGCCACCGACGACGCCCGGAACGGCCGGCCGATGTCCTCCTCCGACAGCTCGGGGATGCGCTGCCCCGAGAGCCCCGGGGTCAGCAGGAACGCCGCCGCCACCGAGACGCCCAGCAGCACCGCGCCCAACGCCAGCGGCCTGGGCACGGCCAGCCCCCGGCTCCACGCCGCGAGGCGCGAGATCGGGCTGTTGTCTGCACTACCGGCCATGGAGGGGGCACCCTACGTCTCGGGGACCACCCGTACAAGGTGACCGAAGTACCCGGGACTGCTGGAGAAACGACTAGTTGTGGGCGCCCGCGGTGCTGGTGAACAGGTAGACCTTGGAGCCCGACCGCGCGACCCCGAAGTGCTGCCGCAGGGGGCGCTTCTCGTTGGCCACGAAGGCCCGCAGCCCGGGGTACAGCGTCATCAGCGTGGTGAGGATGTCGGCGACGTCAGACGACGCGGGCACCCCCAGCTCGATCCTCGCCCGGCCCTCGCAAGCGGCCTGCAACGTCCTGGGGATGATCACGGTGATGTTCATGGCTGACGACGCCGCGGAAGCATGCCACGGGCCCCCACGGGGCGTCGTTTCATTGCGCGTCGGGCAAAAGGACCCGCCGGTAGACCAGGCGGCCCTTCACGGCATCAGCGAGCGCCAGCAGCGAGCCGTTGGGCTCGAAGACCCGCAGCAGGCCCGTCAGCGCCTCGGGCACCTCGACCACGCCGCCGTGCCGCGCGCGCGACGCCTCGGCCTCGGTGAGCTGCAACGACGGCACGTCCTTGAGCGAGTCCGACAGGCCCACCAGCCGCGGGGCGACGGCGGGACCGAGGGCCACCACGTCCGCGAGGGGCATCGACTGGGCCAGGGTGAAGGGCCCGCTCTGGGTGCGCCGCAGGGCACAGAGGTGCGCGCCACAACCGAGCACCTCGCCCAGGTCGGCCGCCAGGGTGCGCACGAAGAAGCCCTTGCTGCAGGTGACGGAGAGCTGCACCTCGTCGGCCGAGAAGTCGCGCAGCTTGAGCTCGTAGACGGTGACCTCGCGGGCCGACCGCTCGACCTCCAGGCCAGCGCGAGCCAGCTCATAGAGCCGCTTCCCGTCGATCTTGATCGCCGAGTACATCGGCGGCACCTGCATCACCTTGCCGCGGAACTTCTCGAAGGCCGCCTCGAGCAACTCGCGCGTCAGCGGCGGCACCGGCCGCGTCTCCAGCACCTTGCCCTCGGCGTCGAGGGTGTCGGTGGTGGCGCCCAGCTTCAGCGTGGCGTCGTAGGCCTTGGTGGCCTCGGTGATGAACTGGGCGATCTTCGTGCCGTCGCCGATGCAGATGGGGAGCACCCCGGTGGCCATGGGGTCGAGCGTGCCGGTGTGGCCGACCTTCTTGACCCGCAGCGCGCGGCGCACGTCACGCACCACGTCGAACGAGGTGATGCCCCTGGGCTTGTCGACCACCAGCACGCCGTGCATGTCGCCCTCTACCAACCCTCTTTGGTGCGCACTTCCTTCAACAGGCGCTCGATCTTGTCGCCCTCGTCGAGCGAGGGGTCGAAGGTGAAGAACACCTCCGGCGAGATGCGCAGCTTCACCCGCTTGGTGACCTCGCGGCGCACGAAGCCCTTGGCGGCCTCGAGGCCCGCCTTGGTCTCGGCCTTCTGCTCGTCGGTGCCGATCATCGAATAGAAGACCTGCGCCACCGAGAGGTCGGGCGAGACCTTCACGCCGGTCAGGGTGATGAAGCCGATGCGGGGGTCATGAATCGAGCCGCGAATGAGCAGGTCGGCGACGGCCGCCTGGATCTCCGCCGCGACGCGGTCTGGTCGAACTGAAGCCATGTGTCGTTACTCCTTTTCCCACTCTCGACGATTCCGCAGGCTGCGCGCCACTGCCCGGGCGTCGTCGAGTTGAACTTCCTTCTTCTTCACCGCGCCCTTCTTGTTGGGCGCAGAAGGCGAAGGGGGCGGCAGTTGATGGGTGTGTCTGTCTTCCCACGCGCCCAGGCCCTCGGCCTCGGCCAGCGAACGTTCGCCGCGGGGAATGGTGAGCGCGGCGAACTCCCCCCCCAGGCCACCGGCCGGGGGGAACAGGTCCACGAAGGGCACCACCTCCAGCTCCTTCGAGCTGATGGGGGCGAGGTACATGTCGTCGACGTACTGGACGATCTTCTCCATCATCTCGTTGACGTGGCGGGCCTCGTTGCCCACCACCGACAGCGCGACGACGGCGCGATTCCAGATCTCGTTGTCCTCGACCTCGGCCACGGCGACGTTGAACTTCGCCTTCACGCGATCGGTGACGCGCCGGACCACCTGGCGCTTGGCCTTCAGGGAGCTGGCAGCGGGGATGTCGAGGGTGACGCGGGCGACGCAGACGAACATGAGGAGACTCCGCGGTTGCTGACGACGACACCGTCGGTGAGCTGACGGTGAACCGAAGCCGGCTCGAGGGACCTCCCCCGAACCGGCTCACCGGGAAGCGACGGTCACGTCAGTTGAGCGACGGGCGCGTCTCCTCGACCTCGTAGGCCTCGATGACGTCGCCGGCCTGGATGTCCGAATAGCCCTCGATGCCGATACCGCACTCGTAGCCGGTGCCGACTTCCTTCACGTCGTCCTTGAAGCGCTTGAGGCTGGCGAGCTTGCCCTGGAAGACCTGCTTGTTCGCGCGCACCAGCTTGAGGATCGCCGAGCGCTTGATGACGCCCTCGGTGACCGCCGAACCGGCGATGGTGCCCAGCTTGGGCACGTTGAACAGGTTGCGGACTTCCGCGCGGCCGATCTTCTTCTCGGTGCGGATCGGGTCCAGCAAGTCCTCCATCATCTTCGTCACGCCATCCAGCAGCTCGTAGATGATGCTGAAGGTCTCCCACTTCACGCCCTTGTGCTTGGCGGCGGCCTCGGCGCCCGACTCGGGCTTGCTGTTGAAGCCGATGACCACGGCGGCGAACGCCTCGCCGGTGCCGATGTCGGTCTCGGTCATCATGCCGACACCCTTCTGCACGATGGTGACCTTGACCTTCTTGGTCGACAGCTTCTGGATCGCGTCGGCCACGGCCTCGAGCGAACCGGAGACGTCGGCCTTGAGCACGATCTTGAGCTCCTTCTGATCCGACGCCTTCTGCTTGGCGAGGAGATCTTCGAGGGACTCGCGGCTGGTCTTGCCAGCCTCGGCCTGGCGGGCCTTCAAGATGCGGTGATCGGCGATCTGCTTGGCGGCCTTCTCGTCGGCCACGGTGTTGATGACGTCGCCGGCGGTGGGCACGCCCGAGAGGCCGATGATCTCCGCCGAGTAGCCCGGCTTGACCTCGTCGATGAGCTCGCCACGGTCGTTGAGCATCATGCGCACGCGGCCGTAGTGGATGCCGCTGACCAGGGCGTCGCCCTTGCGCAGCGTGCCTTCCTGCACGAGCACGGTGGCGATGGGGCCGCGGCCCTTCTCGAGCCGCGCCTCGAGGATGATGCCCGCCGACGGACGGTCGGGGTTGGCCTTGAGCTCGAGCACTTCGGCCTGGAGCGCGATGTTCTCGAGCAGCAGGTCGAGGCCCATGCGGGTCTTGGCCGAAACGGGCACCATGATGACCTCGCCACCCCAGTCTTCGGAGAGCAGGCCGATGTCCGCCAGTTCCTTCTTCACGCGGTCGACGTTGGCGCCGGGGAGGTCCATCTTGTTGATGGCCACCACGATGGGCACTTCGGCCTTCAGCGCGTGCTGGATGGCTTCCTTCGTCTGGGGCATGACGCCGTCGTCGCCGGCGACCACGAGCACCACCACGTCGGTGATGTTCGCACCGCGCGCACGCATGGCGCTGAACGCGGCGTGGCCCGGGGTGTCGAGGAACGTGACGTCACCCTGCGACGACTTCACCGTGTAGGCGCCGACGTGCTGGGTGATGCCACCGGCTTCGCCTGAAGCCACGCTGGCCTTGCGGATCGCGTCGAGGAGCGACGTCTTGCCGTGGTCGACGTGGCCCATGACGGTGACGACCGGCGGGCGGTTGATGAGGCTCTCGGGCTTGTCTTCGATGGTGGGGAGGAAGTCTTCGACCTCGAAGCCGACCTTCTTGACCGTCCACCCGTAGTCCGCCGCGAGGATGCCGGCCGTGTCGACGTCGATGGTCTGCGTCGCGGTGGTCATCTTGCCCGACTGCATCAGCTTCTTGATGATGTCGGTGGTCTTCACGCCCATGCGCTGCGACAGCTCGCTGACCGTGAGGCCTTCCTGCACCTTGATGACCTTCTTGTCGCCGGCCATCGTGGTGATCTGGGTCTTCAGACCCTTCTTCGTCGGCTTGCGCTTCTTTCCGCGGACCGGGATCGCCGAGCGTCCGAAGATGAGCTCCTTGATGTCGGAGGTGGTGCTCTGCTCCTTCTCCTTCTCGCGGCGCTGACCCGCGGCGCCCGGGGGCCCACGGCGATCGGCGTCCTTGCGGGCGAGGAACTCCTTCGAGCCGGGGGCCGGCGCGCCGGGCACCACCTTGAAGTCACGAACGACGCCCACGCCGCCGATGGCCTTGCGGCCCGGCGCCATCGGGTACCGGCTCGTCGAAGGCTGATTGGGCGTGACCCGCTTGATGGGGATCAGCGGGCGGCTGACGAGCACGGCCTGCGTCGCGGTGGGCACGGTGCGCACCGGGGGCGGCACGCCGGGCACGCCACCGAGCTGCGGGCGCATGCTGACGCCGGGGCCACGAACCGCGGCGATGCCCAGGCCCTGGTGCGGGCGGTGCATCGGGGGCACGGCGGCGCCCAGGGGGGCGGGCGCCGGGGCCACGGTCACCACGCCGGGGCGCGGCGCCGAGGCACGAATGATGCGGGGGGCCGAGGCCTTGACCACCGGGATGCCACCGGCGGCGGGGGGCAGCGTGGTCACCGAGGCGACCACCGCGGGCGCCGTCACGGGCGCGGGCGTGGTGGGCGTGGCCGCGACGACGGCCGGAGCCGTCGGGGCCATCACCACGGGGGCGACGACGGCGACGGGCTCGGCGACGACGGCGGCCGCGACGGCGACGGGCGCCTCGACGACCGGGGCCGCCACCACGGGCACCTCGACGGCGGGCGCGGCGACGACCACGGGCTCCGCGACGACCGGCGCCACTTCGGCGACGGCGGGCACGTGCGCGGCGGGCGCTGCGTGGGCCACGGCGGCGTGCGTGTCGGCGGGCAACTCCACGTGCGGCTCGGCCGCGGGGGCGTGCGGCAGGTCGATCCTGGCGCCGGCCGCCACCGAGGTGGCCACCATGTTCTCGCCGACCTTGCGGCGCACCACGAAGCCCTTGGGGGCGACCGGAGCGGGCGCGGCCTTCGGCTTGCGCTTCTCGACGATTCGCTGGACGGCGGCGATGGCCTGGTCGTCCTCGAGCGAGGACGAGTGGCTCTTCACGTCGTACCCGAGGCTCGTGAGCTCGGCGACGACCTGCTTATTGTCGAACTCAATACCGTGTTTGTCTTTGAGTTCTTTGGCGATTTCGTGGACGCGCTTCTTGGACATAGGGCGGGACTCCCCGTACTTCAGATGACGAGAGAAAGGGAAAAGGAATGGAAGGTGAACGAGCCCGTGACGCGGAGGCTTGAACGAGCCTCTCCCACGGAGTGCACGGCCTGGATGTGATCGACGACGGGCGACCGGAACGGACAGCGAACCAAATGTTGATGAAGCTCAGTCAGATGGTTGCTGCAGGAAGGCCGCCTCCAGGTTGATGACATCCAGCGCTACGTTCTTCTTGAAGGCCCGCTGGAAGGCCTTCCGCTTCACGGCTGCACTCAAGCAGCCTGGACCACAGAGATACGCCCCCCTGCCAGGGGCGTCTTGTGTCCTGTCCAACAGCGGCTGGTTCTTCTCGTCGAGAACCAGCCTCCGGAGCAGGCCCTTGGCCTGCTTCTTTCCACAGCCCACGCAGGTCCGTACGGGGTGCGTGAGCTCCTTTTCCACGGTTCGACTCCTGTTGATGCCACGACTGCGCGTTCGGGTGCCCCGCCAGAATTGGCGGGGTCCCGGTCAAACGGCTCAGACCAGCGGTGCGGGGTTCTGGGCCTTCTTCACGGCGTCGAGCTCGGCCCGGCGCTTGTTCTCTTCGTTCATGTAGTGCTCGGCGGCGGCCTTGATCTGACGGGCCTTCTTGATGCCGATGCCGGCCACGTTGCCGATGCGGGTGAGGTCCATCTCCTTGACGATGTCCTCCACCTGGCCGAAGCCGGCCAGCTTGAACGAGTCCACGTTGGTGGTGCCGATGCCGCGCACGCGGGCCAGGCGCTCTTCCTGGCTGAGCTCGTCGGGGTGACGGCGCTCCTCTTCCAGGCGGCGCTGCTCGCGGTCCTTCTGCATGCGCTCGAGCTCCATGGAGTCGTCGATCATCTGCTTGCGCGCGGTCTCCTGCATGGGCGCGACCTTGGCGGCGTCGAGCCCGGGGATCTGCGCCAGCACCTCGGCGTTGGCCTCGGCGATGTCCTTGGCCATGCGGAAGCCGTGCGCGTAGAGCGTCTCCACGAGCATCTCGTTCATGCCCGGCAGGCGACCCAGCGACCGGTCGGCGAACTCGCGCATCTCCTTCACGCGCGACTCGGAGTTGATGTCCAGCTTCCAGCCGGTGAGCTGGGCGGCGAGGCGCACGTTCTGGCCCGAGCGGCCGATGGCCAGCGAGAGCTGGTCGTCGGGCACGATGATCTCCATGGCGTGGTTGGCCTCGTCGATGATCACCCGGCTGACCTCGGCCGGCGCCAGGGCGGCGCACACGAAGCGCGCGGGATCCTCGTCGAACTCCACGATGTCGATCTTCTCACCGCGGAGCTCCTGCACCACGGCCTGCACGCGGCTGCCCTTGATGCCGACGCACGCGCCGACCGGGTCCACGTCCGCGTCCCGCGAGCTGACCGCGATCTTCGAGCGGCGGCCGGGCTCACGCGCGGCGGCCTCGATGACCACGATGCCTTCGGCGATCTCGGGCACTTCCATCTCGAAGAGCTTGGTCAGCAGGTTCACCGAGGCGCGCGAGAGGATGATCTGCGGGCCCTTGGCCTCGCGGAGCACGTCGAGCACGAAGGCCTGCACGCGATCGCCCGGGCGGTACACCTCGCGCGGCACCTGCTCGCGTACCGGGAGCACCGACTCGGCGCGGCCCAGGTCGACGATCAGGTTGCCGCGCTCGAGGCGGCGGGCGATGCCGGTGACGATCTCGCCCTTGCGATCCTTGTACTCGTTGAAGACGTTCTCGCGCTCGACGTCGCGCGTGCGCTGCAGGAGCACCTGCTTGGCGGTCTGCGCGGCGATGCGGCCGAACCCGCGGCGGAAGGTCTTGAGCCCGAGGATGTCGCCGTACTGCTCGTCCTGCGCCTTGGCCTCGGCCGCGTCTTCGTCACGGTAGAAGATCTGGAAGACGAGCTCGTCGCCGGGCTGCACTTCCATGCCCTGGCCCGCGGCCTGGCCCACGGTGATGTGGTTGACGGCGGTGATCGGGTCGGTGACCACGTCGACGACGGTGATCGCCTGGAAGATCTCCACCACGCCCTTGCCAGCCTCGAACTTCGCCTCGAGGGCGCGGTCCTGGCCGAAGTGCTTCTTGGCGGCAGTCTTCATCGCGTCTTCGAGCGTCGAGACGAGAATCGCCTTGTCGATACCTTTGTCCTTGGCGACCTGGGTGAGGACGTCGTCGAGGCGGAGCGCGGCAGGGGCTGGGCTGGTCATGGTGGTCTTTCCTCGGCCTCCGAATGGGGGCCTGTATGTGGTTACGGCTGAAATTCCAGGTTCGCGCGGGCGATGTCCTTCAGCTTGATGATGAAGGGGCCCGCGCCCTCCACCTCCACCGTCACCGCGTCGCTGGACACGTTGGACAGCGTTCCGAAGAAGTTCTTGCGCGGCGGCTCGAAGAGCGGCGCGAAGGTCTTGATGCGCACCTGCTTGCCCTGCACCGCGAGGTAGTGCGCCTGCTTCTTGAGCGGGCGGTTCAGGCCCGGGCTCGAGACCTCGAGGCTGTATTCCTGGGGAATCACGTCTTCGATGTCGAGGGCCTTGTCCACCGCGTGGCTGGCCAGCGCGCACTCGTCGATGCCCACCACCGCGCCGGGCTTGTCGATGAACAGGCGCAGCACCCACGAGCCGTGCTCGCGGACGAACTCGAGATCGAGGAGCTCGAGGCCTTCAGCCGCGATGAGCGGGCTGCAGATCTCGTTCACCTTCTCTTCGATGCTCTCTTTGCGGTTCGTCTCAGCCACTGCGTCAACCCCTAGAAATGAAAAAAGCGGGCACGTCGGCCCACTTTTCGGACACCCGAAAAACTGGTGAGGCCCATCTACGACACCAGCCCACCCCGTGTAAACAGCCCCACCATGCGGATCGCAGCGGTTCAGATGACCAGCGGGGCAGACAAGGCAGCAAACCTCGAGGCGGCGACCCGCCTCATCCGGCAGGCCGCGGAGGCCGGCGCCCAGTTCGTGGGCGTGCCTGAGAACTTCGCGTGGATGGGCCCCGAGCCCGAGCGCAACCACAACGCCGAGACCCTCGCTGGTGAGACCCTCGCGCGGCTCGCCGAGTTGGCAAAGTCGTTGAAGATCAGCGTACTTGCAGGCTCGGTGCTCGAGCAGGGGGCGCCCGGCGGGCGGCTCTACAACACCAGCGTGCTGCTCGGGCCGGAAGGCCAGCAGCTGGGCGTGTACCGCAAGATTCACCTCTTCGACGTGGAGGTCGGAGACGGGCAGACCTACCGGGAATCGGCGGCCGTTGCGCCGGGCACCGAGGTGGTGGTGGCCGACGCGCCGCTGGGCAAGGTGGGCCTGTCGGTTTGTTACGATCTCCGGTTCCCCGAGCTCTACCGGCGCCACGCCGAGGCCGGCGCGGTGCTGCTCACGGTGCCCGCCGCCTTCACCCTGATGACCGGCAAGGATCACTGGGAGGTGCTGCTGCGCGCCCGGGCCATCGAGAACCTGGCCTACGTGCTGGCGCCCGCCCAGCAGGGCAAGCACCCGAAGGACCGCATGACCTGGGGCCACGCCATGGTGGTCGACCCGTGGGGCCTCGTGGTGGCCCGCGCGTCGGAAGGCGAAGGCTTCGCGATGGCCGAGTTCAACGCCGCGTACCTCGCCAAGGTGCGCAAGGGCCTGCCCGCGCTGAGCCACCGGAGGCTCTGAAGGGCTTCACCGCGTGGGCAGCGCGTTGTAGGGGTGCGCCATGGGTGCCCTGCGCTTCTCCGTCGTGCTGGTGCTCGCGCTCGCCTCGGGCTGCGCGACGGCCCGGCGCGTCGACCAGCCCGCCTTCACCCCGGAAGACCCGCGCGTCGAGCGCACCGTGGTGATCGAGCCCCTCTTCGAACTGGCCGAGCTGCAGACCTCCACGCGCACCGAGTACGCGCAGCTCAGCAGCACGCCGTACTCGATGAGCGGCTTCGGCTTCGGCATGGGCTCGCGCTTCAATGGCCCGGGCGACACCGTCGTCGTCGCCCGCGAGGTGAAGGAGAAGCCCTTCTTCGCCCGGCCCCCCACGCTGGTCGAGGTGCAGGCCCGGGTGCTGCGGGAAGTGCAGGCCCGGCGGCCCTCGTGGCGGGTGAGCTCGACCGGCGGCGCGGCGCTGCTCAAGGGTGACGTGACCGTCGTGCGCACCCTCATCCACGGCAACGAGATCGTCGCCACCGACCGCACGCTCAAGAACCTCGCCTTCGGCTTCGGGCTGCTCATCTGGCCGCTGCAGCTGGTCAACCTCTCGCCGGTCGAAGAGACGATGCGGGTCTTCGGGCTCCTCGAGCGCTTCGCCGTGGACAGCAACGGCCTGTCGATGCGCCTGGTGAAGTACCCCAGCCAGCCCGACTACGCCGTGAACCTCGCGGGCGTGAAGTCGCTGCGCCGCGAGTTCGGTCTCGACATCACCTATGAAGAAGGGCTGCTCGCCGACGAGCACCCGCGCGCTGGCGTGCTGGTCGACGGGTTCGTCGATCGCCTCGCGTCAGCGGTCATCGCCCTCGTGGAGGAAACACCGTGAGCATCTGGGATTCGGTCAAGCCTGCGAAGAAGTCCATCACCGCCAAGTCCATCGTCCTGTCCGCCGACCAGCGCGCGCTGACCATGACCTGGAGCGACGGCGCCACCACCGTGGTCGACGCGCGCAAGCTGCGCCAGTACTGCCCCTGCGCGGGCTGCGTCGAGGAGTGGAGCGGCAAGCGCACCTTCGAGGTCGAGACCATTCCCGTCGAGACCAAGATCATCGAGGTGCAGGGCGTGGGCAACTACGCGCTGATGTTCACCTTCGGCGACCTGCACAACACCGGCATCTTCCAGTGGGACTACCTCAGGGACCTGTCGAACGTGGCCTGAGGCTCGGCCAGGGCACCACGCCCAGCAGCACGCCGCCCACGCACAGCACCGCCCCGAGCAGCCCCGGGAACGTCACCGGCTCGCCCAGCCAGCCTAAGGCCAGCGTCCAGGCCACCGCGGGCACCAGCTGGGTGGTGGCGCTGCCGGCCGTCGCGCTGGTGAAGCCCATGCCGTGCGAGAAGAGCAGCTGGCCGGCGATGGAGAGCAGCCCCACGCCCAGGCAGATGCCCAGCGGCCGGCCCGCCAGCGGGACCCAGGTGGGCGCGGCGAGCGGGGCGCTCACCAGCAACCCCACCAGGCAGAACGCGAAGAAGATGGTGAAGGCGTCGGTGTCGTCGCGCAGCCGCCGGATGACGGTCATCGCCGCGCCGCCCGCCACGGCCGAGAGCACGCCGACGATGGCCCCGAGATCCGGCACCAGCGGGTGGGCGCTGTGGCCGCTGGAGAACGCCACCAGGGCCGCGCCCGAGGTCGCCACCAGCAGGCCCAGGCGCTTGATCGGCGTGGTGGTCTCCTGGAGGAACCAGGCCGCGAAGACCGCCGCGTAGATGGGCGACGAGTAGTTGAGCACCGTGGCCGGCGCCGCGCCCAGCCGCTCGATGGCGAAGAAGTAGGTCACCACGGCCACGCCGCCGAACAGCCCGCGCAAGCCCAGCAGGCGCCACTGCTTCAGGTTCGGCCACCGCCGCTGCCAGGCGAAGATCGCGATGCAACCCAGGAGGCCCACCGCGAAGCGCACGGCCGCGACCTGGGCCGCCGGCACCTGGCCCGCGAGCAACCGCGTCATCACCGCCATCACCCCGAAGAAGAGCGACGACACGGCGATGATCGCGGTTCCACTGGGGCGGGGCTTCGACACGGCCGGGCAGCCATACGCGGAAGCCCCGGTGGATTCATGCAAATCGCGGCACAATGGCGGCCGTGAGCGACCCTGAAGAAGACGAGCTGATGAACGGCCCCTCGCTGTCGGCCGACGGTCGGCTCGAGCAGCGCATGCAGGGCGTCGAGCCCGCCTTCGCCCCGCCCGCGGCCTTCACCCCACCCGTCGAGCCGCCGCTCGAGCTCGCCGCGCGCTCACCCCAAGCCATCGAGGCGCGGGTGCAGGTCTTCCGGGACAGCGCCCGGCCCCGCGCAGTGCCCGGCGCCCTCAAGCTCGTCGGCCTGCTGGGGCTGCTCGGCGCCGGCCTGCTCGCGGGGTTCCTCTATTTCCAGCCCCGGTTCCACGCCGAGACCCCCTTCGGGGTCACCGAGCCCTCGCTGATCGACCAGCTCAACCTGGGCGAGCCCCAGCCGCTGATCATCAGCAGCACGCCGAGCGGGGCCTCGGTGTCGATCGCCGGCCAGGTGGTGGGGCAGACGCCGTGGGCGGGCGACAACCGCTGGACCACCCAGGTGCCGGTGCGCGTCGAGCTGCCCGGCTACCAGCGCTGGGAAGGCAAACTCGAACCGGGCAAACCCCGGACCCTCGACGTGAAGCTGAAGAAGTAAGGTGGCCCGCATGGTCCAACACATCCTGGTCGGCGTCGATGGTTCCCACCCCTCGGTCGAGGCCGCGCACTACGCGATGGGCCTGGCGGAGCAGACCCACGCCAAGCTCACGTTCGTCTTCGTGATCGAGACGCCGCAGGTCATCCCCGTGGGGCCCCTGTCGGGCTACGTGACGACCTCGGCGCCGCGCTCGCAGGAAGACGTGAAGAAGGCCGAGGCCATCGTCGAGCAGATCGCCAGGGAGAAGCCGGCCCTCGCCGTCACCACCCGCGTCGAGCTGGGCACGCCGGCCGAGGTGATGTGCGAGCTGGCGGGCCAGCTCGAGGTCGACCTCCTGGTGGTGGGCGCCCGCGGTCACAACGCGGCGCAGCGCTTCCTCATCGGCTCGGTCAGCGATCGCGTCGTGCACCACGCGCCGTGCCCCGTGCTGGTCGTGAGGCGTTGAGGTGCACCCCAACGCGCAGCTGATCACCGACTTCTACGCGGCCTTCGCGCGGCAGGACTCCGCCCCGATGCGCGCGGCCTACGCGCCGGACGCCCACTTCAGCGACCCCGCGTTCCCCGCGCTGCACGGCCCCGCCGTCGGCGACATGTGGACCATGCTCTGCCAGCAGGCGAAGGACTTCCGCCTCGAGTTCCGCGACGTGAAGGCCGACGATCGCCAGGGCTCCGCGCACTGGGAGGCCTGGTACCTCTTCGGCGGCAAGCGCCCGGTGCACAACGTGATCGACGCGCAGTTCACCTTCGAGAACGGCCGCATCACGCGCCACGTCGACCACTTCGACTTCTGGCGCTGGAGCCGCCAGGCGATCGGCCCCGCGGGCCTGCTGCTGGGGTGGACGCCTTTGCTCAAGCGCGCCGTAGCCAGCCGCGCCAACGCCTCGCTGGCGGCCTGGCAGAAGCGCCGCTGAGGCTTACTTCACGACGCGCAGGTGACCACGCTTCGGGGCGGTGGGCGCGTCCTTGACGGGCTCGTCACCTTCGCCCCGCTCGATGACCACCTCGCGCAGCACGGCCCGGGCCTTCTTCTCGTCGGGCTCGGGCGAGGGCGGCAGCTGGGCCTTCTCGGTGGCGCTGTCGGCCAGCTCGGCGGGCATGTCGTCGGGGAACATCCAGAACTCGCGGGTGGTCAGCGAGGCCACCGCGTAGAGCGCCGACCACGGCACCGCGATGGTGAACCGCGAACCGCCGAACGAGAGCGTCTGGCGAATGCCCCACGGGCTGACCGCGAGATCCGGCGGGTCGAAGCGGTACGAGATGTTCAGCACGAGGTGGTGATCGCCCTTGAACTTCTCGGGCACGAGGACCCCTGGACGCCGCGCGTCGAGGTGGATCTGGGTCATGCCCTTTTCGAGGCACTCCAGCACCTGGTCCTTCTTCTCCAGCTCTTTGCGCTCGGTCACCGCTCAGTGTCTCCGCATGGCGCGATCCATCTCGCGCTTCGCTTCTCGGTCCTTGATCGTGTCTCGACGATCGAGGCCCGTCTTTCCGCGACCCAGGCCCAGCCTGACCTTGGCCTTGCCGTTCTTGAAGTACAGCACCAACGGCACGATGGAATAACCCCGCTCGGCCACCTTTGCTGCCCAGCGCTCGATCTCCACCCGGTGCAGCAGCAGCTTGCGCCGCCGAATGGGCAGATGGCTGAACACCGACGCGGGCTTGTAGGCCCCGATGTGGGCGTTGTGCAGGAACAGCTCGCCCTTCTCCGGCAGGGCGTAGGCGTCGGACAGGCTGGCCTCGCCGCCCCGCAACGCCTTGACCTCGCTGCCCATCAACACGAGGCCTGCCTCGAGCGTGTCGTCGATTTGGTAATCGAAGCGCGCTCGGCGGTTCTCGCAGATGAGCTTTTCTTCGTTGTCGGGCTTCTTGGCGGCCATGAGGTCCTGGAGACCATCTCTGTGACAACGGCTGCCGAATGTCGAGGGCCGCGAGGCCCACCGGTGGGTCAGCCGAGGGTCAGCGCCACGTTGTCGATGAGCCGCGTGGTGCCCATGAAGGCGGCCACCAGCACCCGGGCCGGGCTGCCTTTCTCGAGCTGGGTGAGCTTCACCAGCGAGCGGGCGTCGCAGATCTCCACGTAGTCTTCCCGGGCCTGCACCGCGGCCAGCTCGGCGCGGATCACCGCCACCAGCCGGGCCACGTCGGCTTCGCCCTTCGCGGCGAGGGCCTGGGCGGCGAACAGCCCCCGCGAGAGGCCCAGCGCGCGGCGGCGCTCGTCGGGGCCCAGGTAGCTGTTGCGGGAGCTCATCGCGAGGCCGTCGGGCTCGCGAATGGTGGGCATGCCCACGATCTGGGCGCCCAGCTCGAGGTCGGCGTTGAGGCGGGCGATGACCTGGAGCTGCTGGTAGTCCTTCTCCCCGAAGAGCGCGACGTCGGGCCGGAAGAGCGCCAGCAGCTTGGCGACCACCGTGGCCACCCCGCGAAAGTGCCCCGGCCGCTTCTCGCCGTCGAGGCCCTGGCTGACCTGCTCCACCAGCACCGCGGTCTGGAACCCCGGGGGGTACATCGTCGAGGGCTCGGGCATGTACACCCCGACCACGCCGGCGCTGGCGCAGCGCGCGAGATCTCCCTCGGTGTCCCTGGGGTAGGAGCTCAGGTCTTCCTTCGGCCCGAACTGCATGGGGTTGACGAAGATGCTCGCCACCACCACGTCGGCCCGGCGGGCCCCCTCGCGCATCAGCGAGAGGTGCCCGTCGTGCAGGAAGCCCATGGTCGGGACCAACGCAATGCGCTGGCCCCGCTGCTGAACGGACCGAACCCACGCGCGCACCTCGGCGGGCGTCTTCCAGACGGTCGGGCCGCTCATCAGCTCAGACCGGCACGCCGTAGACCGCGCTCTTCTCTTCCGGCCCGCCCGGCGTGACGTCGGGGTTCGAGGCGATGAGGCGCATGTTGGCGCTGCGGAACGAGTGTTCGTCGTCGGGGAACGTGCCCTCGCGGACCTCGTCGAAGTACGCCTTGGCGGCCGCGTTCACGTCGTTGGAGAGCATCGCGTAGTGCTTGACGAACTTCGGCTTGAAGTGCGGGTTGAGCCCCAGCAGGTCGTAGCAGACGAGCACCTGGCCATCGCAGTGCTTGCCCGCACCGATGCCGATGGTGGGGATCGAGAGCCTCGAGGTGATGGTCTTCGCGAGGTCGAGCGGCACGCCCTCGAGCACCACCGCGTAGCAACCGGCCTTCTCGATGGCGACGGCGTCGTCGAGCAGCTTGCGCGCGGTGTCTTCGTCGCGGCCCTGCACCACGTAGCCGCCCATCTTGTGCACCGACTGCGGCGTGAGCCCCAGGTGCCCCATGACGGGCACCGAGGCGCGCACGATGCGCTCGATGACGTCGGCGAACTCCGCCCCGCCCTCGAGCTTCACGCTGCCCACCCCGCCCTCGGCCACCAACCGGCCCGCGTTGCGGACCGCGTCTTCGACCGAGTTCTGGTAGCTCATGAACGGCATGTCGCCGACCACGTGCGCCCGCTTGGTGCCGCGGGTGACGGCGCGCGAGTGGTAGACCATCTGGTCCATGGTCACCGGCAGGGTCGAGTCGTGACCCTGCACCACCATGCCCAGCGAATCGCCCACGAGCAGCATGTCGGCGCCGGCTTCATCGAACAGCCGCGCGAACGTCGCATCGTAAGCAGTGACCATGCAGATCTTCTGACCTGCGGCCTTCATCTTCTTGACGGTGTGGATGGTGACCTGGTTCTTCACGGTTCACCTCCTGGTCTGTCTACTGCGGGTGGGGCCCTGTACCTTCCGTCGCTTCGCCGCTCGTTGCCGAGTCGCCGTCGACCAGGGGTCCTTCGGGGGAGTCTTCTGACGGAGAGCCTATTTCCTGCTGGGCAGCGGTTGGTAGTGCACCGTGCCCTTCTTCGTCTGGCGGATGACCTGCATCAGGTTTTCCAGGTCATCGGGGTTGTTGACGAAGTCGATGTCGGAGGTGTTGACCACCAGCAGCGGCGTGTCGGTGTAGTGGAAGAAGAAGTCGTTGTACGACTTGCACAGCGACTCCAGGTAGCTGACGTCGAACTTGCGCTCGAACTCGCGGGCGCGCTTCTTGATGCGCCCCAGCAGCACGTCCATGCGGGCCTGGAGGTAGATGACCAGGTCGGGCTTGGTGACGCGGGGCCCCAGCGCCTCGAAGACCCGCTCGTAGAGCCCCAGCTCGTTCTCGTCCAGCGTGAGCGCGGCGAAGATCCGGTCCTTGGCGAAGAGGTAGTCGCTGACCGTGACGCTGGCGAAGAGGTCCTGCTGGAAGAGCTCCTGCTGCTGCTTGAAGCGCGAGAGCAGGAAGAACATCTGCGTCTGGAACGCGTACTTGGCGCGGTCCGAATAGAAGCTCGCGAGGAAGGGGTTCTCCTCGACGACCTCCATCACGCGGCGGGCTTGAAAGCGCTCCGCGACGATGTTCGTCAACGACGACTTCCCGACCCCGATGGGCCCCTCGACGACGATGTAGCGGTGATCCAGTTTCATGCGCGCCGAGGCCGATTTTCCGGGCTGAAATTGAGGTCGCGCACAGAACCACAAGCCCACCGTTCACGCAACGGAACTCCGGAATTGCCGAGCAAGATCAAGCCGTTCATTGACCCTGCATGACACGTCACGTATGGTCACGACCATGCCCATCGCGCGGGGGAAGCAGTCGAGGGTCGTTTCCCTGGAAGCGGCCCAGCAGGAAGTGGTGCCTTCCGAGCTCTCGGCGAGCCCGCTGTACGGCGTGGCCATGCTCAAGATCGCCATGGAGCTGAAGAAGACGGACGCGCTCCCGGTGGACGAGCTGATTCACGGCGTGCTCACCCGCATGCGGCTCGACGAGACGGAGTTCCGCCGGTTCCTCGAGTCGCACGGAGGGCTTCTGCGGGCGATCGCCCAGAAGCGCTACACGTGAAGCAGCGACGCGTGAAGATCCCCGCCGGCGTGCTCGAGCGCGCCAAGGCCGCCGCCGAGCTGGCACCCGCGAAGAAGCCGGCCCCGCCGTCGGTGCCCCGCGCCTCGCGTCGGCCGCTGGCGCGCGAGAAGGTCATCGCCGCCCTGAAGAAGCTGCACCCGATGGACTGACGTGGCCCTGCCGCGTCTCCAGCTCTTCGAGTTCAACGACGCCCCCTGGGCCCCCGCGGTCCTGCGCTCGACGCTCGTCGAGGCGCTCAGCCGCGCCATTCGCTGGGGCGGCCTCGTCGAGGGCCTCGTCGATCCGCTCGCGCGCTGCCTCGAGGCGGCGGGCACTTCGCAGGTGCTCGATCTCTGCGCGGGCTCTGGCGGTCCGGCGGCGGTGCTCTCGGCGGCCATGGCGAAGCGCGGCCACGACGTGCACTTCTTGATGTCCGACCTCTACCCCGCGGTGCTCGACTGGGACGCGCTGTGCGCCAGGGCCCCGGGGCGGCTGGGCTTCGTGCCCACGCCCGTCGACGCCACGGCCATTCCCCCCGAGGTGGGTGCCGGGCGGGTGCGGGTGGTGATCAACGCCCTGCACCACTTCCCTCCCCCGGTCGCGCGCGAGGTGCTGCGCGGCCTGTGTCGCGACGCGCCCGGCGTGTTCATCGCCGAGGGGCTGGTGCGCAGCCCGCTGGCCTTCGCCGCCATGGGGCCGGTGGGGCTCGCGTCGCTGCTCTCGACCCCGCTGCTGGCCCACGACCATCGCCTCGCGCGCACCGCGCTCACCTGGCTGAGCCCCATCGCGCTCGCCGCCTCGGTTTGGGACGGCACGGTGAGCTCGATGCGCGCGTACCTCCCGGGCGAGCTGCGCCAGATGGTGGCCGGCCTCGAGGGGTGGACGTGGACGTCGGGTGAGTACCGCCACTCGGGCGGCTTCGGCGCGGGCTCGTGGTTCAGCGGCACGAAGGCGCGCTGAAACGACGCTCAGCCCAGCGCGCGTTCGATGGCGGCAAACTCTTCGACCGAGAGCGTCTCGGCGCGGCGCTGCCCGTCGATGCCGGCCTGGGCCAGCACCGGCGCCCAGTCGCTGCACAGGGCCTTGTCGCTCTTGAGCGAGTTCGAGAGCGTCTTGCGGCGCTGCGCGAAGCCGGCCTTCACCACCTTGCGGAAGCGGGCCTCGTCCTTCACCTCGGCGCGGGGCTGCGGCAACCTCGTCAGCTTGAGCACCGCGGAGTCGACCTTGGGCGGCGGGTGGAAGAAGTGCGCCGGCACCTCGAAGGCGCACTCCACGCGGAAGCGCAGCGAGAGCATCACCGTCAACACGCCCGACTCGCGGCTGCCGGCCTCGACCGCCAGGCGATCGACGACCTCTTTCTGCAGCGTGAACACGGCCCGGGTGACGTGGGCGGCCTGGTCCAGCACCTCGAAGAGGATGGGGCTCGAGAGGTGGTACGGGAGGTTGCCCACCACCACCACCTGGTCGGCCCCGGCGACCTTCGCGAAGTCGGTCTCGGCGGCGTTGCCCTCGACGAGGGTGAGGCCCTCGAGCTTCTGCAGGGTGAGCGCCTTGACCATGTCGCGGTCGCGTTCGACGGCGGTGACCTTGGCGCCGGTGGCCAGCAGGTAGCGGGTGAGGTGGCCCAGGCCCGGCCCCAGCTCGACGCACGCCTCGCCGGGGCGGAGCATCGCCTCTTCTGCGATGCGCTCGAGCACCCCGTCGTCGGACAGGAAGTTCTGCCCCCAGCTGTGCTTGGGCGAGAGGCCGAGCCTCTTCAGCATTTCTCGAGGGTGATCGCTCATGACAGCCGCCAGGAAGGGTCCGAGTTGAGGGAAAGATCCGCGCGCACGCCGCGGCGGAAGGCCTCGGCGCCGGCCACCGCGATCATCGCGCCGTTGTCGGTGCACAGGCGCTTGGGGGGAAGGTACAGCTTCATGCCCGCGTCGACCGCGCGCTCTTCGGCCAGGGCCCGCAGCCGCGAGTTCGCCGCCACGCCGCCGCAGATCACCAGCTGCGTCGCCCCGACCTTCTTCGCGCCGAGGATCAGCTTGCGGGTCAGCGCGTCGGCCACGGCCTCCTGGAACGAGGCGCACAGGTCCGCGAGCGCCTGGCCCGTGGGCACGCCGTGGAGCTGCACGTGGTTGAGCACCGCGGTCTTGAGGCCAGAGAAGCTCCAGTCGAGCACCTCGTGGCTCTTCATCGCGCGGGGAAAGGCGATGGCCTTCGGGTCGCCGGTCTGGGCGAGCGCGTCGATGGGCTGGCCGCCCGGGTATTGGAGCCCCAGCAGCCGCGCCACCTTGTCGTAGGCCTCGCCCGCCGCGTCGTCGCGCGTGGTGCCCAGGCGCCGGTACGTGCCGAAGGCGGGCACTTCGTAGAGCGAGGTGTGGCCGCCGGAGACCACCAGCCCCAGGAACGGCGGCTCGGGGGCGTCGGCCACCAGGCGGATGGCCAGGAGGTGGCCCTCGAGGTGGTTCACGCCCACCAGGGGCACGCCGGTGGCGAGCGAGAGAGACTTGGCCACCTGGAGCCCGACCAGCAGCGCGCCCTGCAGCCCGGGGCCGCTGGTGACGGCGATGACGTCGAGATCGGTGAGCGACTTGCCGGCGCGCTTGAGCGCCTCGTCGATGACCGGCATCACCTGGATGACGTGGTTGCGGCTGGCCAGCTCGGGGATCACCCCGCCCCAGCGCCGGTGAATGTCGATCTGCGTCGAGACCACGTCAGAGAGCGCGACGCGGCCGTCTTCCACGACCGCCGCCGCCGTCTCGTCACACGAGGTCTCGATGCCCAGGCACAGCACGACCCCGCTCTACGGGATCGCCTGCAGCGCCGCACGCACTTCGTCAGCCTGGGACCCGGTGGGCTTGAGCTTGAGGAACTCCCGGTAGGGGCCCTTGGCTTCGGCGTCGCGGCCCAGGTTCTGGAGGGCGATGCCCAGCGCCAACCACGCCCGCGCATTCTTCGGGTCGGCCTTGAGCCCGTCCTTGAGGAAGGGGATCGCCTCCTTGAAGCCGAGGTCGGACATCACCAACGAGATGCCCAGCCCGGTGCGCACCGCTTCGTCGTCGGGCTGCAGCTTCGCGGCCTCGCGGTAGAGCTGCACGGCCTTGCGGTACCGCTCACCGACCAGCGCGGCCTTGGCGTCATCGACCAGCTTCTGGAAGCCGGGCTCGCCACCGGTGGCCACGGCGACACCCGCGTCCTTGAGGGCGACCACGACGGGAGCGCCGGCATCGACCACGGCCAGCACCACCGGTGCAGCGCCGGCGTCCTTCACCGCGACGACCACCGGGGCCCCCGCGTCGATCGCCTGCGCCACGACGACGCCCGCGTCCTTCGGGGCTTCGACCGCCAGCACGGCGCCCGCGTCTTTCGGGGCCTCGACCACGGCCGCGCCGGCGTCCACCGGGGCCTCTTCTTCACCGGCGTCGACCTCGACGGCGGCCACGAGCAGTTCGCCGGCGTCGACGATCTCCTCTTCCGGCGGCGCGCCCGCGTCGACCGGCGCGACGACCACGGTCACGCCCGCGTCGACCTCGGCCTGCGTCTCACCGCCGCCCGAGAAGAGGATGGTGCTCACGATGCCGATGGCCAGGCCCGCGAGGATCACCAGCAGCCAGGTGCGGTTGGGGCGCAGGGGAACCGCGTTCTCGAGCGAGAGCGGCTGCGACTGCATGCCCTCGGTGTCGCTGAAGAACCCGTCTTCGAGGATGTCCTTGGGCGCGGTCTTCGGCGCGGAGACCCGCCCCAGCGGCTGCAGCTGCGGCACCGGGGTCACCGTGACGACCGGGGCCGGCAAGGGAACGGGCGCCGGGGGCCGCGCGGTCACGGTGACCGGGGGCGGCGTGGGCGGCGTGGGCGCGGGCGTCGGAAGCGGGGCCGCCGGGGCGGTCAGCGTCTCGGACACCGGCTCGACGGGAACCTGCGCGGGCACGGGAGAAGGGGGCGACACCGGCGCGCGGGCCGGCGCGGGCGCCTGGTCCCGACGTTCGAGGGCCGCACCACCGAAGACCGGGGGCGCACTCGCGGCCGGAGGGACGACGGGCGCCGGGGGCGCTACGACCGGCGCCGCCTGGGGCGCCGGAGACATGCGGGGCTCGTAGCGGGCCCACCCGGAGGTGGCGCCCCACGACGAGCTCGACTCGAGGCCTTCGCCTTCGATCGACGCCCACTGGTCGAGCAACTGGCGGCGGGCGCGCTCGAGTTCCCGGGGAGGCTGCTCGACGAGGAACTGCGTCGCCGCGGCGTCGGCCGAGAGCGCAGCCGCGACGGGCGACGTGGGTTCGGGCGCGGGCGCGGGCGCCGGCACCGGGGTCGCCCCGCGCGGACGCGGCTCGAAGTGGTGCACGTCGGCCTTGGTGGTGATCGGAGCCACCTCGGGGGGCAGTTCCGGCTCGTACTCGACGGGCAGATCCACCGGCTCTTCGACGGGGAGCGCCGGCAGCTCGGGCTCGGCGGCCTGGATCTCTTCGACGACCGAGGGCAACGCCGGAGGGGGCGCCACCACCATCGGGACCGAGGGCGGCATGACCGATGCGGGCGTGACGGACGGAGGCGCCTGCGGTTCGCCACCGGTCGGCGCGGGGCCCGTGTTGAGCCATTCTTCGATGCCGGGCTTCTTGGGCCGCTCGGCCTCGGTGGCCGGCACCCCGACCTCCTTGATCAGCCCTTCGAAGTAGAGCTTGGAGATGATCCCCAGCGCGGCGAGATCTTCGAAGTCCGAGTCGTCGACGACGCGCGAGAGGTTGCGGCGACCGTCGAACAGGCGCAGCAGCCCGTTGACCTCGTCGGGGATCTCCGCGAGCCGGTCGGAGAGCTGGCTGTAGTCGAGCTCGAAGATGGTCTCGAGGGGGGGCAACTGCTCGAGCATGCGGCCCCACTCGTCGAGGCGGCGCATGCCTTCCATCAACAGGCCCTGCGTCGAGACCTCGATGCGCTCGGGGCGATCGAGGGGCGTGAACGACACCTCGAACTTGCCCTCGAAGGTGTTGAGCATCCGGTAGAAGGCGTTTTCGCCCCGCAACCGCCCGAGCTCCGCGTCGACCACGCGGCCTTCCTTGAAGTACACGATGCCGGCGCGCTCACCGTCGATCTTGATGACGCCGGTCTTGCGACCGATCTCGAAGGTCTGCACGAGGTCGACGACGCCCATGTCGGCCAGGTTGCCGACGAAGCCGTTCTTCGTCTCCTTGCGCTCGTTGCGGTCCTTCTCCACCTTCTGGAGAATCATGCGCGCGCGGGTGACGACCTCTTTGATGTAGATGGGCTTGGTCAGGTAGTCGTCGGCGCCCTGTTCCAGGCCCTTGACCTTCGACTCGACGGCCTTCTGGTTCGTGAGGAACACGAACGGGATGTGACGAAACCGCTCGTCGCTCTTGAGGACCTTGCACAGCTCGAGGCCGTCCATCTCGGGCATGCGCGTCTCGGAGAGCACGAGATCAGGCGGGCTGATCTGCACCTTCTCGAGCGCGTCCTTGCCGTGAATCGCCGTCGTGACCTGGAAGCCGGCCTTCTTGAGGCTGACCTCCATGACGCGAAGACTCTTCGCATCGGCATCCACTAGCAGGAGGTGCTGCTTGGCCACGGGGTTACGCCTTTCGGTGCAGGAAAACGGAGCGGATGTTTCGTCTTGCTACGCGGGGTGTCAACGTTTCCAATGCACGAGATGGGTGTCGATCAGCGCAAGGAAGCCAGAGCCGCCGTGCAGGCCCGTTTTTCCGCTCGGGACGCAAGCGGGGCTGGAACGCTGACGTTCACCAGTGACGACGTCTCGACGGGGGGCGCTTTCTTGCGCTCCGACCTGTTGCTCGAGCAGGGCGAATCGCTCTCGTTGGCCTTCGAGGTGCCCGGCGAGGGCCCGGTGCAGGCCCAGGCGCGGGTGGCCTGGGTGCGTCGGTTCCCCGAGGCGGGGCAGCTGGCCGGCATGGGCGTGGAGTTCGTGGTCATGCGCGACGAGGAGCGAGCGTCGCTGGCGCGGTGGCTGAGCCGCTGATCTCACGCCCTCGGGCGCTTCACCCGAAGAAGCCGCTGCCGCTGCTGCCCCCGCCGCCCTTGCGCGGGTCGGCGGCCTTCTTCTTGCGCATCTCGATGAGCCGGAGTTCCTGGTTGGCCTCGAGGTGCCGGCTGTTGACGCGCACCGCCTCGCGGAAGTGTTTCTCCGCGCGGTCCATGTCGCCCTCGACGCGGGCGATCACCCCGAGCTGGTAGTGCGCGCGGTCGGAGTTGGGGTCGATGGCGAGCGCGCGCTGCATCAGCTGGCGGGCGGCGGGCCCTTCGGCCTTGCGGGTGGGGTCCATGAAGACGGCCCAGGCCTGCGCGGCGAGGCTGTTGGCGGCCTTGTCGAGGGCGTGGGCGCGCGCGAAGTGAGCCTCGGCCTGCTTGTAGTCGCGCTTCTTGAAGTGGACTTCGCCCATCTTGAAGAGGTCGCCGGCCTGCTGGGTCGGGGACGCGGGCTTCGCCTGGTTCTGTTGCCCACCGACCCAGGCGGCGCGCTTCGCGTCGTCGTACAGGGTGTCGTAGGCGTCGCGGATGCCCTCGAAGACCCCGCTCATCTTCTGCGCGAGGTGCGGCAGCGAGGGCGGCAAGCGATCGGGGTGGAAGGTCTTGGCGAGGTTCAAGAAGGCGCTCTTGATCTGATCCTTGGTCGCGGTGGGCGTGATGCCCAGGGTCAGGAAGTGGTCCTTGCGGGAGAGCTGGGCGTGGCGCGCTTCGATCTGCGCGGCCAGCTGCTGCTCGGCGGCGCTGGGCGGGCGCGAGGGGCTGCTGGTCGCCACCAGGCCGGAGGGCGAACTGGTGACGCCCGAGGGGGAGCTGGTGATGCCCGACGGTGAGCTCGCCGGGGCGGACGCCGCGGGGTCCCGGGGCGGCATGCTCCCCATGTTCTCCATGGCGCGGCGCAGGAGCCGCTGGCGCCGGAGCCGCGCGGCCTCGGCGGTGTCGGTTGCTTCGTTGCGTTCGAGTTCGTCGATGCGGGAAGCCATTGATCCACCGGGGGACACCGAAAGGACTTCAGCTTCGATGAGGGGATCACCGAGCGGTTCGACAGGAGGAGACGACGAGGAAGGCCCAACGAGCGCCTCGAGGCCGGAGTCGACACGACGAAGGGCTTCTTCGAAGCTCTGTACCCCACCCGGGGCCGGCGCGCTGGCCGTTGCGGGCTGAACGAGGTTCCAGAGATCGGCGTCGTCCTGACCCTGGCCGCCCAGCTTGAGCGGCTTGCGGGCCGCAGGCGGAGGTTCGGGCGCGTAGGGAGAGACGATGTGCGGGTCGGTCTTGTCTTCGCGCCGCGCGGGGGGAGGGCCGACGTAGGTGGCCTGGCGCAGCGCGGCGTTCATCTTCTCGAGCAGTGACTGCTGTGCCTGCGGCGTGGGGGGCTGGCGCTCTGCCTCGAGGCGCGCGCGGGCGGACTGGGCCGAGGCGAGCAGTGCGGCTTCCTCTTCTTGTTCGGCGCGCAGACGAGCCGCTTCGGCGCGGCGTGCTTCCTCGGCGACGCGAGCTGCATGAGCTGCGGCGAGCAGTACGGCTTCCTCTTCTTCTTCGGCGCGGAGACGAGATTCCTCAGCGAGACGAGCGTCCTCAGCGAGACGAGCGTCCTCAGCGAGACGAGCGTCCTCGGCGAGACGGGCTTCCTCGGCGAGACGGGCTTCCTCGGCGAGACGGGCTTCCTCGGCGAGACGGGCCTCCTCGGCGAGACGGGCCTCCTCGGCGAGACGGGCTTCCTCGGCGAGACGGGCTTCCTCGGCGAGACGGGCTTCCTCGGCGAGACGGGCCTCCTCGGCGAGACGGGCC
>CAIVGN010000145.1 GCA_903905455.1 uncultured Archangium sp.
CGGCGCCACCACGCTCGCCGAGCTGACGGTCTGCAAGAAGGCGTCGATCCTCGTGCCGTTCCCCCACGCCACCGACGATCACCAGGCGGTCAACGCCCAGGCCCTGGTCGACGTGGGCGCGGCGGTGATGTTCCGCGAGGCGGAGCTCACCGGAGAGAAGCTCGCCGCCACCATCCGCGAGCTGAAGAACGACCCGGCCCGCCTGGCGAAGATGGAGAAGGCCGCCGGCGCGCTCGGCCGCCCCGAGGCCGCGCGAGAGATCGCCGACGTGCTGCAGCAGCTCTGCCTCGAGAAGTGGGGCGCGTTGACCGGCCAGAAGCGCGCGGGCGAACCCCTGCGCCCCAAGCCGACGGCGCCCGTGGAGAAGTCATGACCATCGTCAGTCGTTACAAGACGCGCCACGCAGCGCGGGTTCACTTCGTCGGCATCGGCGGCATCGGCATGTCGGGCATCGCCGAGGTGCTGCTCAACCTGGGCTACCAGGTCAGCGGCTCCGACTTGAAGGAGTCGGACGTCACCCGCCGCCTCGGCTCGCTCGGCGCGAAGATCCACGTGGGGCACCTCGAGGAGAACGTCACCGAGGTCGACGTGGTGGTCATCAGCTCGGCGGTGAAGAAGGACAACCCCGAGGTGGTCGCGGCCAAGCGCCGGAAGATCCCCGTCATCCCCCGCGCGGAGATGCTCGCCGAGCTGATGCGCCTCAAGTACGCGGTGGCCATCGCCGGCTCGCACGGCAAGACCACCACCACCTCCATGGTGGCCCAGGTGCTCAACGCCGCCGGCCTCGACCCCACCGCGGTGGTCGGCGGCAAGGTCAACGTGCTGGGCAGCAACGCCAAGCTCGGCAAGAGCGAGCTGATGGTCGTCGAGGCCGACGAGAGCGACGGCAGCTTCCTCCACCTCCACCCCAGCATCGCGGTCGTCACCAACATCGACCCCGAGCACATGGACCACTACTTGACGCTCGACGCGCTCAAGAGCGCGTTCATCGAGTTCTGCAACCGCGTGCCGTTCTACGGGCTCAACGTGTTGTGCCTCGATCACCCCAACGTGCAGGCCCTGCTGCCGCACATCGAGAAGCGCTTCGTCACCTACGGCAGCTCGCACGCCGCCGACTACCGGCTCGAGGGCATCCGCCTCGAGGGGTACAAGACGAAGTTCCGCGCCTTCCGCCGCGAGATCGATCTCGGCGAGTTCACCGTGCAGATGGTCGGCGCCCACAACGCGATGAACGCGCTGGCGGTGATCGCCGTGTGCGAAGAGCTGGACGTGCCGCTCGACACCGTGCGCAGCGCGCTGGAGAACTTCGGCGGGGTGCAGCGCCGCTTCACCGTCAAGGGCGAGGCCCGGGGCATCACCGTGGTCGACGACTACGGCCACCACCCGGCCGAGGTGCGAGCCACCCTGGCCGGCGCGCGCAAGGCCTTCGGGCGGCGCATCGTCGTGGCCTTCCAGCCCCACCGCTACACGCGCACGCACGATCTCTTCGAAGACTTCTGCACCGCCTTCAACGACGCGGACGTGCTCTTCCTCACCAACATCTACGCCGCGGGTGAAGAGCCGATCCCCGGGGTGAGCTCCGCCACGCTCGCCGAGGCCGTGCGCGCCCACGGTCACCCCGACGTGACCCTCGTGGAGAAGCGCACCGACCTCGTGGCCGCCATGGCCCCCCGGCTGCTGCCCGGCGACATCGTCATCACCCTGGGCGCCGGCGACATCACCCAGGTCGGCCCCGATCTCCTCATCACCCTCGCGTAAATGGCCACGCTCCCCGACCACCTCACCGCTGCCGAGCTCAAGCGCCAGGAGCCCCTCGCTCCGTGGACGAGCATGCGCGTGGGCGGCGTCGCCGAGGCGTACGTCAAGCCGGCCACCGCCGACTCGCTGCTCAAGGTGCTCCAGTTCGCGCACCGCGAGGGCGTGCCCCTGTCGATCCTCGGCGGCGGGGCCAACACCCTGGTGGGCGATCTCGGCGTGCCGGGCATCACCCTCAGGCTCGCCAGCGACTATTTCCCCGAGGAGATCGCAGGCGAGCGCCTCACCCTGAACGCCGGCTCGGCCATCGCCCGCGTGGTGACGCTGATGAAGCAGCAGCGCCTCGTGGGCGCGGAATTCCTCGCCGGCATCCCGGGCACGCTCGGGGGCGCCACCGCGATGAATGCGGGAACGAAGAACGGCGAGTGCATGAGCCTCGTCGAGGCGGTCGAGCTCGCCACCCCCGACGGCCTGGGCTGGGTCACCGGCCTGTCCTACCGCTACCGCCACACCGACTTGCCCGCAGGCGCCCTCGTTACCCGCGTCCGCTTCGCGCTCCGGAAGGGCGACCTCGCCGACTCGGCCCAGAAGATGGAGACCGATCTCGCCTACCGCAAGCGCACCCAGCCCCTCTCCCAGCCCAACTTCGGGAGCGTTTTCACCAATCCTTCCGGGCACTTCGCCGGCTCGTTGATCGAGCAGGTGGGGCTCAAGGGGCACCGGGTGGGCCAGGCGCAGATCTCCACGCTGCACGCGAATTGGATCGTGAACCTGGGCGGCGCCACGGCGGCGGACGTCACCGGGCTCATGGCCGAGGCCCAGAAACGGGTGCTCGCCGAGACCGGGGTGACCCTCACACCCGAGGTGAAGCGCCTCGGGAGGTTCGCCTGAATGACCCCCATCAGGTGCAACAGCCACGTGGCTGTGGCCAAAAAATTGCGGGACTGCCCAGCCGGGCTGACGATGGAGGAGTCGCGCCAATCGGCGGGACACCCGAACCCGTGATCTTTCGTTCCAAGCGCAACCGCCGCCGCGTCGACGTGGCGAAGAAGACAGGCGAGCTCAAGGCCGCCGCGCAGACCCACGGTCCGGTGGTGCTCAAGGTGCTTGCCCTCGCGGTGGCCTTCGTCGCCATCGCCTACGGGGCCAACGAAGGGTGGCGCTGGGCGACCACCACGCGCACCTTCGCGCTGGCCGAGGTCAAGGTGTCGGGCCAGGCCGAGGCCACCGACGTCGAGCTGGTGCGGTTGGGCGGGGTGCTGCTGGGCCAGAACCTCATCGCCATGGACGTCAAGGCCATGGAGCGGGCCATCTCCACGCACCCGTGGGTGAAGTCGGTGAAGGTCACCCGCCGCCTGCCCACGCGCCTCACCATCGAGGTCGTGGAGCACCGCGCCGTCGCGCTGCTCTCGCTGGGCGAGCTGTACCTGGTCAACGAAGAGTGCACGCCCTTCAAGCGGATCAAGCCGGGCGACGCCATCGACCTGCCGCTGGTCACGGGCATCGATCGCGAGGCCTTCGCCGAGAAGCGCGAAGAAGGGCTGACGTCGCTGCACGACGCGGTGGCGCTCATCGAGTCCTACGCGGCCGAGCCCTTCGCCGCGCAGCAGCCGCTTTCTGAAGTGAACCTGCACCCCGAGGGCGTCACCGCGGTGACCGTCGACGGGCAGGAGATCGAATTTGGGGAAGGGGACGTGACGGCGAAGTTGGGCCGGCTCGCCCGCGTGCGGAAAGAACTGCACGCCCGCTCACTCGTCGCCGAGGTCATCCGCCTCGACAACCGAGCGCGTCCTTCATGGGTGGCAGTGCAGATCGCCGCGAAGAAGCCCTGAAAAGGGTTTCCGAGAGCGGCTTGGGCAACATCACGCTCGTCTCGAAAGAGGAGCGGAAAGGCTGAACATGGCAAGCAAGAAGGGTGGGGAGATTCTCGTTGGTCTCGACATTGGCACCACGAAGATCTGCGCGATCGTCGGGGAGCTGACGGACGAGGGCATCGACATCATCGGCATCGGTTCGCACCCCTCGCGGGGCCTGCGGAAGGGCGTGGTGGTCAACATCGAGACCACGGTCCAATCGATCCAGCGGGCGATCGACGAGGCCGAGGCGATGGCCGGCACCGAGATCACCCACGTGTACACCGGCATCGCCGGCGGCCACGTGAAGAGCTTCGGAGGCCGCGGCGTGGTGGCGCTCAAGGACCGCGAGGTCCGCGAGGCGGACGTGGCGCGCGTCATCGAGCAGGCCAAGACGGTCAACATCCCCGTCGACCGCGAGGTCATCCACGTGCTCCCCCAGGAGTTCATCGTCGATGACCAGGGCGGCATCCGCGAGCCGCTGGGCATGACCGGCGCGCGCCTCGAGGCCAAGGTGCACATCGTCACCGGCGCCGTGGCGTCGGCGCAGAACATCATCAAGTGCGCCAACCGCGCGGGCTTGAACGTCTCGGACATCGTGCTGCAGCCGCTCGCCTCCAGCGAGGCCGTGCTCACCGAGGAAGAGAAGGAGCTGGGCGTGTGCCTGGTGGACATCGGCGGCGGCACCACCGACATCGCCATCTTCCAGAACGGCGCCATCGTGCACACCGCGGTCATCGCGCTGGGCGGGCACAACCTGACCAACGACATCGCCGTCGGCCTGCGCACCCCCATCGAGCACGCCGAGCGCCTCAAGCAGAAGTTCGGCTGCTCGCTGACCGCCATGGTCGACAAGGCCGACATGATCGAGGTCCCCTCGGTCGGCGGCCGTGACCCGCGCGTCATGGGCCGGCAGATCCTCTCGGAGATCCTCGAGCCCCGCGTGGAGGAGATCTTCCAGCTGGTGCACCACGAGGTGGAGCGCAACGGCTTCTCCGAGTTGCTCACCTCCGGCGTGGTCATCACCGGCGGCTCGACGCTGCTGCCCGGCATGACCGAGCTCGCCGAGGAGATCATGGGCGTGCCCGTGCGCCGCGGCGTGCCCCGCGGCATCGGCGGCCTCGTGGACGTGGTCCGCAGCCCCGTCTACGCCACCGGCGTGGGCCTCGTGGTCTACGGCGCCCGCCACCAGGACCGGGTCGGCTTCCGCATCCGCGAGGAGAACGTCTTCAAGAAGGTGAAGCGGCGCATGGGGGAGTGGCTCCAGGAAGTCTTCTGAGCCTCGCCGTCGCAGCTGCAACAGCCACATAGCTGAAAACTTGCGCCGCCTCCGGGCGGCCCCAAGCTCCCCTCCACTTTTCTTTCAAGGATCCACCCATGGACCAATTCGAGCAGAGCAAGCAGGCAGCGAAGATCCGGGTCGTCGGCGTCGGCGGCGCGGGCTGCAACGCAGTCAACACGATGATCGCCTCCGGCCTCGAGCGGGTCGACTTCATCGCGTTGAACACCGACGTGCAGGCGCTGGCGGCCAACAAGGCGCCGGTGCGCATGCAGATCGGCAAGGAACTGACCCGCGGCCTGGGCGCCGGCGCGAACCCCGAGATGGGTCGCCAGGCGGCCACCGAGTCGCGCGAGGAGATCGCCAAGCTCCTCGAGGGCGCCGACATGGTGTTCGTCACCGCGGGCATGGGTGGCGGCACGGGCACGGGCGCGGCGCCGGTGGTGGCCGACATCGCGCGTGAGCTCGGCGCGCTCACCGTCGGCGTGGTGACCAAGCCGTTCATGTTCGAAGGCAACCGCCGCCGCAAGGCCGCGGAGCAGGGGCTCCAGGAGCTCAAGGCCGCCGTCGACACGCTGATCACCATTCCCAACCAGCGCCTGCTGACGATGGCGAGCGAGCCGTTGCCGCTGCTCGAGTCGTTCCGCAAGGCCGACGAGGTGCTGCTGCACGCCGTGCAGGGCATCTCCGACCTCATCCAGTACCACGGGTACATCAACGTCGACTTCGCCGACGTGAAGACCATCATGGGCGAGCAGGGCCTCGCGCTGATGGGCACCGGCCGGGCGTCGGGTGAGGGCAGGGCGCTGCGCGCCATGCAGCAGGCGGTCAGCTCGCCCCTGCTCGAGGACGTGTCCATCGACGGCGCGCGCGGGCTGCTCATCAACATCACCGCGGGCCGGGACATCACCCTGCAGGAGATCAACGAGGCCATCTGCATCGCGCAGGAAGCGGCCGACCCCGAGGCGAACATCATCTTCGGCTCGCTGGTCGACGAGAACGCGCGCGACGAGGTGAAGATTACCGTCATCGCCACCGGCTTCGTGACCCGCGAGACCGCGCCCCGCCGCGCCTCCGTGTCGGAGCTGCCCCGCGCCGCGCCCCAGCAGCAGTCGCTGCTCCGCTCGTCCCACACGCCCACGGTCACCGCGGCGCCGGCCATGCCCCTCAACAGCCAGGCCCCCGCGACCCTCGTGCCGCAGCACGATCACCAGCCCGCGTCGCTGGTGCCCGGCAAGTCGTCGCTCAACACGCCGCCCACCCGCACCCTCTCGGGTGAGCACCGGGTGAGCCCTCCGTCGCGCCTCACCTCGGCCCGCGAGGTCACGCTCGACGAAGACCAGTACGACATCCCCACCTTCCTGCGCCGCCAGGGCCAGACCGAAATGCCGTAGCGCGGTTCGACTTTCCCTCCCCGGAAAGCGCTGAGGGCGTCGCGACCGTTTCGGTCACGACGCCCTCGGTTTTTTTCAAGAGGCTGAAGCGGCGCCGCTTACTGCTTGGTGCCGGTGAACGACATGGTGAAGGTCGAGTTCTGGGTCTGCCCGCCGCCCGTGTCGCTGCGCGTTCCATTGATGGTGAGCGAGAGCCCCGACGCGTTCTGCGTGCCGGTGCCGCTGGTGATGCTCGTGGTGCTCGTCGAGTTCGAGCTCGTGGAGGAGATGCTCTGACCGGCGGCCGCCGTCAGCGTGTCGCCCGACTTGGTCATGGTCAGCACGAAGCCGCTGCCGATGTCGACGAGCAGCGCGCCGTTCTCGCCGCCCGTGTACACGGTGATCGACTCACCCGTCGTGGTGCTCGTCGAGGTGTTTCCATTGGACGTGCTCGAAGAGCTCAGCGACCCCCGGTACGTCGTCGCCAAGCCGCCACCGCAGCTCGCCATCAACCCCGCCACCACAGCCAAGCCCAGCATCGATTGAAGCTTCATGTGTGATCCCCACTTGGGGGGCCTTGTCGTCGCGTGGCCCCGTGAACGCGCTGACTTCAAAGACCAAACTTCAGAGCGCTTCAACCTTCAGGTTGTCGAAGTACAGCTGGGCTTCCCAGCTCGAGAAGCCAAAGCGGTCGTGGCCCTTGCCCGTCAGCGGCATGGGGTCCTCGAAGCGCATGAACGGCGCGCCGTCGATGGCCCAGGAGATCACCTTGCCGCGGCGCTCGATGCGCCAGTGGTAGGTGCGGCCGATCTGCACGGGGAAGGGGTTGGCCTCGACGCGCACGCGGGTGTCGTTGCGGTACACCCCCGAGGCCACGAGATCCTGGTTGCCGGCCTGCGCCTGCACCGCGGCGAGCGCCGGGGCGTGCTCGTCGAGCCGCGCGATGATGCTGATGGAGTTGTTCCACCCGCCGTGGATGAGCACGTAGCCCGAGGCGTGGTCGCTGCCGTCGCCGAAGATCTCCACCTTGATGTCGCCCTCGGGGGACATGGACTTCACGTCGAAGTCGACGGCCACGTCGTTGGGCAGGTTGGCGCGCAGCCACAGGGGGTTGTTCTTCACGCCCGGCGAGAGCAGCTGCCCGTCGACCGTGCGCCACAGGCCGCCGGTGCTGTTGTACTTCTGCGCAACCGAGGTGCGGTCCGAGAAGTCGTCGCTGAAGGGCAACGCCTGGTTCGCCGCGATGGGCGAGCGGAACAGGAAGTAATGAATCATCGGCAGGTTGATGAGCAACACCACGCCGACGACCACCGCGAGGGACACGCGCCCCAGCTTCCCGGGGGGCTGCCAACCCGGCTCGGCGCTCGCGACCTCCGAGCCTGCCTCGACCGGCGCGGGAGCATCCTTCTTCTCTGCTTCCTTCTGCTGGACCTTCGCCATGACGACCGGCCAGCTAGCAGAAACGCCCAAACAGCGTCACTTCTTACTGTCGTTGTACTTCGACCACCGCTCTTCGAGCACCTTCTGCTCCTTCGCCTTCTTCTTGGCGATGGTGCGCTCGAGCTTCATCGACTCGGCCTGTTCCTCCGAGGGGCGCACGTAGATCTGGAACACCGAACCGGCCACCGCGAAGACCCCGGCCACCGAGAGCACCGCCACCGGGTTGTTCGACAGCCAGCCCACCGCGCCGAGGAACGGGTTGAGCGTGGCCATCAAGCCCAGCACCAGCACCCACGCGCCCACGGCCGCCGAGAGCAACGCGCCGACGAGCCGGTGCATCACCACGCCCACGGCGCCGCCCACGAAGAACCCCGGCCCGAAGCCCAGCAGCCAGTCGTTGGACCCCGCGAGCTGGCCGCCCAGGAGCCCGGCCGGCACCCCGAAGGCGAAGAAGACCACCGCCGGCGGCCACAGCAGCCCCGCGCCCGCGAGGCCCACGGTGGCCACCAGGGAGATCTGCCGCAGGTTCGCCGAGAAGCCCATGCGCTGCGCGAGCGGCACGGCCCAGATGGTGGCGATCAACGCGCCCAGGGGCGCCGCCACGAGGCGGAAGAGCTGCCGGCCGCCGAAGAGCATCATCAAGACGCCCAGCGCGATGGCCACCAGCCCGCCCCACACCGGCAGGAAGCGGAAGGCGCCGACCCAACCCATGGGGTCGAGGTGGCGGTACGGCTCGAGGGCGCTCTGCAGCTGCTCCACGACTCAGGCCCGGTAACGAAGGGTGGCGATGATCACCAGCGTGACGAACGCGGCGAGGATCACCCCCACGAAGAGGTACGGCGGCGGCGCCACGATGGTGCGGCTGATGAGCTCCTTGGCGACCGCGGCGGGGGTGCCCTCGACCACGGCGCCCTCGATGGACAGCTGGGGCCCGAGCTCGGCGGCGACCTTCTCGTCGTCACGGCCCACCTTGCCGGCGAGCACTTCCTTCGCGAGCGACCGCGCCTGGATCGCGTCGCCTCTCTCGAAGGCCTCGTAGGCCACCTTGAGCACAGAGCGCGTCTGGTCGTCTTTCTTGGGCTTGGCCATGCTGCGCGGCGAATAGCCCATTTCCCCGGCGTGCGCGACGACGCGAACGGGCTATATGAGCCGCGTGCCCCGCGGGAACGACAGCGCTCCTGAGCTTGTTGGCAGCAGCCGCGCCATGGTCTCCCGTCGCGTCCTCCTCGCCGCTGCCGCCTCGTTGCCCGCCTTCGGGTTCGGCGACGCCTCGCGCTTCATCCCCGCGGTGGTCAAGCACGGCGGCAAGTGGGACCTGCGCACCTCGGGCCTGCGCCGCCTCGCCTGGGAGCTGCAGCGCCGCACCTCGGTGGAGGTGCTCCTCGAGGCCCGGCCCATGACCCTCGACCACCCGCGGCTGCTCGAGCACCCCTTCCTGTACCTCTCGTCCGACGGCGACTTCCCGCCCTTCAGCCAGGCCGAGGTCGAGAACCTCCGCCGCTACCTGACCTTCGGCGGCTTCCTGTTCTGCGACGCCAACGACGGCTCCGACGGGGCGGGCTTCGACGCGGCGATTCGAAGGGAGCTGGCCCGGGTGCTGCCCCAGTCGCCGCTCACCGTGCTCCCCTCGACGCACGTGATCTTCAAGTCGTTCTTCCTCATCGACAGCGCGCCGGGGCGGTTCCTCAACAAGCCCAGCCTCGAGGCGTGCCTCGTCAACAAGCGCGCCGCCGTCGTGTATTCGCAGAACGACGTGCTGGGCGCGCTCAACCGCGACGAGTCGGGCACCTGGGAGTTCGAGCCTTCCCCTGGCGGCGCCCGTCAACGCGAATACGCCACCCGCCTGGCGCTCAACCTCGCGATGTACGCGCTGTGCCTCGACTACAAAGATGACGCCGTGCACCTCCCGGTGATCATGAATCGGCGCCGGTGATGGAGAGCATCGACACCTGGAAGCTCGTCAGCCTCTCGCCCCACCCGTTGCTGGTGGTGGTGGCGCTGTCCGTCGCGCTGGTCTTCGGCGTGGGGCTCGCGTGTTGGGGCGTGCGGCGCGAGTCTTCTCCGCGGCGCCGCTGGCTGCTGTGGACCCTGCGCGTGCTCGCCGGGTTGTGCGCCTTCTTCTTCCTCGTCGAGCCGGGCCTGCGGCGACTGCAGGTGGCGCGGGTCAAGAACCGCGTGGCCGTGCTCGTCGACCGCTCGGGGTCGATGAACTTCCCCGTCGAGCCGCGCGGCGTGACGCGCAACGAGGCCGTGGCCAAAGCGCTCGAGGCCCTCGCCCCGCAGACGGACGCGCTCAAGGACCGCTACGCCTTCGAGACCTACGGCTTCGACCCGGAGCTCGGGGCGACCACCGTGGAGGGCTTGCGCGCCCAGCCGCCGCGCTCGGGCCGCAGCGATCTCTTCGCCGCGCTCCGGGCCATCAAGGCCGGTGAAGGCGGGGGCGCCCGCAAGCTCGCCGGGGTCATCCTCTTCAGCGACGGGGCCGACAACGCCGACCTGGCCAGCGGGCTCTCGGGTCGTCCCAAACAGGTGCTCGAGCAACTCGGGGTGCCGGTCACCACCGTCGCGGTGGGCAAGGGCGGGCTCACCGATCTCGCCATCGACGCGGTGCGGGTCGACGACTTCGCCTTCGTCCGCAACTCGATCACCGCGGAGGTCGAGCTCCACGGGCGCGGCTTCGCCGACCAGGCCGTGCAGGTGGTGCTCAAGCGAGAAGGGCAGGTGGTGGCCAGCAAGACCGCGACCTTCACCAGCAACGATGAGACCCAGACGGTGAAGTTCACCTTCACCCCCGACCAGACCGGGCGCTTCGTCTACACGGTCTCCGTCCCCGTCTACCCGGAGGAGGTCGTCGCCGAGAACAACACCCGCTCGTTCGCCCTCAAGGTGATCCGCGATCGCGTGCGCGTGCTGCTCGTGTCGGGGCGTCCCTCGTGGGACGAGCGGTTCTTGCGCGGGGTGCTGCGCGCCGACGCCAACGTCGAGCTGATCAGCTTCTACATCTTGCGTAACCAGCTCGATGACTCGGGCGTCTCGCAGGGCAACGAGCCCCGCGAGCTGTCGTTGATCCCGTTCCCCCGCGAGGAGATCTTCCAGAAGAAGATCGACACCTTCGACGTGATCATCGTCTTGAACTTCGGCCACGAGGACCAGGGCGTCTCGCTCGCCGCGTTCCGCAACGACATCGAGCGCTACGTGCGCAACGGCGGCGCCTTCGCCTACCTCGGCGGCGATCGGTCCTTCGGCGAGGCCCAGTCGAGCATCAACCCCTTCGACGAGGTGCTGCCCGTCACCACCGCCGGTACCGCCGAGCTCGCGCCCTTCGTGGCGAAGCTCACGCTGCAGGGCGCGACGCACCCCATCACCGCGCTCGCCTCGGGCACCGTCTCCAGCGAGGCCGCCTGGGCCGCGTTCCCCGCCATCCCGGGAATGAACCTCACCCGGCCCAGGGAAGGGTCGACGGTGCTCCTCACGCACCCCACGGCGCAGGTCGATGGCCAGCCGGCCCCGCTGCTCACCATCTCCGAGCTCGGCCGCGGTCGCACCCTGGCCATCGGGACCGACGGCACCTGGTACTGGGCGTTCCCGTCGCACGCCGGGGGAGGGCAGGGCCGCAACTACGAGCGCTTCTGGAGCAACGCCATCCGCTGGCTGGTGCGCGACCCCGATCTCACCACCCTGTCCGTCACCGCCGATCCGTCGAGCGTCGAGCCGGGCAAGCCCGTGGGCGTGGTGGTCGTCGCCCGGCAGCCCGACTACCAGCCCGCGCCCGGCGCGAAGGTCTCGGTGGAGCTCATCGACGCCGACGACGGCCACGTGGTCGCGCAGCAGGCTGGCGAAGCGGCCGCCGACGGCACCATTCGCCTCGAGTTCCCGCCCCCGGAGCCCGGCGCCTACAAGGTCGTCGGTCGTGCCACCAAGGACGACAAGCCCCTGGGCGAGAGCTCCGACGCGGTGGCCGTGCGCGCCGTGGGCCCGGAGCTCGCCGACGCGCGGGTCAACGCGGCGCTGCTGGAGGACGTGGCGAAGGCCACCGGCGGCGCCTTCTTCGACGCGCCTTCGTTCAACCTCTCCGACGTGCCGCTGCGCGAGCCGCCGCTGGTCGAAGTGGGCCGCTCGAAAGACCAGCCCCTGTGGGACCGCTGGTACTGGCTGTCGATGCTGGTGGTGGTGGTCGGCCTCGAGTGGGCCGTGCGCCGCCGCTTCGGCTACGTCTGAGTCGGCACCAGGGGTGAGCGCGAGGTGCCGAAGGCGGGCGCCCACACGTCCTGGAACGGCTTCGACATCACGTGCCGGGCGAGGTGCGTGAAGACCTCGCGCGGCGTGCCCAGCGCCAGTCCTCGGGCAGTGAGGTTGGGGACGAGGTCCGTCGCGTCGAAGTCGGTGGAGCGGGGCTGGGTGAGCAACGCGCGGGGCACGAGCTCCGGGGCGAAGCGCGAGTGCCGGTACATGGTCACGCAGCCGGGCTCATCGAACACGTGGGCCGCCAGCGGCAGCTCGTGCACGTTGAACACCAGCTTGAGGCGCGAGGCGTGCGGGTCGAAGTCGCCGCGCAGGCGATGATCTCCCCGGGGAATGAGCTGGCGATCGACGTAGCACCACGCGTTGGCGCCCCGGGGGTTCGGCCCGCGGTAGCGCAAGAACGGGCGCACCCGCTTTGCGTCGAAGGTGGCCTCACCGGCGAACGCGCGCAGCGCCACGAGCTTGGGCAGGAACGCGCTCAGCCCGTGCGCCTTCGCGAACTTCGGCAGGCTTCGCGCGGAGAGGAACGCGCGCACCCGGGCCTCGAGCACCTGCCGATCGTCATCGACCAGCAGCTCGTCGAAGCGCGTCTTGAGCCCGGCGAAGCTCACCGGCACCAGGGCCTCGAGCGGCACCCCGGTCTTCGCCCAGTGGGCGTCGAGCGCCGTGGCCTTCGCGGAGACCGGCCGCAGGTTCCACTCCGGCGCCCTGGCTCGCCGCCCTTTTCCGTCGGTGGTCCAGGTGGTGACGCAGGGCTCGACGCGCGTGCCCGCGAAGGTGCCCCGTGGCATCACCAGCACGTCGCGCAGCGCGAGCCGCGAGAGCAGCGCTTCCCGCACCGGCGCGTGGGCGAAGGCGTCGAGCAACGTCGCCGAGGTGATGAAGGCCAGGGCTCCGCGCCCCTGCTGCAGCCGCAGGGAGGCTTTCAACAGAAAGAAGACGTAGTCCTCGCGCAGGCTGGTGCCGCTCTTGAGCGCGAAG
>CAIVGN010000146.1 GCA_903905455.1 uncultured Archangium sp.
GGAGCGCCGGTAGAGCAGCGTGCGCACCACGTCGGGCGCCGGCCGACCGCCCAGCACCCGCATCAGGCCGAGCACCAGGCGCTCCTTGAACCCGTGGCCGTGGGCCACCTTCGCCAGCCGAATGCTCGTCACGGCTCGGTCTCCGCCCAGGCCGCGTCGAGGTCTTTCGCCCCGGCTTCGTAGCGATCCCGCGCGGCGCCCCAGGCGGCCGACACCGTCACTTCGAAGAGCACGTCGTCGGAGTGGGAGCCCTGGAGCTGGGCCAGTTGCTCGGGCGTCACCCGGTAGGCCGCGGCCCTCACCTGCCGTCCGTAGTCGCCCAGCGCGCCAGTCCCCGTGCCCTGCGCCGCGGCCGTCCGCACCTCTACGCTCGCCTCCCCCGGGCCGCCCAGGAGCGTGTCCTCCAGGCGCTTGATCAACCCGGCAAACATGACGCGCTTCGACATGGCCGGTGACTTTGCCACGATTTTCTCAGGCGGTGAGATGTGACGGAGTTGCCACGTTGGCTCGATCCGTGCTCAACGCCCCGCCCGTGCTTGCCCGTTCCCCATTTCGAAGGCTGAACACGACATTCCAGAAGAATGTCGTCGTCTTTCTCACAGTCGTTGCCAGTTCACTGGCAGCCGCGCAGGCCGTACCGACGATCGGTACCGGTGGCGCCGAGCCAGGAGACAAGTCCCCCTACCGGGGAACCAACGTCTCCTACGGCCATTCCCTCTCGGCCTACAACCCGACGCCCGAGGTCGTGACCTGGAGCCAGCGCATCGGCCTGAGCCCGGAGTGGCACTTCACGAAGGAGTTCTTCGTGCGCGGCCGCTTCTTCCTGTCGCAGGAGCTCACGCTCTCTGACAGCACCAACACGAAGCACGAGATCGAGCTGTCGGATCTCTGGTTCGACGCGGTCTGGGGCGGCTGGAAAGAGAAGAACACCGGCATTCGCCTCGCCGCCGACGTGCGCGTGACGCTGCCGACCTCGAAGACCTCGCAGGCGGTCAGCCGTCTCTTCACGCTCGGGCCCGGCGCCAACGTCTCGCGCAACTTCAACGTGCTCGCCGGCCTCACCTTCGTCTACTCGGCGCGCTTCACCTACCGGGCGAACCAGTTCTCGACGCGCCAGAACCAGGCGGGCCTGATCATGAACTGCGCCGCCGGCAGCATCGGGCAGCCCGAAGCGTGCCTCAACACCGCGACCGGCTCGCGCAACGTGCAGGCCGACATCCTCCACGGGCCCACGGTGGTCTTCAACCCGCACGAGCGCTTGAACCTCTCGGCCACCTTCCTCATGCAGCACGCGTGGCTCTCGCCTCCGGGCGCGGTGCCGGCCCAGTTCGCCAACGTGCCTGAGTTGCAGACCGAGAAGATCCTCAACAGCCGTGACTTCATGGCCTTCAGCGTGGGCGTCACCTACACGCCGGTGGACATCGTCTCGCTGACCCTGGGCGCGTTCACCTTCGCGAACCAGATCGACACCACCGGCCAGTACATTTTCCCGCTCTTCAACCGCAACACTGTCGTCTCCCTCGACGCGACGTTCGACCTCGAGGCCACTGTTTCGAGCATCACCAAGGAGAAGAAATGAGTCGCTTGACCCGCCTTACTACCGCCCTCGCGGCCCTCGCTCTCGTCGCCGGTTGCGCGCAGGAGCAGGCGCCCATCGTCCGCGTTCAGCCGAATTACTACGACAAGTCGTTCTTCGTCGGGAAGGACTACAAGGGCATCCAGGACGACCCTGAGTTCTACTCCCAGGCGACGCTCGTCGACGTCGGCTACGGAGCGGGCCAGGACGGCCTCTTCACCAGCACCTACGCGCAGCCGCTGACGCGGGTGAAGTGGCAGGTCACGCAGGATCTCCTCATCGCCCGCCTCGCCTACGAGCGCGTCAAGGACTCGGACGGTAAGGGCATCGGCAAGGCCACCAACGACGGCATCGTCGTCGCGGCCTACCCCATCCAGAGCCACTTCGACGTGCGCCGCCAGTACAACCCCTCGACCGGCGAGCAGATGAACGTCATCGAGGAGAACAGCGTCGACCGCCCGTGGTTCGAGCGCCAGTTCATGCGCGTCGACTGGTCGAAGAACCTCTCGACCGACAACTACGAGCTCGACACCCTCTCGCAGATGGGCCTGTACGGCGGCATCTCGTACGAGCCGCTCGCGTACTCGGTCAATGACCCCAACGACGAAGACGCGCCGCACATGGACATCGAGGGCGGCTACCTCGACGTCACCAACAAGGCCTTCGCCCGCCCGCAGATGATCACCCTCGAGGCCTGGGGCTTCACCTTCCCCGCGTGCTTCCTCGACGCAGACATCGGCGGCGGCGGCGCGCCCACCACCCAGTGCTCGCCCGTCGAGCTCACCATTCGCCAGGCCTTCCGCAAGGTGCCTGAGAATGACTACGAGCCGGCAGACTGGGACGGCTACCGCTTCCAGGCGTTCGGCGCGTTCACCACCGATCGCAAGGGCTACGCCCGCGACTACGGCATGACCGACACGCAGTGGCACCGCTTCATCAACCGCTACAACGTGTGGGAGCGCAGCCACAAGTACACCAACCCCACCACCCTCGAAGGCGCCACGGCGTGCTTCACCCCCACCACCACCCCGGTGGGCTCGGACCCGCACCGTGACGTGAACGGCGACGGCACCGAAGACGAGTGCGCCGCGGTCGGCAACGGGTCGCGCTGCGACACCTTCAGCCAGAAGTGCACCCTGCCCTTCCGTGAGCGCACGGCCAAGGCGGTCGTCTGGTACTACGGCGAAGGCTCGCACCCCGACTACTTCGAGCCGACCCGCGAAGCGGCCCACGAGTGGGACGTCGCGATGCGCAGCGCGGTGCAGGGCGCGAAGTACGCCGAGTGCGTGCGCGTGCACGGCACCAACTGCCAGGAGCAGGCGCCGATGTATTTCGGCCAGCAGGACGACAACCAGGACGCAATCTGGCTGGCGCGTGAAGTCGACGACTGCCGTGCCGGCCGCTACACGCCGTCAGGCAGCTGCGACTCGCTCGCCGACAGCCTCGGCGCGGCCCGCAACATGGCCCCCGGCGTGATCGCGCTGGCGAAGCTCCCCGAGATGGTCGTGCTGTGCCACAGCCCCGTCGAGGCCAACGACCCGGCGGCCTGCGGTACCCCCCGCCTGCCTTCCGAGCTCACCGCGGCGCTCTGCTTCTCGGCGCGCCTCGAGGGCGACTCGGCCACGCTGACCAAGTGCCACCAGGCGCTCACCGCTCGCAAGGGCGACATCCGCTACCACCTCGTGAACACCATCGTCTCGCCGCAGACGCCGTCGCCCTGGGGCATCATGGTGGACGCGCACGACCCGCTGACCGGCGAGAAGATCGCCGCCAGCATCAACGTGTGGTCGCACGTCACCGACCTCTGGAGCCAGGGCATCGTCGACACGGCGCGCTACATCAAGGGCGAGCTGAAGACGGCCGACATCACCGAAGGCACCTACGTGCGTGACTGGGCGGGCGCGGCCGAAGCCGCGAGCGCCGGTGGCTCGCTCCCCAAGATGTCAGTGGCCGACCAGGAGACCATGCTGGCGGGCTCGCTGGGCGCGGTCGACCTGACCACCCTGCGCGCGACGCTCGACGCGGTGAAGGGCAGCAAGGCCTTCACCAAGGGCCTCGAGCTGCGCAAGTCGCTCTCGGAGATCCGCTTCGACGCGATGCAGCCCTCCTCGATGCGCGTGACCTACGATGCCCGCCGCAAGCGCGCGCTCAACACGCCCACCGAAGCGGCGCTCACCACCCGCGCGATGCAGCAGCTGGCCGGCCACAACGCCTCGAAGCTCGACACCGGGAGCCTGATGGCCCTCTCGTCGCCGCTGCGTGGGGCCAACCCCAGCGTGCTGCGCGACATGGCGCAGGCCCGTGAACTCGCCCTCGCCGAGCGCGGCGCGTGCGTGATGCACGAGTCGCCCGCCCCCCTGGGCATCGCGGACCTCGCGAACATCCTCGAGGCGAAGTTCGGCGCCTTCAACCCCTCGGCCTCCAAGGCTGACCAGGCGGCCCACGGCGAGCGTGCTCGCAAGTGGATCGCGCAGCGCGCCCAGTACGCGGTCGTGACGCACGAGATGGGTCACTCCATCGCCCTGCGCCACAACTTCGTGACCTCGGCCGACGCGTGGAACTACCGCCCCCA
>CAIVGN010000147.1 GCA_903905455.1 uncultured Archangium sp.
GTCTCGGAGCGGCCCGGACGCAGCATGTCGCGGCCTGCATTGTTCAGCAGGTGGGTGGTGCCCCCGCCCGTCTCCGCGCGCTCCACCAGTTCCTTCAAGCCGCTGGCGCTGATGTCCACGTTGACCATGCCCAGGTCCTGGCCCCCGGCGAACACGCCCCGGCTCAGGGTGGTCATCAGGCCCTTGCCCAACTGGTCCTCGTAGAGCTCCGACCAGTAGACGCGGCGCTCGGCCCGCTGCAGCGGCTGCCCTTCGGACTTGAAGTAGCGGTCCGCCATGGCCGACGTCCAGATCTGCACCTCGGGTCCCGCGCGCGGGTAGAGGTAGAGGAACCCGCGCCGTGACACGTAATAGGCCCACGGCACCTCTGCGTGGCCGGTGGTCGCCGCGCGCAGCACCGGCGTCAGCGAGAAAGCCATCGCCATCTCCTTCGCCACGGCGCTGCCTTCCGTCGGAATCTCACCCTCGCCCGTGAGGTCGCCCACCTCGGCCTCGGCGTAGCCCGGCGGGACTGCCAGCGCGAAGCCCTGCTTGGACGGTACGCGGTACAGGTGCGGCACCACTTCGATGGCGGTCGGCACGCGCCCCGTCGCCAGCGCCTCACCTTGCGCAGCCATGGCCTCGATGACCGCCGACTGCACCTCCAGCTCGCGGCCCACCGCCGCTGCCAGCTTGGCGCTCGCCGCTGTCGCCTGCTGGGTCTGCTGCGCGAGCGACCGCTGGAAGATGAGCAGCGTCAGCGCTGCGGACGCCACCGCGGCCAGGGCCACGAGCGCGAGCACGGCTCTCCATGCGCGGTGGGTGGCCTGGCGGCTGCTGGCGCGGTTGAGAGGCATCGGAGGCGCGCGAAAGCCTGCCTCATCGGTGCCCGGCGGCCCATGAGTGAAACTCTCAGGTGCCGCGCAGCACTTCTGCCGGGGCGGCGGTCGGTGAATGACGCGCAGGCCGGAATTCGCGCCTCTTGCGGGCCTTCGCAGGCGCACGGTGCCGCAGGTGGAGTCGCGCGCCGGCGGTCCTCCCCACACGCTGCTCTGCGACGAGCCCCAGGCGACGCTGGCCGACCGCGAGCACCTCGCTCCGCGTGGCCGGGAGGCGCTCGTTCCCGGGCCCGACTCCGGGCTCGTGACGGGTCACGCCGCGACACCGCTCCCGAAGCCGAAGCCGAAGCCGAAGCCGAAGCCGAAGCCGAAGCCGAAGCCGAAGCCGAAGCCGAAGCCGAAGCCGAAGCCGAAGCGTGCCCGGCACCCGGCCAAGAAAAACGCGGCGCCCCAGGGAGGAGCGCCGCGTTCACTTCACGACGAAGGGCTCAGCTCACTGGCGACGGCGCCGCGAGAGCACGAGCAGCAGGCCCATGCCGCCGAGGCTCAACACCGAGCCGTCGAAGCTGGTGCAGCCGCAGCTCACGCCGCCGGGGTTGTTGTCCACCGGCGTGGGGTCTGCGCCCACCGCGCCGCTGCCACCGTCGGTCAGCGTGCCCACCGCGCTGCTGGGAGGCGCGACGTAGGTGTAGCCGCCGGCCAGCGTGGCCTTCTGCGCGTCGTCGTTGGTCAGCACCACGTCCACCGCGCCCGCCGCGTGGGCCGGCACGACGACGCGCGCGAGCTCCCCGGAGACGATGACGAGGTTGGTCCCGGCCACGCCGCCGATGGTGACGCTGGCGCCGGCCGCGAAGCCCGTGCCCGTCAGCGTCAGCAGCGTGCCGCCCGCGATGGGGCCGCTCACCGGGGCCGCGGCACTCAACGTCGGCGCGCCGCGGGTGTAGGTGAAGCCGCCCGTGAGGGTGGCCGTGGCGCCGTCGGTCGAGACCACGATGTCCGTGGCGCCCGGCGCGTGGGCCGGGGTGACCACGTCGAGCTCGGTGCCGCTGACGAGGGTGACCTGCTGGGCCGCCGTGCCGCCCACGGTGACGGTGGTGCCCGCGGAGAACCCGCTGCCCGTCAGCCGCACGACGGTGCCGCCGGTGACGTCGCCCGTGCTCGGCGCCGCGGTGGTGAGCGTGGGAGGCGCGACGAAGCGGTAGGCGCGCAGCAGTTCGGCCGATTGGCTGTCGGTGTTGCGCACCACCACCGAGACCACGCCGATGGCGCGGGCCGGGGTGACCGCCGTGAGCTGCGTGGGCGAGACCACGGTGACGGTGGTCGCCTCGCTGGTGCCGAAGACCACGGCGGCCCCGGCGAGGAAGCCCGAGCCCGTCAGGGTGACGGTGGTGCCGCCCGCCGTGCTGCCGCTGATGGGCGAGAGCGCGGTGAGGGTGGGCGCGGCGTCGTAGTTGAAGGCGGCCGTCAGCGTGGCCGACTGCAGGTCCGGGTTGGTGAAGCGCACGTCGGCGAGGCCGGGCGCGCCCACGTTGGTGACGGCCGTGGCCGAGGTGTCCGACGTCACCTGCACGGCGAACACCGGCACGCCGCCGATGAAGATCGACGCACCCTGCTTGAAGTTGGTGCCCGCCAGGGTGATGCGCGTGCCGCCCTGGACCTGGCCGTGCGACGGCGCGACCGCGGTGAGCGTGGGCGCCGGCACGTAGGTGAAGGCGGCCGGGCGGGTGATGGCCTGCGCGTCGCTGTTGGTGAGGGTGACCGCCACGACGCCCGTGCCCGCGGGGGTCACCGCGCGCACCTCGGTCGAGCTGACGCGGTTGATGCCCGTGGCCGCGACGCCACCGACGGTGACCGTCGGCGCCGCGATGAAGCCGGTGCCGATGAGGGTGATGGTCGTGCCGCCGACCTCGTAACCCGACGCGGGCGTGACCGAGGCGAGCGTGGGCGCGGGGTAGCTGTAGGTGAAGGCGCCCGTGGAGACGACCTGCTGCGTGTCGGTGTTGAGCACGGTGACGTCCACCGCGCCCGAGAGCGCGGCCACCGGCGAGGTGACCGTCAGCGAGGTGCCGCTGGGGTCGACCGTCACGGCGGTGCCGGCCACGGTGCCGAAGCGCACGATGGCCCCGGTGCGGAAGGCGCTGCCCGACAGGGTGATGGTCTGGCCGCCCGTGGTCAGGCCGGTGTTCGGCGTGACGGCGGTGATGGCCGGGGGGGCGAGGTAGGTGAAGACGTCGGCCTGCGTGGTGGGCAGGTTGTCAGCGGGGTTGTTCACGGTGATGGCCGCGAGGCCCGGGGCGTGCGCCGGCATGGTGCACGTCATGCGAATCGCGCTCTGCACCGCGACGTTGGTCGCGGGCACGGTGACGCCGCCCACGGTGAAGGACACCACGGCGCCGGCCTTGAAGATGGTGCCGGCGATGGTGACCACGGTGCCACCGGCGGTCGGGCCGGTCGCCGGGGTCAGCGAGGTGATGGTCGGGGGGATGATCGGCTCGAAGTAGGTGAAGCCGCCGGTCAGGGTGGCGGTCTGCCCGCCGGGGTTGGTGACCACCACGTCGACCGCGCCCACGTTGCCCGCGGGCGTCGTCACCTCGAGCGTGCTCGAGGTGCGGTTGGTGACCGTCGCCGGGTTGCCGCCGATCTTCACGGCGCTCGAGGCGCCGAAGCCGGTGCCGGTGAGGGTGATGGTGGTGCCACCCACCACGCTGCCGGTCCCGGGCGTGAGGCTGGTGAGGCCGGGGGCGCCGATGCCGCCGCCCGCGCCGCAGTTGAGGGCGATGGACAGCTGGTACGCGCTCGCGCCCGTGGTCGAGACCCGGTTGACGCGCACGTAGTACACGCCGGCGGTGCGCACGCGGTAGACGAGCCCCTCAGAGGGCACCGTGGGCGTCGTGGAGTTGAGCGCCGGCGTCACCGCGATGGTGTTGGTGATGGTGGTCGTGAAGTCCGCGGTGGTCACCAGGGCCGTGCCGCTCGCGTTGAGCAACTGCATGCCGAGGTTGGCCGTGGAGCCCGTCGCGGCCCGGGTGGGCTCGGTGTCGAGCGAGATGAACGCCAGGTCACCGGCCCGCGCCTCGAAGGCGAAGACGTCGACGTCGGTGGTCGAGGTCACGTCGCCCGAGAAGTAGTTGCCCGGGTGGCCGCCAGCGGTGGCCAGGGTGTCGTTGGGTTCGGCCTCGACCGTCGGCGTGCCGGTCTGAATCACCGAGTACAGGCGGTAGGGCTCGGTCACGGCGGTCGCCGAGTTCTGGTTGACGCGCAGGTAGGCCGCGGCGTTCGCGGGCAGCGTGGTGCCGGCGATAGACGGGGCGCTCGAGCCGAACGGGGTGTCGAGGTCGGAGTTGTCGTACTCGAGGGTCGCCGTGTCGGAGGTGACGCGCAGGTCGTAGCCGCTGTTGCTCGAGCCGGCCGAGCCGCTCGAGAAGCCGTCGACCATCGCGTAGACCTTGGCCGTGCTGGTGCGGGTGCCCAGGCCGAAGAAGTCGACGTCCGCCGCGGGGGCGGTGCTGCCGGTGACGGGGCACGCGAGCGCGCCGGCGGTGGCGGGCGCGTCGTTGCCGGCCGCCTCGAGGGTGCAGGCATTGACCTCGATCTCCATCGTCTGGCCGCCGGTGGACAGCGCGGTCGCTTCGTCGGCGTGGGCGAAGACCTGCACCCCGGCGGTCAACGGGACACAGACGATCTCCTCGGCGCCGGTGGTGAAGGTGCCCTGCCGGTTCGCGGCGGCGATGCACTGGGGCGGGGTGTACGTCTGCGGAGGCGTCAGTGCGTCGACGCACGAGTCAGAGAGGTAGAGCGTGGTGCTGATGCTCGAGGACGGGGCGCTGACGCGGAAGCTGTAGGTGCCCGTGTTAGGTGGCGTGAAGGAGAAGGAGAGATCACGGCCCGCCGAGAGGTTCGCGGTCGCGGTCGTGCTGTGCCCTACGCCCGTGAAGCAGGTGCCGGCGCCGCCATCGAGGCTGCCTCCGGGCTGTGAGTCGTTGGTGGTGATCTGGTTGCTCGCGAAGCCCAGCGGCGCGTTGAGCACCAGCGCCGGCACGCGGCCGCCGCAGGTGTCGTTCTCGGGCCGCACGACCTGCTCGATCTGGATCTGCATCGTGTCCGTCGCCGCCGGCGCCGTGGTGCCGTACTTGGCGACCTGCACGAAGTAGGTCACGCCCGAGGTGAGCGTAGTGGTGACCGTCGATCGCAGGCTGCACCCGTCGTCATTGCACCCCGTCTCGGTGGCCGACCCACAGGCCGTGTAGACCGAGAGGGCGGTGTCCGAGAGGGTGTTGCCGGCAGGGGTGCAGTTTTGAATCGTGTAGACACCCGTCGTGGTCGGGGTGAACGAGTACCAGACCGACGAGTTGTTGTTGCCCTGGCACGAGATGGGCGACGCCGGGTCGCTCGTTGCGCCCGTGAGGTTCACCACGCTCGAGAGCTTGGGGAACGCGCCCGTCGCAGGGATGACCTCTGCGTTGGTGCACAAGTCGTTGGCCGGCGCCTGGGCCGCCGCGAGGCTCGAGAGCGCCAGGACCGCCGCCACCACGACTCGCTTCAGGAAGGTTCGATTGGACAAGGTGACCTCAGGGTGAAGAACGGTTCGCATGGGCGCGCTCACCGGGGAATGAAGCGGTACGCCGTGTGGGGGGCGATACGCCCGTTGTTGATGTTGGGGGCCAGCGCCTCGGTGCCCAGGGTGTTCTCGAGCCACGTCGTGGCGGA
>CAIVGN010000148.1 GCA_903905455.1 uncultured Archangium sp.
GAACTGCGTGTCGAAGAACGGCATCGAGAAGGGCACGGTCAACGAAGCGCCCGCGGTGGTCACGGCGCCATTGGCGAGCGGCACGTAGGCCACCGGCACCGGGCCGACGACCTGGTACTGCGCGAGCGCGGCGACCGGGAGGATGGCCACCGCGACCGCGAGACCCGCGGCCGCACGGCGCTGGCGCAAGAGCCACGCGAGACCCAGGGCCATCATCGCCAGCGGCGACCAACCGCCCGAGGTGCTGCTGCAGCCAGCGGCGACCGGCGCGCGCTCGACGCGCAGGGAGAGCGGAGTGAGGCCGGTCATGCCCGTGGGGTCACGCGCCTCGACGATGAACGACCAGAGGCCCTCAGACCCGTCGGTGGCGACCGTGCCCGAGATGAGGCCCGTCTCACCGAGGGCCAAACCGGGAGGCAGGGACCCGGTGACGACGCGGTAGGTGGCGGTGGTGCTGGTCGGCGAGACGCCCAACTGGAGCGACACGTCAGCCTGGCCGGGGCGCAGGACGTCGGGGAACGTGGCCGTCACGCGGTAGCGAGGCGGGTGCACCGTCATGGTGAACTCGAGTGAATCGTTGCGGCCATTGTTGTCCTCGACGCTGATGGTGAAGCTGAAGGTGCCCGACTGCGTGGCGCGACCGCTGACGGTGATCAACTCCGCCTGGGGGGTGACCGAGAGGCCGCCGGGCACGGTGCCGGTCACGCGCCAGAGCAGCGGCTTGACGAGCGCCGAGCCGTCCTGGTTCGCGACCGCGATGTCCTGCAGGTACTCCTGGCCGATGAGCGCGTCGGGGATGGAGACGGTGCGGAAGGTGATCGACCCCGCGGCGATGAGGCGCACCGAGAGCTGGCGCGTGGCACGACCGCCCACGGCGTCACGGACCTCGACGGTGATGGGCAACGAGCCGTTGGAAGCGTTGCGCGGGGCACCGAACAGCGTGCCATCAACGCCCAGGGCCATGCCGGCCGGCAGCGTGCCGCCGACGAGGCGCCAGGCGTAGGGGCGAACGCCGCCCGCGGCGCCGAGCACGTACTGGTACTGCGACGAGCTGCTGTTGACGACGGCCGGCAGGCTGGAGGTGGTGATCTCCACGCCCGTGGTGGTGGGCAGCACGCGCAGCGCGAGGCGAACCGCGGCCTGGCGACCCGCATTCTCGAGGACGACGGTCAACCCGACGACCTCGGCGCCGCCGCTCCCGGAAGGAGTGCCGCTGAGGAGACCGTCGTTCGCGCCGATCGAGAGCCAGGCCGGCGCCGCGCCCAGCGAGGTGTCGATGCGCCAGGTGGAGGCGCCCTGCTCACCGACGGCCGCGAGGCGGAAGGTGTAGGGGCGGCCGATCACGGCGTCGGGCAGCGTGGTGTTCACCACGCGCAGCGACGACGGGGCGACCACCATGGTCCGCGAGGCGATGGCGTTGTTGGCGGGGTCGAGATCCTTCCGCACGGTGTGGGTGGGATCGATGACGCAGCCGACGTAGTACGTCCCGGCGGGCATCGTGCCGGGCAGGCGCACCAACTCGGTGCCGGTGTCGCTGGCGCCGCGCAGCAGCGTCACCATGCCCTCGTCCTTCGCGCCGCCGTTCTCGATGATCTGCAGCAGCACGTCATCGGTGGTGATGATGTCGTTGGCCGACGCGTAGTACCGGTAGGCGACGGCCGCGGCGTCGAGGTTGCCGATGTTGCGCAGCGTGCGCACCACGGGGATGACCTCGCCCACGCCCGCCGAAGCCGGCGCGGTGACGGTGGTCACGGTGAGATCGGGGCCGGGCTCGGTGATGCGGATGGGGCCGACCTGGAGGCTGTTGTTGGCCTTGTTGCTCTCGAAGACCGCGCCGGTGCTGTCGACGATGCCGAACAGGAAGTACGGGCCGGTGCCGAAGGCCATCATCGCCGCGTTGGCGAGCGGCAGCGTGCAGTTGAGCGTCACCTCGGTGGAGGTGGTGCTGGGGGGGATGAGCGCGACCACCTGGTCACAGACGTAGGTGTCCGAGAGGAGCGAGAGCGAGGTGTCGTTGGAGAGGACCATCGCCACGCGGAAGTTGTTGGCGTTGGCGCCGCCGGTGTTGCGGAAGCGGACCTTCATGCGCACCGAGTCACCGAAGCGGGCGTTCGAGGTGTCGAGGCCGGTGACGGGGTCGACGAAGTTGACCGCCTCGGCGAGCAGGTCGGCGCGACGCACGTCGACCTTGGCGGAGGACGCGGCGACGTTGTTCGTCTCGTTGGCCTCGACCACGGTGCCCGCGGGATCCACCTGGATCAGGTAGTAGAACTGCCCGTTGGGCACGTTCGCCGGCATGGTGACGGCGATGGTCTCGGTGATCGTCTGGCCACCGCTGACGGTGCGGCTGCCGGTGAAAATGGGAAAGTCGGCCGAGTCGTAGACCTGGTCGGTGCTCAGCAGGATGCGGAAGCCCACGGTGCCCGCCGGCGTGGTGCCGCGGTTGAAGAAGCTGACCGGGATGTTCTCCGCGTTGCCACCACCGGTGGTCGCCGGGCCAGAGACCGAGGTGGCGACGAGGTCGGTGCCCTGCACGAAGGCGGTGAGCGTGGAGCCCACGTTGTTGGTCTCAGAGGCTTCCATCACCACGTCGGTCGGGTCGACCTTGACCAGCACGTAGTACTCGCCGGTCGGGGGCGCACTGAGGGTCGCGGCCGAGGCAGTCGCCGAAACGAGGGACAGCCCACCGTCTGGCGCGAAACCACCATCGACGCCGGAAAGGCTGTAGGGGCCGCCCTCTGCTACCTGAATGTCGGCTCCGCCATCGGTAACGGTCGTGTCGAGTTGCTGATCGCGGGAAAGGTAAGCCCGCCAAACGAACGCGTTCGCGTCAGTCCGGCCAAAATTGCGGAGCACTGAAGTGACGTCGAACGTGAGGTTGCCATCCATCGCCAATACGAAGTTCGCGATCGTTACGGAACTCACCGCGAGGTCGGCTTCGTTCGGTTCCCCCACTCTAACCAAGAGATTGGGTACAAACTGTGTGGTCGTACAGTCTGCGACACACCCAGGAATGATATTTGCGCCAAGCGTCCCTGTTTCATTCTCAAAGCCGGCGGAGGCGCTCCAAACCGAGGCGGCACCAGTAAGGCTTCCGTAGTGCACAGTGAAAGTGCCGGAGGCATCGAGTCGGATCAGAAAGGTCACGACATTCGTGGAAACCGCGCCACTCGTGTACCGCTGCACAGCCGCGTATTCGACAGCGAACGTTCCGGGCCCCTGAAGGTAGCGAACCGTACCGGAAGCTCCGACGTCGAGGTCATTCCAGAAGCCAGCAATGATCGGGTTGGGAGTTGCCGTGGAGGGCATCCCCACGTTGGTAAGACAGCCACTGAAAGCACCCAGACACATGGATGTCGATGCCACTGCCGGGATGATGAACCCGTTCGAATCGACGATCACGTGCGTGTAGCTCTGTCCGAGATACGGGAACGAAAATCCGAGGGGAATGAGCACTCCCTCGTCGTCGCCATCCACGAAAGGCACGGTCGTTGCGCCGACCAGTGGCTGGTAGGGCTGGTTCGAGTTGATGACCGTGGGCAACTGCGCCCACGCCGAGGTCGAGACCAGCGCAGCAAAGAGAAGGGCCAGCGAGCAGAGCTTCTTCACGTCGTTCTCCATCAAAACAAACGCGGCTCACGACCCGGCAAAGCGGGTCATGAGCGCGGGGCAGAAGTTCACGACTGCATCACGGGATGCAGGCAGCCACGTAGGTCACGGTCAGCGTCTTGCCGGGCTCAGGCACGTAGAGCGGCTCGAAGTTGATCGAGTTGTTGGTCGCGTCGTAGTCCCAGATGCGCGAGGCCAGGTTCGGGTCGGGGTCGACGGAGGGGATCGGCATGCCGTCGATGGCCACCTGGATGCCCATCGCCGCCGCCAGGTCGGGGCGCGAGGTCAGGAAGAAGTTGGTGCGGTACCCGAAGGCGTTCTTGCCGATGCGCTCGAGCGCGACGGCCCAGTTCGGGGTGCAGATCTCTTCCTTCACGCCGTTGGTCTGCGAGACCATGAAGTCGTGACGGCCGTCGTTCGGGTCGTCGTAAGCGCAGCCCGAAGGCGACGTGGGGAGGAACGGACCGACCACGTTGTAGGTGAACTGGCTGGAGCGCTGGGCGCCTTTGATGTTGAGCAACTGGTTCAGATAGAAGACCGGGGCCTGGGGCGCCTGGTCGCGCGCGTCGGTGACGCACACCACCGCGAGCACCGCCTCGTTGCGCAGGAAGCCCGCGTTCTTGGTCGGATCGGTGATGAACGGCGCGGTCAGCGCGCGGGTCGCCGGCTCCATGCACGACTCGGAGAAGCCGTCGGTGCCGACGTTCACCAGGGTCGAGAACTCGGTGTTCAGGTTGGGCGTCGTGGGGCGGAGGATCTTGTTGCCCGCAGGCGTCACCTTGAGCTCGCCGCGCGTGGGGTCAGTCAGCTCGGTGTTGGTCACGCCGATCTGGAAGTCGACCTGGTTGCTCGTCGCGTACTGGAGGAACGCCGACATGTTCTGGGCCAGCGCGGTCTGCTTGTCGCCCATGGAGCACGAGTCGTCGATCACCAGGAGGATGTCGGCCTTGGGCTTGGTGTCCTGGCGGAAGGTGTCGGTGTTGAGGCCGTCCATGTCGCCCTTGCCCTGCAGCGCCACCACGTAGTCGAGCGGCTGCCCGCCCTGGGTGACGCTGATCACGAAGGCGCCGGTGTCCGGGCCGTAGTTGATGGGCCGGTACTTGAGCGAGAAGGTGATGGGGGTGGTGCTGCCGGGGAGCACGCGCGTACCGCCGGCGATGCCCGCGACCACGAAGAACTCGGGGCACGGCGAGGTGCCGGGGCAGTTGGGGCCGCCGGGGCCCTCGCCCGCGGCCGAGCCCATGGAGGCGGTGTTGATCATCACCTCGGTGGAGCACGAGTTGTAGATCTGGAAGTTCCGGTTGGGCGAGTTGCAGTCCTTCTTCACCGTGCCGAAGTCGAGGGTGCTGGGCGAGATGGTGAGGCAGCTGTTGGCGATGGTCGCCGAGAGCGCGACCTCACGCAGCGGCGAGACCGGGTCCGCGGCGTTGAAGGAGACCTTGCCGACGACCTGCGCGGGCTGCGGCGGGAGCTGGCCCTGGGGCCAGGCACGCACCATCACCTGGCGGGTCTCGCCGGGCTGGAGCTCGAGCTCGTTCTGCGGGTGGTTGGGGCCGGTGAAGTCCGCGGGCAGCGAGAAGACCGCCGGCATGCCCACCGGCGTGCCCGTCTCGGGCTGGAGCTGGAGGTTCGAGAGGAGGCAGATGTCGTTGGCGCCGGTGAGGCGGTTGCGGATGGAGAACCCGAGGTCCTTGATCGACGGCGGCGAGACGATGCCGAACTGCAGCGCGATGGGGGTGATCTCCACGTCGCACGGGGGCAGCACCACCGAGTTCGCGGTCACGTTGATGGTGGTGACGGCCTCGTCGGGGTCGTTGGAGAAGATCTTCACCTGGAACTCGCGGGTGCCCAGGCCGTTGGGCGTCACGCGCACCGGGAGGTCGAGGATGCTGGTCGCCCCACCCGCCTCGAGCCCCTGGGAGGGGTTGTAGCTGCCGGCGCCGGTGGCGGGCAGGTCGTTGGTGCAGGTGTTGGTGGCGGTGTCGAACACGCCGACGCAGATCTCGCTCAGGTCGGAGCCGGTCATCGCGGTGACTTCCCAGTACGGCTTGATGAAGCCGCCGGCGCCGTCGGAGACGCCGAGCTTCAGGTTCGCGCGGGGGTCGGCGGGCGTGGGCCGCGTGCCGACGTTCTGCACCACGATCTTGCGGTTGGCGAACGAGGCGGGCGAGGCGTTGGCGAACCAGGCCACGCGACCGAAGTTGAGGGTCGGCGAGGGGCGCGCGTCGATGTCAGGGCCGCCACCGACGCCGCGGAGGTTGACGCTGATGGACGCCTGGCTGACGAGGGCAGTGGTCGCAACGAGCTGGCCCGAGCGGGGACCGAGCACCAGGGGCTTGAAGGTGAGCTTGGCCTTCACCGTGCCGGGGACGATCATGTTCGACGCGTCACGCACGCCCTTGGGCACGGTGAGCTTGGTGAGGTCGCCCATGTTGGCCTCGATCACCTTGAAGACGACGCTGGGGTTGGCGCCCTCGCGGGTGGCCAGCGCGTTGAGGGTGATGTCCTGGAGCGAGAGGTTGCTGAAGGTGATCTCGCCGTTGACCACGGTGCCGGGGGGCGCGTAGCCGAAGTCGAGGGTCGCAGGCGTCCACTTGAGCACCGCGTCGACGCCGGTGCCGATGAGGCGCACGGGCTTCTCGGGGCAGCCGTCGGCGCGGCGCATGCGCACCGTGGCGATGTACTCGCGCTGCTCGGTCGGCTTGAAGGTGAAGGTGGCCGTCTTGGTGCGCATCGCGCCGATCAGGAACTCACCGCGGGGCGAGTCCGGCGAGATGATGAAGATGCCGTCGCCCTGCTGCGACTCGACCGCGCCGAGGTAGCCGTGGGTCTCGATGGGGCGCGGGTTGACGTAGTCGAAGGTCTGCACGAACGAGTCGCCGCGAGCGACCGCGCCGAAGTCGATGCTCGTGGGGAGGTCACACTCGCCGGACACCGCGACGCCCTTGAGGGTGATTTGGGCGTTCTCCTTGCCGATCTCGGTGTCACCCGAGGTCATGACGAGGACGGTCTCGTGCTCGACCTGGGCCACGCCCTCCTTCACGGGGGGCATGAAGTCGATGTTGAACTCGACCGATTCGCCCGAGGTCACGGACGTCTCGGTCTCGAAGCCGACGCCGAACACCGGGGCCGGGTCGTCGACGAAGGTGCCGACCTTCGCCGCGTCGCCGCTCTGCTTGGCGAACTTCTGGATGGTCAGCGTGCCGAGGCCGACGTTCTGCACGGTCAGCTTCTGGCTGACCGTCTTGCCCATGGACACGGTGCCGAAGTCGTAGACGCCGTTGTCGCCGGACATCTGGATGTTGTTGAGGTCCGTATAGATGATGCGGACTTCACCCTTGGCGCCGGGCGGCTTGGTGGGTCGGCAACCTTCGCAGCCTTGGGTCAACAGCGCGAGGAACGACCCCAACACGAGCAACTGCATCGACGACTTGTTCATCAATGTCTCCACCGAGGATGGCGAGGCAGGTGTCGGGACCCGGCGCGAACCCGACACAAACCTGAAACGGTTCAGGGCACTTGGCACAAACCCGAACGAACGGTCAACTCCTCGTGGTGCGCAAATGGGGCACGCTGCCCTACCTCATTTGTAAATTCCGCTGGCACGCACGGGCGGCTTGAACCAGAGACGGGACACCATGACGCAGGCGCGCACGGAGTACGAGTCACGGGTGACGCAGTACCGGAACGAGCTCGTTCATCTCGATCGCCAGGGCGACCGGTTGGCGAACCTGAGAACGGTGACCTTCCTGGGGTTCATCGGCCTGGGCCTGGCGGTGGGCATGACGTGGATCGCGGCGCCCTGGCTGGTGGCGGCCGTGGCCTCGCTGGCAGGGTACATCGCGCTGGCCATCGTCCACGCGGGGGTGATCCGCCGCGAGGAGTTCGCGAAGGTGCGCCTGTCCCTCAACGAGCGCGGGGTGCTGCGGCTCGACGGCAAGTGGCACGACTTCCCGTCGACCGGCGCGGGCCTGGTGCCCGACGGACACCTGTACGCCGGCGACCTCGACATCACCGGCAAGGGCAGCCTCTTCCAGCGCCTCGACGACACGGGGACGTCGGCTGGTGAGCAGCGACTCCTGGGCTGGCTGCTGCGGCCGGCCGACAGCGCGGCGCAGATCACCGCCCGCCAGGACGCGGTGAAGGAGCTCGCGCCGCTGCTCGACTTCCGCCAGTCGCTGGTCGCCGAGGCCCGGCTCGCGGGTAAGAAAGACAAGGCGGACCCCTCACGGTTCATGACCTGGGCCGAAGCACCGTCGACGCTGACCCCGATTCGTTGGGCCTGGCCCATCGCCCACGTGTTGCCCGCCTTCACGCTCGGCGCGGGGTTTCTCTCGGCCAACGGGGTGATCAGCGCCCTGCCCTTCTGGATCGGGCTGATCATCCAGATCGCGATCGTCGTCATCACCCGCAAGCCCATCGCCGCCATGTGGGAAGCGCTGTCCATGGGCGAGCGGGGATTCGTACGCTTCGAGGAAACGTTCCGCGCCATCGACGCGCAGAAGTTCCAGGGCACGTGGCTCGCGGCGCTGCAGCGGGGGCTGATGAACGGCCCGCCGGTGTCGGTGCGGCTGCACCAGTTCGCGCGGCTCATGGGCTTCGCGGAGCTCAAGCACTCGGGCCAGATGCACCCGCTGATCAACGCCCTGACGCTGTGGGACCTGCTGGTGCTCTTCCGCATCGATCGCTGGCGCGAGGCCCATGGAAAGGGCGTGCGCAACTGGTTCGAGTCGCTGGCCGAGCTCGAGGCCCTCTCCTCTTTCGCCGCCTGGCACTTCGAGCGGCCCGAAGACGCCTTCCCCGTGATCGACGACGGGCCGGTGCACCTCGAGGCCGTCGCGCTGGGTCACCCGCTGCTGGAGAAGCCGGTGCGCAACGACGTGACCTTCAAGGGGCCGGGATCGGCCCTCATCATCACCGGCTCGAACATGAGCGGCAAGACGACCCTGATGCGCGCCACCGGGCTCAACACGGTGATGGCGCTGGCGGGGTTGCCGGTGTGCGCCCAGGCGATGAAGGTCTCGCGGGTGCAGGTGCTCACCAGCATGCGCGTGAAGGACTCGCTGGAGCGAGGGGTCTCGTACTTCTACGCCGAGGTGCAGCGCATCAAGACGGTGCTCGACACCGCGAAGACGCACCGCGATCGCTGCCTCTTCTTCCTCGACGAGCTGTTCATGGGCACCAACGCCAGGGAACGGCAGATCGCCAGCAAGCAGCTGCTCTTGATGTTGCTCGACCTGGGCGCGGCGGGCGCGGTGACCACCCACGACCTGAGCATCTGCGAGCTTTCGGCCGAGCGCCCCGAGACGATCCGCAACGTGCACTTCCGCGACGAGATCAAGGACGGCGACATGAGCTTCGACTACCGGCTGCGCGAGGGCGTGGTGCAGACCACCAACGCGCTCGAGGTGCTGCGGCGCGCCGGCGTGGAGATCGGCTGAGCTACTTCGCCGGTTCGGGAGAAGGCGACGAAGGTGACGGGTTGGGGATGCGCGGCTCGATGCGCACCGTGACCACGCGCGGCCCGTCGGTGGTGATGGTCACCACGCGGTAGTCTTCCATCATCCACACGTCACCGGGCACGGGCACCCGGCCCAGCTTGGCCATGAGAAAGCCGGCGATGGTGGTGACCTGCGACTTGTCGACGTCGAACTCGACCTCGAGGGTGTGCTCGATGTCGTCGAGCTGCGCGGTGCCGGGCAGCTCCAGCTTGCCGCCGGGGAGCTTCTGCATCGGCTCGACCTTGCGCCCCAGTTCGGCGACCTTGCCCACCAGCTCGGCGACGAGGTCGGCGAGGGTCACCAGGCCCGAGGTGCCGCCGTGCTCGTCGACCACCACGGCGATCTGCTTGTTGCGCCGCTTGAACTCGGCGAGCAGCTGCTCGAGGGTGATGTTCTCGGGCACGAAGAGCACCGGGCGCTGCACCTGGCCGAGCGACTTCAGCTCGTGGCGGCCGTGGAGGTAGAAGAGCTCCTTGACGTTGACCAGGCCCTCGACGCGGTCGAGCGAGCCGCGGATGACGGGCAGCCAGGTGTGGCCCGAGGCGTAGGCCGCGGCGAGGTTCTCTTCGACGCTCAGCTCGAGGTCGAGGGCCTTCATCTGGGAGCGCGGCACCAGCACCTGGCGGGCCGTCTTCTCCATCATCGACAGGGCCCGCTCGAGCAGCTCGGCGCGCTGCTTGTGGATCGCCCCGGCCTCGGCCGAGGTATTGAAGATCATGCGCAGCTCGTCTTCGGAGAGCGCCTCTTCGTGATCGGCCTTGGCCTTGAGCCCGAAGAGCCGCAGCACGAACTTGGTGCCCCCGTTGAGCAGGGTGATCACCGGGTAGAACAGCACGTAGAAGACGCGCATCGGCCACGAGAGGATGAGCGCGGTGCGTTCCGCCTGGGCGATGGCCAGCGTCTTGGGCACCTGCTCGCCCACCACGATGTGGAGGAAGGTGATGATCGAGAAGGCCAGGAGCACCCCGATGGTCTTGGCGATGGCCTGGCTGCTCTCGCCCTCGGGGGCGATCTTCTGCAGCGCCGGCGCGATGAAGTGCGCGAAGGCGGGCTCACCGACCCAGCCCAGGGCGAGCGACGCGAGGGTGATGCCCACCTGAGAGGCCGAGAGCCACACGTCGAGGTTCTGACGCATGGTCAGGGCGAGCGTGGCGCCCGGGCGGTCCTGCTCCACGAGGGCCTCGAGCTGAGTGGTGCGCACCTTCACCAGCGCGAACTCAATCGCCACGAAGAAGCCGTTCGCCAGCACGAGGGCCAGCGCACCCAGCAGGGCCCACACCTCCATCAGCGCAGCGCCTCGAACTCAGCGTCACCCTCGAGGGAGTCGAACATGGGGTCGGCCTTGAGCCAGTCGAGCACCTTCGCCCGGTCGAGCTTGACGGCGAGCTTCAGGCTCTCGAGCGCGTCGGCCTTGCGCCCCCACTGCGCGAAGAGCGCGGCGAGGTTGTAGGTCAGGAGCAGGTCGTCGCCCTTGAGGGCCCTGGCCAGCTCGTAGGCGCGCTCCGCCTCGGCGTAGAAGCCCTTCTGCGCGTAGCAGATGCCCAGGTCGAGCCAGCCTTCGAAGTTCTCGGGCTCGAGGCGGGTGACTTCCTTGAGCTGGGCGATGGCGGCGCGGTAGTCGCCCTCCTCCATCTGCAGGCCGGCGAGCTCGTGGCGCGGGAAGGCGTCGGTGGGCTCGAGCTCGATGGCGGTCTTGAGCTCGGCGAGGGCCTCGGGGGTACGGCCGGCGTCGGCGTAGGTGAGGCCGAGGTTCAGGTGCGCGTCGGGGTAGTCGGCCTCGAACTCGATGGCCGTCTGGTACTCGGCGATGGCGAAGTCGAGGGCGTGGGCCGAGAGGAAGCAGGCCAGGTTGTAGTGGCCGGTGGCGCTGTCGGGCTCGAGGCGCAGCGAGGTGAGGTACGCGTCGAGCGCCTCGCGGAACTGCTTCTTCTCGGCGTGCACCGTCGCCAGGTTGTCGTAGGCGTGCGACGAGTTGGGGTCGAGCTCGATGGCCTTCTTGAATTCCTTGAGGGCCTCGTCGAGCCAACCACGATCGGCCAGCTCGATGCCTCGAGCGTTGTGCTCGTCAGACGAAGCGATGGAGTCCTTCTCACGAGACATGCAGGATGCTGTTACCAAGAATGCTCGCCCTCGTCCTGCCGCTCGTGATCGCCGCTGCCCCGGCCCTCCCCGCTGAAGTGTCAGTGCTCGTCGCCGGAGACGTCACGCTCGGCTACCACTACGAGGAATACGTGGACGAGCAGGTCAAGAAGGGCAAGCCGCGCGACGAGATGCTCGCCTGGGGCTTCGCCAGCGTCCGGGACCTGACGACGAAGGCCGATCTCTTCGTGGTGAACCTCGAGTGCCCCTTCACGGAGCACGGGGAGAAGATCGCCAAGAACTTCAACTTCCGCGCGCGGCCCGAGCTGGTGGCGGCGCTGGTGGCCGGCGGGGTCGACGTGGTGAGCCTCGCGAACAACCACATGCTCGACTACGGGCCCGAGGGGCTCTTCGACACCCTCAACACGCTCGACACGCACCACGTCGTGCACTTCGGGGCCGGCCGTTCACTGGTCGAAGCCCGGGCCCCGGCGATCGTGGAGAAGAAGGGCGTGACCATCGCCTTCCTCGGCTACTTCTTCCTGGGCGACCGCAACATCGAGCCGGCCGAGGTGATCGCCACGGGGGACCAACCGGGCGTCGCGGGGCACTTCAGCGACACGGCGGCGCTCAAGGCGATGCTGGAAGCCGACATTCGTGCGGCCAAGCAGAAGGCCGACCACGTGATCCCCTTCTTCCACTGGGGGCGGGAGAGCAAGGGGCAGCCCGAGGCGTACCAGGTGGAGGTGGGGCACTACGCTGTCGAGCTGGGGGCCTCGGCGGTGCTGGGCTCGCACCCGCACGTGCTCCAGGGCATCGAGGTCTACCGGGGGGCGCCCATCGTCTATTCGCTGGGCAACTTCGTCTTCGGCGGCAACTGGGACCCGAAGGACAAGAGGACGGCCCTGGTGGAGCTCAAGCTGACGAAGGCCGCGGTGAAGGCGGTTCGGGTCATCCCTGCCACCAGCGACGCCTTCCCGGAGGTGCCGGTGCAGCCGTCGCTTGCCCAGGGGGAAAAGGCCGACGCGGTGCTCTCGCACCTCGCGGGGCTGTCGAAGGCGTTCCCGGCCACGATCCCCCAGCTGAAAAACTTCAAGCCGGCCCCGGACGACTTTCGTCCAGATGCCGGCTCGGCGAACGCTCCCTGAAGGGAAGTCAGTTCAGTACTTGCCCTTGGCCTTGCGGGCGCGGACACGACGGCGCTTGAGCACCAACTTCTTGGTCTTCGCGCGGTTCTTGAGCTTCTTCTTGCTCCGGTTCGACTTGACGGCGGCCATGAGAGATCTCCGGTACTGCGATGGTGTGGGGGGCTGACTACCTGAGAGCGCGCGACGCGGCAACATCACCGTTGCTCCCTGTCGAGCCTGCGCGTACACCCCCCCGGCTTTGATCGAGAAGCTCGAAGAGGTCGAACAACGCTTCGAGCGGCTCACAGCCGACCTCTCGAACCCCGCTGTCATCAGTGATTCCACGCGGCTGCAGAAGCTCTCGCGGGAGCGCGCCTCGATTGAGCGGCTGGTCGAGACCTGGCGCACCTTCAAGCGGCTGCGCTCCGAAGTGGCGGGCAACGAGGAGCTCCTCGAGTCGTCCGACGCGGAGATGAAGGCCCTGGCCCGAGAAGAGCTGCCGGCGCTCAAGGCAAGGCAGGCGGTCCTGGAAGAGGAGCTGCGGCTCCTGCTGGTGCCCAAGGACCCCAACGACGAGAAGGACGTCATCATCGAGATCCGCGCGGCGGCCGGGGGTGACGAGGCGGGGCTGTTCGCCGAAGAGGTGATGCAGATGTACCTGCGCCACGCCCAGCGCAAGGGGTGGAAGGCGGAGATCATCGACCTCACCTCGGGGAACCAGGGCGGCATCAAGGACGCCACCATCACCCTGGCGGGCACGGCGGTGTATTCGTCCATGAAGTGGGAATCAGGGGTGCACCGGGTGCAGCGGGTGCCGGCCACCGAGACCCAGGGGCGCATCCACACCTCGACGATCACCGTGGCGGTGATGCCGGAGGCCGAAGAGGCCGACGTGAGCATCAACCCGGCCGACATCGAGATGCAGGTGATGCGCTCCACGGGCGCCGGCGGCCAGAGCGTGAACACCACCGACTCGGCGGTGCGCCTCATCCACAAGCCCACGGGCATCGTCGTGAAGTGCCAGCAGGAGAAGAGCCAGCTCAAGAACCGGGTGATGGCGCTCAAGATGCTGCGCACGCGCCTGTATGAAGCGGAGCAGGAGAAGATCCGCAACGAGCGGGACGCCCTGCGCAAGGGGCACGTGGGCAGCGGCGACCGGAGCGAGAAGATCCGCACCTACAACTTCCCCCAGGACCGGATGACGGATCACCGCATCGGCTACACGCGGCACAACCTCCCGGCGGCGATGGCGGGCGAGCTGGACGACGTGATGACGGCCCTGCAGACGTTCTTCCGCGCCGAGGCCCTCAAGCAACAGGAGCGCGCGTGAGCACCGAGACGTGGAGCATTCGCCGGGTCCTCGACTGGACCCGGGGTCACTTCGAGAAGCAGAAGATCGACGACCCGCGGCTGACCTCGGAGATCCTGCTGGGTCACGTGCTCGGCCTGGCCCGGGTGAAGCTGTACATGGACCTCGACCGGCCGCTGTCGAAGGAAGAGCTTTCCACCTTCCGCGCCCTCATCCAGCGGCGCCTCGCCTTCGAGCCCACCCAGTACCTCGTGGGATCCCGCGAGTTCTACGGGCGGCGCTTCGCGGTGGACGCGCGGGTGCTCATTCCCCGGGGCGAGACCGAGCTGCTGGTGGAGGCGGCCCTGCGCGACGTGAAGAAGGACCAGCCCTCGCGGGTGCTCGACCTGTGCACCGGCTCGGGCTGCGTGGCGATCACCATCGCGGCCGAGCGGCCACAGGCCTCGGTGTGGGCGACCGACCTCATGCCCGGGCCGATCGAGGTCGCGAAGGCCAACGCCGAGAAGCTGGGCGTCGACGGCCGGGTGACCTTCTTCCAGGGCGATCTCTTCGCCGCGGTGCCCGAGGGCGCCACCTTCGACGTGATCGTCTCGAACCCGCCCTACGTAAAGTCGGGGGAGATCGCGACCTTGCAGAAGGAAGTGCAGAAGGAACCCCGCGCCGCCCTCGACGGTGGTGCCGACGGCCTGGACCTCATCCGCAAGCTGGTGGTCGACGCCCTGCCCCGGCTCAAGCCCGGCGGCCTCCTTGCAATGGAGATCGGCGAGGACCAGGGAGAAGCAGTCAAGGAACTCATGACGCGGGCCGGTTGCCGCGACGTGCGCATCGAAAAAGATCTCGCCCGCCACGATCGCATCGCGCTCGGGCGCGCCTGAAGGGACACATGGATTCGATCGTCGTCAAAGGCAACGGACCGCTCAAGGGTGTGACCTACGCGTCGGGGGCGAAGAACGCGGCGCTGCCGATTCTCGCCAGCGCGCTGCTCGCCCCGGGTGAACACACCTTCCGCAACGTGCCCGGCCTGGCCGACGTGAAGACCATGCTCGAGGTGCTCGACACCATGGGCTGCGAGTCGCAGCGGCACACCGGCAAGAAGAGCGACGTGGTGACCATCAAGGTGCCGGCCAGGGGCATCACCCCCGAGGCGCCCTACGAGCTGGTGAAGACCATGCGCGCGTCGGTGCTGGTGCTCGGCCCCCTGCTCGCCCGCTACGGCCGGGCGCGGGTGTCCATGCCCGGAGGCTGTGCCATCGGCGCCCGCCCCATCGACCAGCACCTCAAGGGGCTGGAGGCGCTCGGGGCGGAGATCGATCTCCAGGAAGGCTACGTGGAGGCCCGGGCGAAGCGGCTCAAGGGCAACACGGTCACCTTCGACCTGATCACCGTCACCGGCACCGAGAACGTGATGATGGCGGCGGTGCTGGCCAAGGGCCGGAGCATCATCGAGAACGCCGCCCGCGAGCCGGAGATCGAAGAGCTGGCGCGGGTGCTCAACAAGATGGGCGCGCACATCAGCGGCGCGGGCAGCGACATCATCACCATCGACGGGGTCGACGATCTCCACCCGGTGGACCACGCGATCATCCCCGACCGCATCGAGGCGGGCACCCTGCTGGTGGCCGCGGCGATCACCGGGGGCGACGTGCTGGTCACGCGCACCGCGCCGGAGCACCTCGAGCCGGTGATCCAGAAGCTGCGCGAGGCGGGCTGTCACATCACCGTCGAGGGCGATGGCGTGCGCTGCGTGGTGAAGGAGCCGCTGCGCGGGGTGGACATCAAGACCCGCGAGCACCCGGGCTTCCCCACGGACATGCAGGCGCAGCTCATGGCGCTGCTGTGCACCGCGAAGGGCACCTCGGTGATCACCGAGAACATCTTCGAGAACCGCTTCATGCACGTCGCCGAGCTGCGCCGCATGGGCGCGGACATCACCGTGGACGGTCACACGGCGGTGGTCCGCGGCGTGTCCAGGCTCTCGGCCGCCCCGGTCATGGCGACAGATTTGCGCGCCTCCGCGTCGTTGGTGCTCGCGGGGCTGTCGGCCGAGGGGAAGACGACGATCGGGCGGGTGTACCACCTGGATCGTGGCTACGAGCGGCTCGAGAAAAAACTGCGCGCCCTCGGTGCTGACATTCGGCGCGTGAAAGGCCGTTGACTTCGCCGGGGCCGCGCCCATGGGTGGCCCTGCACGAATGACGCGCGACGCTCCTTGCGTTCCCCGATCACGCCTCGCTACTGTTCGTCCTCAAACCCCAACAGGAGATGAACCCCACAATGAGGTGCCCCAGCTGCGACGTCGACATGGTCGTTCTCGAAGGTGAAGACCAGACGCTTCGCAAGTGTAGTGACTGCGGGGGATTGTGGGTCGATGTCTCCGACCTCAACCGCATGCTGCTCCACCACAACCTCCCCGGCCTCGAGAGCATCGGCGGGAAGGTCGACCCGGATGCGATGTGTGGCCAGTGCACGGACTGCCTGGTCGATCTCGTGCGCGTGGTGACCGGCGATAAGAGCAACCCGATGAGCTACGACACCTGCGAGTCGTGCGGCGGGATCTTCCTCGAGGCGGAGTTCACGGACGCCACGGACGCCACGAACTACGCCGGCGCGAAGAAGGAGATCATCGACTTCTTCACGCGCTGGTCTTCGAAGGGCAAGAAGCGCGTCGCTGCCCACGCCTGAACCTGCCGCACCGGTTCAGGGAACGCTGCGCCAGGGCCCCTTGAGATCCTCAGGGAGCTCTCCCTCGAAGGTGAGCGTCGAGCCCGCCTTCCTGGCCGCATCTTTGGAGAACTTCACGCCGTGCTTCTTGCCGGCGATGTCGAACACGATGCGGGACGACGAGGGGTCGTAGGTGCCCTGCACCGACTTCTCCTGGTTGCGCTTGGTGTCGAAGGGCTCGTAGCTGTAGCGGAAGGTGCCGTCGAAGTTGAGGCTCAGGAACCGGTCGGGGGTGCCCTCGAAGCCGGCGAACCAGGTGCCCATCACGGCGGCCGTCGACTTGTCGAACTTGAGCTTGGTGGTGAGCCAGGGGCCGTTGAGCGCCTTGCCCTCGGAGACGAAGACCACGTCGGTGAGGCACACCGAGGCGTCGGGATCTTCGGCCGGGTAGTGATCGAGCACCTCGATGGTGAAGCGCGAGCCGAGCATCGGGGGGGTGAGGGCCACGGTCTGTACGCCGCGCAGGTCCTCGACGGACACGGTCTGCGACTGCTTGCCGCTGCGGACCACGAGCTTGCGGGCGCGGCCGTAGTCGTTCCAGGTGCTCTCGTCGAAGTTGTTCCCGGACGAGATGCGCAGCTCCTCGAGCTTGATGGGCGCGTTGAAGCCGAAGCTCAAGAGCTCGCTGAGCGGGTCGGAGGTGGGGCTGCACCAGGCGGTGGCGTCGCGACCATCGAGGAGGTTGAGCGGCTGGTAGAGCGTGGGCCGGGAGTCCTTCTTGAAGTAGCCGGTGGCCTGCGCGTAACCGATGGTGTTGCCCGCGAACGCCGGCAGCGCGAGCAGCGCGGCCAGGGCAGAGCTGAGCAGTCTCGAGGTCGACATGGCCTTACTATGCCATGGAAGATCTCCACTCTTGCGGTGTTCCCATCCCGTGGCATGACGCCCCGCATGAATCGACGAGTCCTCGCAGCGATCATCGCGGTCGCCCTCTCCTCTTGCCAGGCGTGCGGAGGCCACGACGCCATCGACGCCGGCCCCGTGGATGCGGGCCCGCCGGTGCTCGCGGAGAAGGAGCCCAACGACAGCGCCGCGAGCGCGCTCTCCATCGAACGGTCGAGCCTGGTGGAGGCGAACCTCGGCGCGGACCCGCAGAAGCCCGACGTCGACTGGTACGTGCTCAAGGCGTCGCTGCCGCGCACGGTGGACTTCCAGGCCACCTGCCCCAACGGAGGCGACATCAGCCTCGAGGTGGTCGACGAGACCGGCTCGGTGTTGGCCACGGTGAACGCCGGGGGCGTGGGCGGGAGCGAGCGGCTGCCGAACCTCGACGTCTCGTCGAAGACCTTCGTGCGGGTGGTGGCGATCAAGAAGGGCGTGGGCGGCGCGTACACCGTGACCGCGAAGTTCGGCGAGCGCATGCCCGGCTACGAGCTCGAGCCCAACGAGCGCAAGGTGGACGCGACGCCGGTGGCGCTGGGCCAGGCAATCTCCGGCACCGTGAGCCACGGAAACGACGTCGACTACTACCGCTACGAGCTGCCGTCCGACGAGCCGCCCGCGCTGGCGCCGCTCGAGGGCGACGACGCGGGTGAGCCCCTGGACGCGGGCCTCGCCGACGCGGGGGCCCTGGACGCCGGGGTGGTGCCCGAGAAGCGCCTGGCGCTGCGCGTGGACATCAGCGCCGTCGAGGGCGTGTCGATGGACCTGCAGATCCTCACCGAGGCCGAGGCGGTGCTCTTCTCGGCGCGCTCCAAGGAGAACGGCCCGCTGTCGCTGCGCAACGTGGGCGTGCGCGCGGCCGACCGGGTGATCTACCTCGCGGTGCGCAGCGCCCCCATCGGCGCCGGGAAGGACGCGCTCAAGGGAGCCAACGCCGACCTCTCGTACACCCTGACGGTCGCCCCGGAAGACTCGGGCGGCAACGCGGAGTTCGAGCCCAACGACGAGATCAGCCGCGCCACCGAACTGCCGGCCAACAGCTACCGTGACGGCTTCATCAGCCCCAAGGGCGACGTGGACGTGTTCCGCCTGGTGACCGATGGCCCGTCGATCGCCAAGCTGCAGGTCTCGGGGGTGGACAAGGTCGACCTCGTGCTCTCGGTGGTGCAGCCGGTGGCGGGCAAGGCCGACGAGGTGGTGCTCAAGGCGAACGAGGGCGTGGCCCGCGAGCCCGAGCAGCTCAACAACGTGGCCTGCAACGGCGTGTGCTTCATTCGCGTGGAGGCGGCGGCGAGGAAGGTCGACGGCAAGTGGGTGAAGGAGGACGAGAACGCCGACCAGGCCTACCGGCTCAACGCCACGGTGGTACCCGACGACGGCACCGAAGAGAAGGAGCCCAACAACGCGGCCCCCAGCGCGACCCCGGTGAGCTTCGGCAAGCCCATGCGCGGCACGATCTACCCGAAGAAGGACACCGACTTCTTCGCCCTCGACCTGCGCGAGCGGCCGGTGAAGACGGCGATCAAGGCCACGGTGTTGGGGGTGCTCAAGGTCGACGTGGGGCTCTACCTCCACCGGGTGGAAGCCGACGGCAAGCTGACCCTGGTGCAGACCAGCGACTCGGCGAAGGGCGACAAGCCCGAGACGGTGCGCTTCGCCGCCGAGCCGGGGCTGTACGTGCTCGAGGTGCGCGACGCGAAGAACCGCGAGGCGAACTTCCAGGACAGCTACCAGTTGAGCGTGGACGAAGGCGAAGAGTGAAATCTCGCCCGGTCGGAGCTAGAGAGCCGTGATGGATCTGGAGCTGGAGATTCAGAAGCTGAAGAAGGATCTCAACGCCGTCATCCTGGCGCATTACTACCAGGAGTCCGAGATCCAGGACGTCGCCGACTTCGTCGGTGACTCGCTCGCGCTCGCGCAGCAGGCCGAGAAGACGAAGGCCGACGTGATCGTCTTCTGCGGCGTGCACTTCATGGCCGAGACGGCGAAGATCCTGAACCCGAACAAGCTGGTGCTGCTGCCGGATCTCGCGGCCGGCTGTTCGCTGTCGGATCGCTGCCCGCCCGACGCCTTCAAGGCGTTCAAGGACCAGCACCCCGATCACTTCGTCGCCACCTACGTGAACTCGTCGGCGGCGGTGAAGGCGATGAGCGACGTGATCGTCACCAGCTCCAACGCGGTGAAGATCGTCTCGAAGATCCCCAAGGACCGGAAGATCATCTTCGCGCCCGATCAGCACCTCGGGCGCTGGGTGAGCCAGCAGACGGGCCGCGAGATGGTCTTGTGGCCGGGCAGCTGCATGGTGCACGAGATCTTCAGCGAGAAGCGCCTGGTGCAGCTCAAGGTCGAGCACCCGGGAGCCAAGGTGATCGCCCACCCGGAGTGCGAGGCGGCGGTGCTCCAGCACGCGGACTACATCGGCTCGACCAAGCAGCTGCTCGAGTACACCCAGCAGGACCCCGCGACGAAGTTCATCGTGGTGACCGAGTCCGGCATCCTCCACCAGATGGAGAAGGCCTCGCCGGGCAAGACGTTCATTCCCGCGCCGCCGGACAACGGGTGCTCGTGCAACGAGTGCCCGCACATGCGGTTGAACACGATGGAGAAGTTGTATCGCTGCATGCGTGATCGCACGCCGCGTCTCGAGTTGCCGCCCGGGTTGTCCGAAGCGGCGCTCAAACCCCTGAAGTTGATGCTCGAGTGGAGCTGACCTTGTTCCGTTTCTATGCTGTGCCCGCCTGGCATCTCCTCGAAGACAAGCAGGCCAAGGCCGAGGCCACGACGACCGAGGTCGAGCTCCGGCCGACCGAAGGCGTCCCCGAGGTGATGGAGGCCGCGCTGGCCCAGGTGGAGTACCGCGACGCCTGGGCGGCCGACCGCGCCAGGGAATTGCTCGCGACCTCCGACCCTGCCATCTACGCGCGCTCGCCCAACGATCTCCCGGCGCTGCTGCGCACGGCCGACCAGCTCCAGGCGCGCTCGCGCGTGGTGGCCGGGGAACGGGCCACGGTGTGGCGCTGCTCGTGTGGGACCCGCTTCGCGGTGCCGGTGACGCTGGTGAAGCCACTGAACGTGAAGTGCGAGAAGTGCGGCAAGACCGCCGATCTCGGGCCCGGCCTCAAGCCCGACCCGGCCCAGGTCACCACCGAGGTCTTCAGCGTCAACGCCACGCGGCGCTCGGTGTCGGAGTTCTTCCGCGAGGCCATGGCCCGCGGTTGGCCCGTGCTCGTCACCAAGGCCTGACTCATGCGTCGCGCGACGCTCGATCTCCTGCGCTGCCCCAAGTGCGGCGCAGGCAGCCTGGTGCCCGAGGCCGACGTCGCGGACCTGGCGATGTCCTTCGGGCCGGCGCGGTGCCTGGGCTGCAGCGCGCGCTTCCCGGTCCATGACGGGCTCATCGACTTCGTAGGCGATCGCGCGCGGTTGGGGCCCCTGCAGCAGGCCATGGAGCAGCCGTGGATCGCGAGGTCCTGGGAGCGCTACGTGCGCCCGGCCGTGGACACGGTGCTCAGCCAGGGCCGGCTGGATCACGACAGCGAGTACACCGTGTTGCGCAACCTGCTGGGGTCGCCCCCGGGGCCGATCGTCGATCTCGGCTGCGGCGCGGGGCTCATCTTGCGCAGGCTCTCGCGGGACTTCCCCAGCCTCCCGGTGATCGGCGTCGACGTGTCGCGGCCGATGCTCGAGGAGGCGATGGCGCAGCTGCGGGAGCACGCCGAGGCGGCCGACTTCGTGCGCGCCCAGGTGCCGGGGTTGCCCTTCAACGACGCCTCGCTGGGCGCGGTGGTGGCGGTGGGCCTGGTGCACCTGCTCGACGACCTCGACACCCTGCTCTCGGAGGTGGCGCGGGTGCTCAAGCCCCGGGGCCGCTTCGTGGCGACGACCTACGAGGTGGGGGCGATGACGAGGCCGCTGCACCGGGGGGTGGGCTTGCACCCGCGAAGCGAGGCGACGCTGCGAGGCATCTCGAGCCGCGCGGGCCTGGTGGCCTTCGAGCGGGTGAAGGTGCCGCCGTTCGTGTTGTGGAAGGTCGAGCGCCCCTGAGGGGTCAGCTCAGAGGAACACGCCGCCGCGCGCGTCGTAGCGGGCGGTGTCGGGGAGCTGGGTGGTCTCGCTGCTGCCCTTGAGCGCGTCGAAGACCCGGGCCTTGTTGTTCCCACAGCTCTTGCACTTGCACTGGCCGCGGGGACACGTGCAGTCGCCCTTGCCCTTGCACGAGCAGGTCGCCTGAGGGGTCCCGAAGAGCGTCTTCTCGACCGAGGCCGCGCCCGCGGTGGACGCCAGGAACAACGCACCGACCGCGATGCTCTTGAGGGTCTGCATGGCGGCCGCACTAGCGCACAATGTGGGCACTTGCCAACTCGACGGCGGGCCTCCATGGTCCGCGCCCTCGTGCGTCGCCCCACCCCCGAGCAGTTCGCCTGGTTTGCCGCGTTGATCTGCGGAGTTGCGCCGCTGTGGGCGACCCACGCCCTGCCGCTGGTCGATCTCCCCCAGCACCTGCACCTGATCTCGGTGCTGCACCGCATCCACGACGCCTCGACGCTCTACCCGGAGATCTTCGCGCGCAGGCCCGAGCTCACGCCGTACCTCGGCTACTACTACGTGGTCAGCCTGCTCAACTGGCTGCTGCCGCTGGAGCTGGCGAACCGGGTGTTCCTGTCGGTGTACGTGGCAGGGCTGCCGCTCTCGCTGGCGTTCCTGCTCAAGAGCCTCAAGCGGCCGACGTGGCCCGCGCTGCTCGCCCTGCCCTTCGCCTACGGCGACAGCTTCGCCTGGGGCTTCATCAACTACTGCGCGTCGCTGCCGCTGGCCCTGGTGACGTGCGGGCTCTTCGTGCGGGCCATCGACACCGAGGTGGGCCAGCGCAGGCCCTGGGCCATCGGCCTCGCGGTGAGCCTGGTGGCGGTGCTGCTCTTTCACGTGCAGGCCTTCGCCTGGCTCGGCGTGGCGCTGCCCTTCCTGCTGCTGACGACCCCGGCGCCCGAGGGGAAGACGTGGCGGGCGCGGGTGCCGGCGCTGCTGGGGGTGAGCCCCGGCGTGCTGCTCTTCGTGTTGTGGATCGGCCTGCGCGTGGGCCAGCCGCAAGAGGTCGCCCCCGGGCAGCCGTGGCGCTCGTGGGGCCCGATGCTCTCGCAGGAGAACCTCGGCTGGAAGTCGTTCGACCAGAACGTGGCCGAGTTCATCTCGGTGCCGCGCAACCCGGGCGGGGGCGTCGAGCTGGGCAACGTGAACTTCCCCATCCTCGCGGGCATCGTTCCCGACGGCAGCGATCAGCGCTCGGTGCGCGTGGTGTTCCTGCTGGCGCTCGCCGCCGTGGTCATGCGCTTGACCCGGGGCTTCAAGAGCCAGCCCGAGACGCTGGAGGGCCCGGTGGCGCGGTGGCGCATGGCGGGGCTCGCGGCGCTGGCGCTGCTCCTCTACTTCGCCCTGCCCTTCGATATCCGCGGGTACATGTATTACCTCAACACGCGCTACGCCCATCTCGCGGCGGCGCTGTTGGTGGCGGCGGTGCCGGTGCTCCCCGCGCTGTGGACGCGCCGCCTGACCTTCGCCGCGGCGGCCAGCGCGCTGGTGCTGGTGGGGCCGCTGTGGGGCGCGTTCAAGGCCTTCGACGTCGAGTCGGCCGCGCTGACCGAGCTGGCGAAGAGCGCCGGCCCGAAGCCGCGGGTGATGGGCCTCGTGTACGCCACGGGCTCCCGCGCGGTGACGCACCCGGTGTATCTCCACGCGGCCTGCGTGGTGGCGCGCGAGGGCGGCGGGCTCACCAACTTCTCGTTCGCCCTGACGCCGCACAGCCCGCTGATGTACCGCGGCGCGCCGCCTCCGACCTTCGCCAGCGAGTGGCGCCCCGACCAGATGCAGTGGGAAGCACAGGGCCGGCACTACGACACCTTCGTGCTGCGCGGCCCGCGGCCCGAGCAGGTGTTCGGCGAGCGGCTGCAGACCGAGCTCTACGTGGCGGCCCAGGCCGGTGACTTCTTCCTCGTGCGGAGGCGCTGAGGCTCGGGCAAGGTTCGCCTCATGGACTTCTTGTCGATGACGGCCCCGCAGGTCGAAGCGCTTCCCGAAGACAAGGCGCAGGAGGTGCTCGCCGCCTGGGTGAAGGCGAAGCAGAGCGCGCTCCCGCTGGCGTTGACCCAGTCGAGTTCGAAGGTGCACGCCAAGCTGGCGAAGAAGGCGCTGTACCAACTGCAGTCGAGCGGCGTGCAGGCGGTGATCGAGAAGAAGGCCGAGCCCAGCGTGGCCGTCGTCGCCGAGCCGCAGAAGAACGAGTTCCCCGCGGTGCTCTCGATGCAGCTGGGCACCGGCGAGCGCGCGTTCCTCTTCGCCTCGCCGATCAAGGGCGGTGGGCTCGAGGTGTTTCAGGGCATCGTGCACGACGAGCTGGGGCTGGCGCAGTTCGGCTCGGAGCGCAGCAACCGCAGCCGGTACCGCCGGCGCATGGACGAGGTCGAAGGCGACCAGTCGGCCCGCGTGATGCTGGTGCCCTTCGAGCGCATGCAGCTCGAGCTGGGCCGGGCGATCACCCTCAACGAGCGCGTCGGGGCCACCTACGGCTCGGACATCGCGCAGGCGCTCGCCGAGCTGGGGGTCACCGCGCAGGATCCCGACGTGGTCATTCCCCCGCTGGAGTCCGGCGACGTCGAGGCGGCCGAGGACGGGGCGAAGTTGCACGCGCTCTTCGAGGTCGAGCAGTGGTTTCCCTCGGAGCCCGACCTGGTCAACCTCACCAACCGGGTCGACGCGATCCGCATGATCCCCATCCCCGAGGCGCAGAAGGCCGAGAAGCTCGAGAAGGTGGCCCGGGAGCTCAGCAAGGAGGTCTTCACCCCGACCGTGCGGGCCGTCTACGCGCGGCGCCTCTGGTACACGGCCGAGGTCGTGGAGTTCCAGGAGCGCCCGGCGGACGTCGCCATGCTGCGGGCCGAGGCGCGCCGGTTGATGCACCACGAGGGGCCCAACCGGTTCGCCGAACAGCTCTTCGTCAAGGTGATCGCGACGCTCAAGCCGACGGCCGGCGCGATGCCCTCGATGAAGGGGTAGTCATTCAGCGTTCCAGTCCGACGCGGGCATGATCTTCCATCCCGTGTCGACCTTGGGCGACTTGAAGCGGATGACGCGCAGCGGCCACGAGCGCGCGGTCTTGGCCGGGCCCTCGGTGGTCTCGATCATCCAGCGGTGGACCTCGACGCTGTACTTGCCCTGGGTGCCGGCCTTGGCCAGCACGGCGCGCATGGGGTTCTTGGGGTGCCAGTACACTTCCTTGCCAGCGCGCAGGGCGTAGGAGAGCACGGGGTGCTTGGTCTGGAGGGCGGTGACGCGCTCGCGGGAGGGGGCGAGGAGCTTGGTGGCGTCGGCCTGGCTGACCTCGACCATCTTCAGATCGTCGCCGACGGCCTCGACGCCCATCAGCTTGGTGAGCGCGGTGCGCCCGGCCTTGTCGAGATCGTTGATCATCTGCACCGCGTGGGCGAGGTCGCCCTCTTCCTTCTTCACCGGGTCCTTGCTCTTGAAGGACCAGTTCTCGAGGCTGAAGAGCTGGGCGTTCATGGTGACGCCGCCGAGCAACAGGTCCTTGCCGGCCTCGTCACCGGTGCCGGTCAGCGCGTTCAAGTACGTCTCGGCGACCTTCTTGGCGTCGTCGTCCTGCGCGAAGGCGGGAACACTCAAGAGCAGGACCAGGGCACCAGGAAGCAGACGTGACATGAATTTTTCCCTCGGGGAGGCAGCGAGACGCGGGCGAGACACCCGTGGGGCGGGAAGATTCACCAAACCGCGCCCCGCTTCCACCTGAACCCGCGCGGTGGTGCTGCCGAAGCTGTTGGGGTATGCGCGCCGCCATGCGCTTGACGTTCGTTTTCGCCCTGGTCGTGTCGATGTGCTTCGTGCTCGGGACGGCCGCCTGTGGCGCCGCCAAGACCTGCTCCCCGCAGAGCTGCGCGACGGGCTGTTGCTCGGCGACCGGCGAGTGCGTGGGCGGCGCCGTGACCTCCGCCTGCGGCAGCAGCGGTGACACGTGCGTCGACTGCGCGCTGACCAGCCAGGTGTGCGGCAACCAGGTCTGCATCGCGGCCCCCGTCGAGGTGGTGGATGCGGGCGTCGACGCCGGGACCCCCTTCGTGTGCGCCCGCAGCGCGGTGACCTGCTCCGACCAGGCGATCGCCGAGCTGGGGCTCTTCGCCAACATGAGCACCGGCGCCGTCACCAACGCCGCCGACACCACGGGCTTCGTGGCCACGGTGGACACGCGCGCGGGCGGCGTCACCGCCACCGAGAGCTACGTGTACGCGAAGTTCGGCGAGCTGGGCCTCGAGAAGCTGGCGCTCAGCGACATGACGGCGCTCGACTCGATGGACTGGGACATCGCCTTTCGTCGCTTCGTGATTCGCATCAACAGCGGCAACTCCGGCCCCTCGTGCGTGGGCGCGCAGCTGCAGACGGTGCCCTACGACAACATCACGTTCGTGCCGGCGAACTTCGTGGCCGAGTCGGACGACTTCCTGAGCAAGACCAGCTGCGCGCTCATCCCCGACGGGTCGGGGCTCACCACGTCGCCGCGCACCGCGCTCGCGAGCTTCTATCGCTACGACAGCTGCGTCGCGATGACCGGCAACGCCTTCGTCATCCGCTCGCACACCGGCCGGCACCTCAAGCTGGTGGTCAGCTCGTATTACGCGGCCGGCCAGGACGGCTGCAACACCGCGGGCACGCCGGGAACCATGGGCGGCACGATGAAGGTTCGCTGGCAGTACCTGGACTGAGCCGATGCGCGCTTCTGCCCTGCTGTGCGTGGTGCTGTGCGCCTGTGGTGACGAGGCGGCCCGGCGAGCACCCATCGTCCACTCGAAGCAGGCAGCGCTTCGCCCCACGGACACCACCGCCACCGAGCTGATGTGGCGGTACCTGGGCACCGACGTGGTCGAGGCCACGGCCTCGGACGGCGGCTCGTTCAAGGTGCACTACACGCGGTCGGGCCTCAACGCGGTGCCGGCGCTCGACGCCGACGACAGCGGCGTGCCCGACTTCGTGGAGCGCGTCGACGAGACCTACGAAGCGGTGGGCGCGCTGTACCACGGGCCCCTGGGCTTCCGGACTCCGCTGACCGACGGGACCATCGGCGACAACGGTGGTGACGCGCGCTTCGACGTCTACCTGCTGGACTTCGCGCGCTCGGCCGACGGCGCCTTCCGCGTCGACCAGTGCCCGCCCTCGCAGCTCGATCGGTGCCTAGGCTACGTGGTGCAGGAGAACGACTTCGCCGGCTACGGGTACCCGAACACCACCGTGGCCACCCGCATTCTCGGCAGCCACGAGTACTTCCACGCGGTGCAGGCGGCCTACGACAACAACCAGGGCGTGGTGATCAGCGAAGGCACGGCGGTGTGGGCCACCGAGCGCTTCGACCCCTCGACCAACGACTTCGAGCTCTTCATCGACGGCTACCTCGACCGGCCCGATCGCTCGATCGACTCGCCGCCGCCGGGGCCGGTGCCCTCGTTCGCCTATGGCTCGGCGATCTTCTTCAAGTTCCTCACCGAGCGTCACGATGACGCCCTGGTGCGCAAGCTGTGGGAGCACCTCGAGAACGGCCACGGGGACCCGCTGGAGCCGGCGGACCTGGCCGACCCGACCTTCGTGGTGCAGCTCGATGCGCTGCTCAAGCGCGACTACGGCTCGTCGTTCGCCGAGGAGTTCGCCGAGTTCGCGCGCTGGAACCTCTACCTGTCGACCGCGGGTGACCCGGCGCAGGCCTACGTCGAGGGGCGCAGGTACCCGGCGGCGGCGAGCACGGCGGTGACCCTGCCCTTCCAGCTCGATGGCCAGCGCGTGTTCTACGCCTCGGCGCAGTACTTCAAGGCCCCGGCCGCGGGTCGCACCCGGGTGACCGCGGCGCTGGTCGACAGCACGCTGACGCCCACCGACGATCTCGACGGGCTGGTGCTCTGGCTGGCGGCGCGCAAGGTGGGCCGCAACACCGAGGTGATCCGCGTGACGGCCGGCCAGACGGTCGACGTGACGGACGGCGAGGTGATCGCAGTGGTGACCAACACCCACCGCGGGCCCACCGGCACCACCCTGAGCCAGCGCCCGGGCCTGTGCCTCGGTACCCCGGCGGAGGTGGCCGCGTGCGTGGTGCTGACCCAGGGCGGCGTGGTGGATGCCGGGGTCGACGCGGGGGTGATCGAGCCCGCGCCCGACGCGGGGGTGGTGGCCGACGCGGGCGTGCCGGAGCCGACGCCGCCGGCCGGGTGTGGCTGCGGAATGGGGACCACGCCCCTGTGGTTCCTCGCCGTGCTCGTGGGCCGCCGTCGCCGCACGAATTGAAGGAGGTCTCGCCATGACGTCGATGTTGGTGCTCGCCCTCTCGCTGGTCTCGGGCGACGTGAACAGCCGCCGCAGCCCGGTGGTGCAGGTGGTGGAGAAGGTGTCGCCGGCGGTGGTCTACGTGGGCACGGTGTCGGTGGTGGAGACGCGCTTTCGCAGTCGCGCCTTCGACGACTTCTTCTTCAGCCCGCAGGAAGAGCGCCGCGCGGTCGAGGGCCTCGGCTCGGGGGTGATCATCGACGCCGCGGGGCTGATCATCACCAACGAGCACGTGATCCGCGGGGCCTCGGAGATCCACGTGGTGCTCGCCGACGGGCGGCAGGTGGACGCCGAGGTGATCGGCAGCGACTCCGACACCGACCTCGCGGTCCTGAAGATCAACGTCAAGGGCGCGCTGCCGGTGGCGAAGCTGGGCACCTCGGCCGACCTGATGATCGGCGAGAGCCTGGTGGCGATCGGCAGCCCGCTGGGCCTCAAGAAGACGGTGACCGTGGGCGTGGTGTCGGCGCTGGGTCGCACCATCCGCAACGAAGATCGGGTGTTCAACGACTTCATCCAGACCGACGCGTCGATCAACCCGGGCAACTCCGGGGGGCCGCTGCTGAACATGGACGGCGAGGTCATCGGCATCAACTCGGCGATCATCGCCTCGGCGCAGAACATCGGCTTCGCCATTCCCGCCGACAAGGTGCGGCGCATCGTCACCGAGCTGACCCAGTTCGGGAAGGTGCGGCCGGCCTGGGTGGGCCTCGACGTGCAGCCGCTCTCGCTCGAGCTCTCGCGGCGCCTGGGGTGGGACCGCACGTACGGCGCGCTCATCAACTCGGTCGAAGAGGGCAGCCCGGCCCAGGCGGCGGGCTTCCAGCGGGGGGACATCGTGGTGCAGGTGGGCTCGACGCAGATCGAGAACGCCGACGACCTGAAGAGCCGGGTGCGCAGCGCAACGGCCAAGAGCCCGCTGAGCATGAAGCTCTTCCGGGCCGGACAGGAGCTGGCCGTGGAGGTGACGCCCATCGAGTTCCCCCAGAAACTGGTCGATTCCACGGTGTGGGACCGGCTGGGCCTGAGACTCAAGGCGGCGCCCGGGGCCATGGTGATCACCGCGGTGCGCCCGGGGACGCCGGCCAGCCGGGTGGGGCTCGAGCCGGGTGACGCCCTGCTGCGCGTCAACCAGCAGCCGGTGGGCACCTCCGAGAGCTTCCGGGAGGCGATCAGCCAGGCGCGCGGGAAACAGAGCGTGCTGCTGCTGGTCAAGCGCGGCACCCGTGGCTACTACCTGACGCTGCCCTTCTGACCTCGCAGGTATTTGATTTGACGGGGGGCGGCAGGCCCGTAGCCTGCCTCCATGCCTACGTACCGGTACCAGGCCCTCGGCCCTCTCCAGGCCGGCGAGGGCTCACGCGCGTTCCTCGGGTTGGCGATCAGCCCCGACAACAAGGCCCGCCCGGTGGTGATCATCTGGGTGCCCGAGGCCGCTGAGCGAGACGCCACGCTGCTGGCGAAGATCCGCAAGGAGACCGAGCACGCGGCGCTGCTGGATCACCCGCACATCGTGACGGTGATGGGCTTCGCGAAGCTCGACGAGGGGCACGCGCGCGTCGTGGAGTTCGCCGACGGCGAGTCCCTGCGGCGGATCCTCGAGACCTGCAAGAAGATGCCGATCCGCATCGCCACCCGGGTGGCGCTCGATGCGTGCACCGCGGTGCACTACGCGCACGTGGCGGGCAACGACGACGGCGCGCCCCTGGTGCACGGAGATCTGCGCCCCGAGACGATGCTCATCTCGTTCCAGGGCACCACCAAGATCACCGGCTACGGGGCCCTGGCCTTCGCGCCGCGCGAGGTGGGCGGCCAGCGGGTGAAGGGGCGCCGCGTGCACTCCGCGCCCGAGCAGATCATCGGCGGGCGTGACGCGGTCAGCGTGGCCACCGACGTCTACCTGCTGGGCATCATGCTCTACGAGTGCCTCACCGGCGCCGTGCCGTGGGCCGAGCAGGCGGAGTTCTTCGACCACGCGGTGCTGACGCTGCCGTTGCCGCCGGCGACGCCCGGGGAGATCCCCGAGGGCTTCGAGCCGATCATCCAGAAGGCGTGCGCCAAGAAGGCAGCCGACCGCTACGCCTCCCCGCTGGCCATGCGCGAGGCCCTCGAGCAGGCCGCGGGCACCGAGGTCGCCTCCGACGAGGAGCTGGCGAAGTTCCTCGAGACGTTGTTCCCGCAGTCGCACCAGCTGCGCGCCGCGCGCCGGCACACCATCGACGCCGGCATCGCCGACTTCGTGCGGCGCCAGTGGGCCGACCAGGACCGCAAAGAGACGACGCCGATGATGCGCGCCGTCGAGGTGCCGGCCTCGATGATCCCGCCCGGGGTCCCCGCGCCGATGGCCGCGCCCCCACCCGCGCCCGTTCCCGCGCCGATCGCGCCTCCGGTGGCCGCGCCGGTGGCCCCGGTTGCCAAGCCGCCCGTCGCCAAGGCCCCGCAGAAATGGACCCAGCCTGAGGAGGACGACGACGCGCGGCGCGACGAAGGGCGCTCGACGCCCTGGCTCATCGCGCTCGCGGTCTTCATCGCGATCATCGCGGGCTGGTGGGCGTGGCGGAAGGCGCACGAGCCGATCCCCGGCGCGGACATTCTCGATGCGCCCAGGCAAGTGAAGGTCGTGATCGACGCTGGCCCTCCGCCGGAACCCGACGCGGGCCTTTCCGAGCCCGATGCCGGCACCGACGCGACCGACGCGGGCGCCCCGGCAGACGACGCGGGCCTGGCGGCGGTCACCGTCGATGCGGGCGCTCCGGTAGCCGTGGTGGCCACCGAGGTCACGGTGACCATCGAGTCGAACCCCGGCGTGGACCTGCTGCTCGACGGCAAGCTGCTGGGCCACACGCCGTGGACGGGCACCCTGCCCCCCGGCCGCAAGGTCTTCACGCTGCAGAACAAGGCGCTGGCGATCTCGGCGACGCGGGCGATCACCCTGAAGAACGAAGCCGTGACCGAGAGCTACGCCTTCGAGAAGGGCTTCGTGGCGGTCAAGGCGCCCGACGGCGCGGCGATCTTCATCGACGGCAACCGCGTGGGCACCGCGCCGATTCGCGGCGAGATCCCCGTGTACGAAGGCAGCCACCGCATCCAGGTCACGGTGGGCCAGTCGAAGTGGAGCGAGCCCTTCACGCTCTACGGCGCCCAGCGGGTCTCGTTCAACGTCGAGCTGCAGTGAACGGCTTCAGCGCTGGGGCGCCTTCCGCGCGCGGATGAGCGCCTCGTAGCTGCGCGCGACGCTCTGGGAGAGGATCAGCAACTCGCCCACGTCAGGCGGGGTCAGCTGGTCGGGCCCGGCGTCGACGTAGAGCAGGTGCACCAGCTTCTCGCGCACCAGCAGCGGGAGGATCACCGCCGTCTGCGGGTAGCCGCCGCCGAGCATCTTGTAGAAGACCGCCATGCCCGGCGTGCGCTTCATGGGGCCGATGAAGTGCGACTTGAGATCGCGCACCAGCTTGAAGGTGTTCTGCTCGCGCAGGGTCACGCCGATGCGGGCCACCGACCGCTGCGAGACGCCCTGCCCCATCCCGCGCCACCCGCTCACCAGGTCGCCCTGCACGTTGAGCAGCAGCGCCCGGCGGAACTTGCTCTTGGCGAACTGGAGCACGGTGCGCGCGATGTCTTCGCGGTTGCTGCTCGACTGCAGGTGCTTCTGGGCCTCGGCGAAGGTGAGCGGCGGCGCGGGCGTCTCGCTGGTGGCGACGCCGATGATGCCCACCGCGGGCACTTCTTCCTCGAGGACGGAGCCCTCGATGACCTCTTCGTCCTCCGCGCCGTCGATGGCGCTGGCGTAGATGCGCGCGAAGTCGTCTTCGTTGATCAGCTCGCCGATGTCGCCCGGTGACGGCACCTTCTCGTCGACCTTCTTCGACGGGCGCAGGGTGTTCATGTCGATGGGTCGCATCGGCCGGAACGCCTTGCAGTACGTGCGCAGCAGCTGGTTCATGCGGAATTCGGGGATGACCACGGACACCACGCGCTTACCCGCCTTGAAGCCCAGCGCGTCGAGGGCCTTGACCTGGTTGGGGCCCAGCACCGCCACCGTCAGGCGCGTGGCCTCGATGCGCATGGGGAGCACGTCGGCGTCGTCGTAGAACTGGCGCGGCACCAGCGCGAGCGCGGCCGGGTCGGGCACCATCTCGCCCGAGGCGTAGGGGAGGCTGTGCTGGCGCCCGAGCACGCGCGCGAGATCGAGTTCCTTGAGGAAGCCGAGTTCGACCAGGTTGGTGCCGAGGCGACCGCCGTGAATGACCTGCGTCTCGAGGGCCTCCTCGAGCTGCGCCGCCGTCACCAGCTTCTCTTCGAGCAACAGCTCACCGAGTCGCGCCACGTTCGCCTCCCGTTCCCGCCACTGCGTCGTCTGGATGATGCGAGAGCCCCACGAGGTTCCCCTCGGGATCGCGGAAGTAGGTCGTCCACCCGGTCTGCTTCTCGATCACCACGCCGCGCTGGATGAGCGCCTCGACGATGGCCGGGCGCGAGGCCGCGGAGATGCGCAGGGCGAGCATCGAGAACCCCAGCACGCCGTCGGGGGTCTCGGCGGGCGCGGCTTCGACGGCGAGGAAGCCAGCGGCGCGAGACGGCTCGGAGGCCACGCTCACCCAGACGCTGCGCAGCGAGCCGTCGTCGCGTTGAAAGCGACGCACTTCAGGGAGCCCCAGCACGTCGACGTAGAACGCGGCGACGCGCGCCACGTCGCGCACCTGCACGGCGACGTGATGAAAGCCTTCGATCGGGAGCAGCACGCCGCGGAAGCTACTCCTCTCGGCGGCGACGGCGCGCGAGAACGAGCAGGCAGGCCGCGAGCATCGACCCGGTGCTCGAGCACCCACACCCGGTCGGCGCGCTGGCGCCCGGCGCCGAGGTGGAGACGAGGAGCCCACCGAGCGAGGCGATCGGCTCGGCGCCAGGGATCGCCAGCAGCCGGGCCCGGGCTCCGACGCGGACCACGGTGCGCCCGTCCGCGGGGAGCGTGAGGTCCTCGAGGACCAACGTCGAGCCGTCGATCCGGGCGGTGGCCTTCACCCCGTCGACGAGCACCGCCCCCGGAAGGGGCGTCGCGCCCCTGAGGGGCACTTCGACCTTCAGCCCCTGGACCGCGCAGGCCGTGGTGTTGCGCAGCGAGACCTCGAACTCGATGGCCGACTCCTCGAGATGGAGCGCGGGGCTCGAGCGCACGCTGACCTCGACGAAGGCCTGCACCCCGATGTCGATGGTGCGCCGCTCGGTGGCGAGGTTCGATCCGCCGCCGTCCACGGTCCACTCGATGACGAGCTGCTGGCCGACGGTCGAGAAGTCGGTCGCCTGTGACTGGAGCGCGAAGGTGGTCCCCGTGCCGGAGGCCGCCGCGAGCGCGGGACCAGAGATCACCCGCCACGAGGTCTCGGTGGCCTGGCAGGCGCCATCGACGGGCGAGAGGGAGACGGCAGCCTGCACGCCGGCCCCGCAGCGGGCATCGGTGCGGGCGACCCCCTGGGCCCCGACCGCCACCGGGAGGACCGAGAGCTCAACCTGTGCGCTCGCCACGGCCCCCGTGAAACCACCGTCTTCGAGGAGCCGCGCCACGATGTCCCGCCGCCCGCCGGCGCAGCCACCGGGCACCGGGAGCGACCAGCCACCGCCCAGGGCGAAGACCTCCGTGGCCACCGTCGTCGGGCCGTCGAGCACCGAGACCTCGGCGCTCAAGGTGCGCTGGTCGAGACAGCTCGCGCTCACCGCGAAGCCACCAGAGAGGATGCCTGCGTCCGCCGCGGCGGTGACCATGAAGGGCGTCGTCGCGCCGAGCGCCGGGACGTCGGCCGCGATGATGACCTGCGCGGTCGCCGTGGCCCCGGTGAAGCCGCCGTCTTCCAGGAGCCGCGCCACGATGTCTCGCCGCTCGCCGACGCACCCGAGGGTCACGGGGATCGACCAGCCCCCATCCAGGGCGAAGACGTCCGACTGGATCGTGGTCGTGCCGTCGAGCACTGACACCTCGGCGCTCAAGGTGCGCTGGTCGAGACAGCTCGCGCTGACCGCGAAGCCGCCCCAAAGGAGGCCCGCGTCGGCGGCGGCGGTGACCATGAAGGGCGTCGTCGCTCCGAGCGCCGGGACATTGGCCGCGAGGCTGACCTGGGCGGTCGCCGTGGCCCCGGTGAAGCCGCCGTCTTCCAGGAGCCGAGCCACGATGTCGCGCCGCCCGCCCACGCACCCGGGGGCCACGGGGAGCGACCAGCCACCATCCACGGCGAACACGCCCGACTGGACCGTGGTCGTGCCGTCGAGCACCGACACCTCGGCGCTCACGGTGCGCTGGTCGAGACAGCTCGCGCTCACCGAGAGGCCGCCAAAGACGGAGCCTGCGTCGACCGCGGCCGTGACCCCGAAGGGCGTCGCCGCGCCGAGCGCCGGGACATTGGCCGTGAGGTTCACCACCAGCAACCCGGCGTCGGAGATCCGCCCATGTTGTTCACCCACCACGCGGCGGCGCGCACTGGCGATCACCTGGCCGCTGAAGCACTCCGGAGCCTCGATGCGGAGGCCCCCGTCGAGGGCCGTGACGGGAATCGCGCCCGCATCGATGGGCCCCCAGAGCAGCTCGGTTCCCGGGAACCCTCCCGAGAGCACGCAGGCATGTTGCGAGTCGACCGGGGTCCAGGTGACCGACGTGCCGCCCACCTGGGTTGCTGGCTGCGTGAAGCGCGGTACCTCCGGCGTGCCCCACGGGAGCACGGTCACCTGCTGGGCTGCAGTGGAAGTCGGGGGGGAGCGCTTGGCCCAGGCGGCCGTGGCCGTCAGCGTCACTTGAGCGCCCGCCGCGTTGCAGACGGTGGCCGGCGGGCGCCAGTCGAACTGGGCAACGCCCGAATCCTGCCCATCGTCCGACAGCCACGAGAGACTCGCGAGGTCGCAGCCGCCGTCGAGGAACGCCGAGACGCGGACCGGGGGCCCACCCGCGTACACCGGGGCGCTGGGCCCGAGCGTCTGCAGGACACCACGGCCGACGATCTCGATGAAGACCCGGCTGGGGGTCGCGTGCAGGCCGTCGCGCGGAGTGACATCGACGGCGAACGGTCCGCAGACGGCGTCCGTCGGCACCGTGACGTCGATCGACAGGCCATCGTCGGAGCCCACGACGGGAGTCAACGTCGCGCCGGCAGCGCTCCAGGACAGGAAGAGCGGATCTCCGTCGATGTCGCCAGCGTCGGCGAAGAGCCGCACCGTCGCTCCCGCGGTCGCTTCCGCAGGCAGTACCGCCACCGTGGGCGCCGCGGCGTTCTCGTAGAGAAACACGACGCCCGCGCCGGAGATCGCCGCGCACCAGCGGGCGTCGAGGCAGTGCACGCGATCGGTCATCAGCGCCGGAACGCCCGTTCGGGTGCGCCACACCTGCGCCACGCGCGCGGGGTCTGGCAAGGGTGAGAGAAGGTCGCCGGTGAGGGTGCTCAGCACTCCCGTGCCCGCGGCCATGCTGACGTAGCGGGCCGTCAACGGCGGGGCGATGGTCAGCGTCTGCGAGGTGGCGACGCGAAGGTCGGGAAACAACACCAGCACCGGCGTCGCGACGTTGGTCAGCCCCAGCAGCGCGGGGACGCCACCGCGGTCGAAGGGCGAAGCGTCACGCAGCGTCGTGCCGGCGACCCCGATCGGCGTGCCCCCGTCGACGCTGTACTGGTGGCTCGCGATGGCGGCGTTGGCGACATGGAAGTCGACGCCGCCCACGCGCGCGCTCTGGAGGCTGCGGGTCGCGCTGCCGGTCCACGAGGTGCCGGCCGGAGGGATGGAGGTCGCCGAGACGGGCACCACGCGCAGGCTGTCGGAGATGGCCCCCGTGGTGGCCACGAATACGAGCTGGTCGCCGCCGAAGACGCGCAGGCGCCGCGCGGTGGTGCTGCCCGTCCCCAGCGACGTGCCACAGCCGGGAGAGAAGACGATGTTGTTCGAGCTCTCGAAGGCGGCGATGCAGCCACCGTCGAAGAGCCCCGCCCCCACGTAGGCGCCGGCGAGGCTGTTGACGAGGCTCACGCCGCCGTCGGTCTCGAGCTTCCACGCCGACACGCCGGTGGTGCCGGTCGCGACGACCAGCCCCGCATCGGCGACGACCACGTCTTGCGAGGTGCCCGACAGAGACCCGAGCTGGTGCCAGCCCGCGAAGGCGACCGCCGGGAGCAACAGGATGAGGAGCCGCAGCGCGCGCATCAGTAGGCGACCTCCGTGCGCAGGTAGACGCGATCTCGCGAGGTCGTCGCGCCCGAGTCCAGCCCCGTGCCCGAGAAACCAAAGGCGTTGTACCCAGCGCCCACGAAGAAGCGGTGATCGAAGCGGTATCCGAGTTCCCCGCGCACCGAGGCCCAGGAACCGCCGTCGGGGGCCAGCGAACGGGCTGCGACTTCACCCGCCACCTCGAGGCCTTCCCACACCCGCACCGAGGGTCGCAGGGACGCGGAGAGGATGGGACCGGCCACGGTGAAGCCGAGGTGACCGCCGGCCGCCAGGGCGAACCGGTCTCCGAAGCGCATCGCGGGGAGCACCGAGATCACGTGGAGCCGCTGCTCGAGAATCGGCGCCCAGCTCTGCGTGTAGGCGTAGCGCACGAGCACCGCGCCGCTGGCAAAGCGCCAGGCGATGGCGGCCGTCGCGTCGACGGTGCGGCCCACCATCGCATCGCTCGACACCGAGTGGGTCCACAGCGCGCGGGCGGTCACCGAGACGTCGCGGTGCGCGCGCCATTCGCCGCCGCCCGAGGCCACGAACTGGCGCAGCGATCGCGCGCCCTGCTCGTCCCTCACTTCTCCGCGCGCGAACAGCCTCACCGTCTCCTGCTCCCACGCCACTGACAGCCCGCCGGCATTGCGAGAGACGTCGGGGCCCAGGCCGTCAAGGGCCCGCGCCCCGTGCTCGTAGCGAGCGCTGAGGCTGAACGCCTCTCCCAGGCGCTGCGAGACGCCGACCGCGCGCGCGAGCCGCAGCCCGTTGACGTCGGTGGCCGAGACGTCCTCGGCGAACACCGCCGTGTCGGCGTCGACCTGCTGGCGAACGCCGGTGACCAGCCGCCGCTCGCCCGCCCCCGGCGCGTCGGCGTCGATGGCGTGCACGCCGTACCAGGTCTCGTCGCCGCGGCTCCACGACACGTTGCCCCAGACCTGGGGACCGAGCGCTGGCCCCCACCCACCGCGCAGGCCGAGTTCGAGCTTCTCCGTGGGCTTGACGTCGACGCCCAGGGTGGCGAACGAGAGCTCCATGCCACCCAGGGAGAGCAACTGCTGGCGATACCCGGCGCGCAACTGCAGCCACGAGGTCAACCGGTAGCGCCCCGCGAGCCCGAGGGTGAAGCCGCCGCGCGTGCCCTCGAGCAGCGTCTGCTGGAACTCGCGCGCCTCGATGCGCACACCCCAGTCAGCCCGCTCGTAGCCCACGCCACCGCCCAGGGTTCGGCCCTGCACGCGCGCTCCCGAGAACGGGTCTCGCGGGTCGGGCATGTCGCGGAAGTCGATGAGCGCGGCGACCACCACCGGACCCAGCGGCTGTTCCCCGCGCAGCGAGACCTGGTTGAGGGCGCCGAGCTGGGCGACGTCTTCGAAGCCGCTCTGCCGCCAGCGCCACGCCGCGTCCCACGAGCCCTTGCCGAAGAGCCCTTTCGAGCGGGCGCGCAAGGTGACGGCCCAGCCCGCGGTCTCAGCGGCAGACACCGCGGCGAGCTGTTGGGTCAGGCCGCCGTCGCGGGAGAACGAAAGCCCCTGCACGCCGCCCTGGCTCCGCGCGGCCTCGGCGCTCAGCCACACCGGCCCCAGCTTCGCCTCGGCCGCGCCGCGCAAGAGCCCGTAGCTCCCGTCACGAAACGCGCTCGCGGAGACCTTCACCGGGCCCAGGCGACCGCGCACGTCCCCACCGAAGACGGCGTCGCCGGGCCCGCTGGCGTCGAGGTACTCGTAGTCGACCAGCAGCACCGCCACGAGGCCGGAGGTGAGCGGATCTGCCTGCAGGAGCGACTCCCCGACGAAGAACGAGAGCGGCCTCGCCAGGAGCACGCGGCCGGACAACGCGTCGAGGGTGTAGTCGCGCAGACGCTGGAGGTGCACCTCGCGCACCGGCAACTGGGTGACCGCGTCGCGCCACTCGATGCGCAGGGCCTCGCTGCCGGTGACCACGGAGTTCTTCGAGAGGAAGAAGAGGCTCCCGCCGGTGCTCTCGAAGCGTTCGTGCATGGGCCGGCGAGAGAGCCCGGAGAGCACGTCGGTCTGCGAGGGCGCCGCGACGCCGCGCAGGCTGACGCCGAAGGGGCTGAGCTGCGAGGGGGTCTCGAGTTCCAGGAATGCGCCCTGCAGCGCCCGGTGGGCCCGGCCCGCGTCGGCGGAGGCCTGGAACCACCGCGTGCTCCCGTAGCCCAGGCGGCCCCAGCCCTCGCGGGCCAGCTCGAGGCGCAGTCGCCCCTCGGAGGGGTTGGTGGCGATGGTCGCCGAGTCGTCGGCCCAGGCGCTCTGCGCGCGCATGGGGTCCAGTTGGCGCGCGAAGACGTCGACCCGCCGGGCATCGAGCACGGTGCGGGCCTGCAGCGCGGTGAGATCGGTGTCGCGCAGATCGATCTCCGCGCCCAGCTTGAAGCCGGCGACCGACGCGCGCGCCGAGGCCGCCCCTCGCCCCGAGACCGAGAAGGCGCCGCGCTTCACGTCGTAGTTCGCCTCGAGATCGAGCAGGCCGACGACGAAGAGCCCGCTCGCGCCGAGCCGTTGCAGGGGCTGGGCCCACCGCGCGCCACTGACCACGAACTCCAGGGGCGTCACGTCACCGGGCATGGGCCGCCCCCCCCGCCCCGACGCGTCGAGCAGCGGCACACCGGCGAGCAGCAGTTGCGCGCCCGCGGCCATCGCCGCGGAGACGATGCCGGTCGAAGACCACGTGACCTCGCCCATGGGCTCGAGGCCGCGGGGGATGACGAGGGTGCTCCCGGCGCGGCTGACGACCTCGAAGCGGTGGAGCCAGAGACGAAGCTGGCCGGGTCGCCCCGAGGTCACGGGCACCAGGTTCGATCCGACGACCAGCGGGACCCAGGCGCGGCCCCCCGGGGCCGTGACGCCGTTGATTGCCAGCGACTCACCCGCCGGCACGTCGAGGGCGAGCTCCAGCTGGAGTGCGTCGGCAGCCCGGCGAAACCCGGGGCTCTCGGGGAGCAACGCCGGGGACTGGCTGTCGCCCCGGGTCAACGCGAAAGCGACGTGGACCGCGGCGCCAGCCGGCACCTCGAGGGTTTGCCCGCGCTCTGTCCCGCCCCAGGTGCCGAGCAACGATCCGGGGTCGACCTTCACGCGATGGCGGCCCGGTGGCAGCCGGCCTCCGGCGAACGAGTCAGCGACCCGCGCACCGACGCCCGCGAAGTGGAACCGGCCCTCGCGATCGGTGACGGCCTCGAGACCGGTCTCGAGGAGCACCCGGGCCCCGACGACGCCGGGCTCTTCTGCCGCGCAGCGCCCGTCGCGGTCGACGTCTTCACACACGCGCCCGACGATGGCGCCGTCGTCGAACTGGCTGACCAGCGGGGCCTGCGCGAGCACCACCAGCGACCACAGCGCGGCGATCACGGGGCGACCTCGACGACGGCGCTGACCCGGCTCTGCACGTCGGTGATCGAAAAGAGCCCGGCGGCGGCGCGCTCGACCGTCTGCCCGTGGCTCACCCGCCGCCGCGTTCCATCCGGGGCCCGTACGTCGACGTCGCGCCCTTCGAGGACCTGGCCGTCGACCGACTCGACCCACCACGCGAAGCCGTCCGCCCGCTGCGACACCTTGACGTTCACCGGCACCGGAGGCCCGACGCGGACGGGGACCGTGGCTCCGACGCGCGGACGTGCGGTCTCCAGGCCCCCGTCGAAGGCGAGCCGCAGCCCGGGCCACTCGACGTGGTGCAGTTCGCCCGCGCCCGGAGCGGGCCGCCACTCGGCGACGCCGTCGGCCCCGGTGGTGACCTCGACGCCCCCGGCGCTGACCCGCTGCGTGGGCACCGGGAGCCCCGAGAGGTCGGTCACCAGCACCCCGAGCCCTCCGTCGGTGCGCCAGGCCTGCACCCGGGCCGGCTCGTGGCCGCTGGGGCCGGAGGCGGAGATCGTCAGCGATTGAGACCCCTGGGGCTCCTGGACCGCCACCGGCCATCGCAGCGACGCCTCACCTCGCTCGTCGGTCAAGACCGGCGCAGCCCGGGGCACCGACACCGTGACGCCGGCCAGGGGGCGCCCGAGCTGGTCGCGGGCCAGCGCCTTCGCGCGCCAGACGCCGCCGGCGTGCACCAGCGCCTCTTCGGGGGTGACCGTGAGGGTGCGCACCGGCCCCTGGGCCAGCGCCATGGTGAGCTCTTCGACCGAGTCGACCGGACCCTGCTTCCAGCTGGCCACCATGCGCTCGAGGCCCGAGCCGACCTCGCGGGGGGCGGTCCAGGTCCACTCCTGCACGCCGTCACCCAGCTCCCGGGGCACGCTGAAGGACCCCCGCCCGCCCTTCCACTGCACGCGGGCCCCCTGGGTGGGGTTGCCGAAGCGGTCTGACGACGCGCACAACACGCGGGCCCGGGAGACCCCGTCCGCCGGCAAGCGCGTGGGGGTCACCACGCAGGCGAGTTGGTCGGTCGGGGGCAGCATCAGGTCGAGCTTCGCGGAGCGCTTGTTGCCCACGCGGTCGCGCGTCACGGTGGTGGCGATGCCGTACCCGGGGGGCACCACCACCGGCAGGCGGAAGGTGCCGTCGGCGCCCGCCAGCGAAGGGCCGAAGGTCGAGGCCCCGAGCGTCAACGTCACCTCGGCGCCCCGCTCGGCCCGCCCGGGCACCTCGACGGCGCTGGCGATGGGCACGCGCAGCACCCCGAAGGCCCCTTCGACCGACTGGGGGTGGGGCCAGGGGGCGAAAGCGACGATGATCGCCACTTCGGGGAAGCGCGTGGTGGGCAGCAGGTAGCGGGCGCGAAACCGGCCCGGCCCGAGCCGCTCCACCGAATCAATGGTGCCCACGTTGGCGCGGAGCACCGGGGGCGCGGGCTGTTCACCGCCGATGGAGATCTCGAGCACCGCCGCGGTGTCGCGCCCCTTCACCGGCGCGCGCGGGTTCAACGTCAAGGCGACGGACTGGGCCCCCACGGCGGAGGCCGCGAGGCCCAGCACCAGGATCAACCACCGAGGGGCACCACCGCGCATTCAGCTCGAGACTCTACGTTGCTCCCGTCGCACCACGAGCCGAATCGCCGCGGGCCGCCGGAGCATGAGCGCCATGAAGGCCAAGAGCGCCAGCACCGGGGCCAGCGTGCCACCCGAGCTCGAGCAACCAGCGGCGGCGTCGGGGCCCTCGGGCGCACCGGCGGCCTGCAGCGGGTACTGGTGCGTCGCCGTGGCGCAGACCTGGGCGAGGCTCACCCGAACGCGCGTCATCGGCTGGTGGTTGTCGCCGTCGATGACGTGGAGCGTGACCGAGGACGCCGACACGACGGTGCCCACCGACCAACTGGCGCCGGTCTGCCCGAGGTGGCGACCGTGGCCACCCTCGTCTTCGTTCTCGGCTTCGTCGTCGCCTTCGTCGTCACAGCCCGCGGCGTCGCGGCAGCCGGCGAACGAATACTGGGCGGCGAGGGCCAGCTGGGCCGCCGTACGCGGGTGCGGCTGCGAGGAGCCGCTGCGGTAGGTGCAGATGATCCGCCGTCCACCCGAAGCGAAGGTCAGCGAGGCCGACTTGTTGCCCGCGTTGCCCGCGACGACCGGGAGCACCGCCGGGATGACGAAGCTGGACGCCGTGGGGAAGCTCGCCTGCCCGTCGGTGGAGCGCTTGGGCGAATACGTCTGGGTGGCCTCGAGGGTGACGGAGCTGCTGGTGCAGGCCGGGAGGCCCGCGTCGGGAGCGCCGGCGTCAGGGGCGCCCGCGTCGGCGACACCCGCGTCGGGAGCCGGCGCGGCGGGGAGCACGAAGGTCGCGCCGTAGATGTTGCTCAGGAGGTCGACGCCGTCGTTGGCCTGCCACACCAGCCGCACTTCGCCGTTGGGGAGCACCGTCACGTCGTTGAGGGTCTCGTTGACGGTCGCCGTGTTGGTGACCTGGAACAGCCGGTTGGTCACCAGGTCGATGACGTAGATGTCGGAGCGGGTCGCGCCCACCGCGCGGTTCTCGAAGGCGACCAGCTGGCCGCGGATGGAGGGCTGGCGCTGCTCACCGGCAATCTCCAGCACGGTCTCCGGGCCGCCCGCGACGGGGACGATCACCAGGTCGGTGCCCGTGGGCCCGTAGCCGGTGCGCTCGTAGACGACCTGGGTGCCGTTGGTGTCGGCGTTGGTCTCGTTGAGCAGCGAAGTGGTGAGGGCCAGGGGCGCCGACCAGCCCGCGCCGGTGCGGGTCGAGGTGTAGATGTCGCAGTTGGCCTGGCTGACGGGGCAGCGCTCCCAGGTGATGATGGTGCCGTCGGGAGACACGGCGGGGTTGAAGTCGGTGACCGTGTCGTTGGTGAGCCGCGCGACTCCGCTGCCGCCCAGGTCGAGGGTCATCAGCTCGCCGCTGCCGTCACCGGAGAGCCCGTAGTCGATGAAGGCCGCGGTCTGGGCGCCGAGCGCGACGCCCAGGCGCTGCGTGTTGGGGCCGGGGGCCAACTCGGTGACCGCGTTCGAGGCCACGTCGAAGAGCAGGATGCCCGAGGTGCCGTCGTTGAAGATGCGGGTGAAGACGATGCGGCCCTGGTCGACGTCGCTCAGGAAGTCGCGCCCCGTGCCGCCGTCGGCTTGCACGTTGGGGATGGACCGGTCGAGGCCGGTGGAGAACTCGTAGAACCGGATCTGCTCGCCGATGGGGTCCACGAAGCTGGAGTAGGCCGCGAGGTCCTGGTCGACGTGGGGATCGTACTGATCGCCCAGTTGCCCATTGATGGTGATCTGGGGTGGGACCAGCACCCCGCCGTCGAGCGGGGTGATCGAGAGCAGCACCGTGACCATCGTCGCGAACCCTGAAACCATCGTGCCTCCTGCCGGTCCAGACTGCTCCGGCACCTCTGGTCTCCAGCTCAGGGCACGGGTGGCTACGGGCCACTCGCTTCTCCAGGCGACCACGGCCGACCGCTTCGTTCCGACTGCGACGAAGTGAGGCCCCGCGGCTTTGCGACCCCAGGGTTTCCCCGGGTGTGCCCTGATGCAGGAGACGATGTTGGTCAGGATGGTATCGGGGTCTCGTCACTCACGTCAAACACACCTCTTGCGACACACCGCGACACCATGTAAGGCGCGCGCACATTCTCGGCCAAGTAGCTCAGCTGGTTAGAGCGGCGGTCTCATAATCCGCAGGTAGTCGGTTCGAGTCCGACCTTGGCCACAGGACCGCAGCCCTCGATGCGAACCATCGAGGGCTGTTTTTTTGACGTGTTGGGCAAGCGACTGTCTCATCGCGTTGCAGGTTCGTAGCGACCTGTAGCGATACCCGATGGGGAGAAACGCATGCACGACACGACGATGGGCGTACGCACCGCAGAGCAGAGTGACCTTCAGCAGCACACCTCTGCGCACGCAGTGGAGGTGGAGAAGCTGATCAGCGAGGTGGTGAGCACGCACGTGCTGGTCGAGCAGCAGAAGGTCGACCTGCTGCGCGAGCTGTCGCGGCGCACGCGCATCGCCCAGAGCGAGTACCTGCGCGAGGCGGTCGACGACCTGCTCAACAAGTACGAGAAGAAAGAGGAGCCCTGATGCCTCCGCGCCCTGCCCCGGTGCTCGACCTGCCGACCTACGACTTCACCGGCCGCCGCACGCGCCTGGTGCCGCCGCCGCCCGCGCTGCCGATGGACGCCGAGCCGTCTCCCCTGCTCGACGCGATCCGCAAGTACCTCGACCGCGTCAGCTGACCTTCGAGGGGGGCGGCCCCTCGAGCTGTTTCTCGATCACCTCGGCGTTGGCCTTCTTCTCGCGGCGCGCACGCCAGCGGTTGAAGACGAGGCCGATGGCCACCAGTGACAGCAGGCCGATGATGACGTTGCGCTCGCCGGCAGCCACGCGCGTGAGCAGCGACTCGATGTCGGCCCCGAAGTACGACCCGAGGACCACGAAGATCGGCGCCGACGCCAGGGCGGCGATCGAGTCGTAGAGCAGGAACCGGGCGTAGTTCATGCCGACCGAGCCAGCGGTGAAGTACGTGACCGTGCGAATGCCAGGCAGGAAGCGCGCGAGCATCACGATCTTCTCGCCGTGCTTCTTGAAGAGGCCCTCCACGCGGGCCCGCGAGGCGGGCGAGACGATGCGCGCGAAGAACCCGGTCCTGGGCGTCGAGCCCACCTTGCTGCCAAAGCGGCGGCCCAGGCCGAACATCACCGAGTCGCCGATCACGATGCCCAGGTAGCCGACGACGATCATCGTCGCGAGATCGGCCTGGCCCCGGTACACGAGCACCCCGCCCATCACGAGGGGGATGTCTTCAGGCAGCGGGAGCCCGAACCCTGCCGCGAGCAGGATCAGGAACACCAACCCATAGGCGGTGACGCCCGCGGTGCTGGCGAGCAGTGCGATCAACCATTGCTTCACGGTCACTTCTTCGCGGGGCGGCGGGTCTCGATCTTCTGCATGGCGTCCAGCACGAGGGCGTCGAGCGGCTTGCCCTCGTCGAACAGCTTCGAGATGTCCTTGATTCCGTAGTACCCGCGGGCCGCGGTGGCCTCCCAGGTGGCGTCCGGGGCCTCCAGGGCGCGCAGGGCGACGGCGGTGCAGATGGTGGCGGTGGCGTAGTCCTGGAGCGTCTGCTCGGTGGCGCCCGCCAGCTGCGCTTCCTTGAGCACGGCCACGCCGCCCGCCCACTTGGTGACCTGCCGGGCGATGATCGGCTCGAGGGTGAGGCGCGCGTACTCGCGGATGACGCCCTCGAGGTTGGGCTTGTCGCTGGGGCCGACGATGAGGAACGCCTCACCGGCCTCGCCGGACACGCCGCGCACCTGGTCCTGGGCGTCGAGGAGGTTCACGACGATGAGCGACTCCTGAGACTCGGGCACCTTGAGCAGCGCGCGGGTCCGGGCGAGCGGGAAGTCGGTGCCGGCGAGGTACGACTTGAGCACCTTGCGGTACTCGACCTGCACCGAGGCCATGAGTTCCTCGAGCTTCCAGCCGGTCCACGCCTTGCCGAGCAGCTGCTCGAGGCCCTTGAGCTCCTGGAGCTCCTTCGCCTTGGCGCCGGCGGTGAACGGGGGCTGATCGCCGGCCACCACGTACGACAGGTAGCGGCGGATGGACGTGGGGTGCGCGTCGAAGAAGGCGTCGGCGGCCTTGCGGACCTCGGGATCGCCGCCGATGACCCGGCCGCGGACCTGCTGACGCACCGGGTGGTAGACCACGCGGGGGATGGGGTCCTTGCGCGTCACCGGGCCCTGGTCGAAGCCCATGGCGTTGAAGATCGCAAAGAGGGTGAAGACGCGCTCGTCGTTGCGCAGCTCGACGCCTTCACCCGTGTAGAGGCTGGCGAACCAGTCACCCTTCGAGCCGGCGAATGCAGGAGATCCGACGAGCACCAGCAGCGCGAGGAGACGAACCATGGCCAGCGAGGTAACCCACCCCACCTGAGGCTTCAAGGGGCTTCCGAGCAGACCTGCCGGGTCAGCCGCGGGCGACGAGCGAGCGGAGCGCGTCCTTGTTGGCCATGACCTTCATGCCGAACTGGGTGCAGATGGCCATCATCAGCTTCATGCAGGCCTGGGGCTTGGTGGCCACGAGCTTCTGGAAGTCGGCCTGGCGGATCTCGAAGGCGGTGACGGGGGCGGTGGCGCTCGCCGAGCACATGCGCTGCCCGGGGTTGATGAGCGAGAGTTCGCCCAGCCAGTCGCCGGGGCCCAGTTCGCCCAGGGGGAGATCGCCGCGTTCACCCTTGGTGGAGAGCGCCACGTGCCCTTCGCCGACGATGATCATCGAGTCGGACATCATGCTCTCGGCGAACAGCAGGGCCCCCGCGGGGTAGCTGCGCGACGTACAGATGCCCGCGAGGATCTGGATCCCCGTGTCGGTGAAGCCTGAAAGGAGCCCGCAAGCGCGGAGCGCTTCCGCTGCCGTCATGGCGCGAAACCTACCACCGAAGAAGCAAGGCGGCGCTTTTCCCGACAGCCGGTGCTCATGGGCACTTGAACTGGAGCTGCTCGAGCTTCTCGCGCGCCTGGGCCGACCCCAGCGCCGTCGCCTTGCACAGGTCGAGCATCGCGGCGTCCTGGGCGTGGTCGAGGGCCTTCAGCGAGAAGCGCAGCAGGTAGCCCGGCGCGTAGTCAGGCGCGGCAGCGACCAGGGCGTCGATCTCCTTCCCGGCGGCGTCCTTGTGGTCGGTCTGGAGCAGCACGCCGGCGAGCCGGGCCCGGTTGTCCAGCCAGGTGGGGGCCTCGCGACGCGCCACCTCGAGGTGCTGCTGGGCGTCGGGCAGCCGGCCCTCGGCGATGGCCACCAGGCCCGCGAGGTGCTCGGCGGCGGCGAACCCCGGGCACTTCAGGGCGGCGTCGAGGGCGGGCGACTTGCGCTTCAAGTCCTCGAAGGTGACGAAGGCGAGGAGAAACGCGGCCTCGGGCGAGGGGTTCTCGATGAGGCCCAGGGCCTGGGCATCGGTCGCGTTCTTCGCCAGCTGGGTGGCCTCGTCGGCGCGGCGGCAGGCGGCCGGGGGGAGCGGGTGCTTGCGCGTGGCGTAGACCGCATCGAGGGCGGAGAACGAGGGCTCGACCTTCGCGACCTCCACGGGCTTCGGGGTCTCGACGGCGGGCGCGCGGAAGACGAGGAGCGCGATGAGGCCCGCGATCCCCAGCACGCCCGCGCCGATGAAGAGCGGCAGGCGCGAAGGGGGCGTGACGGCCGCTGCGGGGACGCGGACCGGCGCCACCGCGACGAGGTTCTTCTTCTCGGCGTACCAGCCGAGGATGGCCACCAGCGAGTTGAGGCTGGCGACCACCTCGTCCTGGCCGACCTTCACGCCCGAGTCTTCGAGGCTCCCGGCGTGATCGTGGGCCGAGAGGTTGCCCCAGGCCTGCACGGTGCCCATGTGCGCCAGCACGTTGGTGGGGATGATGCCGAGGTTGGCCTGCTGCCGGAACTTGGTGACCAGCTCGTCGAGCATGGCCTTGCCGGGGGTCTGCTTCAGATCGTCGGTGATGATCGAGCGCAGGAGCGCCTCGAGCACCAGCCGGGCGTTCTGCATCACGCCCTTGTAGTCGTGCGCCCGTCCCCGGGTGACCATGGTGTGGAGATCGGCCTCGGCGCGCCCGAAGCGCGGGGCCAGCTCAGTCAGCTTCTGCAGCAACGGTTCGATGTCGACGGCCATGGCTCACTTCGTCAACGAGAGGAGATCGAGCTGCGCCAGCTTGAAGTCGGGCTGCTCCTTGAGGACCTCGCCCAGCAGCCTGGTGGCCGTCACCGGGTCCTTCTTGTCCCTGGCGTCGAGGGCCTTCGAGTAGGCGACGGCGGTCTTCAGGGGCAGCGGGTGGGTGCGCTTGGCGGGCGGCGCGGGGGCGACGGCGAGGCTGCCCAGCTTCACGAAGAGCGCGCCGAGCTTCTCGACCAACTGCTCCTCGGCGACGAAGACGTCCTTCGGGTCGAGCATCACGCGGGCGCCGCCGACGGTCTTCGAGGTCTCGACCTTCACCACGTGCGCGTCGAGCGCGAACCGGCCCCCTGCCCCGACCAGCAGGCCCATCACCAGGTAGTCGACGCCGAGCAGCTTGCCCACCTGCGCGAAGGACCCCTTGTGGGCCGCGCGCGACTCGCCGAGCTTGAGTTCAGCGAGCACGGCCTCGAGGCGCTCGCGCTCGAGCACGTCGAGCTGCTCGTTGCTCGAGAGATCGGTGGTCATCAACGCGGCGAGGCCCTTGCTGAAGGCCTGGAGTTCGACGTCGGTGGTGCCGGTCTCGAAGTAGAGGACCGCGATGCGCGGGCGCGTGCCGGCATCAGCCGCCTGGGCCTGGCCCGACAAGGCGACGATCAGCAGCGCGAAGAGTCTCACCATGGCCCCGGGGTTGTAGCAGCTCTGCTCCGGCCCCCTCACTGCCGCCGCACGCGGAACTCGCCCCGGGTGATCTCCACGTCGACCTTCGACTTGTCGGCCTGCTCGGCCTTCGGGAAGAAGGCCTCGAAGGTACCCTCGTCGAAGCCCGGGGCGTCCCGCGGGGCCTGCTTGCTGAAGGTCACGTTGCAGGTGCCCTCGAGGGAGGTGCCCCAGTACCGCCGCCAGCGCGCCTGGGTGCACTTGAGCTTGCCGTCCGGTTGGCGCTCGAAGCGCAGATCGAAGGACTCCTCCTGCGCGCCCTCGAACATCGGCGCCCCCGCGCTCGCCATCAGGGTGAGCACCGTGTCGTCGGTGGAGAGCACCGAGACACAGTGCCGTTCCATGGCCAGCTCGCGGGTGCCCTTGTGCAGCCAGCCCTTGAGGTAGGTCAGGTCCTTCTTGAGTTCGCCCAGCTCGCACCACGGCATGTTCCTGGCGTACGCGAGCATCTCGGAGACCGAGCCGCCCAGCTCCAGGTAGCGCCGGTAGTACGTGCGGTAGCGGTCGCAGTCTTCCGCGTCCGCAGCGGCGTGCGCGATGCGCCCGTAGAAGATCGTGTACCCCGAGCGGTTGTGGTTGTTCGGCGGGCACGCCTTCTCGAGCTCCGAGGTGAGCTCCTCGAACGCCTTGAGCCCGCTCTGCCGCATCTTCCGCTCCAGCATCGACGACGACATGTTGATCTTCATGCCGTCGCAGGTCTTGAGGGCCTCGTCCCACACCTGGAAGTCGTTCAGCTCGTGCAGGTACGCGCCCTCGAGGAGCTTCTTGATGCGCTCTTCCGCGCGGTGCGAACGCGAATCGGAAGGGAAGGCATCGAGCAGCGCCTGGTCGGCGGTGATGGTGCCGTCGACGTCGCCCCGCCACAGCGCGAGGTCGGCCTTGAAGTCCATCAGCGCGAAGGCCTCGTTCTGTGCGAACCGTTCGCCCTTCTGGTGCCGCGCCAGCGCCCGGGCGATCTCCAGGTCGAGCTGGGCGGTGAGCGCCTTGCCTTCCTTCGGATCGGCCGAGGCGAACACCGGCATCACGTGGAAGCTCTCGCCATCGGTGACGCGCCCGCGGAAGGCGAACTCGAAGAGCTCGAGGTCGGGATCGAGACCGAAGCCGTGGTCACCAATCTTCGACTCGTCCACCAGCTTGGTCTCGGCCTCGGAGACGCGGAAGTTGGGCGAGAACGGGTACGAGACGCCGCTGTGGACCTCGGTGAACTTCGCGACGGCGCGATCCCGCTCCGAGCTGAAGCGCCGCTGGTTCTCGACCCAGTCCCGCATCGCCAGCAGCGCCTGCCCTTCCTTGCCCTTGCGGGCGACCCGGTCGCTGCCGCTGCGCGAGACGAAGTGCTGCTTGAGCACGCGCGCCAGGTAGCGGGCCTTGAGCAGCCGCATGCTCAGGAAGTGCTCGGTCGCGTCCTTGTCGAGGCCGTCGAACTGCGCCTCGTCCTTGAGCGCCTGGTCGATCACCGCGCCCAGCTCGACGATGGCGCCGGTGACCAGGTCGCGCTTGCGCTTCTGGTACTCCTCGAAGGCCTTCAAGAACTCCTGCTGGCGCTCCCGGCCGAGGAGGAACGCAGGCGCCTTCGAGACCACCGCGCGCATCGCCGCCTGGGCCTCTTCGACCTTGCCCTGGTCAGCCAGGTCGAGGGCCTTGCCGTAGGCGATCACCGTCGCGAGATCAGGCACCCTCGCCTTTCGCCGCGCCTGGGCGTTGGCGGAGAGCTTGGCGTCGATCTGCGTCACCAACTGGTTGGCGAGGCGTTGCTCGAGATCGAAGATCTTGTCGCGCTCGTCTTCTTCCTTGATGGCGATCACCACCGCGCCGTCGGCCGAGCGGACCAGCCGCGCCTGCACGATCAACCGCGACCCGCTCTTCAGCAGCGAGCCGTAGATCAGGTAGGTGGCGTTGAGCACCTTGCCCAGCTTCGCGGCGGTCGCCTTGTCGACGTAGCGGGTCTGCTGGAAGTTGAGCTCCTTGAGCACGTCCTCCAGCCGGGTGCGCTCGACGACCTGCACGCCTTCCCACGCCACGAGGTCGGTGGTGAGCAGGTCCGCGAGGCCCTTGCGCATGGACTCCAGCTCGGGGTCCTTCGAGTCGTTGTCGAAGTAGAGCACCGAGACGACCGGCGCATCGGCCGCCGCCAGCAACGCCACCAGCGAGAGGGCCAGCATCGGCTCAGTTCGCGCCGGGGAAGGAGCTCACGTACTGCACCTTCACGTCGGGGAACGAGGTGACGAACTGCACCTTGGTGTCCGGGAAGCTGGTGACCATCTGCCACTTGCCGCAGGTGTCCGGGAAGGAGCTGACCTTCTGCACCTTGACGTCGGGGAACGAGCTGACGACCTGCACCTTCACGTCTGGGAAGGACGAGACTTCCTGGATCTTCCCGTAGAGCTTCTTGCCGTTGAAGGTGCAGCTCGACTTGCTGAAGCCACCACCGGCCTGGGCCGAGAGAGCCACCCCGGCCACGACGGCGAGGATCACGGCGGTTACGGCGGCGAGGACCTGCTTCATGGGAGTGGCTCCGGGGGTGAGCTGCGATGCAGACGATACGACCCCGGGCCCCTGCCGCGAGTGAAAACTCAGGCCACGACGCACGACTCGGCGACGGGGGCCACCTCGGGGATCGCCACGTTGGGCAGCGAGATCACCCGCCCCTGCACCCCGCCCAACGAGCTCTGGCTCGAGGAGTCGACCTTGATCTCCACCAGCGCGCCGATGGGGGCGTCGCCGTCGAAGTTCACCACCCGGTTGTGCGAGGTGCGGCCGAAGCGCTTGGCCGCGTTGGTGCGCGAGGTGCCCTCCACGAGGACCTCCACCGTGCCGCCCACGTGCTGCGACATGAGGGCCACGCTGACCTTCTTCTGCAGGGCGTTGAGCTTCTCCAGGCGCTTGACCTTCACCTCGTGCGCCACCGGGCCCCACTCCGCTTCCTTCAGGCCGGCGATCGTCTTGGGGCGCGGCGAGTAGACGAAGGTGTACGTGCCGTCGAAGCCGACGTCGACGCACAGCTGGTAGGTCTTCTCGAAGTCTTCCTCGGTCTCGCCGGGGTAGCCCACGATGATGTCCGTGGTCACCGCGATGTCCGGCCGCACCGCGCGCAGCTTGGCGAGGCGCTCGAGGTAGTTGGCGATGGTGTAGTCGCGCTTCATGCGCACCAGCACCTCGTTCGAGCCGCTCTGCACCGGCAGGTGGAAGTGCGACATGATCTTCGGCTCCACGCGGAAGGCCTCGACCAGCTCGTCCGAGAGATCGTGCGGGTGGCTGGTGGTGAAGCGCACGCGCTCGATGCCCGGCACCTGGGCGGTGCGCAGCAGCAGCTGGGCGAACGAGATGCCGCCGAGGTAGCTGTTCACGTTCTGGCCCACGAGGGTCACCTCGCGCACGCCGACGGTGGTGAGCCGCGCCACCTCCTGCAGCACCTCGGTGAAGGGCCGGCTGACCTCGCGGCCGCGGGTGTGGGGCACCACGCAGAAGGCGCAGACGTTGTCGCAGCCCTTCATCACGGTGACGAACTCGGTGGTCCGGCCCACGGAGCTCCTGGGGTCCGCCTGGGGGAAGACGTAGCTCTCGGAGTCCACCCACGCGGTCTCCACCACGCGCACCTTCTCGGTCTCGATGCGCGCGATGATCTCCGGGAGCTTGCCGATGGCGTCGGGCCCGAAGACGAAGTCCACGTAGGGCACCTTCTCGAGGATCTTGTCCTTTTCCTGCTGGGCCACGCAGCCACCGACGCCGATGAGGGCGCCGCGCTGGAGCTTCACCTGCCGGTAGCGACCCAGGGCCGAGAGCATCTTGTCCTCGGCCTTCTCGCGGATGGAGCAGGTGTTGAGGATGATCAGGTCGGCGTTGTCGGCCGTGGGGGTGGCTGAATACGACATCGACGCCAGGGCCTCGCCCATGCGGTTGGTGTCGTTGACGTTCATCTGGCAGCCGAAGGTGTGAATGAAGTACCGCTTCATGGGGGCGCCTTCTGTTGGCACTGGGCCGCGAAGTCAACCCGCGGGGGCCTCCCTGGTCAGGGCGGCGGCGGCCCGGTCGAACTCCAGGCGCAGCCCGGCGGACTCTTCCGGGCGTGGCAGCTCGCCCTGGCGGGCCTTCGCTTCGAGGGCCTTGGCGGCGCGCATCAGCTCCGTGGCGCCGAAACAGACCGCCGAGCCGGCGATGGCGTGGGCCAGGCGCCCCACGTCTTCGGTCGAGCCGGCGGTGACCGCCGCGCCCAGCTCGCCCACCAGCTGGGGGGTGGTCTCGATGAAGCTGCGCACCAGCCCGACGAACCCCGGGCCACTCTGGGAACGCAGGCGGCCGACGAGGCGCAGGTCGAGCGGCGCGGGCAGCGAGGGCAGCGCGGGCAGCGAGGGCGTGAGCCAGCGCCCCAGCAGCGCGTGGAGCTCGTCGGCCCAGAAGGGCTTGGTGACGTGGTCGTCCATGCCCGCCTCGAAGCTCTGCACGCGCTCGTCCTTCATGGCGTGGGCGGTGACGGCGATGATCGGGGTCCGGCGCCGCCCGGCTTCGACCTCGAGCGTGCGGATGGCCCGGGTCGCCTCGTAGCCATCCATCACCGGCATCTGGCAGTCCATCAGCACCAGGTCGAAGGACTCGCGCTGCCAGGCCTCCACGGCCTTCTGCCCGTTCTCGGCGAGCACCACCGTCAGGCCCACCCACTCGAGCAGCGCCTTGGTGACCTGCTGGTTCGCGAAGACGTCTTCCACCACCAGCACCTTGCGGCCCGCGTAGGCGTTGGCCTTCGGGGCCTGGAGATCGATGGGGGTCGGGCTGCTGGTGAAGGGCGCGTCCTTGACCACCACCAGGGGCAGGCGCACCACGAAGCGGCTCCCCGCCCCGGGCCGGCTGGTGACGGTGATCTGCCCGCCCATCAACTCCACGAGGCGCCGCGAGATGGCGAGGCCCAGCCCCGTGCCTCCGAAGCGGCGGGTGGAGCTGGCGTCGCCCTGGCTGAACGAGGTGAAGAGCCGGGGGAGCACTTCGGCCTCGATGCCGATGCCGGTGTCCTCGACGGCCACGAGGAAGGCGCCGTCCTTCTCCTCGCGGGTGATCCGCACGTCCACCCGCCCGTGGTCGGTGAACTTCACCGCGTTGCCCACCAGGTTGGTGAGCACCTGGCGCAGCCGGTCGGGGTCGGCCTCCACGAACCGCGGCAGGGCCTCCGGGTAGTCGAACTCGAGGCCGAGGGCCTTCTCCTTGGCGGCCGGCTCGTTGACGCGCATCACCTCGTCGACGAGGTTGCGCAGGTTGATCGCCCGGGGCTGCAGCTCGAGCGCCCCGGCCTCGATCTTCGAGTAGTCGAGCACGTCGTTGATGATGGTCATCAGCGCGCGGCCCGACTTCAGGATGCTGCGCAGGTACGACGTCTGGTCCGCGGTGAGCGAGGTCTCCTTGAGCAACTGGGCCATGCCCAGCACCCCGTTCATCGGCGTGCGGATCTCGTGGCTCATGTTGGCGAGGAAGCGGCTCTTGGCGCGCGTGGCCGCCTCGGCCAGCAGCTTGGCCTCCACCAGCGCGATCTCCGCGGCCTTGCGCTCGGTGATGTCTTCGATGCTGCCCACCATCCGCAGCGCCTTGCCCTCGGGGCTGCGCTCGACGACGTCGCCGCGGTCGAGCACCCAGATGATCGACCCGTCCGTGCGCCGCATGCGGTGCTCGTGGCGGTAGGGGCCCTTGCCTTCCAGCGAGTGCCCGATGGCGCCGAAGATCGCCTCGCGTTCCTCCTCGAGCAGCCGGCTCGAGAAGTCGGCCAGCTCGTGGCGGCTGTTGAGCGGGTAGCCGAGCACCTCGGACCAGCGCAGGTTGTTGTCGACGCGGCCGGTGGTGATGTCCCAGTCCCACACGCCGTCGCCGGTGGCCGCGAGCACGTGCTGCAGGCGCTGCTCGCTTTGTTCGAGCTGCCGCTGGGCGCGCTTGAGATCGGTGACGTCGTTGGCGAGCACGAGAATGCGGTGCGCCCCGGCCTTGCTGCGCAGCGGCTTCTTGATCGACTGGTAGTAGCGCTTCTCGCCGGTGTTCACGTCGGTCGAGTCTTCGAGGACCACGCGCGTCTGGCCGCCGAGCATGATCTCCTGCACGTTCTTCCTGAAGAACTCGACCTGCTCGCGGTTCGGGTTGAACGCGCCGTCGTCCTTGCCCACCAGGTCCTCCGGGGTGGTGCCGTAGAGCTGGGCCAGCGCCCGGTTGCCGACCAGGAAGCGCCCGTCCCAGTCCTTGAGCAACATCACGTTGGGGCTCTCGTCGACGGCCGAGCGCAGCAGGTCATGCGCGTCGCGCATGGCTTCCAGCTCGGCGTGGCCCTTCGCCTCGGCCTGGCGCACCTGCCCACGGGCCCGAAGCCACAGCGCGAGCAGGCCCAGCACGGCGACGCACAGCACACCGATCACGGCCCAGGGCGCGGGGCCCGGCGAAGGCACGAAGACATCGAGCGTCAGCGGCAGGACAGGCCTCGGGGTCAGGACGGAAGTTCAAGCGTGCGACGGTGCATGACCCGCGCCGCTGGCAAGGCCCCGAACCGACGGGCGCCGCACAGGGGGCGTGCAAGGGCCCCGCGACCCCGGGCCCGGAAAATGACCCACTCAGCCCACGGCGTGAACGTGCCCCGAGCCTTCTTGCTTCGCGATCGCCCGGTGCAGCTCGAGCAGCTCCGCTTCCTTCGCCTGGAGCAGCGCGAGGGCCTCCTTGCCGTAGCGATCTTCGAAGGCCGCGAGGCTCTCGAGGCGGGGCAGCTCTTTCTGGGCCCGGGCGAGCACCAGGGCGTCCTTCTCCGAGGTGCCCTGCTTCGCGCGCTCGATGCGCTCCTGGACCTGGGCCAGCGCCGAGCGCCGGCCGCAGAAGTCACCGACCAGGGACTTGAGCTTGCCCAGCTCGACCAGGTCGAGCTTCGAGGCGGCCAGGGCGTGGGCGTGGGCGAAGGCGTAGCGGCCGCTCCAGTCGGGGGCCGAGGCCTTGCCGAGCTCGTCGAGCAGGGTGCGCTGGTAGGTGACGAAGCCGTCGAGCCGTTCGGCGGACAGCTGCAGCGAGGCGAGTCGCAAAGTCTTCAGGTCCCTCATGGCGCGGAAGGTACACTGAAGCCCCGTGTCGAGTACCTGCCCTTCTGACGTCGCCCTCGAGGCCTTTGCGCGTGGCATCGGCGATCCCGAGAGCCGCGAGCTGCTCGCCACGCACGTGCGCACCTGCGCCGACTGCCAGGCCCGCTTCCTGCCCCTGGCCCTCGAGCACTCGGCGCTGACCCAGACCAGCTTCGACTCGCCCGCCGCGAAGCTGCGCAAGCGGAGCCGCGAGACGCCGGTGAGCCTCGACCCGATGCTCTCCACGGACCCCTCGGGGGGCCTCGAAGACACGCACGTCTCGGGCGAGACCCCGGCGGCGCGGGTGTTGTCGACCAGCGGGGTGCGCAAGGGCGAGGCGCTCGATCGCTACGTGATCCTCGACCAGCTCGGCGCCGGCGGCATGGGCGAGGTGTATTCGGCCTGGGACCCGGTGCTCGATCGCAAGGTCGCGGTGAAGGTGCTGCGCGCCGACTTCGAGGGCTCCGACGTCGGCGAGGAGCTCAAGCACCGCCTGCTGCGCGAGGCCCAGTCGTTGGCCAAGCTCAGCCACCCCAACGTGGTGACGGTGCACGACGTCGGCCTGGCCGGCGACCGCGTGTTCCTCGCCATGGAGTTCGCCGAGGGGCAGACGCTCAAGAAGTGGCTCGAGCAGAAGCCGCCCCCGAGCTGGCAGCGCACCCTGGAGATCTTCCTCGCCGCGGGCGAAGGCCTCGTCGCTGCCCACACCCAGGGCATCACCCACCGCGACTTCAAGCCGGACAACGTGGTGGTGGGCTCGGACAACCGGGTGCGGGTGATGGACTTCGGGCTCGCCCACGGCCAGGCCGCGCAAAAGAAGGACGACAGCCAGGTGCGGCGCACCATCACCCAGCCCGGGGCGATGCTGGGCACGCCGGCGTACATGTCGCCCGAGGCGCTCCACGGAAGGCCCACCGACTTCCGGTCCGACGAGTTCAGCTTCTGCGTCGCGCTCTTCGAGGCGCTGTACGGGTTCCGGCCCTTCGCCGGCGCGAGCCCGGGCGCGATCGCGGTGGAGATCGATCAGAACCGGGTGCTCCCCACGCCGAAGGACACCCAGGTGCCCCGGCGCATCCACCAGCTGGTGCTCAAGGGCCTGCGCGCCGACCCGGCCGAGCGCTTCCAGACGATGCGCGCGCTGCTGCTGCAGCTGGGTCGGCGCAAGTCGAGCCGCGAACAGCAGGTGACGTTGATCTCCATGGCCGCGCTCGCGGTGCTGGCGGCGGGCCTGACCGGCGTCGTCTCGTACCGGAGCCGCACGCGCTGCGCGGAGATCGACACCCGCCTCAACGGGGTGTGGGACACGAACGTGAAGAAGAAGGCCCACCTGGCCTTCGACCTGACCCAGAAGCCGTGGGCGACGTCGGCGTGGCGCGAAGTCGAAGGGCGCCTCGACACCTACGCCGCCGAGTGGCTCACCCAGCGGCACGAGGCCTGTGAGAGCAGCGGCGAGCACAACGACGAGCAGCTCGGCCAACAGATCCTCTGCCTGAGCCGGCGCCTGTCCGACCTCGAGGCCACCACCGATCTCTTCACCCACGCCGACGGCGACGTGGTCGAGCGCGCCGTCACCACGGCCACCGCGCTCGCGCCGCTCGAGACCTGCCGCCGCGTGGTGGTCGCGACGAAGTCGGCCACGCCCTCGGAGCCCATGCGGGCGCAGTTGTCGGCGGTGAAGGCGCGCATCGACGCTGGCAAGTACGCCGACGCCCTGGCCGCCGCCGCGGAGATCGCCGCCCGCGCCGACGCCGCGGGAGACCGGGCGGCCTACGCCGAGGCGAGGCTGTGGGCGTCGATCGCCAAGATCCGCACCGGTGATGCCAGGGCCGCCGACACGCTGGTCGAGGAGTCGATCCTCGCCGCGGAGATCGCCCACGACGACGAGCTCCAGGCCCGCGGGTGGGTCGAGCGGTTGGGCTTCGCGGCGCTCGCCGGGCCCTCCCCCGACGCCGATCGCTGGGCCCGCTTCGCGCGCGCCGCCCTCGATCGCATCAACTCGCCCCCGGAGCTCGAGGCCTCCTACGCCAACAACCTCGGCGTGCTCGCCTACTACCGGCAGCAGTACGGCGCGGCCATCGAGGCCCACCAGCACGCGCTCGCGCTGCGGCGGCAGTTGCTGGGTGAGAAGCACCCGCTGGTGGCGCGCTCGCACTCGAACCTCGGCATCGCCTTCAAGGGGCTGGGCCGCTTCGACGACGCGCGCGCGCAGTACGAGCAGGCCCTGGCCATCGAAGAGTCGGCCCTCGACCCCTCGCACCCGCAGGTCGCCGAGACGCTCAACAACCTCGGCAACGTGCTCCAGGCGCAGAACGAGCCCCTGCTCGCGCGCAAGGCCCTCGAGCGTTCGCTGGGCATCAAGGAGGCGGCCTACGGGAAGGACAGCCTCCCGGCCGCCGTCACGCTCACCAACCTCGGCGCGCTGTTGCTCGACCTGAAGGACCCCGCCGAAGCCGCGGGCTTGCTCGAGCGCGCCGTGGCCATCAAGGAGCAGCGCGCGGGCCCCGACACGCTCACCGTGGCCATCTCGCTGACCAACCTCGCCCAGGCGCGACGTGGGGCCAGGCGGTGGGCCGACTCCATCGCCCTCGACGCGCGGGCCCTCGAGATCCGCACCCGGCGGCAGGGCGAAAAGCACCTCGATCTCGCCTTCAACCTCACCGGTCTCGGCGAGGCGCGCCTGAGGTCGCGAGACGTGCGCGGCGCCCGGGAAGCGCTGGAGGACGCGCTCGCGCTGCGCCGAGACCCGGGGCCTGAGCGCGCGGCGACGGCGTATTGGCTGGCCGTGGCGCTGGCCGGCACGAAGGACACGCGGGTCCGTTCGCTGCTCGAAGAGGCCGTGGCCGACCTGCCCCGGGGCACGCCCCTGAGGGACGAAGCCCAGGACGCGCTCGACCGGCTCCACCGGTGACTCGCGCCGGCCTGACCCGCGGCGTCTTCGCCCTCGCCCGCACGAAGCGCAAGCGCTTCATCTGGTGCGCGTGGTGGACGGGCGAACCCACCGCGAAGCCCTTCCGCGCGCCCGATGCCTGGGGTGGTGGCGCGTTCACCCGCGAAGAGGCGCAGGTGCTCGCCGAGCGCGCCGCGGGACGACCGCTGACGCCCATCGACGATCACTGGGCCGGGGCCTGGAAACGAAGCCTCGCGGGCCTCGAGCCGTTCCCCAAGCAGCGGGTGCGCGCGCCGACCACGAGCACCGATCCCTACGTGCTGCTGGGGCTGACGAGCACCGCGACGGTGGAAGAGGTGAAGCGCGCGTTTCGCGCCCGGGCCCTGGCCCACCACCCCGACCAGGGTGGCTCGGCCGACGAGTTCATGGCGACCAAGCGGGCCTACGACGCGATCATCAAGCGTCGTCACGGCCGCGCGCGCTGAACCGTTACTTCGCTTGTTCCTTGACCCAGGCGTTCAGGGTGTCGACGGCCGCCTGGTCGACGGTGCTGCGGCCCAACGGAGGCATCGAGCCCTCTTCCGACGCGGGCCGCGCGACGCGCTTGGCCAGCGAGCTGAACGGCGCCTGCGCGAAGTGGCCGGTGGTGTCGTAGGTCGGCGTTTCCTTCGTCGAGCCCAGCTTGCCCACGCGCAGCAGGAGATCGGTGCCGGACAGCGGGTTCTCGCAGCGCAGCTTCGCCTCGTTGTCGATGCGGGCCTGGTTGTGGCAGTTGCCGCAGTTCGCGTGCAGGTACCCGAGCGCGGCCTGCTCGGTCTGGGTGCCGGGGATCTCCAGCGAGGTGGTGGGCGCCTCGGTGAGCAGGTCGGCAGCCACGAGCGCGGCGAGGTTGAGCTCTCCCGCGGGCGCGTCGTGGTTGAGCTGGATCGCGGCGAAGCCCAGCACGTGCGACGCCACGTGGGCGTGACAGGCCTGGCAGTCCTCGGCCGAGGGCACGGTGTGCGTGGTGCCCAGCGCGCCCTCGACGCCTTCGGGGACCGGCGTGGCGTCCGCCTGGTCTTCGGCCCACAGGTAGCTGACCAGCAACCAGTCCTCGCGGCCCGCGCCGAACTTCTGCATCAGCCGCGTCTCGACGCGCTTGCCGTCGACGCGGAACTCCTTCCACACCTTCGTCCCCTGCGGGAACTGCCAGAAGTCCATGTTCGCGGTGTCGATGCGCGTGCCCGGGGGCAGGAGGATCCACCGCGACTTCTCGGCGCCGTCGGCCCACAGCTCGAAGCGGGGGCGGTAGGCCTTCACGTTCGCGGCGAGCACCGAGCTGCTCCCGGCCGCGTAGAGCCCGGTCGCGCTCAACGTCGCGGGGACCTGGTCCAGGGTGGTGCTGGCGATGGGCTCACACAGGCCCGCGTCGACACAGCCGAACAGGGACACCGAGAGCAGCAGGGAGACGGTCAGGCGCATGGCGGCGCTTCTACACGCGAACGAAGGAGATCAGTCGGGGTTGCACACGCCCGAGCAGAGGTGCGCGATCACCCCGTCATCGAAGAGCCGCGCCGTCTGGTCGATGGTGGGCTGCAACCGGCGCACGCCGTCGTGCACCCCGCTGTCGAAGGTGGGGAACGCGGCGTCTCGGTTGAGGGCGTCGACGTCGACCCCGAAGTCGAACAACTCCAGCGCGCGGTCGGTCGTGCCCGTCGCGGCCTCGAGACCCCACACGGGCTTCGGCGCGGGCTGCAGTTGGTTGAGCCCCAGCGTGCGCGCCAGCAGGTAGCTGGCGAAGTTGGGCACCTCGGTGTCGCCCAGGCCGATCTGCAACAAGACCTGCCGCGCAGGAGAACCCGGCAGGGGCTCCTTCTGCACGTAGCGGGAGAAGGTGTTGGGGTCGATGCGGTCCATCTGGCGCTGCAGGCTGGCGATGAACTTCTGCTGATCGAGCGGGTCGGAGATGCTGCTGTCGACCAGGTCGAGGAACTGCATGAAGGGCTCGGCGCGGAACATCATCGCGGTGAAGCCGGAACCGCCGACCTGCATCGCCGCGCGCTTGACGTAGGGGTTCGTCGCCACCATGCCCACGCCGAGGATCGTGCCCTGGCTGATGCCCAGGTACTTGCTGGCGTCGCCCTCGAGGTACGGCGCGCCGGTGCCGGGGCGCTTGAAGGCGTCGAGCGAGGGGAACACTTTCTCCACGGCGCTGCCCAGCACGATCCAGTTCGCGTAGCCCTGGTGCACCCGGTCGGTGAACTGCAGCACGCTGGCCGGGTGACCGAGCAGGGCCTCGGCGATCTTGCCGACGTCCGGCGTGGCCATGCCCCACCACTCGGCGCCGATCATGGTGCGCCCGAGCTTGAACGCGAGGTTGCGGGCCGAGCCGCCGGTCAGCTCGTCGAAGCCGCCGAAGAAGCCGTGGCCATAGAGGAAGGTGCCCGACACGCCGGTCGCGTCGCGCACCGAGGTGGGCACGATGGCGATGAAGGGGAACACGCTGGTGCCGTTCTGCGTGACCTGCCCGTCGCTGCCGCGCCTGAGCTTCGCGCCCGGATCGGGGACGTCGGTGAACAGCGGCATCGAGATGGTGCCGTGCACCACGCGCCACACGTCGGCGTCGGTGTTCTCTTCGACGCCGGTGACGGTCACCTCGGGGGTGTGGCTTTCCAGCCAGGCGATGGTCAGGGCGCGCACGCGCAGCATGTCGTTGGTGACGTTCTCCTGCGAGCCCACGGTGAACTCCCACGCGAGCTGGAGTTTCGAGCCGTCGATCGCTGCCTTCTTCGCCAGCCCCTTGAGGCGGTCGTTCCATGCCTCGACCTGCGGCGCGAACGCGGCTTCCCCGCCCGTCAGGCCCTCGCGCACGCGTCGGAACCCCTCGGGCGTCGGGGCGAGCACGCCGGCCGACTGCACCCCGAAGAGGAAGACGCTGTAGCGGGCCTGGTCGCGCAGCGGCAGCAACGGGTGCAGCACGATGGCCCGCCGCGCGGGGTCGGTGGCGTTCGGGTCGAGATCGACGAAGTGCGGCACCGGCACGCCGTCCGGGTCGAGGATCAGGGTGTGGCTGGTGGTCGCCGAGAGGCTCAACTCCGGCGCGTCGGGGAGGTGCACGAAGCCCTCGTCGGTGACGTCGACCGGCAACATGGCGACGATCGGGCTCACCGGGGAGAAGCCGTCGGCGACGAAGGCCTGGTGGGGGTCGGCGCTCGCCCCGCCCTTGGTCATCACCCGCGCGGCCGGCGAGAGCTCGATGCGGAACCCGGTGACCTTGGTCGCGTCGGGCGAGCGGAAGAAGTCAGAGGGGTACGGCAGCATGCAGTCGGCGCCGCCCAGCAGTGGCTGGCACCCCGCGGCCAGGTTGAGCGGCGGGGGCGTGGGGGCGCTGCACGAGAAGCAGACCAGCGAGGTAGCGACGAGCGAACCGACGAGACGCATGGGCGCGCGTTTCCGACGAAGCGGCGCGCGACGCAAGCCGCGCCACCGAAACCTCAAGCGCCGTAGGGTTTTCGTCTCAGTATCCGCAGGCGCCGGCGAGGCAGGAGTGCCGGGAGTTGCAGCAGTCCTCGCGCACCACGCAGGCCTGGCCCTCGCCCGAACACGCGGCCACGGGCGCGAAGTCGAAGTCCACGAAGTGCAGCGCGTCCGGCCCGTCCCACGCGCTCCGGGCGACCCAGATGCGGAACACGCCGTCACGCTCGGTGCGCACCACGATCCCCATGCCCACCGCGTCGGGGCTCACCACCGAGGCCACCTGCAGCGAGACCCAGGACACCCACGCCGTGCAGCGCGCCGGGTCGACCTGGGCCAGCGAGGCCACGCGCCCGTCCATCACGCACAGCCAGTTCCCCGCGGTGCCCAGGCCGAGGAACCGCCCCGTCGAGAGCTGGAGATCCGTGCGCGCCGCGTCGCCGGTCACCACCCCGCCGTCGCTGGCGAGCACCTGGGTGAGGGTGTCCACCCCGCGGTAGATCGTGCGCGTGGTGAGCACCGCCTGGTCTGCGAAGCGGAAGCCGTCGTCACCGTTGGCGTACGACGAGGTGAGGTGCACCCGCTGGGGCACGCTCGGCGGCGTCACCTCCGCCGGTGGCGTCACTTGCGCGGGCCACGACACCGGCACGTCACGGCCACAACCCACCAGCAGGACCAACGACCACAGGGACCAGGCGCGCATGCAGACCTTTCGGTGAGAGATGGCCCTTCGTACGCCGCCAGGCCTCTGCGCGAGAATACGCAGCGACGCCCGGCCGCCGTGCAAATATGCAC
>CAIVGN010000149.1 GCA_903905455.1 uncultured Archangium sp.
CGCGCGAGCTCGCCGGGCGCCAGCGCCGCGGCGTGGCCCCGCGCGAGGCGCAGCACGCCGACGCCCGTGTCGTACCGCTCGCGACAGGTGGTGCACGCGCGCAGGTGTGCGCGAAGCGCGGTGTCGTCAGCCGCTGACAGCACCCGGCCCGTCAGCACGTCGTCGATGAGGCCCGTCACGTGACTCATGCGCTCTTCCCCCGGCCGAGGATCTCGAGCAACGGTCCATGGCGTTGCAGCAGCTTGAGCAGCACCGACTTGAGGTACTTGGTGCGCAGGCGCGAGAGGCCCAGCGACACGCGCGCCACTTCCCAGTCCAGCCCCTCCAGGAACACCGCGCGGAAGTAGGGCCGGTAGGCGGGCTTCAGCTTCTCCTCGAAGTGGGCCATCACGTCGCGCAGCTCGCTTGCGACCACGGCCTCGGGCCCCTGCGGCTCTTCGTCGCCGCCCAGCGCCTCGGTCATTTCGAGGTGCACCTCCGGCCGCTTCTGCCGCGCCAGGTCGAGGATGCGGTTTCGCGCGGTGGTCACCACCCACCCGGGCAATGATTCGGCCCGCAACGGGTCGACCGCGTCGAGGTGTGCGTAGAGGTGCGTGAAGGCCTCCTGCACGGCGTCCTCCTGCTCGAAAGGGCTCTGGAAATACTGCATGGCCACGCGCCTCACCCGCGGGAGAAAAGCCCGCACGAGTGCCTCGAAGGCCGCCGCGTCACGCTGACGCAGCGCCCGGACGTACGAAATGTCGAGCGAGAGCACCCGGGCAAAATACGGAGCCCTGGGGGGAAGGGGAGAAGGAATTTTGGAAAAGCTCCCTACTGCAGCGCGATGACGATCAGCCCGGAGGCCAGCACCGCCGCGGAGACCAGGGCCACTCGCACGCCCATGGCCACGCCGCCCAGGGTCAGCGCCAGGGTGCTCTTGGCCACGGTGTTGCTGCAGGTGGCCAGCACCACCGTGGTGCGCGCCACGTTCAGTTCGACCTCGCCGCTCTTCACCAGGTTCGCCATGGACAACGAGATGGCGTCGACGTCGGTGAACCCCGCGAGGACGCCGGTGACGTAGGCACCGCCCGCGCCGAAGGTGGTCTGGGCCCAGCGCGAGACGACCATCACCACGATGAACAGCGCCCCGAACTTGAGAGCCGAGCTGAGCTCGAAGGGGTTGTGCAGGGTGACGGTGGAAGGGGCGGCAGCGCTGCGGCCTTCGCGGAAATAGAGGAGGCCCGTGCCCAGCAGCGCGACCCCGGCCATCACCCCCAGGGGGAGCAGCAGCGCGCGGAACAGCGACATCTCGACGGCGGCGAGCACCGCCAGCAGGCGCACGAACATCACGGTGGAGGCCACCAGCACCGAGAGCGCCGCGACGCCCGCCAACACCGGGGTCTGCTTCGCCCGGCCCGCGGCGGCGAGCGTCACCGCGGTGCTCGAGACCAGGCCTCCCACGGCGCCGGTCAGCAGCATGCCGCGGCCCGAGCCGAGCATCCGAATGGCGAGGTAGCCCACGAAGCCCACGCCCGCGATGAGGGTCACCAGCACGCCGGTGCGGAAGGGGTTGAGCACGCCGTAGGGCCCCAGGGGCTCGTTGGGCAGCACCGGGAGGATGACCACCGCGATGGCCAGGAACTTGAGGGTGGCGATGATGTCGTCGCGGGAGATCTTGGTGGTCAGCTCCCGCAGCATGGTCTTGGCCGAGAGCAGCATCGTGGTGACCACGGCGATCGAGGCCACCACGAAGACGCGCCGCTCGAGGGGCCCCACCGCGTCACCGGCCATGGCCAGGGCGCCGAGGAGGAAGGTGAGCAGCGCGCTCGACTCGGTGGTGATGCCCGCGTGGCCCGCGGTGGAGTCGCGCCAGTAGCTGAGCGAGAGCAGCATCGCCAGGGCCAGCCCGGAGACCACCAGCGGGGCGGGGCCGAGGCTCTTGGACAGCAGGGTGGCGGCCGCGCCGGTCAGCGCGATCAGCGGGTAGGTGCGGATGCCGCCGAGAAAGGCACGCTTGGGGTCGACGGCGGGCCGCGACTGTTCGCGCTCCAGGCCGATGAGCAGCCCGGAGAGGAGGGCGAGGCCTAAGGAGGTGTAGGGCTCATATTGCTCCATGGCCCCACCATGCTCGCAGGAGGGGCGGCCTGCCTCGAATTCTCGGTCCCCCTGCGAACGGAGTACCGAGCGGGCTGGGTTCGGCAGTAGAGGGGGTGGACATGGAACTGCCCGCTTCGCTCAAGAACCTGCTGCTCGTGAACCACCAGCCCCTGGGCCTCGCGATCGGGACGCCGCGCGCGCAGTTGACGCTCCCCGCCTGGTTCCGTCCCCGCACCTCCGACAGCTGGCACTTCGCGAGCGGCACCTTCGAGGGCACCGAAGTGGCGTGGACCATCGACCCCTCGCAGGGCCTGCTCTCCGAGGCGCGCGCCGTGCTCTCGCCGAAGTACGGCACCGCCGGCGGGTTGGTGGAGGCGATCCTGAAGCTCTTCGAGAGCGAGTACGGAAAGCCGAGGTTGCTCAAGAGAAACGAAGAGCGCGCCTGGACCATCGAGGCGGGCGTCAAGAGCATGCTCTCGGTCAGCGTGCGCGCGAACCCGAACGCCGGCGGCGTCATCGTGGTGAATCTCACGGTCGCCAAGGGGCAGAAGCTCCACGCGCTGGCCGCGCCCCGGGTCACCTCGATGAAGGTGCCGCCTTCGCTCGAGACGATGATCGCCAAGACCTTCGACGTGCAGATCGGCTCGAAGGCCACCGAAGATCACGACGAGCTCGTCGAGATCAAGCTTGCCGATGCGAAGGGCCAATTCCCCAAGAAGGGCTCGCTGGGTCGCCAGGTACACAAGAACAAGGTCAGCGCGATCCAGTTCGAGTTGCCTGACTTCGGTGAAGAGAACGACACCCACGCCGACGCCTACGCGGCGCTGCTCGCCTCGTTGACCGAGCGCCTGGGCGCGGCGAAGACCGGGAAGAAGAACACCCCCTCCGAGACGCGCATCGAGTCGTGGTGGATGGTCGACGGCCTGATGGTGAAGGTGTGGAGCACCGACTTCTGCGCGCCCAGCCAGGACGTGCCCAACCGCAAGGTGGGCATCGAGATCACCCGCGCTCCCTGAAGCCGGGCTCATCTTCGGCGGGTGGCCCAACCTGACGGGGGCCGCCTCGCCTCGAACACCAGCTGCGGCAGTTGCTTGTAGGCCCACTTCTTGACCGTGGGCCCGTAGCGCCCGCCGTAGACGATGAGGGTCTTGAGCCGCGAGAAGCGGGCGAAGTGCCGCAGCATCGCGTCGAGGCCGACGTCGGTCGCGGGGCCTCCCAGCGCGAGATGTTCCAGCTTCGAGAGCACCGGGCTCTGCGCGAGCCACACCGCGAGATCGTCGGGGAGATCATCCTCGAGGTGCAGCGCCTCGAGGGACGTCTGCCGCTCGATGAACCGCTGCGTGGTGTGCAGCGGCAACGCGAGCTCGAGCAGCTCGAGGTGCTGCAGCGCGGTGGGGCCTTCGCCTTCGAGCCACCCGCGCAGGCCGGCGTCCCTGACCTCGATGAGCCGCAGCTCGACGAGCTTCTCCACGTCGATGCGCGCCCACTCCAGCGACAGGCCGGTGCACTCGAGGCGGCGCACCGGGGGCACCGCGCCTTCGACCGTGCCCTTGCCCGAGAGCGCGAGCCCCTCGAGGCGGGGTGGGGCGAGCCGGTGCAGTCGTTCGAGCGCGAGGCCCAGGGCGGTGGGACCCCCCTCGAGCGAGAGCGTGCGCAAGAGCCCACCCACCTGGCTGCGGAGCACGGCTTCCAGCGGCCCGGTCTCGTGCAGCGTCAGCCGCTCGACGAAGCCCCAGCGCCAGTCGACCTCGGCGTCACCGGTGCCCAGCCAGCGCGTGCTGTTCGCCTCGAGCAGGGCCTCGGCGCGCCGGCGCAGCGCCATGAACTGCGAGGGGTCGGTCTCGCCCACCAGCCGGCACTGGGCCGAAATGAACTCGCCCCATGGGTCGCCGGCGGAGGTGAGCCAGTCGGCCGCCACGAGGTACCCGGCCTGCGCGTCGGGGCTGCTGATCAGCGCGTCGAGCAGGCCAGGGGGCAGCTTCATCCCAACAGGTGACGCGCGATGACCAGGCGCTGTACTTCGCTGGCGCCCTCGTAGATGCGCAGCGCGCGCACGTCGCGGTACAGGCGCTCGACGGCGGCGCCCTTCACCACGCCGTTGCCTCCGTGCACCTGGAGGCAGCGGTCGACGATGCGCTGCGCGGCCTCGGTGCTGAAGAGCTTGGCCACCGCGGCCTCGTAGGTGACGCGGGCCTGGCCCTGGTCCTTGGTGAGCGCGGCCTGGTGTACCAGCAACCGCGAGGCCTCGAGCTCCACGGCGCTGTCGGCGATCAACGCCTGCACGGCCGAGAGCTCCGCGAGGGGGGCGCCGAACTGCTTGCGCGACTTCGAGTACGAGATGGCCTCGTCGAGCGCGCGCCGGGCCATGCCCACGGCCGCCGCGCCGACCGTGCTGCGGAAGATGTCGAGCGTGGAGAGGGCGAGCTTCATGCCTTCGCCTTCCTTGCCCAGCAACGCCGAGGCCGGCACCTCGCAGTCGGACAAGACCAGCTCTCCGATGGGGTGCTCGCCCAGCAGTTCCATCTGCTTCGAGACGCGGAAGCCCTTCGCGGTGGCGGGCACGATGAACGCGCTCAAGCCCTTGGGCCCCGGGCTGGTGCGCGCGAAGACGGTGTAGTGGGTGGCCACGCCGGCGTTGCTGATGAACTTCTTGCCGCCGGTCAGCCGCCAGCCGTCGCCGTGGCGCTCGGCCTTCGTGGTGAGGGCGCCCACGTCGCTGCCGGCCTCGGGCTCGGTCAGCGCGAAGGCGAAGAGCACCTCGCCCTTCGCCACCTTCGGGAGGTACTCGTTCTTCTGCGCGTCGTCGCCCGCGAGCAGCACCGGGTGACTGCCCAGGCCCTGCACCGCGAACAGCGAGTCGGCGGCGGCGTTGCGGTAGGCGAGCTCCTCTCTCAGCACGCACACCGAGAGCACCTCGACCTTCGGGTGCACCCCGCCGTACGCCGCGGGCACGAGGTACGGGTAGAAGCCCAGGCGCGCGACCTCGGCCTTCAGCTGCGCGTCGTCCGAAGGGCCCTGCGGCTCGAGGGAGGTGAAGGCGGCGCGGGCCCGGGCGCGGAGCTCGAGGTGGACAGGGCTCAGGAAGCTCGCCGACACTTCACTTCCCCTGGAAGCGCGCGGGGCGCTTGTTCGAGAAGGCGTCGTAGGCCTCGCGGAAATCCTGGGTCTGCATGCACACGGCCTGGGCGCGGGCCTCGTTCTCCAGGGCGTTCCACAGGTCCATGTTGAGCTCGGCGTTGAGCAGTTCCTTGGTCATGCCCAGCGCGAAGGTGGGGCCGTTGGCGAGCCGCGTGGCCCAGGCCATGGCCTCGATGAGCACCTGGTCGTGGGGCACCACCTTGTTGAACAGCCCATACTTTTCCGCCGTGGGCGCGTCGATGACGTCGCCGAAGTAGAGCAGTTCGGTGGCGCGCGAGAGGCCCACCACCTTGGGCAGCAGGTAGGCCGCGCCCATGTCCGCGCCGGCGAGGCCCACCTTGGTGAAGAGGAAGGCGATCTTCGCCTTCTCGCTGGCCACCCGCAGGTCCGCCGCCAGGGCGATGACCGCGCCTGCGCCGGCGGCGGTGCCGTTGAGGGCCGCCACCACCGGCTTTCGCAGCGCGCGGATGTTGCGGATGAGCTCGCAGGTCATGCGGGTGAACTCGACGAGCCCGGGCATGTCACGGGAGAAGAGCTCCTTGATGATGTCGTGCTGGTCGCCCCCCGAGCAGAAGCCGCGGCCTTCCCCGGTGATGACCACGCTGCGTACCGACTTCTCGCGCTCGAGCTCGGCGAAGAGCTGGGTGAGCTGCTGGTAGACCTCGAAGGTCAACGAGTTGAGCGTGTCGGGCCGGTTGAGGGTGATGAGGGCGACTTGATCCGTGACTTCGAACTTGAACGACGTGGGCGTGTGCATCAGCTCTCCAGGACCGCGGTGGCTTCCATCTCGACCCGGGCCAGGTCCTCGACCAGCGCCGAGACCTGCACCAGCGCCATGGCCGGGTAGTGACGGCCCAGGTGCTTGCGCCAGGCGGCGCCGATGGCCTTGAGCGAGGCGAGGTATTCCTTCTTGTCGGTGACGTAGATGGTCAGCCGGGTGAGGTTCTCGGGCTTCGCGCCGGCGGCCGTGAGCACCTCGCACACGTTGGCCAGGGCCTGCTCGAACTGGGCCTCGAAGGTGGCAGGGATCTCGGGCGTGGTGCTGCGCGGGTTCCAGCCGATCTGCCCCCCGATGAAGAGCATCTTGCCGGTGGCGACGATGCCGTTGGAATAACCACGGGGAACGGCCCAGCCGTCGGGTTGAATCACGGTGCTCATACGGTCTCTCCTCCGTCGATGACGTAGTCCGCGCCGGTGATGGCGGCGGCGCCCGGTGACGCGCAGAGGAAGTAGACGACCTCCGCGACCTCCTCGGGCTTGATGGGGCGGTGCAGGGGGTTCATCTTGGCCAGCGTCTCGCGCGCGTCGTCCTGGCTGCGGCCGGTGCTCTCGGAGATGCGCTGCACGCTGGCGGTGAACATGTCGGTGTCCGTCCACCCCGGGGACACCGCGTTGACGGTGACGCCGCGAATGGCGAGCTCCAGGGCCAGCGACCGCGTCAGCCCCAGCAGCGCGTGCTTGGAGGCGCAGTAGGCGGCGGTGTACTTGAAGCCCTTCTGTGCGGCGGTGCTGGCGATGTTCACGATGCGCCCGTGGCCCGCCTTCACCATGGCCCCGCTCAGCTCGCGGGTGAGCATGAAGGGCGCGGTGACGTTGATGTGCATCAGCCGCTGGAAGTCCTCGGTGGAGGTCCGGTGGAGCGGCGCGGAGAGCGCGATGCCCGCGTTGTTCACCAGCGCGGTGAGGTGCCCGGCGTCGGTGGTGAGGCGGTGCGCGGCGTCGAGCACCGAGCGCTCGTTGGCGGCGTCGAAGGCCACGAAGTGCACGTCGCCCTGTGCCTTGAGGGGCTCGATGGAGGCCTCGGTGCGTGCCAGCGCCCACACGCGCCAGCCGTTCTTCAAGAAGAGCTCGGAGATGGCCCGGCCGATGCCGCGACTCGCGCCGGTCACCGCTACCTGTTTGACGGTCATGCGCCGGACCATAGGCAGCGTCCCCCGGGGGCGGGGATGAGAAACGCTGTGCTACGACTGCCCCCATGGTCCGGCTCGGCTTCCTCGCAGTGTGTGTCGTGGTGTCGGGCTGTGGCGCGCTGTCTCCGCCCAGCGGTGACGGAGGTTCGGGTGGTGGTGGTGGTGGTGGTGGCGGGGGCGTGACTGGGGGAGGGACCGCGGGAGGCGGCGTCGGCGTGGGCGGTGGCTCCGCGACGGGTGGCGGCTCGGGTGGCGGCAACGTGGGCGGTGGGGCGGGCGGCGGCTCGGCCAGCGTCGATGCGGGCGTCGACGCGGGGATCCTCCTGCCGCTGGTCTGGTCGTCGCGGGGCATCAGCGGCGCCACCAGCACGGGCAACATGGTCGCGGTCGCGGGAAGCTCGAACGACCTGTGGGCCGTCCAGGACAACGGCGATCTCTTCCACTCCGACGGGGGCGTCTTCACGAGACAGTTCACCTTCCCCGGTGGCGCCAACGGGCTCTTCGCCGCAGGCGGCACGGTGGCGCTGATCCAGAACCGGCACATTCGCACCTGCACCTCGGGGTGCACCGCGGAGGCCGACTTCGCGAACGTCGAGTTGCTCAACTCGCCGCTGAACTTGAACCTCTTCGGCACGGCGATCTGCGGACTGAGCGCGACGAAGATCGCGGCGGTGGTCAGCAACACCACGGAAGACGCCCAGCTCTTCGAGTGGGACGGCGTGGCGTGGGCGCGCACCAACACCAACCTCGGCCTGCGGTACCCGATGTCCTGCTGGTTCGACGAGTCGGGCCGCCTCTTCATCGGAGGCCAGGACAAGGTCGCGGTCTACGAGGGGGGCGGAAGCACTCCGGTGCCGCTGAGCACCAACGGCACCTATTACTACGGTGGCGCCAACGTCGAGGGCACTCCCTGGCTCGTCGGGAGCTACGACTCGGTGTGGCATCTGCCCGGCGCGGCGTGGGAGCCGCTGAGCCAGATGGGCAGCAACACGATGCGCGCGGTGGGCGGGTTGCGCGGCGACGAGGTATTCGCCCTGGGCATGTACAGCTCGACCAACGGCAACGGCTTCAAGTGGAACGGCACGCAACTCCGCCCTGCGGGTCAGTTGCTCCCGGGGTTTGGCACGCAGTCGATGGTGCGCTCGTTGGCGCGCACGGGCCCCAATGAGCTGTACGTCGCGGGTGGTGATTCGGCCGGGCCGCTGATCGTCCGGGGGCGCCGATGAGGCACGCGGGGTGGTTGGTGTTGCTGTGGTGTGCCTGTGGTCCGCTCACACCGCCCAGCACTGACGCGGGCGCAGGCGGAGGAACCGGTGGGGGCTCGGTCGCGACCGGCGGTGGCTCCGCGGGTGGTGGCGCGGCGGGCGGCTCGTCAGGCGGAGGTGCTGGTGGCTCCGCAGGCGGTGGCGGTGGCGGTGGCGTGACGGGTGGTGGCAGCGGTGGTGGCTCTTCGGGCGGCGGCGCGGGGACGGTCGATGCGGGCGACGGGATCTGGGACTTCGCCTCGGTGACCGTCTCTCCGACCCCTGCCGCCTCGGGCGGCATCGTGGGCTTCGCCGAGACCGACGCGGGCCTGCTCGCGATGAGCGGCTCCGGGCGGCTCTACCTCTCGACGGGCGGCGCGTTCCTCGAGGTGCGCTCCTTCCCCGGAATCCAGCCCCTCGACTTCGAGGGCACGCCCAGCGGCCACCTCTTCTTCCTCACCACCGTCGACGTCTTCGACTGCGCCTCGAACTGCGCCGATGGCGGCGCGTGGACGCAGGGCACGGTGAACCCCAACGGCCGCGCGCTCGAGACCCTGTGTGTGGTGGACGACGCGAACGTGATGGCGGTGGGCACCGAGGGCTCGTTCGGCGCAGGCATGTACTTCCCGTGGAACGGCACCATCGCGGCGACGAGCATCCCGCTGGGCGTCGACAGCCCCGGCAACTGCTGGCGCGGCGCGACCGGTGACCTGTTCTTCCCCGCCGAGGGGGAGGTGCTCCGCTACGCGCCCCTGACCTCGGACATCACCCACGAGATCGTCGGCCCCCTGGCGACCACGCTGTGGCGCGGTGGTGGTTCGACGCCCGGTCACGAGTGGGTGGCGCGGCCCGGGCCGGTGCTCCTCGAGCGAGGCAGCGGAGGATGGACCGACGCCGGCGTGCTGGGCACGGGCGTCGAGTTCATCAGCGTGTTCGTCGGCGTCTCCCCGACGCTGGCCTTCGCCTTCGGAGGCGGCGGCACCGCGGATGGGCAGTGCGGCTACCGCTTCAACGGCACCTCCTGGGCGCGGATGACGCCCGACGTCCCGGCCATCGACCGGGCCCGGGCCTCGCTGCGCGCCTCGAACGGCACGCTCTTCGTGGGGGGGACCGACTCGAACGGTGGCCCGGCGATCCTGCGCGGCACCCGGCGCTGAGCCACGGCCCACGGGCGTGCTAGAGGGCGCCCTCATGAGCCGAGCCGCCATCACCGACCTGTACCGCATCGATGATCTCCTCAGCCCCGAGGAGCGGGCCATTCGCGACACCGTCGCGCGCTTCATCGACAAGGAATACCTGCCCATCGTCGGCCGGCACTTCCGCAACCACACCTTCCCCACCGAGCTCATTCCCCAGCTCGCGGAGCTGGGCGTGTTTGGCGCGACGCTCACCGGCTACGGCTGCGCGGGGCTCTCGAACGTGGCCTACGGGCTCATCTTGCAGGAGCTGGAGCGCGGCGACTCCGGCCTGCGCAGCTTCGCCTCGGTGCAGAGCTCGCTGTGCATGTTCCCCATCTGGTCCTTCGGCAGCGAGGAACAGAAGCAGCGCTGGTTGCCGGGCATGGCCCAGGGGAAGTTGATCGGCTGCTTCGGGTTGACCGAGCCCGACTACGGCAGCGACCCCGGCGGACTGGTGACGCGCGCCCGCAAGGACGGCGACTCGTACGTGATCAACGGCTCGAAGATGTGGATCACCAACGGCACCATCGCCGACGTGGCCATCGTGTGGGCCAAGGTCGATGACGGCGGCTCGGAGTCGATCCGCGGGTTCCTCGTCGAGAAGGGCATGCCCGGCTTCGTGGCCAAGGAGATCGAAGGCAAGTTCTCGCTGCGCGCCTCGTACACCGCCGAGCTCTCGTTCTCCGACGTGCGGGTGCCGGCCTCGAACATGTTGCCCAACGTGCAGGGCCTGCGGGGGCCGCTGTCGTGCCTGAACAAGGCGCGCATGGGCATTGCCTTCGGGGTGATGGGCGCGGCGGTGGCGTGCTTCGAGGGGGCGCGGGAGTACTCGCTGGAACGCAAGACGTTCAACAAGCCCATCGCGGGGTTCCAGCTGACGCAGGAGAAGCTCGCGGACATGCTGCAGGAGATCGTCAAGGGGCAGCTGCTGGCCCTGCGGCTGGCGCGCATCGCCGACGAGACGGGGAAGCCCACGCCGGAGCAGGTCTCGTTGTGCAAGCGCAACAACGTGAAGGTGGCGCTCGACATCGCGCGCGTGGCCCGCAGCATCTACGGCGCCAACGGCATCACCGACGAGTACCCGCCGGTGCGCCACATGCTGAACCTGGAGAGCGTCTACACCTACGAGGGCACGCACGAGGTGCACACGCTCATCCTGGGCAAGGCCATCACCGGCATCAACGCCTTCGGGAACTGACGTGGCGAGCTTCACGGCGCGGTTGCCGGTGCGCTTCGCGGACATCGACTGGGCGCGGGTGGTGTACTTCGCGCGCTACTTCGACTTCGCGCACCGGTGCTTCGAAGACTTCTTCAACGAGCACGCGAAGCTGCCCTACGCGAGCGTGCTCTCGGAGCGGCGGTTGGGGTTCCCCATCGTGCACTCCGAGGCGGACTTCTTCGGCCCGCTGCGGCTGGGTGACACGGCGCGGGTGGTGATGGAGGTCGAGCGGCTCACGCGGCGCTCGGTCACCTCGCGCTTCACGCTCTACCGGGGCGAGAGCGAAGAGAAGGTGGCGGTCATCACCTTGAAGCAGGCGGCCATCGACACCGCCGACTTCAAGGGGGTCGAGTTCCCCGACGACGTGTTCGCCCTCTTCGAGGGCGTTCGCGTCGAGGCCCGCTGACCGCTCAGGGCGCGGCGTTGGGGGCGAGCACCATCGGGGTCTTGTCGAGCAGCAGGAAGTCGTTGGCGAGGTTCTCGCTGGTCTCGTTGTGGCCGGTGATGCCGTTGCCGGCGGTGTGCGTCTCGGTGCCCTCGTTGAGGCACACGCGCTGGATCGACTGGGTGACCGTCGGCGCGCCGGGGGCAGGCACCTGCGAGCTCGCGGCCGTGTCGGCGCTGTAGCCGGCGTAGGTCGTCTTGTCGGTGCGCACGCCCAGGCTGGTGCCCCACACCACGTAGTCGATGTCCTTCACCGTGCTGGCGCTGCCGTTCCACGAGTACAGCACCAGGTCTTCGCTGCCGTTGGTGAGGAACCCGAAGCCACCCTGGACGCCGCCGTCGGGGAAGTTGGCCGCGTTGAGGTCCCACACGCCGCGCATGTTCGGGACGGTGGCATCGTCGCCGGTCGGCGGGCTGATCTCGTAGGTGGGCTTCGCGGCGCCGGTGCTGCAGCCATAGGTCGCGCAGTAGGCGTTGGCGCCGGTGAGGGCGACGACCTGCACCTCGGACGGCGCGATGGTCGCCCCGGCGGGGAAGCGGAGGTTGAAGTCACCGAAGGCATCGCCGCACGCGCCGCCCGTGGGCTGGAAGGCGTACTTGCAGCCCGGCCCGCCGTCGGTCGCGGCGAAGGTCGCGTTGTAGAGGTACACGTCGGTGAGGTCGAGGCTGGACGCGGTGGGGTTGAAGATCTCCACGAACTCGCCGGGCGTCGGGGTCACGGAGATTTCGCTGATCACCAGGTGATCGGCGCGCCCGCCGCTGCCACAGGTGGTGACCACGGCCGCGAGCACCACTTCGGCGTTGTCGCGGGGGCGCAGCTTGCGGCGGCAGAACGAGAACTGGCCGAAGCCGGTGATGCTGGTGACGACCTGGCCCACGGTGGGGGCGACGGTGGTGCCCAGGGTGTTCGCCACCTGGAGCTTCGAGCCCGTGCCGTCCGCGACCTCGAACTGGCCGAAGGTGTCACGCGGGGCCGAGACCGAGCCGGCGGTGAAGCGGGCCAGCGTGCCGTCGTAGCCACGCGCGTCCGTGCCGTCGACCCAGGCCGCGCCGGTGACGGGGCAGCCGCTCGAGCCGCCGGACTGCCCGATGCTGGCGATGGTGACCACGGCCGGGGCGGGCATGGTGGTGGTGCCGACCTTGGTGAACTGCGCGCAGCTCGCGATGAGGCGCAGCGTGGGGTGGCCGAAGTTGGTGCGCACGATGCCGGCGACGGTGACGTCGTCTCCGGGGCTGGTGGTCGGAGCCACCTGGCCGATGTCGACCACGACCTCGACGCCGGTGAAGGGCGCGGTCGTCGTGAGGTTCTTTTCGGAGAGGTAGAAGGCGCTGCGGGCCATCCGCGTGCCGGCGTCGGTGGTGAAGGTGTCGTCGCCGTCGGCGAAGACCGCGCTCATCACCACGCCGTGCAGCTCGACGCAGGTGCCGTCGGTGAGGGTGCCGTTGGCGAGCTCGGTGATGGTGGCCTGCATGGGCTGGGTGCCGCCGCCGGTGCCGCCGCCCGTCGTCCCGCCGCCGGTGCCGCCGCCCGTGGTCCCGCCGCCAGTGCCGCCGCCCGTGGTGCCGCCGCCGGTACCGCCGCCCGTGGTGCCTCCCCCGGTGCCGCCGCCCGTGCCGTTCGAGTTGGCGACGCAGAGGCCGAGCTTGCAGCTCGTCGAGACCTGGCACGCGGAGCACACGTTGCCTGCGCTGCCGCACACGTCGTTCGCGGTGCCGGTCTGGCAGGTGCCCTTGCTGTCGCAGCAGCCAGCGCAGTTCGTACAGGAGGCCGGCTTGGTGCCGCAGCCGACGAGGACGCCACCGAGCAGACCGACTGCCAGGGCGAGGGCGTGAAGAGACCGGGGGTTGATCATGCGCGGGTTATCGCACCGCGGCGGCGACTCCGCGAGCGGACAGCCGCGAACTCAGGATTCTGAAGGCGGGCCAGGCACCGGGCACTTCGCTGCCGCCGCCGTCGGTGCCGCTGGCCTCGAGGTAGGAGCTGAAGAAGCCCGGGGGCTCGACGGTGGGGATGGAAGCGATTCGGCGGCTGCGGCGGGAGTTGGGGACGGCGTGAGGTGCGGTGTGATCCGCGACGAGGCTTCGATGGGGCCTGTGCGTCTCCTGCGATCGGCAGAGGTCGTGGGTTTGTTTGGGTGCCGGGGATCGCCCCAATCCCTTCCTTTCCCCCCGGGGAAAGGGGAGCGCTCATCTGCCGCGCGGGCTAGACGGGATTCAGAGTCGAATGGGGCAAGGCCTCCATGTTCAGGAACGGTCGGTGGGGGTTGATCCACCGTCGGCCCTCGACGGTTTTCGTGAGTGGCGACGCGAGGCGCTGAAGCAGCAGCATCTTGAAGCAGCAGGTGCTGCCCTTCGGCA
>CAIVGN010000150.1 GCA_903905455.1 uncultured Archangium sp.
GGCCCCTCACCCCAGCCCTCTCCCCGCTTCGCAGGGAGAGGGAGAACGGGTAGATGCCCGCGCATGGCCGAACCGTCGCTCGGACCCCTCGATGTCACGAAGATCCTCACCGGCAAGCGCGTGCTCTTCGCGGGCGCCACCGGCTTCGTGGGCAAGGTGTCGTTGTCCATGCTGTTGCACCACTACGGTGACGTGCTGGCGCACGTGAACGTGCTCGTCCGCAAGGGCAGCAGCAAGAGCGCCGAGGCCCGCTTCTACGACAAGGTCGCCCCCAGCGAGCCCTTCCTCCCCCTGCGCGACAAGCTCGGAGAAGAGGGCGCCATCGCCTGGCTCCGCGGCAAGACCACCATCCTCGACGGCGACATCACCGACCCGTGGATGGGCATGGACGAGACCGCCGCCCGCGCCCTCAAGGGCCAGATCGACGTGGTCATCAACTGCGCGGGCCTCGTGAGCTTCAACCCGTCGCTCGAGGTCGGCCTCAACGTCAACACCCACGGCGTGAAGTTCCTCGTCGAGGCGTGCCTGCACTGGGACGTGCCGCTGGTGCACATGTCCACCTCCTTCGTGGCCGGCAACCGCAGCGGCCTCATCTTCGAAGACGAGGAGATCAACGGCTACTTCCCCCGGCGCAGCGAGCTCGACGGCCGCGACTTCACCCTCGAGCAGGAGCTCGCCGACGCTGGGAAGATCGTCGCCCGCCTGCGCGAAGAGGCCGACGACAAGGCGCTGGCCTCGACCTTCCGCGAGAAGGCGCTGACCCGCCTGCGCGAAGAGGGCCGCGACTTCAACGACGAGAAGACCCTGCGCCTGGCCGTGGGCCGCGAACGCAAGCTGTGGCTGAGCATCCGCCTCGTGGAAGCGGGCATGGAGCGCGCCAAGCACTGGGGCTGGCCCAACACGTACACGTACACCAAGTCGCTCGGGGAGCAGGTGCTCGCCGCCACCCCCGGCCTGCGCTACGCCATCGTGCGCCCGTCCATCGTCGAGAGCGCCCAGCACTACCCCTTCCCCGGGTGGAACGAGGGCTTCACCACGTCGGCGCCCATCGTCTACGCGCTGCTCAAGGGCCAGACCGCGCTGCCCGCCAGCGACAAGGCCGTGCTCGACATGATCCCCGTCGACCAGGTCGCCGGCTCCCTCATCGCCATCACCGCCCAGGCCCTGCGCACCCGCGAGCGCCGCGTGTACCAGCAGGCCACCGGGGACTCGTCGCCGTTCGCCGCCAGCCGCTCCGTGGAGTTGGTGGGGCTCTACAAGCGCCGCCGCTGGCGCAAGAAGGAGACCGGCAACGAGCTGCTCAACGAGCTCAAGAGCCGGGTCGAGCCCAAGGCCCTGGGCAAGACGCTGTTCGATCTCACCAACACGCCCCTCTTCAGCAAGGGCGCCAAGTGGCTCAACCAGGCCATCGACGACAACCGGCCCACCTGGGGCGCGCCCAAGGTGAACGCCGCCCTCGACAAGGTCAAGGTGGCCCTGGGCGAGGTGTCCGACGACTCCGACCGCATGAACATGATCGTCGGCCTGTTCATGCCCTTCATCTGGGAGAACCGGTACGTCTTCCGCTGCGACAACACGCGCTCGCTGTACGTGGACATGCCCGCCCACGACCGCGCGAAGATCAACTGGAACCCCGACGCCATCGACTGGCGCACCTACTTCCTCGAGACCCACATCCCCGGGCTCGAGAAGTGGGTCTTCCCCGGGCTCGACGAGGAGACCGAGAAGCGCAAGACGGTGCACGCATACCGCGACCTGCTCGAGCTGCTCGACGCCACCACCAACGAGTGGCGCCACCGCGTCGCCTTCCGCTTCTACGAGGGCGAAGAGACCTCGCGCTTCACCTTCGGCGAGGTGCACCGCTACGCCGCGCGCGTGGGCAGCGCCCTGCTGGCCAACGGCGTGCAGCCGCAAGACCGGGTGATGCTCATCGGTGAGAACCGGCCCGAGTGGGGCGTGGCCTTCTTCGGCATCCTGCGCGCCGGCTGCACCGCGGTGCCCGTGGACAAGGAACTCGCGGAGGCGGAGATCATCAACATCGCCCGGCGCAGCGAGGCGAAGATCTGCCTCGTCACCGAGTTCATCCTGGAGAAGCACCCCGCGCTGGAGAACGCGCTGGCGGCCGCGGGCCTGGGTACCAAGCTCATGAGCTTCGGCGAAGCCTTCGCCGGCGACCCGCTGCGCCCCAACGGCATCGGCGCGGTGCGCAAGAACGCCTCGCCCGACGACGTGGCCTCGCTGCTCTTCACCAGCGGCACCACCGGCAACCCCAAGGGCGTGATGCTCACCCACCGCAACTTCGCGGCGCTGGTGGCCAAGCTGGGCGGGGCCTTCGATCTCGGCGTCGGTGACGGCGTGCTCTCGGTGCTCCCGCTGCACCACACCTTCGAGTTCAGCGCGGGCTTCTTGACCCCCTTCTCGCGCGGGGCCGAGGTGGCCTACCTCGACGAGCTCACCTCCGA
>CAIVGN010000151.1 GCA_903905455.1 uncultured Archangium sp.
CTGCCCGTGCTTGGGGTTCGCCGCGTCGAGGCCGTCCATCGCCCCGGAGACCAGCGAGAGCCGCTCGTGGTGCGTGGGCACCAGCACGTCGTCGAGGTTGGCGACCTTGCGATCGATGTAGTCGCCCAGGGTGACCTGGGGCTGGCCAACGCCGAGGTAGGTGTGGAGGTTCGCGCCGCCCAGGTCGAGATCGACGAGCACCACCTTCGCCCCGCGCCTGGCCAGGGCGATGCCGAGGTTGGCCGAGAGCAGCGACTTGCCGATGCCGCCCTTGCCGCCACCCACCGCGATCACCCGGCGCGCGCGCTTCTTGCCCGGCACCGGGGTGCGGGGGGCGCGCGGCAGCTCGATGATCTCGGCTTCAGACGGGGGCATGGCTCACTCTTCCTCGAGTTCCACGTTCCAATACGACGCATCGGTCAGATTGAGAAACGGTAACCACGCGCGGTGGGCGCCTTTGACGGGAGAACCCCGCAAAAACGGCGTCCACCGGGGGCGCACGGGCTCCTTGAGCAGCTTGAGGCCCGCCTGGGCGGGGGTGCGGCCTCCCTTGCGCAGGTTGCACGCGATGCAGGAGCACACCACGTTCTCCCAACAGGTCTTGCCCCCCTGGCTGCGGGGCACCACGTGGTCGAGGTTGAGATCGACCCGCTTCCGCCGGCGGCCGCAGTACTGACAGGTGTCCTCGTCGCGCGCGTAGATGTTGAGGCGGGAGAAGCGCACCCGGACGATGGGCAGCTTCTCGAAGGCGGTGAGCACCAGCACCCGGGGGATGCGGATGCGGCGGCTGATGGTGGCGATGGACTCTTCCTCTTCGACGGCCGCGGTGAGGGCCGCCCAGTTGAAGAAGTCGTAGAGGCGATACTGCTCGTCGATCGCCCGGGCGACGCCCTGGTACAGGAGAGAGAACGCGCGCTTCACGTTCGTGACGTGAACCGGCTGGTAGTGGCGGTTCAGGACGAGCACGGCGCTGTTCACCATCGGGCGGCCTCCTCAGTGTGCGTTCGCGACGGCCCGCGAAACTGCCTCGAGTTCGGTGTCCGCAAGACACCGCACGTCCAGCCACACCTCGTCATCGACGATACGCGCCATGAGGGGTGGCTCACCCGCCCTGAGCTGCTGATGCACTGCTTCGGCACTGCCCGATCGAGCCAGCGCGATCGCCCAGGAAGGCGGCGCCGCCAACGGCATCGACCCGCCCCCCACGCGGCTCAGCGTCGGCACCACGCGGTGCTTCACCGCGCCCAGCATCGCCGACAGCCGCCGCGCGCGGGCCTCGAGCACCTCGGGGCGCACCAGCAGCGCCGCGCGCGCGGGCACCTCGGTCTCGTCGCGGCCGTCGCGGTACAGCTCGAGCGTGGCCTCGAGCGCGGCGACGGTCAGCTTGTCGATGCGCAGCGCGCGGTTGAGGGGGTGCTTCTGCAGCCTGGCGATGGCCGCCTTGCGCCCGACGATGATGCCCGCCTGGGGCCCCCCGAGCAGCTTGTCGCCGCTGAAGGACACCACGTCGGCGCCCGCGGAGACCACCTGGGCCACGGTGGGCTCGCTGCCCAGCCCCTCACCGTGCAGCGGCTTGAGCGCCCCGCTGCCGAGATCCTCGTAGACCAGCAGCCCCCGGGCCTTCGCCAGGGCCGCGAGCTCGCGCGTGGTGGCCTCTTCCGTGAACCCCACGAGGGCGAAGTTCGAGCGGTGCACCTTCACCAGCAGGCCGGTGCGCTCGGTGATCGCGGCCTCGTAGTCAGCCACGCGCGTGCGGTTGGTGGTGCCCACCTCGACCATCGCGGCGCCCGACTGGCGCATCACGTCGGGCACGCGAAAGCCGCCGCCGATCTCCACCAGTTCGCCGCGCGAGACGATCGCCTCGCGCCCCCCGGCCAGCGCGCTGAAGGTCAGCAGCACCGCGGCGGCGCAGTTGTTGACCACCATCGCGTCTTCGGCGCCGGTGAGCTGGCACAACAACTCCACCACCGGGTCGTAGCGGCTGCCGCGTTCTCCCTCGTCGAGATCGAGCTCGAGGTTGCAGTATCCCGCGGCGATGCGCGCGATGCGCTCGATGGCCACGGCGGCCAGCGGCGCGCGGCCGAGGTTGGTGTGCAGCACCACGCCCGTGGCGTTGAGCACGGGCTTGAGCTTCGGCTGGCTGGCCCGGCCCAGCGCCAGGGGCACGTCACGCTCGTCGAAGCGCACGTCTTCGCCGGCGAGCACCCGCGCCCGCACCGAGGCCACGGCCTCGCGCAAGGCAGCGACGGCCACGGGCCGCGAGTGGGCCTGCAGCAACGCAGCCAGGGAAGGCCGCGCCAGCAGCTCATCGATCGACGGGAGCGCCCTGAGGCGCTCGATGCGAACCGCTTCGTCCATGCTGAAGAAGGTTGTAGCGCAAGGGCCGCCCAGAGCGAAAAGCAGGCCCCGACCGCGGGTGGGCGGAAGTCACATCCCACCCGCGGTCTTCCAAAGGAACTTGCGCCTCGGCCGTGAGGCCACGACGACAGTCGCCCAGATCGAGTCGGGGCGCCGAGGCCCTGTGCAGCGTGGACCAGCGCCGAGCGCACCGCGAGGTGCCACTCCTCTCCTTCTCTCCCCTTTTGACTGCCACTGCGGCCGTCACAGCCTGAACACGGCAGCCGCGATCAATCTTCCTCGAGGCTGCCGTGCCAGTACGTCATGTCGCGCAGCCAGTTGGCCCAGGTCGACGGCATCCCCTTCTGGAAGGCGAAGCGGAGCCGCAGCGTCTCGGGCAGCCGCATCGGCTTCACCGGGATCGTCTTGAGCTTCATCTTCGCCTGATCCGGAGTGCGACCACCCTTGCGCTGGTTACACGGCACACACGCGATGACGATGTTCTCCCAGTGGGTGCCCCCGCCCTGGCTGCGCGGGTGCACATGGTCGTACGTCGCCTCCGGCCGGCTCACCGTCTTGCCGCAGTACTGGCACTGCGCGTGGTCCCGCGCGTACACGTTCTCGCGGCTGAACCGGACGATGGCCTTGCGCCGCTTGAGCATGCGCAGGAACCGGACGACCGACGGCATCTTCACCTCGAAGGTGACCGCGCGGATCGACTTGTCCTCGTACTCCTCGACGACCTCCACCTTCCCCAGGAACAGGAGGGTGATGGCGCGCTGCCAGGTGATGCGGGCGACGGGCTGCCAGGTGGCATTCAGAACGAGCGTTTCCATCACGACCTCCTTTCGGGGAAGCCAGACGGGGCGTGGCGCTGATTCCTGAATTATTCCGAAAACATCACCCGCGCTTGGGCGGGTGCGGGGGCTTCGGAGGCACGGGGGCGATGGTCTTCGCCAGCTCGCCGGGGGCGTAGAGGAGCTTGTAGGTGTTGTAGCTGCGCAGCACGCGCTTCACGTAGCCGCGGGTCTCCTGCAACGGCACCTGCTCGACCCAGCCGGCGAGATCGTCGTCGCCGTTCTCGCGCCGCCACCGCGTCACCGCGGACTCGCCGGCGTTGTAGCTGGCCAGGGCGAAGGGCTTGACGCCCTTCATGCGAATGACCAGGTCCGAGAGGTAACGCGCGCCCAGCTGGATGTTGAGCTCGGGCTCGAGCAGCTGGCCCTGCTTCGGCTGCTTGAGCTTGAGCTGCATCGCCACCCCGGCGGCGGTCGCGGGCATCAGCTGGCACAGGCCCAGCGCCCCGGCCCACGAGAGGGCCTTCGGGTCGAGGGCGCTCTCTTCGCGCATCAGCGCCTGCAGCAGGTCGGGATCGAGCTCGTCGGCGGTCTTCGAGTGGGTGACCACGAGATCGCGGAAGACGTTGGGGTAGGCGATCTCCCAGATGGCGCGGCGCTCGGCGGTGATGCGCCCCGAGAGATCCTTGCGCAGCCACAGCCGCGCCAGCCCGTGCGCCGAGCGCTGTTCGCCGGCCAGCGAGAGCACGAGCACCATCAGCCGCAGCGAGTCGGCAGGGAGCGCGGTGCGGTCGATGGCCAGCACCTCCATGGGGACCTGTTCGCCAAACCCCAGGCGCAACAACTCCACGGCGCTGGCGAACTGGGGATCGGTGCCCAGCGGGCCGGCGTAGATGGGGAACGGGTCGGCGGCGGTCGGCGCCGCGGCCACGGCGTGCTCCAGGGCGAGGCCTCGAGCGGCGTCGAGGCCCGTCACCCGCTCGCGCGAGAGCAGCCCGTAGTAGGTCGCCGGGTGCTCGGTGGCCACGGCCTCGTAGAGCGTGAGCGCCTCGTCGTTCTTCTTCTGATCTTCGAGCAACCGGGCGCGCCAGAAGCGGGCCCGCTCGACCTCGTAGCTGTCGTCACTGCGACCCCAGCGACCTTCGATCTCCGTGAGGAACTCGAGCGCCTCGTCGGGCCGGCCTTCGCCGCGCGCCACCCAGAAGAGCTTGAAGAGCGCATCGGCGGCGAAGTCGCCGGTGGGGTAGCGATCCACCACGTCGATCAGCCGCTCCATCGCCTCTTCGCGCTCACCGCGGCGCAAGTGCGCGTCGGCGGCGAAGAAGAGCGCGTCGTCGGCCAGGGCGTGCTCCGGGAAGGACGCGGCGAGGGCCTCGTAGGTCGACGCGGCCAGCGAGGGCGCGGAGATGGTCTGGCTGAAGCCCAGGGTGAAGAGGGCCTTGGCGCGCAGCTCGGTGTCCTTGCACTTCTTGAGCGGCGCGAGCGTGGCCACGGCCTTCACGTGCTGCCGCAGCTTGCGGTACCCCTTGCCGAGCGCGAACTGGGCGCGGCAGGCCAGCGGGTCGGGGAGCTTCATCGCCGCCACCATGGGCTCGACGATGGCCACGCCCTGCGCGTTGCGGTGGGCGTCGATCAGCGCCTCGGCCCGGGTGATCATCGCGTCCTGGGGCACCGCCGAGAGATCGCCCAGGCGGGCCTCGGCCTTCTCGGCGTCCCTGGCGAGCGGGTGCCGCGACCAGAGCTTGAGCAGCGCGGCCTGCTCTCCCTTGGGGTCCTTCTTCGCGGCGAGGAGATCGGCCATCACCAGCAGCGCCTCGGCGCCCACGTCACGCCCCCAGGGCGGCGCGGGCCGCTCGAGGTAGCCGGCGATGGCGTCTTCGGCCTTCTTGCGCTCGCCCAGCCAGCGGTTGGCGCGCGCCAGGCCCATGCGGGCATCGGGGGTCAGGCGGGAGGTCGCGCCCACCTGGCTGAACACGCGCACCGCGGCGCTCCAGTCGCGCAGCTGCTCGAAGGCCCAGCCGGCGTGCACCAGGCAGCGATCGCGCAGCGGCGCATAGGTCTGGGCGAGCGACTCGAACTCCTTCGCCGAGAACTTCCAGTCGCCGATGCGGTGGGCGGCCAGGGCGCGAAGGAAGCGCGTGGGCGGTGTGCTGGGCAGTGCGTCGAGCTGGGTGGTCGCCTTGTTGTAGGCCCCCGCTTCGAAGGACGCCCGGGCCTCGGCCGCCTTGCCGGTGGCGAAGTACGCCGAGAGATCGGCGCGCTCGATCTTCGGCCCGCGGTCGATGGACACCGCCTTGACGTCAGGCGACGGGAAGGCCGGGTTGGTGAACCGCGCGAAGGCGGGGTCCGCTTCGCCACTCGACTCCGCGGGGAAGTCTGGCTCCTGCCCGAACGTGGGGAGACTCAAGGACAGGGCGACGAACCACCAGTGACTGCGCACGGGCGCATCGTACACGGCTAGGCTCGACGTCAACTTCATGGACATTCGGACGCAGAGCAGCCTGCTGGCTGCCATCGTGGGGCTCGCGCTGGGTGTAGCCATGTTGCTGCGCGCGCAGCGACCGCGGGTGCTGACGCTGTACAGCGTCTTCGCGATCTCGGTGGGCAGCTTTCACCTCGCCAGCTTCCTCGAGGGACTCTTCCCCTTCAGCGAGGAGTCGCTGGTCGGCCGCATCATGCTGGGCATCGCCATCGCCGCGGGATCGCTGCTGCCGGTGACGGCGCTGTCGTTCTTCCTCGAGTTCCTCAACTTCAGCCCGCGCACCGCGAGGTACGGCCGGCGCGCGTCGCTCTTCTCGCTCGCCCTGGGTCTCGCGGTGGGCGCCACCCCGCTGGCGGAACTGCTCTGGGCCCGGGTGATGGTCTCGGTGTGGGTGCTGCTGGCGCTCACCTTCTCGGTGTCGCTGATCCTCGCGCGCATGCGCACGAGCGACTCGCGCATCGATCGGCTGCGCTTGCTGTACCTGGCCGTGGGCGCCGGGGCGACGGTGCTCTTCAGCGGCCTCGACCTCCTGGGGCGCTTCAACATCGCCTTCCCCGCCCTGGGGCCCATCGTCTCGACGCTGTACCTCTTCTTCCTCTCGCAGACGTTGCTGCGGCTGCGGCTGATGGACCTGCACGAACTGCTGGGCAAGATCGCCTCGCAGGCGGTGCTGGCGGCGATCCTCGCGGTGGTCTTCGTGGTGCTCACGGCCTGGGTCGAAGGCAATGCCAGCCTCTACCTGTTCAACACCCTGGTCGCGGCCTTCGTGATGTTGATCCTCCTCGAGCCGTTGAGCACGTGGGTCGACGAGAAGGTGGTGGCGGTGTTCTTCCGCCAGCGCTTCGCGTTCCTCGAGTCGGCGCGGCAGCTCCAGCGCCGCGCGGCGAACCTCATCGACGCCCCGGAGCTCGCGGCCTTCCTCCTCGACGGCCTCAACGAGACGCGCCGGGTGACCCACGCGTCGATCTACCTGCTGGCCGAGGATCGCCCCGGCTTCCGCCTGCTCGACAGCCGCGGCCCGGTGCCGGCGCTCTTCGTCGACCAGGGCACCGCGCGGGCGCTGGTGAGCCGCACCGAGCGCGCGCAACTGCTCGAGGCCGTGGAGCGGCGCATTCACGAGCTGCGCTCGCAGCCCCTGGAGGCCCGCAAGTCGCGTGAGGAACTGCGCCGGCTCAACGACGTGCGCACCGCGATGCAGCAGATGAAGGCGGGCATCACCGTGCCCCTGATGGGCAACGACCGGGTGCTCGGCTTCCTCAACCTGTGGGACGAGCGCGTGCCCGAGGCCTTCGCGTCCGACGAGATCGCCCTGATCCTCGAGCTGGCCGACCGCGTGGCCACGGTCATCGAGAACTCGAAGCTCTACGACAAGATGCGCGAGCGTGACCGCCTCGCCGCGCTCGGTGAGATGGCCGCGGGCCTCGCGCACGAGATCCGCAACCCCCTGGGCGCGATCAAGGGCGCCGCCCAGTTCCTCGAGCCACAGCACCTGCCGGGCGAAGACGGCGAGTTCGTCGAGGTGATCGTCGAAGAGGTGAACCGGCTCAACGGCGTGGTGAGCGCGTTCCTCGACTACTCGCGCCCGCTCAAGCAGAACTTCGGGCCCACCGACGTGCACGAGGTCGTGACCCGCACCCTGAAGCTCATCGTCAACGACATCCCGAAGCACGTGACGATCAAGGAAGAGCTCACCGACGGCCTGCCCCGGGTGGACGCCGACGCCGAGCAACTCAAGCAGGTGTTGATCAACCTGGTGCAGAACGCGGTGCAGGCCATGGGCGACAAGCCCGGCGAGATCACCATTCGCACCAGCCGCCCCGAGCGCTTCGGTGACTTCCGCGCCCCCGAGCAGGTCGAGCTTCAGGTCTCCGACGTGGGCCCCGGCATCCCCGCAGACCAGCAGCTCAACATCTTCGTGCCCTTCTTCACCACCAAGCAGAAGGGCACCGGGCTCGGCCTCGCCATCTGCCAGCGCATCGTGAAGAACCACGGCGGCACCATCTCGGTGCAGAGCAAGGTCGGCGAAGGGACCACCTTCACCATCCGGCTCCCCTCGTTGCCCGAGGAGCAGCCCGCGGCCGAGACCCCCTCCATCGAAGGCACGCCGATGCCCGCCCTGCCCTCGTCGCCGGTGGTGCTCAAGGAAGCCAAGCCCTCGCGCCGGGACCGCAAGAAGCAGAAGTCCGGCTGAGCCTCAGAGCGTCAGCAGCTTGCGGCGAATCGTCAGCTCGAAGGTCTGCCCGCCGCGCTGAAACCGCAGCAACACCGGCGTGCCCGCGGGCCCCCGAATGCGCTGCACCGTCGCCTCCAGCGACTGCCCGGCGGTGAGCACGCCGTCGACCGCGACGATCTGATCGCCCGACTGCACGCCCGCGCGCTCCGCCGGGCTGCCTTCGCTCACCAGGGCCACCAGGACCGAGCCCGACCGGCCGTCGAGGGTCATGCCCACGCCCTCGAACTGGCTGAACTCCGACTGCGGCTTGTGCGGTGAGGGCCCCGCGGGCTCGAGGGCTACGATCCACCGCGGACCGTCGGCCACCCGGCGCCACTGCGGCGCGAAGCCCTCGCGGGTGACGTTGACCGAGCCCGAGCGGGGCACCGGGGGCAGGAGGAACTCGCCGCGCTGATCGGTGAGCACCGAGACCCGCGAGGCGCGCCCGAACTCGCCGCTGAACGACTCGACGCGCGCCGAGGCGATGGGCAGCCCGCTCGCCCGGTCGGTCACCCGGCCGGAGATGGTCACCGACGACTCGAGCGAGAGCCGCGCCTCGGCCCCGCCCTCGCCCACCGTCACGTCCACGCTCGCGCTGCGCCCGCGCCCCGAGACCTCCAGGCCCAGTTGCCAACGCCCCATGGGGAGATCGAGGCGGGTGACGCCGTCGGGCGCGAGCACCAACTGCCGGCGCGTGGCCCCGGTGTCGAGGCTCTTGGCGGTCAACACGCCGTCGGTCACCGGCGCGCCCGACTCGTCCTGGAGGTGCACCGTGACGAAGCCCTTCTTGAGCACCAACACCACGTCGTCGCCGGCCTTGGCGCGCGCCGTGGCCGCGCCGTTGGGACCCTCGGCGTCGAGGGAGATCAGCTCCTCGGGGATGCCCTCGAAGCGGAAGTGGCCCTCGGCGTCGGTGACCGTCTGCGCCGAGGGGCCGGACCACGAGCCCGAGCGCCACCGCACGGCGACCCCGGCGCTGGCCGGCTCGACGCGACCGACGAGGGTGCCGCCGGCCTGGAGCGTCACCGCCCAGCTCTGGCCATCCCCCCGGTGATCGAAGGGCCCGGCGCTCGCGGCCAGGGCCCCGGCGCGCACCTGCAGCACGTACTTGCCCAGCGACAGCCCATCGAAGCGGAAGCGCCCGTCGAGCCCGGTCGAGGCCAGCGCGCTCACGTCTTCGGTCTGCGCGTCGACGGCCGAGACCTGCGCGCCCACCACCGGCAGGCCGCTGCGCATCACCACGCCCTCGGCGCTCGAGACGTCACCCGCGTCGAGCTTGAGGCCGGTCTTCGTTTCCCCCACCGAGACGCGCACCAGCGGGCCGCGCACCCGCGTGCCCCGGGGCGTGACCGCCGACAACTGCAGCGCGCCGGCAGCGCACTCGAGGCTGAAGTGGCCCTCCTTGTCGGTGAAGACGTTGATCGAGCGCTCCCCGCGGCGCGAACCCTCGGACAGCTCGGCCCACACCGTCGCCGCGCCCACCGGCACGCCCGACTCGGTCACCGTGCCCTCCAGCCTGGACGACGGCGTCAACACCAACTCGAGCTTGCCCCCGGCCGACGCGAGCTCGAGCGAGACCCACTCGGTGCGGGTGAGGAAGCCGGGCGCCGAGACCTCGAGCCAGGTCTGGGTCTTCGCCCCGGTCAGCGTGAACCGGCCCGCGTCGTCGCTGCGGCTGGCCCCCGTCGGGGAGATGAGCGTCGCCCCCACGATCGGTTTCTGGGTCAGGAGATCGATCACCCGTCCCTCGATCTTCACCGACGGCGTGAGGATCAGCTGGAGCCCTTCCACGAGCCCGCCCGGCGCCAGTTGCAGCGGACCCAGCACCTCGGAGGCGGCATCGGCGGTGCTCGCGGCCACGTAGACCTGGCCCGAGGCCACGTCGTCGAAGAGGAACCGGCCGTCATCGAGCGTGAGCGTCACCAGCGGGGAGGTCGCCTTCAACGAGACCCGCGCCCGGGACACCGGCCGGCCATCGCGCAGCACGAAGCCCGAGACCCGCGCGCCGCGGGCCCGGGTGGCGACCGGAGACGCCGGAGCCTCGGGGTCACCGGAGAGCGAGGACTCGACGACGGAGGAGGAAGGCTCGACGTCATCGCCGAGCAAGGACCACACGAGCGCCAGCGCGAGGAGAAGCCCGGCGACGATGAGCAGAGACCGCTTCACCGCGGGAGGTCTAACACTGCCCCGCGCCGATCGCTGGGGCGCTCA
>CAIVGN010000152.1 GCA_903905455.1 uncultured Archangium sp.
CGCCCTGCGCCCCCCAGCCGCCATAAATCTCCGCCACGGCGTCGCTCCACTGCGCCGGCCGCGTGTAGTTCATGCGCAGCGTCGCGGCGTCGGTGAGCCAGTACCCCCACTCCTGCCCGGAGCTGAAGAGCACGTGGTCCTCGAGCACGCCGGCCTGCGCGAGGCGCTCGAGATCGAGGTGCCGCGAGCGCACGTAGACCGGCATGAAGGTGGGGATGTTGATGTCGAAGGCCACCCAGTAGGCCGACTCCGGGAAGTAGCCCACGGGCTGTCCTGCGCGCATTCGCTCCTCGAGGTACGCGCGGTGCTCGTCGAACAGGTCGTGGCCGTAGGCGCCGCCGACGTCTTCGAAGAGATTGAAATACATCGTGGTGTGCACCCACGGGACGATGGCCGGGTTCGCGTAGCGCACCAGGAAGTAATAGAGCTGTCGCGCGCCCATGTACGTCACGCGCAGGTTGTCGAAGTTGCCGACGTGAATGGTGGCGGTCATCTCCACGCCGGGCTGCACGCGCTGCGACGCGGCATACGCGCTGTCCACCTCGGCCACGAAGCGCGCGGGCTCGGCGCCGAAGAACTCGCCGAAGCTCAGGTTGAGCGTGTCGAAGCCGGTGTCATCGAGGAGCACGTGGAGCCGCCGCTCCATCTCCGGCACCGGGTCCACGCTGGCGTCGTCGATGAGGTCGAAGGCGTTCTGCAGGTTGCTCTGCCCGAACAACTGCAGCGCCACGCCCACCTTCACCCCGTGCGCGTGCGCGTAGTCGGTCAACGCCCGGGTGTGCGCCTGCCACGCGGGCCGCAGCGAGGGCGCCTTCTCGATGTCGTCGAGCGCGCACCACTGCACGTAGTTGCCGCGGTTCTTCACCACGAAGTCGATGACGCGCTTGCCCCCCTCGAGGTCGGCCTCGCCGGGCAACCAGAAGTCGTACAGCGACTCCACCGGGTGCAGCGTGTGCAGGTGCAGGCCCCGGCGCTTCTTCACCTCGGGCGCGTAGTCCTTCCCCAGCACCGCCGCGTCGGCCGCGGTGAACTCGGCCGGGAGCCTGGTGTAGCGCGGGTGGGGGAAGCGGTACCCCAGCGCCTCGAGCGCGTGCCACAGCCCATACTGTCTGCCCAGCGGTCCGCCGCCCTTCACTGCGAGCACCGTGCCGCTGCCCTCGAGCCGGTAACACTCCTCGCAGGCCTCGCTGGCTTCGAGCGCCACCACCACGCCGGACCGCGCCGCGAGCGCCTCGGCCGGCGACTTCACGATGACCGTGTGCACCCGCGCGTCCCCGAGGAACGCGAGCCCCTCGCGCACCAGCGCCTCGTCCTGCGTCGTGACCAGCACCGTGAGGCCCGGCTCGTTCACCTTGCAGCCCACGAGTAGCAGGCACCCCAGCGCCAGCCACGCCCTCACGGCCTGGGCTCCAGCTCGGTGCGCACGTCCCACAACTCCGGGAAGAAGGTGAGCCCCAGGGCGCGCTGCAGGAAGGTCACGCCCGACGAGCCGCCGGTGCCCATCTTGTGGCCGATGATGCGGTGCACGGTCTTCATGTGCCGGAAGCGCCACAGCTGGAACCGCTCTTCGACGTCCACCAGCTTCTCGGCCATCTCGTAGGCCACCCAGTACTTCTCGGGCTGCTCGTAGACCGTCTTGAAGACGCGCATCACTTCGTCGCTCTTGGCGTACGGCTTGGTGAAGTCGCGCGTGACGTGGTCTTCGGGAATGGGGAAGCCCTGGCGGTGCAGGTAGCGCAGGAACTCGTCGTACAGGCTCGGCTGCTCGAGGCGCGCCTGCAGCCACGCGTGGGTGTCCGCCGAGGCGCGGTGCGGGAGCAGGAGGTTCGCGTCCTTGTTCCCCAGCATGAACTCCAGCGCCCGGTACTGGTAGCTCTGGAAGCCCGAGCTGCGCCCCAGCGCGTCGCGGAAGGTGAGGTACTCCGAGGGGGTCATGGTCTCGAGCACCGCCCACTGCTCGAAGAGCATTCGCTGGATGTGCGCCACGCGCGCGAAGATCTTGAAGGTGGCCGCGAGCTCGTCGTTCTTCACGCACTGCAGCGCCCGGTCGAGTTCGTGGAGCATCAACTTCATCCACAGCTCGCTGGTCTGGTGCTGAATGATGAACAACATCTCGTCGTGCTCCGTGGAGCGCGGCGTCTGCGACTGCAGCAGGCGGTCGAGCTGCAGGTAGCCGCCGTACGTCTCCTGGCGGGACAGGTCGACGTGGATGGACTTCTCGAGTTCGCGCTGGTTCGTCATGGGGTGACGGGTTTTGTGCGACCCCGGGGCAAAAGAAAAGCGGCCCGGGTCACCCCAGGCCGCTCTCACGTCCCTCGACTTCGGGGGCGATTTACTTCTTCTTCGACTCGGCGAGCGCCTTGGCGCCGGCGCGGCCGCGGGGCAGCTTGATGTTCGTCACCGAGTTCGGCGCGGCGTCGGCCTTCCAGTCGCTGGGGAGACGGCCGGTGCGGTCGAGCATGCGGAACTTCTGGTAGTGCGCCGCGCAGTACCCCTTGCTGCGCGCCGGGCGACCGCAGCCCTCGACGGCGCAATCACGCTTGCCGTCGGTGGAGGGCTTGCGACCGCGCTTGGCGCCCGTCTTCACCGCGGGGGCTGCCCCGAAGGTGCTCTTGGGGGGACGACCGGGACCACGCTTGATGGGCTGGCCGAGGGCCGCGGCCAACCGGGCCACGACGAGGCTGTTCGCCTGGAGCTCGGCGAGGGCCGCGTGCACCGGCGCCAACGCGCGGGCCACCTCGTCCGCCACCATGTCTCGAAGCATCTTGTCGACTGACATTCTGTTCGTTCCGTTTCTTTGTTCGGGGGGGATGTTGCTGCTGTCCAACAAACAACACACCCTGACTTAACACCCAAAAAAGACAACGCAACCGCAAACACCGAATATTTCCTGACTGTCCATGACGGGAACAATCACCTCACGGACCCCGTGCGCTCGAAGAACGTACCCTCGCGACCGCCGTCACGCGCCCACGCGCCGGCCATGCGCTCCGAGGAAAACGCCCAGCCCACCTCGCCCGAGGTGCGCACCGCGATGGCGCCGCCGTCGCCGCCGATGCGCACCAACTCGGCGATGCCCTCGGCGGCCGCCGCATCGGGCGTCAGCCCGCGGCGCATTCCTTCGAGCACGGTGCGCGCGAGGCCCACGCGAATGATGAACTCGCCCAGGCCCGTCGACGACACCCCGCCCCAGCGCGAGTCGGCCACCGTGCCCGCACCGATCAACGGCGAGTCACCCACCCGGCCCTTCAACTTGCCCGAGGTGCCGCCGGTGCTGGTCGCCGCGGCCACCTGCCCCCGCGCGTCGAGGGCCACCGCGCCGATGGTGCCGTGCTTCGCGCCTTGCGCCTCGAGCCAACGCGCGCGTTGCAGCGGGGTGATCAACGCCCCGGGCGCGATGGCTGGAATGCCCTGGCTGCGCGCGAAGGCATCGGCGCCCTCACCCACCAGCATCACGTGCGGCGTCCGCTCCATCACCAGGCGCGCGAGCGACACCGGGTTCTTCACCGTCTTCACCACCGCCACCGCGCCGGCCCGCAACGTCTCACCGTCCATCACCGAGGCGTCGAGCTCGACCTCCCCGTCGACGTTGAGCACCGCGCCGGTGCCGGCGTTGAAGCGCGGGTCGTCTTCGAGCAGGCGCGCGGCGAGCTCCACCGCGTCGAGCGCCGAGCCGCCCTTCGCCAACACCTCGGCGCCGGCCCGCGCCGCGGCGAGGCACCCTTCCTGCGCGCCTGCGCCATCTTCCTGGTCCCGGTGAGGCCCGGCACCGCCATGCACGATGAGGGAGAACATTCAGGGATCCTTCGGGGCATCGAGGGGCTGGAGCTGGTGCAGCGGCGGCAACGCGCGCAGCTGCGGGAACGCGAAGGCCACGAAGCCCACCACCAGCAGTGTGCCCACCCCGCCCCCGACCACCGAGAGCAGCGGGCCGAAGAGCGCCGCGGTGGCGCCCGACTCGAAGCTCCCCAGCTCGTTGGACATGCCGATGAACACGTAGTGGATCGCCGACACCCGGCCGCGCATCGAGTCGGGCGTCAGCGACTGCTCGAGCGTCGAGCGGATGACCACCGACACGTTGTCGAAGACGCCGGTGAGGAAGAGCGAGCCGAAGGACAGCCACATCACCGTCGAGAGGCCGAAGCCGATGGTGGCCAGGCCGAAGCCGGCGACGGTGAACAACAACACCACGCCCGGGCGCTTCCACGGGGGCAGGCGCGTCTGCAGCAGGGCCATCGTCAGGGCCCCGAGGGCGGGCGCCGAGCGCAGCCAGCCCAGGCCCACCGGCCCCACGTGGAGCACGTCCTTCGCGTAGACCGGCAGCAGCGCCACCGCGCCGCCCAGCAACACCGCGAAGAGGTCCAGGGTGATGGCCGCGAGGAACACCTTCGTGGTCGACACGAAGCGCCAGCCCGCGAGCAGGTCATGCAACCCCTGGCGCTTGCCGGTCTGCGCCGCGGGCCTCGCCGGCAGCGACCACAACACCCCGACGAAGCCGAGGTGCGCCAGGCAGGCAAAGCCAAACGCCAGCTGCGCGCCGCTGGCGGCGATGAGGAACCCGGCCACCGCCGGGCCGGAGATGGAGGCCAGCTCGTAGGTGCTGGAGAACCACGCGTTGGCGTTGCCGAAGTCCTTCGCGGGCACCAACTGCGGCAACATCGCGCCCACCGACGGCCCGCGAAACGCCATGCCCACGCCGGTGAAGAACAGGGCCACGTAGTTGAGCCACGTGGGGCCACCGAAGTGAGAGAGGCCCATCAGCGCCGCGGCGCACGAGGCGAGCACCAGGTGCGCGGCGATGGCCACGCTGCGCCTGGGGAACCGGTCGGCCGCCGCCCCCGCCGGCAGCGCGAGGGTCACCACGGGGATGACCTCCACCAGGCCCACCAGCCCCAGCGCGAAGGTCGAGCCCGTCGTCTCGTAGAGCTGCCAACCGATGGCCACCGAGACCGAGGTGGTGGCCATGGCCGAGAGCAGGCGCCCCACGGCGAAGCGCGCGACCCCGGGGTGTCGAAAGGCCGCGAACGAATCGGGGCCGGCTGAATCACTCACGTCGTCACCATGCGAGCAGCGCCGCAGGGCAGCGCGCGACCGTCGAAGGAGCCAACAGCTCGAGCCCTGCTTCCAGCTCGAGCCAGGGCGCCAGGGGTTTCACCACCACGCCGTCTTCACGCGCCCGCACCACGAGGAACTTCGCGTCGCGGTGCAGCGTGCCGACGGGCACCACGCCGCCCTCGAGGCGCACCGAGAGCGGCACGTCGTCGTCGCAGGCTCGCCAATCGCCCTTCTCGTCCGCGGGCCGCGACGTCGTGGCCTCGGGCTCCGAGGGGGCCGTGCCTGCGGCCAGCGCGCTCGAGGCCGTCCAGCCCACCCACAACACGCCGTCCACCGGGAGCACCACGCGCGTGGCGTCGTCCCGGCGCTCGACGGCCCAGGCGCGCAGCGGTTGTTCGCCTGCCACGAAGTCGCCCACCCAGGCGCCCCCGGGGTCGTGGGCGGCGGGCACGCGTTGCTTCGCGGGCATCGACACCGGCTCGGCCTTCGCCGGAAACCCTCCGAGCGGCAGCAGCGCCACGTCACGCGGCAGCGCGGCCCCGTAGAGCGAGAGGCCTTCGCACGGCAGCTCCAGCACCGTGGGCCCCTCGGGGGAGAAGTTCGCCATGGCGCGCTCGGTGGGCAGCGCCAACACCCGGCCCGGGAGCGCGTCCACGAGGCGCAGCGGCGCCCCCTTGAGCACCAGCCC
>CAIVGN010000153.1 GCA_903905455.1 uncultured Archangium sp.
GATGCCTCCGCGCGCGGTGCTCCCGCTCGCCCACGCACCGCCTCAGCTCTCGCTGGCCTTCTGACTCGCCGTCTGAAGTCTCGGGTGTCCACCAGGCACGGCACCCCTCCGCCCGCGCTGCGCAAACGCCCGCTCCCTTGCCCCTCGGCTCTCGCCCTCAGCCCTCGCTCGGCACCCCTTCGGGCCCAACGCCACGCCTTCGCTCGCCACGGCCGCCTCCCGTCAGCTCTCCTTTGCCCGGGTTGTTCTTCCTTCACTTCGGAGATGGCGCCTCGGGCCGTCGTCAAGCGTCCGCGGCTCGACTGGGCCACCGCGCTGGCCCGCACCTTCGGCGTCGACGTGTGGCGGTGTCACTGTGGTGGCACGCGCCGCGTGAGGGCCGTCGTCACCCACCACGCCACGGCCGAGGCCATCTTGCGCTCCATGGGGCTGCTGCCGCCGCGCACGCCCTCGCCCCTGGCCCACTCACCGCCCCAGCTTTCGCTGGGACTGTGACGCCTCGCAGCCCCTGTGTCCTCACCCTCGAAATGCGCCCTCCGGGGCGGCTCCAGAGACGCAGGGAACCTCCCGTCCTCCTCGCTCCGCACCCCTCTCCCCAGGCGCGGCCCCGACCCACTGCTCCGGTTTGTGGGGTTGTTCTTCCTCTACTTGCGTAGGGTGGCCGGGTGCGACCACTCTTCGCGCTGTTCTCGGTCCTGGCCATCTCGGCGTGCAAAGGCAAGGGCGAGGCGCAGGCCTGGTGCAGCGACCTCTCTGCGCCAGCAACGGCTCCAGCGTTCACCCCCACCTGGCACGAGCACGTCGCGCCGTTGTTGGAGCGCAAGTGCATGAGCTGCCACACCCCAGGGGGGCTCGCCCCGCTCGACCTGGGTACGTTCTCCACGGTGAAGGCAGCCGCGCGATCCATCGAGTCCGCCGTGGTCTCGCGGCGCATGCCACCCTTCATGGCCGCGCCCTGCTGCGCCGACTACGCGGGCGACCGGAATCTCTCGGTCGAAGAGATCGAGCTGATCAAGGCCTTCGTGGCAGCGGGCGCTCCCGAAGGTGACCCTGCGGCGGCGCCTCCACACGTCACCCCACCGCCCTTGCTTTCCCGCGTCGACGTCACGCTCGGCGTGCCTGCCCCGTACACGCCCGCCCCGCCCGTCGGCTCCACCGACGACAATCGGTGCTTCGCGCTCGAGTGGCCTCTCGAAGAAGACGGGTTCATCACCGGCCTCTCGCCACGCCCGGGCAACCGGGCCCTCGTTCACCACCTGCTCGTCGCAGCGCTCGTGGGGGACGCCGCCATCGACGCCAGGAATCTTGATCAGGCTGACCCACTGCCTGGCTTTGACTGCAACGGAGGCCTGGGTCGCTTCAAGGACCCCCGGCCGCTCGGTGGCTCGCTGCTGGGTGGCGACCTGCCCAATGGCATCGGCGCGCCGGTGAAGGCAGGCAGCGTGCTGCTGCTCAACGTGCACTACAGCGTCGCGCGGACGACGCTGCCCGGGACGGATCAGACCGAGATCGACTTCAAGTTCGACCGCAACGCCACCCCGTCCGACGCGATGGCCATCTTCAACCCCGCGTGGCTGGTGGGCACAGGCATGCAAGTGAAGGCCGGCGATGCCAACGCAGCGTTCTTCTACTCAGCCAAACCGGACCTCTTCACTGGCGGCAAGCGGGTCTTGATCCAGGGCGTGACGCCGCACATGCACCACTACGGCGACAAGCTCACGGTGCGCATCATCGCCGCCGACGGCACCCAGCGCTGCCTGCTTGAGATTCCGAGATGGGAGTTCGGTTGGGAACAACCGTATTGGCTCAAGACCCCCATGCCGCTCGAGCCGGGTGAGCGCGTCTACCTCGAGTGCCGCTTCGACAACTCGGAAGCCAACCAGCCGCCGGGCCGCGCGCCCTCCGATTTCGCCTGGGGCGGCAACGATCAGGACATGTGCACCGCGTTTCTCTCGTTCACCCGCCCATGAGGTCATGCCTTCTGCTGTTGCCGGCGTTGCTGGGCGCGTGCGCGAGCCAATCGGGCCTGGGCCGCGCGACCACGCTCGAGGTGGGCGCGTCGCAGGTGACGCCGCTGGTCGAAGGCTCCTTCGTCTCGGCGCGGTTCAGCCCGACGGCGAGCACGGCCCCCTGGCTCCAGCTGGGTATCGGCTATCGCCGAGGGCTGACCGAACGCTTCGAACTCGGCGCGCGCGCCTGGGGCTTCGGGCTGCAGAACTACTTCACTGCGGGAGGGGTCGGCATCGACGCCAAGGTTCAGCTCTACCGCGGGGAACGCGTGCACCTCGCCGTCGCGCCCAACCTCAAGTACCACGCCATCGCGCTGGCTGATGCGCCGTGGCACGTCGGCATCGTCGAGGTGCCGGTGCTGTTGGGCATCAACCTCGGCCCCCACCAGCTCGTGCTCGGGGTTCGGGTCTCCGACGCCCTCCTCACGGGCGCAGGGACCAACCCCGTCAACACGTTCTGGCTCGGCGCGCACCTGGGCGTGAGCTTCAGGATCAAGCGCGTCGAGCTCATGCCCGAAGTGGGGCTGCTGGTGAGCCCGGTGGCGTTCAACGGAGAAACCCCGGACCCCCAGCGCGGCGGAGCATCGTTGCTCCACGCTGGCGTCTCGGTCGCCATCGACACCTCACGGCCCCGAGTCGTGCCCTGAGGCTGAAGTGTCAGGGGGCGCGATCGCGTGCTCAGCCTCTTCACGGGTCACGTGGCGAGCGCCCTTCTCTTTCTTGAACCACGTGAGCTGGCGCTTCGCTCTTGAGTGCCTCCCTCAAGCCACGCGGTCGACGACTTTGGGCTGGGGGCTGCGCTGGATCAGCGGGCGTCGGAGCCGTCACTTGGTCCTCTGTTTCGTGCGCCCAGGCTTGCTTGCTGGCTTCGGCGTCGTCTCCGACTCGGCGAACTCGGCTTCGATCTGCTCGATGCTCGGCAGGCTCGCCTCGAGTCGCTTGGGGAGCGCCTGCACGAGCTGGTACTCCGCGATACCCATCGGTTTCACCGTGTCGCGCAGGGCGTACTCGGCGAACACGCGGCTCCGCGTCTTGCAGAGCAGCAAGCCGATCGAGGGCGCGTCATGTTCGCGGCGCATCTGCGAGTCGACGGCGCTCAGGTAGAAATTGAGCTTGCCGGCGTGCTCTAGTTGTCGCTGGCGGCGTCGCAACGATGCTCCCCAAGGCTCCGGTTTCTCTCGCCCTCGGTTCGGTTCTGAGTCTGAGCGCAACCCGCTGCGGCCGCGCGACTGGTCCTCTGAGAAGGCGACGTCGAGCAGAGGCGAGCGCCCTGGGCAGCCCTCACCCGACCACGAAGGCTGTCGGTGGTGGCGAGTAGACAGTGAGGAGTGGGCGGGACGGGTGGAGGGGACGAGACGCGGCGCCGGCCGGAAGGCGGGGTGCTGCACGAGGTGGTGCGCCGCGGGTGGCCGGAGCTCGCGCGTGAGGTGTCACTGCCGCCGCGCGTGCA
>CAIVGN010000154.1 GCA_903905455.1 uncultured Archangium sp.
GACCTCGTCATCGGTGAAGGCCACCTGGAGCCCACCGCAGGGCAGGTAGTCCACCGCGACGCCGGAGCGCTCCTCGAGGTCGGCGGCGAACTTCGGCCACGCCATGCGGCTGAGCAGCGTGAGGTCGAACATGGGCCCGGGACCCGCGGCCTCGAACTGGGGCGCGAGCATGCCGGCGGCCGCCGAAGACGCCTCGGCCCCGGGGATCGACTTCTCGAGCACCAGGACCTCGAGGTCGTCCGCCTTGCGCAGCTCCAGGGCGATGGACAGCCCCATGATCCCGCCGCCGACGATGATCACCTTCACGGGGTACCTCCATCGGTGAGGACGATCACCTGCACGGACGAGGGGGCCGCGGCCCGCTGCGCGCGCCGGTACGAGTGCCACGTCATCCACGCGAAGGACAGCAGCGTCAAGGCCATCAGGACGATGGTTCGGGTGGGGAAGCGGGTCACGGCGGGCCCCATATCAAAGCTGGTTGCCTTCCCAACGTGGCGGCGTAAGAGGACACGCGATCTTTCCTCGAGTTCAAGTCATTCCAAGGAGACTTTTGTGGCGGACATCTACGACGTTGTGATCATCGGCTCGGGCCCTGGCGGTTACGTGGCGGCCATTCGTGCAGGTCAGCTCGGCCTCAAGACGGCGATCATCGAGAAGGACAAGAAGCTCGGTGGCACCTGCCTGCACCGCGGCTGCATCCCGACCAAGTCGCTGCTCTACACCTCGGAGCTGTACAGCCACATCCTCCACGCGGCCACGTTCGGCATCAACGTGACCAACCCGGTGGTCGACTGGGCGCAGGCGCAGAAGCACAAGCAGAAGGTCGTCGACAAGGGCGCGGCCGGCATCGACTACCTGATGAAGAAGAACAAGGTCACCGTGATCAAGGGCACGGGGAAGATCGGCGGCAAGGGCAAGGTCGACGTGGTGCTCACCGAGGGCGGCACGAAGCAGACGCTCGAGACGAAGAACATCATCCTCGCCACGGGCTCCGTGGTGACCACGCTCCCCAGCATCACGCTCGATCACAAGCGCATCCTCTCGTCGGACTCGATCCTCGAGCTGCCGGTGGTGCCCAAGAGCCTGATCGTGCTCGGCGGCGGCGCCGTGGGCACGGAGTTCGCGTCGATCTTCAACAACCTCGGCGCGCAGGTCTCGCTCATCGAGTTCATGCCGAACCTGCTGCCCATCGAAGACGTCGACATCTCGAAGGAGCTCGAGAAGCAGCTCAAGCGCCGCAAGATGGACGTGATGACCTCCACCAAGTTCGAGAAGGTCGAAGCGACCGCGACGGGCGTAAAGGTCACCGTCACCGGCGCGGACGGCGCGCAGAAGGTGCTCGAGGCGGAGTACTTCCTCTCGGCCGTCGGCCGTGGCCCCGTCACCAAGGACATCGGCCTGGAGAAGACGAACATCCAGCTCGGGCCGAAGGGCACGATCACCATCGACACCATGATGCGCACCAGCGAGGCGAACGTGTTCGCCATCGGTGACATCACGCCGCACCCGTGGCTGGCGCACTGCGCGTCGGCCCAGGGCATGATCGCCTCGGAGTTCATCGCCGGGAAGAACCCGCGCCCGCTGAACTACGACCGCATCCCCAACGCGACGTACTGCTACCCGGAGGTCGCGTCGGTCGGCTTGACGGAGAAGAAGGCCAAGGAGAAGGGCTACGACGTGAAGGTCGGCATCATGCCGTTCTCCGCGATCACCAAGGCGTCGATCTCCGACGAGGGCATCGGCATGGTGAAGATCGTGTCCGACAAGAAGTACGACGAGGTGCTCGGCGTGCACCTCATCGGCCCGCACGCCACCGAGTTGCTCGCCGAGGCCTGCGTCGCGCTGCAGCTCGAGTCGACCACCGAAGAGCTGGCCCGCACCGTCCACGCGCACCCGACGCTGTCGGAGATCATGCACGAGGCGGCCGAGGTCACCCTGGGCCACCCGATTCACATCTAGGCAGCGACCTCGTCGGGGAGATCAAACGGCACCATCGCCGCCTCTTCCCGACGTACCAGCCGCAGCAGAGACTTTTCGTTGTGCACCACCTCGGTGATGCGGTCCTCGAGCACCAGCTCCGGCACCGTCTCACCGAGGTGAACGAAGAGCGCGTAGACCAGGTTGAGCGTGGTCTCTCCTTCGACGTACACGCTCCCGTCGCTCGTCACCCACACCTCGACCGTGCCCGCGGACGGAGAGCCGATGCGCCAGGCGCGTCGCCCGTCTTTCGTGCGGCGCGCGAAGGGGAAGCAGCCCACGGCGGTGTCCAGGCGGCGCTGCTCGAGCAACGAGAACGAGGCGCCCAGGGGGCAGCTCGCGACCTCGTCCCAGCACAGGGGGAACTCCCACTTCGTGGCTTCCCGCTTCACCCGGACGATTGAGAATTGGCGACGCATTCGAGGTGATGGACCCGCGACGCCGGGTGGGACGTGCAAGGGAAGTTCGGGGAGTTGACCCGATGTCCCCCGGTCAATACATGAGCGCACACCATGGCGACTCCGAACCGGCTCCCCCTGCCTGTCACGACCTCTACTGGGAAGCCCGATTGGCTCAAGGTTCGGCTCCCGAAGGGCGAGGGCTTCGAGCGGGTGAAGGGCCTGGTGAAGGGTCAGAAGCTGACCACGGTGTGCGAGGAGGCTCGCTGCCCCAACATCGCGGAATGTTGGGGCGGGGGGACGGCCACGGTGATGCTCATGGGCGAGGTCTGCACCCGGGCGTGCCGGTTCTGCCACGTGAAGGTGGGCGCGCCGCCGCCGCTCGACCCGCATGAGCCGGAGAACCTGGCCAACGCGGTGCGTGAGCTGGGGCTCGAGTACATCGTGGTGACCTCGGTGAACCGCGACGAGCTGTCCGATGGTGGCGCCAGTCACTTCGCGGCGGCGATCACCGCGCTCAAGCGCGAGTCACCCAAGACGACCGTCGAGGTGCTGATCCCCGACTTCCAGGGCGTGGAGTCGTCGCTGGCCGTCGTGGCCGAGGCCCGGCCGCACGTGGTGGCGCACAACATCGAGACCGTGGAGCGGTTGACGCCGACGGTGCGCGATCGCCGCGCGAAGTACGCGCAGTCGCTGCGGGTGCTCGAGTACCTCAAGCAGCGGCCTGAGAAGCTGTACACGAAGACCTCGGTGATGATCGGCCTGGGCGAGACCGATGAAGAGCTCGAGCAGACCTTCAAGGACCTGCGGAACGTCGGGGTGGATGTGCTGACGCTGGGGCAGTACTTGCAGCCGTCGCAGTTCCACCTGCGCGTCGAGCGGTTCGCCACGCCGGAGAAGTTCGCGGAGTACCAGAAGCTCGCGGAGAGCTACGGCTTCCTCTACGTCGCCTCGGGCCCGCTGGTTCGGTCGAGC
>CAIVGN010000155.1 GCA_903905455.1 uncultured Archangium sp.
ATCCTCACCACCGCGTCGCTCGCCCGCGGCAAGCAGATGCTCTTCAACGGCCACGTGCACATGGAGGCCGGCGTGGTGACCTACGTGGGCATGTCGGGCCGCCTGTGCAAGCAGCAGAAGGACGGCATGAAGTTCGCCGACCCCATCGAGATCATCAAGGCCTGGGGCTTCAAGACGGCGCCCGGCCTGAGCGTCACCAACGAAGGCTGAGCGCAACGCCCTCCCCGGCAGCGCAGCACCAACGCCCACGGCCACCCCGTGGGCGTTTTCATTTGAGCGAGCGCCCGGCCCAGCGCCCGTCCTTGCGCTGCCAGCCGCTGGTCTCGTCGAGCGCGGTCGACCACGCCCGGCTCGGGGCCACCTCGTAGCGCTCGACGTGCACCGGCACCTCGCCGCCGAAGACCACGCCCTCCAGGGTGGGGATGAGCCGCACCGCGCGCGTGGTGAGCCCGGCCTTCACCGCGGCGCGCATCGCCAGGGCAAAGCGCGGGTCGTGCACGGCGCTGGGCCGCAACGCCGTGGGGTCGTCGCGCTGCAAGGTGAAGAGCACCGTCGCCGCGAGCCCCTTCTTCACCAGCCGGGTCAACGCCTCCACGTGCGCCGTGGCGCGCTCGCTGACCGAGTCAGGAAAGTAGCCGCAGCCGTCGGGGTACACGAGGTGACAGTTCTTCACCTCGACGTAGTGCGGCCCCGAAGGCCGCTCGAGGAGGAAGTCCACCCGGTGGCCGCGGCCGAACACGCGCTCGGGGTGGATCGCGGTCGCGTCGTCGAGCCCCGGCAACAGCTTGCGCGCGAGCACCTCGCCCACCAGGCGGTTGGGGAGCACGGTGTTCGCGCCCACCAGCCGGCCATCGAGCTCGATCAACTCCCACGTCCACGGCAGGTGCCGGCCGGGCGCCTCGCTGACCCACACCCGCGCGCCCGGGACGATCATCCCCTCCATGCGCCCCGGGTTCACGCAGTGCGCGCGCACCACGCGCCCGCCCAGCTCGATCTCCGCGACGAAGCGCTCGTAGCGACGCACGAGCCGCCCCTCGTGGAGCGGCGTCGGCCAGCGGTAGATCACTGGATGCCGCAGACGCCCGACGTGCAGGTGAGCACCTGCGTCGCGCAGGGGCTGCACAGCACCGGCGCGTGGCCGCCGCAGGTGGCGAGCGCCGCCGAGTGGTCGGCGTCGTACTTCACCTTCTCGGTGGTGGAGATCGCGGCGTTGGCGCACGCGCACGGCTCGCACTGGTCACCGAAGACGACCGCGGCGCAGTCGGCCGGCAGGCTGCAGGCGGTCTTGTAGTTCTTGCCGTCGACGAGCGACGGGTTGCCACAAGCGGAGAGGACGACGGCGGTCACGACGAGCAGGGAACGGAACATGGGTGCTGACTTGCCAGTTTCCGGGCCCAGCTTCCATCGGCACGCGCTGCCGACGGGGGTGCTATGGCGGGGGGATGCGAGTCGACCTGGTCTCCACCGATGAAGAGCGCCTCGCCTGCTTCGAGGTCCTGAAGGAACTCCGGCCGTCCATCGTGCGCGAGCACTTCCTCGAAGACCTCGCCCGCATGGCGGCCCAGGGCTTCGGGCTGGCCGCCGTGTGGGACCCGGAAATCCGCGCCGTCGCCGGCTTCCGCCCCCTCGAGATGTTCTCCACCGGCCCCGTGCTCTACGTCGACGACCTGGTCACCGCCGAGAAGCACCGCAGCGAAGGCTACGGCGAGAAGCTGCTCAAGTTCCTCGAAGAGAAGGCCGGCACCCTGGGCTGCCGCCACCTCGAGCTCGACTCGGGCTCAGAGCGCCTCGCGGCCCACCGCTTCTACCGGCGCCACGGGCTGACCGAGGTCGCGCTGCACTTCTCGAAGGCCACCGGCGTCGGCACCCACGGGAAGATCGCCTAGGGCGCGTCGTGCTGCAGCCAGGCCGCGAGCAGCGCACGGGTGCTCTCGTGCGCGGGCCGCTGGAGCACCTGCGTGGGCGGGCCGCTCTCGATGACCACCCCGTGGTCGAGAATGCACACGTGTTCCACCCCGCGCGCCAGCTGCAGGTCGTGCGTCACCACCACCTGCGTCACCCCCGTGGCGTCGACGCGCTTGAGCGTCTGCAGCACCTCGTGCTTCATCGACGGGTCCAGCGCGCTGGTGGGCTCGTCGTAGAGCAACACCCGGGGCTCCATGGCCAGGGCGCGGGCGATGGCCACCCGCTGCTTCTGCCCACCCGAGAGCTGCTCCGGGAACGCATCGAGCCGGTGCTCGAGGCCCAGCTGGCACAGCAGCTCGCGCGCCCGCTTCTGGGCCACGAGCGCTGACTCGCCCTTCACCTGCACCGGCGCCAGCGCACAGTTCTGCAGCGCGGTGAGGTGGGGGAAGAGCTCGAAGGACTGGAAGACCAGCCCCAGCCGCGCGCGCGCCGCGCTGATGGCCTTCTGCCGCTCGGCCGGGGAGCTCTCGTACGTGCCGCGCACCACCACCCCGTCGATGTCGATGGTGCCCGTCTCGAACGGCTCGAGGCCCATCACGCAGCGCAGCATCGTCGACTTGCCCGCGCCGCTGCGCCCCAGCAACGCGGTCAGCGTGCCCGCCGGGAGATCGAAGGACAGGCCCGCCAGGGTCGGCGTCGCGTTGCCCGGGTGGTGCCGCACGAGGTCCTTCACCACGAGCGTCATGCGGCCTCCTTGCGGAGATGACGCCCGAAGTGCCGCTCCGCCGCGCGCGCCAGCCTCGCGAAGGGCAGGCCCAGCAGCAGGTAGAACACCGCCACCAACAGGCCCAGGCCCAGGTGGTCGCGCGTGGAGTTGGCGAGGTTGGTGTACGTCTTGGTCAGCTCGGTCAAGGTGACGACCGAGACCAGCGAGCTGTCCTTGAGCAGCGCGATGAAGTCGTTGGTCATGGGGGGAATCGAGATGCGCAGCGCCTGCGGCCCCACCACGAAGCGCAGCGCCTGCCACGTCGAGAGCCCCAGCACCTTCGCGGCTTCGACCTGGCCCAGAGGCACCGACTCGAGGCCCGCGCGGTAGTTCTCGGCCTCGGCCGCGGCGTAGTTGAGGCCCAGCGCCACCACCCCGGCCACGAAGGGGTCGAGCTTCACGCCCAGCTCGGGCAGCCCGAAGTAGACCATCGTGAGCTGGATGAGCAGCGGCGTGCCTCGGAAGAACTCGATGTACGCCACGCACAGCCACCGCACCGGCCTCGCCCCGAAGCGGCGCCCCAGCGCGAGGGCGATGCCCAGGGCGACCGCCAGCCCCATGGCGCACAGCGACACCGCCAGGGTCAACGCCGCGCCCCGCAGGAACAGCGGCAGCATCGGCGGGTAGCGCGTGGTGAGCCGTTCCCAGAACGACGGGAGCTGCCCCACCGCCGCGCGCCAGCGTTCGAACTCGAGGGGCGCCTCGCGCGCGCCCGGCTCCGCGTCGCCGAAGAGCCGCGCGGTCTCGGGCGACCACACGCCCCAGCGCTCGTAGAGGGCGCGCAACGTGCCGTCGCGCTGCAGGGCCTCGAGCGCGGCGTCGACCTGCGCGCGCAGCGCCACGTCCGCGGGGCGCAGCGCGATGGCGTACTGCACCGAGCCGAAGTCACCGGGCACCGACTCGAAGCCGGGCTCGAGGTCGGCGTAGTAGTGCGCGACCGGCGCGTCGAGCAGCACCCCGTCGAGGCGCCCCAGCTTCAGGTCGTCGTAGATCTCGTCCTGGCCGCCCTCGTAGGTGCGAACGTCGGCGCCCGCGCGCTGGGCGATGCGCTCGGCCATCGAGCCGGGCAGCGTGCCGATCTTCCGGCCGGGAAACTCCGCGAGCGTGCGGGGTCCCGGGGCGCCGCGGCGCAGCGTGAGCACCTCGGCCGCCGCGAAGTAGGGCCGCGAGAGCGCCACCACCCGGAGCTTCTCGTCGGCCACCTCGATGCCGTTGATCGCCAGCTCGAAGTCACCGCGCGTGAGCAGCTCGAGCAGCTTGTCCCACGGGCCGTGGACCGGCCGCGCCTGCCTCCCCAGCCGGGCCCCGAGCAGCGTCGCCAGCTCGGTCTCGAAGCCGGTGAGCCGGGTGGGATCGGTCGGGTCCTGAAAGACGTACGGCGCCCCGCCCTGCGCGTCGGCACCCCAGGTCAGCGGTTCGGCGCCGAGCACCAGCGAGGACAGCAGCAGCGCGGGCAGCACGGCGAGCCTCCTCACGGCGCACGGTACACGTCGACGCCACCGACCACCGTGACCTGCACCTTCGCCCCGAGCAGCGAGGCGGGCGCGTCGGACACCGGGTCCACCGGCAGCACCACGAAGTCGGCGTCGAAGCCCGCCTTGAGCATGCCCCGGCGATCTTCCGCGAAGGCCGCCCAGGCCGCGCCCGTGGTGAAGCCCGCGAGCGCCTCGTCACCGGTCAACACCTGCTCCGGCATCCACCCTCCGGGGGGCGCGCCCTTCGCGTCCTGGCGGGTGCGCGCGGCGTAGAGCCCGAGCAGCGGGTTGGGGTCTTCCACCGGGAAGTCGCTGCCGAAGGCCACGTGCGCGCCGGTGGCGAGCACCGACTTCCACGCGTAGGCGAAGCGCGTTCGATCCGGCCCCAGCCGCGCCGGGGCCCAGGGCATGTCGCTGGTGGCGTGGGTGGGCTGGAAGCTTGCGATGATCCCGTACCTGGCGAACTTGCCCACGTCGTCGGCGGTCAGCACCTGCGCGTGCTCGACGCGGTTGCGCAGCTTCGGGTCGAGCTGCGAGAGCACGTCGAGGGTCAGCGTGTTGGCGCGATCTCCGATGGCGTGCACCGCGACCTGGAAGCCCCGCTCCGAGAACTCGCGGGCCCGCTGCGCGAACACCTCGGGGGTCAAGAGCAGCAACCCCTTCTGTGTCGGCTCGTCGCTGTAGGGCGCATGGAGCGCCGCGCCGCGACTGCCCAGCGCGCCGTCGAGCAGCAGCTTCACCGCCTTGAGCTCCAGGTGCCGCCCGGAGAACGTGCCGTGCCCCAGCCACTGCTCGGCCTCGCTGCCCTGCCCGTCGGCCATCACGTAGAGGCGCACCGGCAACACGCCCACCATGTCCCACGACTGGAGGACCCGGAAGGTCTGCATGTCCATGCCGGCGTCATGCACCTGGGTCAGGCCCAGCCGCGCGCAGGTCTCGAGCGCGAGCTTGAGCCGCTGCTGCACGTCTTGCTGGGTCGGCGCCGGGAGCTTGGACGCGACCGCGTCGATGGCGTTGTCCACCAGCACGCCCGTGGGCTCGCCCTTCGCGTCGCGCAAGATGCGACCGCCCGCGGGATCCTTCGTCGCGGCGGTGAGGCCCGCGCGGCGCAGCGCCTCGCCGTTGACCCACGCCGCGTGACCGTCGACGCGCGTGAGGAACACCGGCGTGTTCGGGAACGCCGCGTCGAGGCTCGCCCGCGTCGGGTACTGCTGCCCTTCCCAGTCGTTTTGATCCCACCCACGGCCGACGAGCCACTCGCCCTGGTACGCGGTGGCCGGCGCGCCCTGCACCCGCTTGACCGCCTCGGCCTCGCTCCGGGCCTCGAGCAGCGAGACCACCGACAGCGAGCGCCCCAGGGACGCGAGGTGCGCGTGCGCGTCCACCAACCCGGGCACGATCACCGAACCAGGGAAGGTCTCGACGATGGCGTCGGGGCCCGCCGCGGCGAGCACCTCGGCCTTCGAGCCCACCGCGAGCAACTGGCCCTGCCGCCAGGCCAACGCCTCGGCGGTGGGCCGCCGGGGGTCCAGGGTGCGCACGCGCTTCGCCACGAAGACGACGGTGCGCTCCGACTCGGGGATGCGCTTCACGCAGGCCGTCGTCGAGAGCAGCGCGGCGAAGACCAGCCACCTCACGGCAGCGTGGGCTCCGCGGTGTACGTCGACTCGCCGGTCAGCGACTCGAGGAACGCCTTGAGGGCCTTGGCCTCCTTGGCCGAGAGCTTCTGGGGCTTGAGCTTCGCCGAGAGGTTCGGGTTCTTGTTGCCGCCCTTGGCCATCAGCGCGATCGCCTCTTCCAGCGTCTTGGTCTGCCCGTCGTGGAAGTAGGGGGCGGTGAGCGCCACGTTGCGCAGGCTGGGGATCTTGAACTTGCCGGTGTCCACGTCGGCCTTGGTCGCGTCCTTGCGGCCCGCGTCGTCACCGATGCCGATGTTCTCGAACTCGTAGTTGGTGAACAGCGGGGGTACGTGACAGGTCACGCAGCCCTTCGAGTTGAAGAGCTTGAAGCCCTCGTTCTGCTCGGCGGTCAGCGCCTTCTTGTCGCCGGCCTGCGCGCGGTCCCACGCGGAGTGGCCACTGTTGAGCGTGCGGAACCACGCCGCCAGCGCCTGGGGCACGTTCTCGGCGGACGCCGGCGCCCCGAACGCGCGCTCGAACATCGCCTTGTAGACCGGCACCTCGTTGAGCGACTTGGCCACCACCACCGGGTCGGCGCCGAGCTGGCCGTTCCACGCTGCGCCGGCGCACGCCTCGAGGCTCGCCTTGCGGCCGTCCCAGTACCAGGTGGTGTGGAAGCCGAGGTTCAGCATCGAGGGCGCGTTGCGCTTGTTCATCGCCCCGCCGACCTTCGCGTCGAGCGCGTTGCCGGTGGTGTAGGCCTTTCCGATCTCGTGGCACTGCGCGCAGGCCGCCGAGCCGTCCTTCGAGAGGCGCTTGTCGAAGAAGAGCATGAAGCCCAGCTCGGCCTTCTCGGCGGTGGTCGGGTTTTCCGTGGACGCGGGCACCGCGGGGAGCCCCACGGGCAGCATGGGCAACGCGGCCGGCGCGGGCAGCTCGATCTTCGGCGCCGGGGGCGGCGCAGGCGCCACCTCCACCGGCTTGACCTCCGCGACCTTCACCGGCACGGGCGCAGGCGTCTCGGTGGTCTTGCACGCAACGACGGTCAACGCGGCGAGGAACAGGAGGGATCGGGACATGCCCGCCTTCTGCTCCAATCAGAAGGTGAAGCCCAGCCCCGCGGTGACGCGCTGCTCCCCCAGGGGGATCACCTCGGCCGAGAGATCGAAGCCGAAGGGCAAGCCCACCACCAGGCCCGCCCCGAGCTGCACGTGGTACGCGTCGGTGCCCACCTCGCGGCCGTAGAACACCGGCCCGCCGAAGGCGCGGAACACCGCGTACGGGGTCAGCCGCTCGAGGAAGGTGTAGCCCGCGACCACGCCGGCGCGCAGGTCGAGCGCCGCGTAGTTCGCCCCCGGGCCCCGAAACGCCGAGAAGGCCACCGAGCCAGACACCTGCAGAAAGGGCGTGTACGTGCCCTGGTCGAGCACGAGGTACGAGACCGCCACGCTCCCCACGCCACCGGGGGCCGTCGGCTCGCCGCCGAAGTTGCCGGCGAGCAACGCCCCGCCCGCGCCCACCAGCGTCACCTTCTCGCTGAGCCGGTACTCGAGCGAGGCCGAGACCGCGAGCTGCTCGAAGGCCGGGGTGCTGCCGTCAGAGAAGAGGAGCTTGGTACGGAAGGCCCCGAAGGTCGCCCCGACGCGCCACTTCGGCGGCGCCTCGTCGCCGTGCTTCCCACCCATGCACCGCTGCGCAAGCCCCGTCGGACCGACGGGAGGAGAGACGCCTCAGGCGCCTGCGTCACGCGGAACGAAGAGCGCGGTGAGGCCGGCGACGAGGGTCAACGAGGGGAGCCAGCGCATGGGCCGACTTCATTAACGCCGTGCCTGCTCCGCGTCGATGATCTCTTCCGAAGGGGGCGTGACGCCCGGCTTCGAGTGCTTGGCCATGTCGCGGGCGATGAACCCGAAGGCCACCGCCAGCACGCCGACGTCGTCGAGCCACCCGAAGATCGGCACCACGTCGGGAATGAAGTCGAACGGCATCACCGCGTAGGCCACCGCCAGCACGCCCAGCAGCTTCTTCCACCCGGCCACCCGGGGGCTCCGCACGTAGCGGCCGACGTGAGCGACGTTCATGGGAGCCACAACGTACCGCGCAAGAAACCATTTCGTCGCCCTGCCTCCCGGGCGCAGAGTCCCTCCATGGGCAAGAAAGAGAAGAAGGGCAGCAAGACCCGCCGCTTCACCGACGCCTCCCTCAACGCCTACGACTTCGACGTGTTCCCCCACGGCACCCTCGACCTCGCCGGCACCGGCCTCGGGAAGAAGACCGACGACAAGAAGGCCACCGACGAGAAGATCGAGAAGCTGCAGGAGAAGCTCTTCGAGCTCCAGGTCCGCTATTGGATGGAGAAGCGCCGCGCCGTCTTCGTCTTCGAAGGCTGGGACGCCGCGGGCAAGGGCGGCGCCATCAAGCGCCTGACCGCGCTGATGGACCCGCGCGGCTACAAGGTCTGGCCCATCGCCGCCCCCGGTGAAGAAGAGCGCGCCCACCACTACCTGTGGCGCTTCGCCTCGCGCATGCCCTCGCGGGGCACCCTCGCGGTGTTCGATCGCAGCTGGTACGGCCGCGTGCTCGTCGAGCGCGTCGAGGGTTTCTGCACCGTCAAGGAATGGCAGCGCGCCTACGACGAGATCAACGCCTTCGAGCGCATGCACACCGACGACGGGGTCACGGTGGTGAAGTTCTTCCTCCACATCGACCAGGAGACCCAGCTCGAGCGCTTCAAGGAGCGGGAGAAGGACCCCATCCGCAACTTCAAGATCGGCCCCGACGACTGGCGCAACCGCAAGAAGTGGGACGAGTACCTCACCGCCTACCAGGACGCGTTCGATCGCACGCACCGGCCCGACGCGCCGTGGGTGATCATCCCCGCCAACGACAAGCGCCAGGCCCGCCTCCAGGTCCTGCAGACCGTGGTCGACGCCCTCGATGACTGACTCGCTGCAAGGCCGCGCGCTCGGCCCCGACTGGCGCGTGGCCGTTCATTCGCCCTCCGAGCTGGTGCTCGAGCAGCAGGGTACCCTCGCCGTGCGCCGCGTCGGAGGCGCCCTCGTCGTCTCGTTCGGGACCCTGGCCGTGGCCCTCGCCCTGGCCTTCGCCACGCCCCACAGCGCGCAGCTCATCACCTGGCCGCTGGCGGCGCTGCTCCTGGTGGTCTCGGCGCTCGGCATCCCCGCGGCGCTGCGCAACCTCCAGCGGGCACGGCTCGGCGTGCGCCTGCGCATCTCCCGCGACGGGGTGCAGGGCTGGCCCGTCGCCCTCGCCTTCTTCCCCCGCACCGTCCCGGCCTCGGAGGTCGCCCAGGTCTCGGTGCAGGAATACCCACACCCACCCCTGACGTTGGCCCTGTTCGAAGTCGTGCTCCGCGACGGCACCCGGCTGGCCGGCCCCGAGGTGGCCGTGAGCACGGGTGAAAGACACCCCCTGGCGCCGATCGAGGCCGCCGCCCGCCACCTGCTCAAGTCTTGCGAGCCTCGCTGAATCGCGGCATGAGCCGCTCGTCTCTCACGCCGCACCCTCACCTCCCCCTGGAGAAACACCCCATGAAGAAGCTCGTGTTGCTTGCCGGCCTCGCGTCCGTTTCCGCTTTTGCAGCTGACTTCGAGCTCAAGGGCGACGCCACGAAGGGCGAGGCGCAGTACAAGACGCTCTGCGTCGCGTGCCACGGCGAGAAGGGCGACGGCAACGGTCCCGCGGGCGCTGCGCTCACCCCCAAGCCCACCAACTTCACCGACGCGGCCAACTCCGAGCGCCTCGCCGAGGAGTACGTCTACAAGGTCATCAAGAACGGCGGCGCGGCCAACGGTCGCTCGCCGATGATGGTCGCCTGGTCGGGCGCGCTCAACGAGCAGCAGCTGCGCGACGTCTCGGCCTACGTGCTCAAGTTCAAGCCCGCGAAGGCGGCCCCCGCAGCCCCGGCGAAGAAGGACGACAAGAAGAAGCCCGCGGCGAAGAAGTAAGCCGCCCGCTTTCGTCAGTGAACGAGCCGGCGTTCCCACCCTGGGGACGGCCGGCTCTTTCGCGTCTTACAGCTTGCCCTCGCGCGCCATCTGCTCGAGCTGCGCGTCGGTGGGGAAGCCCTTGACCCGCCAGCGCTCGGGGAGATCGCCGATGGGCTGCATCAGGTCGCCCAGGGTGCGCCGGGCGATGTCGAAGGACGTGCTCCACACCTTCGCCGAAGAAGGCGTGTTCTCGGGGCCGGGGCGCACGAAGTCGATGCGGTCGGTCTGCGGGAGCAGCGCCTCGAGGCCGTCCTGCCAGGCGCACGCGGTGAAGACGTCACCGGCCGGGCTGCGGAACGCGCGCAGGGTTGCCACGAGGATCTCGTGACCATTGGACTCGAGCAGCGACTCGAGCACTTCCTTCTGCCGCGAATACGCCGAGGCGATGGTCTGCAGCGCCAGCAGCTTGAGCTTCGCGAAGGCCGGGTGCCCCTTGGGCGGCAACCACGCGCGCCATTTGTCGTCGTCGCCGAGCCGGAAGGCGATCGCGCTGTGGGCCCGGGGCTCGAGCAGCGCCTCCTCGGTCCACACCGAGAGCTGCTGCAACCCTTCGGGGTCGTCTTCGCCGGTGACGAACACCACGTCGTGCGTCGGCGCCACGACCACCGGGCGGCCCTTGACCTTGAGACCCTTGAACAGCTCGGGCAGCAGCATGCGGCTGGCGTCGAGGGAGTCGTGGAAGGGCGAGACGAACACGCCCGGGGCCGACTCTTCGAACGGCAGCGCAGAGGCCGCCAGCAGGTTCTTCTTGGCCTGCGCGAAGAGCTCGTCGAAGCCCAGGCCCCAGGCCTCGAGGCGATCGGCGCCGATCTCCGTCACCGACGACGGCAGCTCGTAGGCGAGGTGCGCGGCGAGTTCCTCGTTGACCGCCACGTGGGGCAAAATGGCGTCTTCGATGGCGCCTTCGTCGGCGCCCAGCTCCAGCTCGGCCTGGCGTCGCACCGCCGAGAACCACGCGCGGTCCCGCAGGCGGGGCAGCACGCCCCTGAGGATGCGCTCGCGACCGACGGTGACCTCGCTCTGAATCGAAGACCAGAAGCGCCGGTGCAGCACGCGCGCGCGCGTCCCCGGGGCCGCGGCTTCCCACTCGGGACGGGCGTGCAGGAGGTGAATGAATGACACCTGTCCGCTGGGGTCACCCACCACGAGGCGATCGCGCTTCGCGTCGGCGACGATTGGCCGCACCTCTCCCTTGGCGCGGAGCATGTCGGTGCAGAGGCTGGCGAATTCGTCCCACGTGGCGCTCATGGACTGAATCACATGATGTCAGATCGCCACGCCCTCCTCATTTGGAATTTGCGAGCGGTGGCCGTCGTAGGCTGCCAGAGGTCCTTCCCCGGAGGTTTCACCCATGACGTCGTTGATGCGTTCGCTCGTTGCTCTTTCGCTGCTCTCTGCCTCGCTCGCCTTCGCCGGTTGGACCCAGCAGGGCGACGGCTCCGCTACCTTCGATGCGAAGGGCCCGGCCGGCTTCAAGATTCACGGCGACGCCAAGAAGCTCACCGTCACCGACGACGGCAAGACCCTCAGCGTGACCCTGACGCTCAAGGATCTCGACACCGACAACGACCTCCGGAACAAGCACATGTTCGAGGACATCGGCGCCGAGCAGTTCCCCAAGATGGTGCTCAGCGTGCCCCTCGAGGCGCTCAAGGTCCCGGAAGACGGCAAGTCGCTCGACGCCGAAGTCACCGGCACCCTCAACATGCACGGCCAAGACAAGGCCACCCCCTTCAAGTACACCGCCTCGTGCAAGGCCGGCGTGTGCACCATCGACAGCAGCGCCAACGTGAACGTCGGCGACCACGGCATCAAGATCCGCTCCTACCTGGGCATCACCGTGAAGCCGGACATCGTCATCGGCGCAAAGTTCACGGTGAAGAAGTAACTTTCCTGACCTCGGGAATGCGCCGAGAGTAGCCGGGCCGTGGCTCCTGTGAGTCACGGCCCGTCGTTCGTTTATCGAGAGCTGGGAGGCTTCGTGCAGTCGATGGTTCGCTGGTTTCTACTCGCGTCAGTGGTCGCGGCGCCCGCCTGGGCGTTCCCGTGGATGGTGAAGCACAACTACGGCAGCTGTGCCGCCTGCCACGTCGACCCTTCTGGTTCAGGTCAGCTCACGCAGTACGGGCGCGCGCAGGCCGACGTGCTCGTGCGCTGGAGAACCCAGCCCCGCAAGGAAGACGAGGAGGTGCCGCGGTCGGCCAACTTCCTCTGGTTCCTCGAGCTGCCCGAGGCCCTCAACCTCTC
>CAIVGN010000156.1 GCA_903905455.1 uncultured Archangium sp.
GCTCACGCACCCGAAGATGCGCCGCGTGCTCAGCGCCCACCCCCACGTGACGAAGCTCTGGGACTACGCGCCCCGCTGGGCCGTGCTCAGGGCCCTGCGCGCCGAGCGCTTCGAGGTGGTCATCAACTGCGGCAACTGGGCGGAGCCGGCGGTGACCTCCGCGGTGGTGTCGCGGCTGGCGGGGGGCGCGGCGGCGGTGCTGGGCCCCGCGAACTTCCCCTCGGGCTGGTTGATGGACGTGCCGGTGCCCGCGCGGCCCGACACGCAGTCTGAAGCGCAGCAGCGCCGGCACCTCGCCTCGCCGCTGGTGAAGCGCGAAGGGCCCGCGAGGCTCTCGTTCCGCGCCACCGCGCCCTTCCGGGTGGTCGAGGGTCGCTACGCGGTGGTGAACCCCGGGGGGCGCCTGGGCTTTCGCCGCGTGGTGCCCGAGCGCTTCGCCGCGGCCGCCACCGAGCTGCTGGCGCGCGGGGTGACCCCGGTGGTGACCTGGGGGCCGGGCGAAGAGGCGCTGGTCGACGCGGTGCTCGCGGCCTGCCCGGGCGCGGTGCGCGCGCCTCCCACGAGCATCGACGAGCTCGCGTCGCTGATGCGCGGGGCGGTGCTCACGGTGTGCAACAACACCGGGCCCATGCACCTCTCGGTGGCCGTGGGCTGCCCGACGCTGGCGCTGTTCCTGAACATGCAGGTCGCGCGCTGGGGCCACGACTTCGCCCCGCACCGCATGCTCGACCTCACCGGCCTCACCGACCCCACCGGCGCGGTGCGCGGCGCCGTGGGGGCCTGCGTCGGCTGATCAATGCTTGCGGCGGGGGTAGACCTTGGGCGGGCGCTTGCGGGCCTTGGCGGTGGTGGCCAGCGCGGTCAACGCCGAGGCGGTCAGCGAGCCCCACTCCTTGGAGTGCTCGAAGGGGATGACCATCCACCCCTTCATGGGGTGCGTGGTGCCGCCGGTGTCGAAGAGCTCCACGCCCTCGAGCGCCAGGGTCGAGGGGTGCGACGCGGGGTCGAGCTTGAGCACCAGCGAGTTGCCGTAGAGCGAGCCGAAGGCCTGGCCGCCGAGCTTGAGGGTGGGCAGGCCGGCCATGGGGAGCACCTCCACGCCGACGCGCAGGAGGCTCTTGGTCAGGGTGGCCCAGCGCTGCAACGTGGCCGGGGTGGTGGGGTCAGCCTTCTTCATGAAGGCCTCTTACTCCCTCACCGCTTCGGGGCCATCACCACCGAGCCGCGCACCGCGTTCCACCACGCCCGGCACGCTCCCTCTTCGCCCCGGGGGCAGGCCAGGGTCACGCGCACCTGCGCTGCGCCCACGGTCTCCTCGAAGGCGAACCACTCGGCGTCCTGGGGGGTCGCGCCGTCGAGCACCTGCACCGGGCCTTCCTTGAACCCGTCGGGGAACACGAGGCGCTGCCGGGCCCCGAGGGCGAGGCCCAGGGCGCGCCGCGCCAACTGGGGGAGCGACGACTCGGGGCGCAGGCGGTCCACCTCCACCAGCAGCGTGGGGTTGAGCCCGGTGCGCGCGCGCCGCTGCTGCACGGTGACCAGGTGGTGGCTGACGTCGAAGTCGAGCCACTCCCACTCGCGGGGCGGCACGAAGGAGAAGCCCGCGGCACTGAGCACGTTGCGGCGGCCATCGTAGCGCCACTCCGGCTGGTCCTTCCACGCCGCGAGCAGCGCCGCGGTGCCTTCCTCGACGCCGTCGAGCACCTGGCCCAGCTCGGCGCGAGAGACGCCCGTGGCCGGCTCGAGCACCACGCGCTGCTCGCTGCCCAGGGCCGCGACGTCGACCTCCCAGGCGCGGCCGTCGCGGACCACCTCCAGCGTGCCGGCGGGGCGCGAGGCCTTCGTCACCGCGAAGCCGCGCGCGGTCAGCGAGAGCCAGGTGGCGTCGAAGACCTCGTCGGTGGCGCCGTCCCACCGCCGCGTCGAGAGGTCCCTCACTTCGCTGCTCGACAGCAAGCCGGGGCTCGCGCAACCAACCAACAGCAGTGCTCCCAGGGCAGACGCGCGCACGGTGCCTCGACTGTAGCGTGGGCCCGGAGGAAGCCACCTCCTCCCGTGGCCCCGCGCCTGCTCGTTCGGCGCCGTCGGGAGCGCGCGCGACGAGGGCCTGTCCTGGCTCGAAGCGGCGAGCAGCGCAGCGGGCGTGGTTCACCGCCCCAATGACAGCCGACGAAAACCCGCGCCCGCAGTCTTTCGCGGGTACCTTGCGTCGATGCGAACTCATCTCCTGACTTTCTTCGTCGCCTTCTCTTTCGTGGGCGCGGTGGCTGCTTCGTGCGGCACGCCCTCGGCCACGTGCAGCGCCACGAGCTGTACCGGCTGCTGTGATGCCTCGGGCCAGTGTCAGAGCGCCGGCACCGCGCTCGCATGCGGCACGGCAGGCGCCGCGTGCGCCCCCTGCGCGCTGGGCGCGAGCTGCGTCGCGGGCGTGTGCTCGACCCCCGTGGTGGTGGTGCCCGACGCCGGCACCTCGGCTGACTTCTGCAACGACTACTACGCCGCCCAGTACGACACGGCGGAGCGCTGCGGGATCTTCAGCGCCGCGGGGGCCGCGGAAGCCAGGGCGAACTACCTCAAGCAGTGCGCCAGCTTCGTCATGTGGCCCGGCCTCAAGGACGGCCGGCAGACCTACAGCGCCGCCAACGCCGCGTCCTGCATCAGCGCCATTCGCACCCTGGCCTGCAACGCCAACACGAACTCCACCGCCGTCAACCTGAGCGAGCGCTGCAACTCGGTGGTCGCCGGCGCGGTGCCGCTCAACGGCAGCTGCTTCGGCAACGAAGATTGCGCCACCGGGCTGCAGTGCCTCACCACCAGCGCCTGCCCGGGCACCTGCGCGCCGCGCATCGCCAACGGCCAGACCGTGATCAGCGGCCAGAGCTGCCTCGAGAACTCCGAGCCCTACAACGGTATGTGCACCCCCATCGTCGCCATCGGCCAGTCGTGTGCGCCCACCGGCGGCGCGACGTCTCAGCGCAGCTGCGTGATCGGCGCGAGCTGCAGCGCGGCCGACCTGTGCGTCGCCGAACCGGCCACCTTCCAGGACATCGGCCAGCCCTGCGGCGCGACCGGCCAGGCGTGCGGGACGCTGGCGCAGTGCGTGGGCGGCGTGTGCACGAAGTACGTGGTGGTGGGCGGCGCGTGCAGCTCCACGGTGGCCTGCCAGTACGATCTCCACTGCACCGCGGCCAACACCTGCGCGCGCGCGGGCGTGGCGGGCGCCACGTGCGACAACACCAACCCCTGCGCGAGCAACCTCTTCTGCAACGTGGCCACCGGCCAGACGGCGGGCACCTGCGCGGCGATCCGCACGGTGGACCAGTCCTGCGGCAGCAGCGGCCAGTGCACCGATGGCCTGTACTGCACGGGCGCGCCCATGACCCCGGGGGTGTGCAAGGCGAAGCTCGCGGCCGGGGCGGCGTGCCCGACGGACCACTTCGACGCGTGCGGTACGAACCTGTATTGCAATGCGGGGCTGGGCGCGACGACGGGGGTCTGCGCGATGCTGAAGGCCAACGACGCGACCTGTACCAGCGGCAACGAGTGCCAGGGCTACTGCAACAACGGCACGTGCACGGGCGGGTACTGCAGCGACCCCACGCCGTAGCCCCACGGCACGTCAGCGGGAGGCGAGGCCACGGCTTCGCCACCGCTTCGCCGGCAGCGGCTCGCCCAGGGCCTTCGAGGCATAGTGCACGTCCTCGAGGGCCTCTGCGCTGAGCCACGCCTGCACCCCGGGTGCGTTCCACACCGAGAGGCTCAGCGCGACCTCGCCGGCCTCGGCGAGTGACTGGAGCTTCGCGGCGAGGTTCACCGTCTGCCCGAAGTAGTCGACGCCGGTGTTGAGCCGCACCGCGATGCACGGGCCGGTGTGCAGCGAGAGGCGCAGCCGCGTGCTCGAGTCTTCCCGCTCCGCGTGGAAGCAGGCGTGGATGTCGGCCGAGGCCTTCACCGCGTCGAGCGGGTCGCTGAAGGCAGCCATCACCGCGTCACCGATGGTCTTCACCACCGCGCCCCGGTGCTTCGCCACGAGGGGAAAGACCTCGGCGAAGTGGCGCTTGACCTCCATGAAGGCCGCCGGGTCGCCGCGCTGCGCGTACAGCTGCGTGGAGCCCACGATGTCGGTGAAGAGGATGGTCTGCTCGCCGATGGCCAGCTGCACGTCGGTGGCGAGGTAGTCCTCGCTGAAGAGGTCTCGGTACTCCTGCAGGCTGAAGAGCTGGCCGGGGCGCAGCGCGTGGTCGCTCCAGCGCGCGGCCTCGAGGATGAAGCGCTGGGGCTCACCGGTGTCGTTGTGCAGCCGCAGCACGCTGCCCACGCCCGCTGACTGCCGGGTGACTTCGCTCGCCTTCCACGCCCGGGGCCCTTCGCCGCCGTCGAGGACGTCGAGGTACCCGTAGTCCATGCGGCCATGCAGCCGGAGCCGGTACGAGCCCGGCGGCAGCCTCGGCGTCACCTCCAGGGTCTGGCCGGGCCCGAGGTCTCGCTGGAGCCGGATGTGCTGCTTCGTCGCCGGCTCGGCGCTGCAGAAGGTGCGGTGCGCGATGGGGCGGATGGAGGGGTGCACGTGGAAGGTGATCTCCACGGCCTGGGCGCCGTCGGTGCCGAACTCGACCTCGCAGACCTCGCAGGCGGCCTTCGCCTTGAGGCCCCCGGGAGCGCCCACCTCGTCGGTCACCCCGCGGCAGTGGGGGCAGACGACGTCCCAGCTGATGTCGAGCAGGCCCGCGCGCGTGGCGTGCAGCGCGACCCGCAACAGCGCCTGTTCGTCGACGCCCCAGGCCCGCGCCCGCTCGCGGATCTGGATGCGGTACAGGTCCTCTTCGTCGCCGGTGCGGATCCACGACAGGAGCTGATCCACCAGCGCCGGCTCGAGGTTCGCGGTGATCAACGCCGCGCGAATGGTGGTGAGCTTCGCCTCGGCTTCGGCCGTCAGCGCGCCGGGCCCCGGGAGCTGGAACACCGGCTGGTGCGCGTTGAGCTGCGCGGCCACCTCGGCGAACACCCGGGCGAAGTCCTTCTGCAGCGACGGGAAGCCCAGCGAGAGCGCTGCCCGCCCGAGAAGCCCCCGGGGAATGGCCCCGAAGTAGACGCTCACCCGCGTCTGGCCCGGCGCCAGCGGGGTCAGGGTGAAGACCGCGTAGACCACCTTCGAGAAGCCCTTCTCGTAGAGGCGCACCGACTCGATCCACTGTCCGGCGAGCCAGTTCCACGGCACCTCGACCCACTCGTGCGCCAGCCCCCCGGGCCGCGAGGTACCCACGCGCTGCGCGCCGCGATCGCTGAAGTGCATCTGCGCCACGCCCAGGGCGCGGTTCATGCGCGAGGTGTCCGACACCAGCGGCCAGAGCTGCTCCACGGAGAGCGGCACGTCGAAGTTCCACAGCCACTCGAGGCGCGGGGCCTGGGCGTGCTCGGCAGGCCAGGGGTGTCGGGTGAGGAGCTCGTCGAGGGTCATTGCGGGGCCAGGGCGGCGGCGATGAGCGGCAGTTGGGCGGGGTTGGCCAGGTCCTGCGCCTGCGCGAGCGTGGCCCAGGCCGCGCGGTCCACCTCGGGGATGCGCAGCGCCTGGCCCGAGCGCGGCGGGTACTCGATCTCGATCACCTGCGACTTGAGCTGGGTGACGTCGAAGTCGCCGCGCGCCGCGAACGCCACCACGCGCTTGCCGCTCTTGAGCTTCACCTCGCCCAGCGCCCGGTAGGAACCGAGCGGCGCGCGCTGGCCCGTCTCTTCCTCGAACTCCCGCTTCGCCGCGGCCAGCTCGTCTTCACCGGCCTCGACGAGGCCCTTGGGCAGGCCCCAGGCGCCGGCGTCCTTCTTCGCCCAGAAGGGCCCACCGGGGTGCACCAACAGCACCTCGGCGGTGGCGCCCTCACCCCGAACCAGCGCGAGGGCGGCCGAACGAATCACGGGGCCTGGGGGGGAACTTCGGCCTTCTCGGCGTGCGTGCGGTGGATGAACGAGTACACGTCCATCAGGTCACGCGGCTGCTGCCCCGCGGCCTTGAGCAGCTCGTTGGTCTTTGCGCTGACAGAGAAGAACTGGCGGTAGCCCTGGGCGGTGACCGGCTGCGACTTCTCGGCCTGGATGCCCAGCGTCAGCGCCTGGGTGGAGAACGCCGTGGGCTTCACGCAGGTGTGCACCGCGGGCGCGACCATCGCGCCGAAGACCGTGGCGAAGGGCCAGGTCACCGTCTTGGCGACGCCCTTGCTGTCCTTGAGCACGATGGCGCCGGCGAACTTCTCGAGGCGATCTCCGTAGTCACCCTCGCCGTGCAGCAGGGCCTTGAGGCTCTCCACGGCGGCGGGGCGCAGCTCCGGGGCCATGGCCGCGAAGGGAATCGAGCCCTCGATGGGGAACACGATGTTGGTCGCCTTGAGCAACTTGCGCGCGCTCTCGAAGAGCGCCTCGGGCGTGGCGCTGGCGAAGGCCTCGGCCGACAGCTCGGCCTGGGCGGCGGCCATGGCGCCTTCCTTCAGCGCGTCCTTGCCCGTCGAGCCGGCGCGACCGCGCTCGTCGGCGATGAACTTCTCGCCCTGGAAGCCACCCTCGAAGAGCTTCTCGAAGGCCACCAGCTGGTCCTTGAAGGTGAGGAAGCGCGCCTTGGGGCCCGCGGCCTTCTTCTTCTTGGCGCTGGCGCTGCCCTCGGGGCGGGGGCGCGAGCGGCCCAGCGACTTCGACTTGAGCGCGGCCACCACGTCGGCGGCGAGGGTCACCGGCACCAGCACCTTCGCCTTCTCCTTGATGAACTTCTTGAGCCCGGCCTTCTCGAAGAAGAGCACCCAGTACTTCGGCGCGTCTTCCACCACGATGCCCGGGCCCCATTCAGGCTGGAGCTCGTGCTTCATCACCAGGGGGCCTGCCACCACTGCGACTGCTGCTGCTGCGACCGGGGTCGTGCTCATCGGGGCACCTTAGACGACCCCGGGCGGGGCACACGGACTCAAAGCAGGCTGAGCAAAAACTCCGTGGGGGTGCTGTGGAGCACCTCCACGGTGCAGCGCAGGTCGCTGCCCTCGACGCGCGCCGGCCCGGCCTCGAGCACGAAGCGCCCTTCCCTCAGCTCGAGCGCGCTCAGCTTCTGCCCCGGGGCCCAGGTCGAGACGAGGCCCCAGCGCGTCGGCGCCTCGGGGTGCGTGGCCGAGATCAACGCGAGGTGGTTGGCCTGCACGACCTCGCCCGCCTCGAGCCCCAGCGCGGGCACCGCGGCCTTGAAGGTGAGCGCCACCTGCGCGGTGAAGGCGTCGACCGAGTGGCCCAGGTCGGGGGAGGACAGCGGGTTGGTGAGCGCCTCCACCACTACCGCGGTGAAGGTGGCCGACTGGCAGGTGCGGCGCTCGACCTTGCGGGCCCGGTTGAGCAGGTCGCGGGGCAACGGCAGCGCCGACACCTCGGCTGACAGGCCGCGCACGCCGGGGTCGAGGCTGCGGGTCTGCTTGAGCACCAGGCGCGCGGGGAAGACGCCGGCCTTCAACGCAGGCCAGCCCTCGGGCACCTGGCGGAACTCGAAGTCGAGCACCTGGGTATGGGCGCGCTGGGCCTCGGGGCGCGAGGCGTTGCTGCGCGCGAGCCACAGGGTGGCGACCTCGCGGGCCCGGCCGAAGGTCTCGAGCAACTGCGCGTCGCCCAGCAGCAGCGTGCCCGCGGGCACGACGGTGGAGCTGCGCAGCCGCTCGATGACCGGCGCGCCGCCGCCGACGGGCATGGTGACCCGGTCCACTTCGGGCAGCGCGGTGGAGGTGGGGTTGGTGACGGAGAGCGCGCCGGCCTGGACGTTCAGGTCCATCACCGCGGCGCCGTCGTGGAGCGTGAAGAGGAACACCCCGTTGCTCAGCTCCTTCGCGTCGTCGAAGCGCGCGTGCACCACCACGGCCATGTTGCCCGAGAGGTGGTCGATGTTCTCGAGCGCGCGCTCCTCGAAGGCCTCGACGCTCCAGTACGAGGCCCAGGTCTTCTTGAGCGCCCACTCCACGGTCTGCTTCTGATCCGCCGGGTCGGCCTGCGCGGCGGCGTCGAGGAAGCCCGTGTTCGAGTCGTAGAGGCCGGCGCCGTTGAAGCCCTCGACGTCCTCGGCGGTGGAGGACGAGCGGAAGCGCAGCCCCTGGCTCACCGCGTAGTGCCCGAACTGGGCGCGCAGGGCGTCGGTGATCAACGCGAGCGTGGCCGGGGCCAGGGGCGCGGCGCGGATCAGGTCCTTGAGACCGCCGGCGCGGGCAAAGTCGCCGAGCACGTCGCCCGTGGGGTGCAGGGCGAGGAACTGCTGGAGGTACGTCTGGTCGACGGCCGAAGGGTGGCTGGTGGTGAAGCGCGCCTGGCCCTCGAGGGCGAGGGCGCGGGCCCGGGCGTCTTCCCCGAAGGCCGGGGCCAGCAGCATTGCCTCGAGGCGCGCGCGGAACGGCGCGAGGTGCTCGACGGAGGGGCGAATGGTGATGGCCGCGAGCTGATCAGGCGTGGCCGTGGGCGCGCCTTCGAGCAGCCCGAGGTAGCCGGTGGCCTTGCCCCCGATGGACGGCCGCAGGGTGTCCTGGTCGGCGACCGCGAGCGCGCGCAGGTCGTGGAGGTACGGCACGGTGGTCACGTCGACCTGCTGCACCGCCACCGGAGCCTTGCGCTGCGACTGGAGCCAGAACGCGAACTGGGCCTCGGTGAGCGCCTTGATGACCAGCTCGCCGGGCGCCGCGGCCTTGATGAGCACGGGGGAGCGGAACCGCGCGAGGTCGCGCAGCTCGAGGTCGTCCATCACGCCGCCGCGGTACACGTTGGGGATGCCGCGGTTCTTCGCCAGCAGGTTCAGGTGCGCCAGCGGCGTCTGGGGCACGGAGGTCACCACGCCGGCGGCCGGCGGCAGGAAGTCGGGCACGTCTTCGAGGAGCAGGATGTCGCTCGAGGTGGTGCCGGTGAAGGGCTCGCCGGAGCTGATCAGCTTGAGCCGGCCGGCGGTCACGCCCTCGTTGTAGACCTCGGTCTCGCCGGGCACTGCGAGGTCCTCGAGCCGGATGATGCGGTCGAAGAAGCGCAGCCGCTGGTGCTCCATGTCCTGGGCGAGCGACTCCTGCTGCGGCGAGCGCACCACCCACACCAACTGCTCGGCGATGGCCGCGGGCACCGTGGCCTGCACCCGCTCGAAGAAGCGCACCAACTCGGCGTGGGTGATGACGTCGGGGAACTCGAGCTCGAAGCCCCAGTGCTCGGAGCGCCCGGCCACGGCGGTGACGTGCACCAGGGTGCCCAGGCCCAACGCGCGCGGGCTCACGGTCAGCGCGAGTTCGTAGAACCGCGGCGAGTAGAGGCGGCCGTCGTCGACCCAGCGCAGGTCGAGCGGCAACACGGGCTCGACCTTCGCCCAGGCGTAGATCTCCGCGATGGTGCCGAAGGTGTGCCCCGCGACGGGCACGATGCCTTCGCGGCCCGGCAGGCGCTGCGCGTTGAGCAGCCGGAACCAGTACCACTCGTCGTGCAGCGCATAGAACGCGTTGTCGAAGTAGCGCACGCCCTCGGCGTCGGTGCCGAAGCCGGTGATCACGAACTTGCCCGCCGAGCGTCCGTGGGCCGTGACCGCGAGGCGCTCGTAGTCGGCCACCGACGACAGGGTGCTCACGGTGTGGTCGTCGAAGCCGGCGGGGCCCGGTCCGGAACACCCCACCGCCATCAGCATTACCCCGAGCCAGAACCGTCGCGTCATCGCCCCCCGCCTCGCAAGAGTGGAACCACCAAAAGACCATGTGAATTCATTGGCTTGAGCCATTGTGAGCCTCAGAAAACTGCGACCGTCTCGAGCGCGCCTCAGGATGAAGAGGGGTGCATTGGCGAGATGCCCGGAGCCTCGATAGATCTACGGGATGTGGCGGTGGGTGGCGGGCCTCACAGACCGATGGACTCCGAAGGTCGAAGACCCCGAACAGCGCGCCCGATTTCGATTTGGTGTGCAGGCCTGGCTCATCGCGTGGCCCATGGGGGTGGTGTGGTCGGTGATGTCGGCGATGCAGGGCCTGTGGGTGCAAAGCGCGCTCAACGGGGTGATGGTGGTGGCGGGGCCCATCGTGGTGCGTGGGCTCAAGCGCACCGCCTCGTTGTCGCCCTGGTTCCAGATCACCATGGCCTGCGCGCTGCTGCTCTACGGCCCGGGACTGCTGGGCCAGAGCCCCTTCGACGAGACGGGGCTGTTCTTCTCGGTGATCATCCCCCTGGTGGCGGGGTTCATCTTCGGTGGCCGGAGCGCCCTGCGCTGGACGCTGGGGGCGGCGGTGGTGACGGTGGGGAGCCTGCTGCTGGCCCACGCGGGCTACACGCTGCACGCGGTCGACCCCACGCC
>CAIVGN010000157.1 GCA_903905455.1 uncultured Archangium sp.
GATGATCTCCCCGGGGGATGAGCTGGCGATCGACGTAGCACCACGCGTTGGGGCCGCGCGGGTTCGGCCCGCGGTACCGCAAGAACGGGCGCACCCGCGTTGCGTCGAAGGCGGCCTCACCGGCGAACGCGCGCAGCGCCTCGAGCTTGGGGAGGAACTCGACCAGCCCGTGCTGGCGCGAGAACGCCCCCATGTCTGCGGCCCAGAGGAATCCGGCCACCCGAGCCTCCAGCACCTCGCGGTCGTCGTCGACCAGCAGCTCGTCGAAGCGCGTCTTGAGGCCGGCGAAGCTCACCGGCACCAACTCCTCGAGCGGCACCCCGGTCTTCGCCCAGCGCGCGTCGAGCGCGGCCGCCTCGCCTGAGACGGGCCTCAGGTTCCACTCCGGCGCCTTCGCGCGCAACCCCTGACCGTCCGTGGTCCAGGTGGTGACGCAGGGCTCGACGCGCGTCCCGGCAAACGTCCCCCGCGGCAGCACCATCACGTCTCGGAGCGAGAGCCGCGAGAGCAGCGCCTCCCTCACTGGTGCGTGCGCGAAGGCGTCGAGCAACGTCGCCGAGGTGATGAAGGCCAGGGCGCCGTGCCCCTCCTTCAGCCGCAGCGACGCCATCAAGAGAAAGAAGACGTAGTCCTCGCGCAGGCTGGTGCCGCTCTTGAGCGCGAAGTTCGAGGGCAGCCACGCACAGGCGCGCGCCCACGCTTCCTTGCTGCGGAGCAGGGGAGAGGTGCCATTCCACGGCGGGTTCCCCAGCCACAGCTCGAACGTCCCATCGTGCGCCGGCAGCAGCTCGAAGGTCAGCGCGTCACCCACGATGATCTTCGCGCCCGGGACCCGCTCGCGGCACACGCCGGCCGAGGTCTCGTTGAGCTCGACGCCGATGAGCTCGGCGCGGGGCCAGCGTTGCGCCGCCACGCTCAGGAACGCGCCTGCCCCACAGGCCGGATCGATGATCCGCAGCTTGCCGCGCGCGGGCACGAAGGGCGCGACCGCGTCGATCACCCGCTCCACCACCGCCCGGGGCGTGAAGAAGGCGCCCGTGCGGTTTCGCTCGGCGACGTCGAGGTGCGAGGCGAGCGCTTCTTCGTCCGGGTGATCAGTCATCGTGGTAGAGCCGCGCCGTGCCATGACGCTGCGACGCGTTCATCTCCGCATCTGTGGTCTCGTGCAAGGCGTGTCGTACCGCGCCAACGCGCAACACGCCGCCCGCCAGCTCGGGGTCATGGGCTGGGTGCGCAACCTGCCTTCCGGTGACGTCGAGGCCGTGGCCGAGGCCGCCCCCGAGGTGCTCGAGCGCTTCGTCACCTGGTGCCGTCGAGGGCCTGCCGGAGCGCGCGTCGATGCGGTAGAGGTGGTCGAAGTGCCTGCCGACTCCGGTCCCGCGTTCACCACCTTTGAGGTTCGTCGATGAGTTTCGGAGGTCCCTTCCTCATCGCGCCGCTCACCTCGATGCTCGGCATTCGCGCCGGCATGACGGTCTCGGTGCACCACGCCCCCGAAGGTTTCCTCGAGGCCCTGGCCCCGCTGCCCGAGGGCGTGGCCCTGCTGCACGACTCGAAGACCGGCCTCGACGTGCAGGTGCTCTTCGCCTCGAAGAAGACCGAGCTGGTCGAGAAGCTGGGCCCGCTGACCCGGGGCATGGCCGTCACCGGGGCCATCTGGGTCTGTTTCCCCACCAACGCCGAGGCGCCGCAGGCCCCGTCGGAGGACTTCGTTCGCCTCGCCGCCCTCGAGATGGGGCTGACCGACACCAAGAAGCTGATGCTCGACCCGGCGTGGACCGCTCTCAAGCTCCAGTGGAAGCCCAGCCGGCTGCGGCCCGACCTGCCGTCCGTTCGGGCCTGATTTTCCCGACAATTCGTTTCCTAACCCCTGTGATTCGTGAAACGCTCCGCGCCGACAACTCTTTTTGACGGGGCCCCCGGTCGGACCTGAAGCAGGCCGAAGAGATACGAGGGCGAAGTCGACTCCGCGGGGTCTTTCCTGCGGGGTTCCATGATTCAACCGGCAGGGGGTCTGGTGGTTGACCTTCGCGGAGCGACACCACAGCGTGAGCTTATTGCGAGTGGCGCCGCCCCCTGTCCTTTGGTGCAGCCTGTGACCCGTGCGTGTCCTGCGTCCCGTCCGTGGGGCCTCCGAGGTCGAGCTGCACAGAACGGATTCATCCATGAGCAGCGTTCTCGTCATCAACGCCGCGGGTCGGGAGACCCGTGTCGCGCTGGTCGAGCAGGGCCACATCGCTGAGTTTTATCTCGAGCGAAAAAAAGACAGGGGCATCGTCGGTAACATCTACAAGGGTCGCGTCACGCGTGTGCTTCCGGGCATGCAGGCGGCGTTCGTAGACATCGGCCTGGACAAGGCGGCGTTCCTCTACGTCGGAGACGTACTCTTCGACCCGGACGTCACCCGTCACCAGTTCGACATGACGGAAGGCGAGAACGACGGCGACGTCGACGACGTGCCCGAGGAGACCGAGGAGGTCCCCCCGCGCGAGTCCGCCGCCGCTCCAGTCGCCGCCGAAGCAGCCCCCGCACCGGCCCCGGCCGACGCGCCGGCTCCCGAGGTCGTCGCCGCTGCCGATGGCGCGCCGTCCGGCGCCGAGGTCGTGGCTGCTGCCGTCGAGCAGTCCACCCAGGCCGCGGGCGCGGAAGTCGTCGCCGCGGCCGAGAGCGCGACGCCGGGGGCCGTAGTCGCGGCCGCCCCGGTCGACGCGTCGGGTGCCCCGGCCCCCGAGGCGCAGGCGCTGCCCGAGACCGAGAAGATCGACGCCCAGCGCACGCAGGCCCCGCGCGACGTCCGCTTCAAGGAGAAGGACAAGGACAAGCACCGCGAGAAGGACCGCGAGAAGGACAAGCACCGCGAGCGCAAGGCGGAGCCCCCGAAGAAGCAGCAGCGCATCGAGGATCTCCTCAAGGTCGGGCAGGAAGTCATGTGCCAGGTCTCAAAGGATCCCATCGGGACCAAGGGCGCGCGCATCACCACGCACATCTCGATCCCCGGCCGGCACCTGGTGTTCATGCCCACCGTCGATCACGTGGGCATCAGCCGCCGCATCGGCAACGAGAAGGAGCGCCGTCGCCTCCGTGACACCGTCGATCGCCTGCGCCCCGCGGGCACCGGCTTCATCGTGCGCACCGTCGCCGAGAACGTGCCCCAGGAGAAGCTCGAGGCGGACATCCGCTTCCTCATCGAGGTGTGGAACGAGACCGTGCGCAAGAGTGAGAAGGTTCACCGCGCCGGCCTGATGCACCCCGACCTGGACCTCATCCTCCGCGCGACCCGCGATCTCTTCGCCCAGGACATCGAGAAGCTGATCATCGACGACCGCGAGGAGTTCGAGCGCGTGCAGCGCTTCGTCGAGGCCCAGGACCCGACCCTGAAGGACCGCGTGGTGCTCCACGACGCCGAGGAGCCGATCTTCGACGCCTACGGCATCGAGGAAGAGATCAAGCGCGCCACCGCTCGCAAGGTGTGGCTGCGCTCGGGTGGCTACCTGATCATCGACCAGGCCGAGGCCTTGACGGCCATCGACGTGAACTCCGGTCGCTACGTCGGGAAGAAGAACCTCGAAGACACGATCGTGAAGATCAACACCGAGGCGGCCAAGGAGATCGTCTACCAGCTCCGGCTCCGCAACATCGGCGGCATCATCATCTGCGACTTCATCGACATGGAGAAGCAGCAGAACCGCGACAAGGTCTTCAAGTCGCTCCACGAGGCGCTGGGCCGCGACAAGGCCAAGACCAACGTGCTGCGCATCAGCGAGCTGGGCCTCGTCGAGATGACCCGCAAGCGCGTGCGCGAGTCCATCGGCCGCATCCTCCACGAGCGGTGCGGGTACTGCGCGGGCCAGGGTTCGGTGAAGACGGCCACCACGGTCGCCTACGAGATCTTCCGCGAGCTCCGCCGTTCGGCCGGCGCCTACAAGGACCCGACGATGGTGGTCCAGGCGCAGACCGAGGTCGCCAACCTCATGCAGAACGAGGAGCGCGAGGAGCTGCGCCACCTCATGGACCGCTTCAACAAGGCGATCCAGGTCAAGGCGCGCACCGACTACCACCGCGAGCAGTACGACATCTACGCGCGGCCGATCTCCGGCATCGAGATCAAGATCGCCGCGACGACCGTCGAGCACGACCCGAGCACCTACACCAGCAACCGCAAGCCCGGCAGCCAGGAGGCCCGCTTCGATCGCAACGAGCGCGGCGGTGGTGCCGAGCGCGAACCGGCGGCGCGTGGTGAGCGCGAACCGGCGGCCCGCGGTGAACGCAGCGCGGGTGGTGCCGAGCGCGGCGGTGGCGCCGAGCGTGGTGAACGCGGCGGTCGTGGTCGCGGACGTGACCGCGGCGGCCGTGGCGGTGGTGGCGGCGGTGGTGGTGGGGGCGGTCAGAACCAGAAGAACGAACGCCCCTCGTCCCCTTCGGCTCCGCCTCCTTCAGCGCCGTCTGGCTCGAGCGAGGAGTGAGCTCCCCATGAGCGGAACCGTCGACCGACGCATCGACGCACGGCGGATGATCAATCACGAGTTCTCGTCGGTGGAGCAATTCATCAACGAGTACGTGATCAACCTGAGCCGCAGCGGGGTGTTCATCAAGTCCGACGATCCGCTCCCCATCGGGACGCAGGTGAACCTGCGTTTCACCGTCATCTTCGAAGACCTCGAGACCATCGAGGGCGTGGGCGAGGTGGTCCGGCGAGTCGAGCCGGGCACCCCCGACCAGACCCCCGGCATGGGCGTGGTCTTCGTGGAGCTGACGCAGGTCTCGCGCGAGCTCATCGAGCGGATTCTCGTCCGCCGCTGACGTGATGGGCGAGCCCACCGCCACCGCGTCTTCGCCGCCCGTGAAGCGGCTCTCGCGGGCGGTCGCCCTGTGGCGACGCAGCGTCGCGGTGGTGCTGGGCTACCGCGGGGAATCGCTCGCCCTGCGCGCGGGCAACCTCACCTTCATCACCATCACCTCGCTGGTGCCCCTGGTGGCGGTGATCTTCTCTCTGCTGCACGCCTTCAACGCCAAGCGCATCGATCCGCTGGTGCTCAAGTTCTTCGAGGACATCCTCTCTCCGGGAGGGCGCGCCCAGTCCGAGCAGACCATTCGCACCTTCCTCTCGGCCGCCAACTCGCGGGCCGCCGGCAGCGTGTCGTTCCTCGTGGTGCTGGTGTCGTCGGGGCTGATGCTCCGGCACCTCGACGCCTCGCTCAACGACATCTGGCGGGTGCGGCAGAAGCGCCCGATCCTGGTGAGCCTCGGGCTGTACGCCGGTGTGCTCTTCGTCGGCCCGCTGCTCATCGCCGCGTCGCTGCTGGGCACGCAGGGCGTGAAGAGCTTCCTGGGCTGGCTCGAGTTCCCCTTCTCGGCGCAGGTGTTCTTCGTGGGCTCGGTGATCACCGCGGTGGCGGTCTTCACCACCCTCTACAAGGTGGCCCCGCACGCCCCGGTGCCGTGGAGATCCGCGTTCCTCGGGGGCTCCATCGCCGGCCTCGCGTGGGAAGCCGCGCGTCACCTCTACGGCGGCATCGCCAGCCTCTTCTTCAGCGCCAACAAGGTCTACGGCTCGATGGGCATCGCGCCGCTGTTCCTGATGTGGATCTACGTCGGCTGGTACATCGTGCTCTCCGGGGCGCGGCTGGCCTACGCCATCGAGCACGCCGACTTCCACGAGGAGTTCCGCGACCTGCTCGAGCACCCGCGCAGCAACGAGCTCATCGCCTCGCGCATCGCCGAAGAGGTGACGCGGGCCTCACTCGATGGACTGCCTCCGCCGACGTCGCGGCAGATCTCGTTGTCGCTGCGCCTGCCCGAACAGCGCGTGCGCGAGCTGGCGCGGGTGCTCATCGCCAACGCGTTGCTGCTCGCCAACGAGAAGGGGGCACTGCTCCCCGCGCGCGACGTGACCACCCTGACGCTCGCCGACATCTCCGCCGCCGTCGGTGGCACGGCGCGCGCTTTTAACCGCGACCACGCAGAAACCTCCGGTCACTTCGGGGTCGTGGCCCGGCTGTTTACGGCCGCTGATGAGTCAACCATCGAGAAACTCAAGGAAATCTCGTGGGCGGACCTGGTGAGAATCCCCGGGCCCCAGTCGGAAAAAACGTAGGTTTCTTGCAGGGTTGAGCCCATCATGGGTACCATGGTGTCCAAATCCACAGTGATTCTGGACCGTTGGTCCACACAGGGGGAAACGCCGGTGCTCAAGTCCGATCTCGTGAACATCCTGGTTGCCAAGAAGGGTGTGACGCAGAAGCAGGCCGAAGCCACGGTCGAGATGATCTTCGGAGCGATGAAGGATGCGCTCGTCGCCGGAGAGAACATCGAGATCCGTGGGCTGGGGGCCTTCCACGTGAAGCACTACGGCGCCTACCAGGGCCGCAACCCCAAGACCGGCGAGCCCATCGCCGTTCGCGCCAAGCGTGGCCTGCTGTTCCGCGCTGGCAAGGAACTCAAGGACCGCGTCAACCGCCCGGGCCCCGACGGCAAGGTGCCGCCGCTCGCGCCGGGTCAGTGAGCTGACGAGTCCTTGATGTGCGAAGCCCTTCGCCCCCTTGACCGGGACGAGGGGCTTTCTCATGTGCGGCGCACGGTGCTCAGCCCTGCGCCACCGCGACGAGGCGGCCGACGGGGCGCACCTGCAGCTCCGGGTCCAGTTCGCTGAAGGTCAGCACCGCGACCTCGGGGAACGCGCCCTCGATGAGCCGCCGCAACATGCGCCGCACGTCGGGTGACGAGAGCAGCACGCCCTTGCCCTGGCGCGCGACGCGCTTGACCCCTTCGAGAATGGCGCCGGCGTCGGAAGGATCGAGCGCGGCCCCTCCCTGGCGCAGCTTCTCTTCGACGGCCGGGTCGACCAGCCACGCGAAGAGCGGGCCCTGCTGCGCGAACTGGTGGCTGATTTGTCGCGAGAGCGCCGCGCGGCACCGTTCGGCGAGCTGCGCCGCGTCACCTTCCGTCGAAGGGGACACCAGCGCGTCGAGGATGGCCCGCAGGTTCCGGATGCTCACCTGCTCCTGGAGCAGCTTCTTGAGCACGTCGGTGAGCAGCGGCAGCGGGACCTTCTGCAGCGCCTCCTTCACCAACGCGGGGCACTGGGTCTCGAGGGTGGCCAGCGACGCCGAGACCTCCTGCACCCCGAGGAACGACGCGGCGCGCTTCCGCAGCAGCTGCGCGAGGTGATCGACCAGCAGCTCGCGGCGCGTGCGGGAGGGGAGGCCCTTCTGGTGCAACGTCTCGCGCGGCACCGTGACCAGGGCCAGCTGCCGACCGAGCGCGTCTTGCGCCGGCGTGGTCTCGAGGCCCGCGACCTTGAGCTCGGCCGCGTTGCCCAGGGTGAACAGCTCGCCCTCGGGGAGCTGGCCCCGGCCCGCAGGGACCTCGTCGACGGCCAGCGCGTAGCTGCGCGGCGAGAGCGGAGCCCCGGTGCGCACCCGGAACGCCGGCACGCGCACCCCGAGCTCCACGAAGAGCCGCTCGCGCACGGTGTTGAGGTCGACATGTACGAAGGCCTGGCCGTCTTCTTCGACGAGCGCCGTGAGATCGCCGGCGAGGTCGAGCACCAGCGGGGTGACGGCCTGCACTTGCTCCTCGAGCTTCGGGGCCTGGGCAGGGGCGACGCGATCTTCTGACTTCCTCTTCGGCGCCTCCGCCGGCTTCGCGCGCAGCCGCTGGACACCCAGGCCCACCAGCACCGCGAGCGCCGCCAGCACGATGAAGGTGAAGTGCGGCATGCCGGGCATCGCGGCGAAGGCGAGGCAGAGGCCGGCGACCACGAAGAGCGCCTTGTGCTGGCCGAAGAACTGCGCGCCGATGTCGGTGCCCAGCGAGTCTTCTTCCTTCTCGGAGGCCACCCGGGTCACCACGATGCCCGCGGCCACGGCGATGGACAGCGAGGGGATCTGCGAGACGAGCCCGTCACCGATGGCGATGAGCGCGTAGGTGCTGGCGGCCTCGGCGGCGCTCATGCCGTTCTGCAGCACCCCGATGACGATGCCGCCCAGCAGGTTGATGAGGGTGATGACCAGGCCCGCGATGACGTCGCCCTTCACGAACTTCATCGCGCCGTCCATGGAACCGAAGAGCTGCGACTCGCGCTCCAGCGCCCGGCGGCGGGCGCGCGCCTGGTCCTGGGTGATGGCGCCGGCGCGGAGATCGGCGTCGATGCTCATCTGCTTGCCGGGCATGGCGTCGAGGGTGAAGCGCGCGCTGACTTCGGCCACGCGCTCGGCGCCCTTGGTGACCACCAGGAACTGCACCAGCGTGAGGATGGAGAAGATGACCGCGCCCACCACGTAGTCGCCGCGCACCACGAATTCGCCGAAGGCCTGGATGATCTCGCCCGCGTGCCCTTCGGACAGCGCCAGCCGCGTCGAGGAGACGTTCATCGCCAGGCGGAAGAGCGTGGTGATGAGCAGCAGCGTGGGGAACGAGGCGACCTTGAGCGCGTCCTTCGCGTAGAGCGCCGCCACCAACAGCGCCACCGCGGCCGCGAGGTTGATGGCGAGGCCCACGTCGAGCAGCCAGCTCGGCAGGGGCACGATCATCGCGCCGATGATCATCGCCATCACGATCGCCAGCACCACGTCCGACGACGCCTTCGCGCGCGCGAGCACCTTCTCGACGACCCCGAGCACCTGGTTCACGGCTTCTCTCCTTCGTTCGACTCGAGGGCGACCTTCAGGATGGCGGCGGCGGCCTGGTACAGCTCCTCGGGCACCTCTTCGCCGACGTCGTAGTGAATGAGGCTGCGGGCGAGCGGGATGTCGCGCACCACGGGAATGCCCAGCGCTGCGGCTTCTTTGCGGATCTTCAAGGCGTCCTCTTCCTGGCCCTTGGCCACGATGTAGGGGGCGTCGCACTCGTCTTCGGCGTAGCGGAGCGCGATGGCGAGGTGCGTCGGGTTCACGACGATCGCCGAGGCCTTCTGCACCCCGCGCGCGGTGCCCCCGTTGGCGATCTGCTTGCGCAGCGACTTCTGCTTCGCCTTCTGGTGCGGATCACCCTCGGCGTTCTTGTGCTCTTGCTTCACTTCCTGGTGCGACATCATCAAGTCGTCGACGTGGCGCTTCTTCGCCAGGGCCCAGTCGGCGACGCCCAGCACCAGCAGCACCACCGCGGCCTTGAGCACCACCGGCCGGAGCAACGTGAGCAACGCGACGTACGCGCGCAGCCCGTCGTGCTGGAGCGCGTTGAAGGCGAGAGGGCCATTCGACTCGACGGCGCTCCAGAAGAGCCACCCGATGATCGCCGCGACGAGCAACCCCTTGAGCACGTCGATGAGCTGGCGGACGGAGAAGAGCTTCTTGAAGCCCTCGATGAAGTTGAGGCGCTCGAGCTTCGGGGCCACCGCGTCGGCCTGCAGCTGCAGGCCGGACTGGGCGACGCTCGCGGCGATGGCCCCCAGCATGGCTCCGGCGAGGCTCGGCGCGACGCAGGTGGCGAGGACTCGCACGCCCTGCTCGAGCGCGAGGGCCGGGGCGGTGTCGTGGTTCGAGAGCGTCTCCTTCGTCCACGTCAGCAGTCGCTGGGCCGTGTCATCGACGAAGAGCAGCGTGGCGGTGAGTCCCCCGAGCGTGACCGAGGCCGAGGCGAAGAGCTTGCTGCGCGCGATCTGCCCCTTCTTCTGGGCGTCCTTGAGCTTCTTCGCGGTGGGCTGGTGCGTCTTGTCGCTCATGGCGCGGGACCCCTGAGCAGGGACCGGGCCAGCGGGTTCGGATCGTGAAATCAGCGAGTTGAGCAGGGGCGGCGTCCGCCGGCACGGATGGGCTCAGTTCGCACTCCCCAGCACAGCGAACGAGTGCAGTTCGTCGGCGTGGGCCAGCGCGACGTCCTGCAACCGCGCCGCGATGACCCCGATGCCCAGCCACAACACCGCGCCGCCACCGAGGATGCGCAGCGGGGCCCCGGTGTCGTTCAGGTTCATGTTCGGCGCGGCACGAGAAGCGAGCCCGAGGCACGCGTCGACGGTGAGGGTGAGACCCGCGATCGGGGCGCCGATGGCGAGACCCGTGGAGAACGCGCCCGCGACCAGCCCCACTACGTGCATCGCGACCGCCTCGGTGTGGTGGAAGGTGCCCGGGGGAACCAGGCCGTAGCTGCGCGTCAGCGCCGAGATCATCGCCGGCCACAGCAGGCCCGCAGCGCCCACGGCGAGGAGCAGGTGGTACAGCGCGTCGCCCGTCGCCGCTTCCTTCGTGCCTGCCATCGGGAGCGCTGCCTCCGCCGACGAGCCCCGAAAGAGATCGATGAAGCGCCCACCCATGCGCGCGGCATCGAAGGGCAGGGCGGCGATGAGGCCCAGGGACATGCCGAAGATGACCTCCTGGGCCATGAGCGCCGCCAGTTCAAAGGTGCTGACCGCAGCGGGAGCGCCGACGCCGCACGAGAGATGGAGGAAGAACGCGAGCGCCAGCACCACGCCCAGCTTCACGTGCATCGGCGCATGCGAGCCTCCGAAGAGCGGGCAGAGCAACCCCACGGGCACCAACCGCGCGCTGATGAGCGCCACGGCCACCACGTGCGGCTGCAGCAGGTCGATGCCCAGGGTCAGCGCATTCACGACGCGACCGAAGGAATGGTGAGCATCAACTGCGTGGTGAAGCGCGTGAGCTGGGCGCCGATCCACGGGCCGGCGATGACCAGGGCCAGCACCGCCGCGCAGAGCTTGGGCACCACCGAAAGCGTCGATTCCTGCAGCTGGGTCGTCGCCTGCACGAGGCTCATCAAGAAGCCCACCACCAGCGAAGCCCCGATGGGCGGCAACGACGCGAGCACCATCAACAGCAGCGCTTCACGGGCCACGCCGAGGAGAAGAGAGGTGTCCATGGTTCACCGGTACCCGAGGATCAACCCGTGGGAGATGAGCGCCCACCCATCGACCGCCACGAAGAGGAGGATCTTGAACGGCAGGCTCACCTGGCTGGGGCTCAACGTCTGCATGCCCAGCGCGAGCAGTACGTTGGCGATCACCATGTCGAGCACGAGGAAGGGGAGGAAGACGAGGAAGCCGATGATGAAGGCCTCCTTGAGTTCGGTGATCACGAAGGACGGCACCACGATCGAGAGGTCCTCGTCGCTGACCGCGCTGGCCTCCTCGGGCGGTCGCAGCTCGCGGGCCAGGTCGACGAAGCGGGCTCGCTCTTCGGCGCTGCCGTGCTTCACCAGGAAGTCACGCAGCGGCAGCAGCACCGCCGTGGCCTGGCTCATGAGCGCGTTGGTGTCGGAGCCTTCCACCCATCCCGAGCGCGCCGTGGCCGACATCTTCTCGAAGGTGGGCGTCATCACCGTGGCCGAGAGCACCGCTGCGAGCCCCGTGAGCACCATCGTCGGCGGCGCCTGCTGCGTCCCCAGCGCCGAGCGCACGATGGAGAGCACGACCACGATCTTCGAGAAGCTGGTGAGCATCATGATCGCGAAGGGCACCAGCGACATCACCGCGAGCAGCCCCATCATCTGCAGCTGGCTGCTGGCAAAGCCGTCGTTCGACAGGTCGGTCTTGGCGACCGCGAGGAGGAGTGGAGGCATGACGTCTCAGGAGAGGACTGCGGGTGACTCGCTCGGCGCTTCGAGCGAGGGGCGGGGCGTGACGCGGGCGGGGCGACGCGTGGGCTGAACGCGGGCGAACCCGTCACCGTGCACGACGAGGTAGGGCTTGCCGTCGACTTCGATCAACGTGAGCCCCGAACGCGCCGACAGCCCGACGCGCTGCACGACGTGAAGCCGGGGCGCGGCCTTGAACTTCGAGGGCAACACCCCGCGCGCACGTACGAACCAGAGCGCGATGCCGCCCAGCGCGGCGAGCCCGAGCAACACCCGCGCGACGGTGGAGGCGGACGCCCCCTGCAGCGCGGCAAGCCCGGGGACCAACAGCGCGAGCACCACCGCGCCGAACAGCTTCTGACGGGGCGAGAGCGTCATCGCGGCCTCAGAGCATCGAGATGATGCGGGCGCCGATCTCACCTTCGATCTCCACCAACTCGGCGCGGGCGACGGCCTTGTCGCCGATGCGCACCACCACCTGCTGCGCGGCGTTGATGTGGAGGGGAATCACGCTGCCGGGCCGCACCAACCCCAGCTGGTGCAGCGGGAGGCGCAGGCGCGTGAGTTCAACTTCGACTTCGACGGGGATGGACGGATCGACGTGCGACATGGCGGACTCCTGGGTGGGGCGCTCGAGAGCGCGGGTGAGGGTGAAGCCGGCTTCGGTGAAGGTGCCGCGCAGCTCGAACGACGGCGTGGTGACGCGGCCCGGGCCGATGAGGCCCCTGGACCGCTGAGACACGCCGCTGAAGAGCACCACGTCTCCCGGGGCGAGCGACTCGGCGTCCTTCTTCGGCAAGAGCGCGCTCCCGATGATGCAGGTCGCGGGCAGGGTGGCGGCCAACACCTCGTCGAGCGCCGGGGGCGTCAGCTCGGTCGCCAGCGCCTCGGCCTTCGACTGCAGCCACAGCGCCGGCAGCAGCATGCGCGCGAGGCAGTTGGTCTCTCCGATGCGCAGCTCGAGCTGCACCGCCACATGCCGGCGACGCGCGTCGAGTTGCTGCAGGACCTCTCCGCGATCCAGGGTCATCGAGAGCAGCCGCGGGGTGAAGGGCGCGAAGGCGGGCTCGGCTCGGAGCTCGGCGAGGGTCGACAAGAAGATCCACCCCAGCGCAGCCTCTTCGATGCTCGACAGCCGCGTCGGCAACCCCACCGGCTCGTTGGCGCTGGTGATGCGTCCGATCAACGCGCCAGCCCCGAGGCCATCGAGCTCGAGGATGCCGAGCGCGTCCCCTCCGAGCTCCAGGGAGACGAACAGCGCGCGGGCGGCGAGGTGCGAGAAGGGGTGCAGGGTCGAGGGCAACAGGGACGGCTTGCAGGTGACGGTCGTCTTCAGCTGTGCGCCGATCTTCTGCGCCACCCGGCCCGTCGCCTGGGCCAGCATCTCGAACGCCCGGGGCCTCGCGTCGACGGCCACGTGCGCGCGGGTCAGCTTCTGGGTGGGCACCAGCTTGGTGCGTGTCGCGGGAGCCTGCCGGAGCTCGCTCGCCGACGGCGCCGGTGCCGCGGTCTCGGTGATGATGGTCGTTGCGTCTCGCATGGTGGCCGGCCGCTTTTCAGGGACCGGGCCAACGCCGCGATGAAGTGCTTTCCGCAGGTTACGCGGAGGCACCGTTTCCCACCGCGGACGGTGCGTTTCCGACGGCGAAAACGACGAAAGCGCAGGCCGCGCCAGCCCTCACGGCCGCGCTGCCTACGCTCGCCAAACCCCTGGCCCCCTCCGTCATCCAGACCGGAGGGAGCCATCCGTCCCCGCTACCTCGACGCCTCCTTCACCAACCTCGCCGCCACCGCCCGCACCGCCACCGGGAACGACTCCACGCCACCCTGAAATTGAGGAAATTGCCGGCGCACGACCGGCGGCAACGACGCGACGATCGCCGCCCGGAGCTCGCCGTCTGCGCGCACCACCAGTTGCTGCAACCGCTCGCCCGCATCGGGCCGCACCCCGAACTCATGGGCCAGCCGCGCCTGGCGCCGCCCCGAGTCCCACTGCTGCATGCTGCTGGCGAACTCCGTCGCCTTCTTCTGCAGGGGCGCTGCCATGCCTGCGAAGAGCTCGTCTGCGCGCTGCTTGTGAATGGCGCAGATGAAGAGGGCGACCCGCTCCGCGAAGCCGAGCACCCGCGGGCCCTCGTGCTTCCGGCGTTCGATGCGCGTCGAGGTCGAGCTCATGACGCCGCCACCTTGCGCTGCACCGAAGGGCTGATGATGGGCCGGGGAGGCGCAGGTGTCAGCGCCGTCTGCACGTGCACCACCGAGGGCTCCAGCTGCTTCGCTCCACGCAGCTTCCACGAGAGGAAGACCACCGCCATCGCGGCCACCGAGAGCGCGAGCCCGAGCACGATCACCAGCGGCCGCATCCCCCGGGGCTCCTCGACGCGGCCCAGGGGCGTGGGGATGGTCACCGGGTCGATGACCAGCACCACGTCGTCGGCCTTGAGCCCTTCGACCGCTGCGGCCACCAACGCCCGCAGCTCCGCGCGCTGCATCTGCAATCGCTCCAGGGCATCGGGCTGCACCCGCACCAGCACCGAGGCCTTCGAGGGTGTCGCGCTCACACCCGGCCGAGGCGGGGGCGGCACCACCAGCTCGACCGCCGCACCCGCGACCCCGTCCATCGTCTCCAGCGACTCTTCGATGTCGCCTTCCTGCGCTTCGAGTTGACGCAGCCGTTCAGCCGAGGGCGTGTCGATGAGCCCGGCGCTCTGCGCGAGGGTCTGGGTCTTGAGCCGAACGGGCCTGGGCAGCTTCAGCTCGTTGAGCACCCGCATGGCCTCGGTGGCCTGCGCGTCTTCGAGCTCGATGGCCCAGGTGGGCTTCTTCCCTTTCTCGGGGACCTTCTTGACCTCGAAGCCGCGGGCCACGAGCGCCGAGACGATCTCGTTGGCGTCGCGCTCGTCGAGGCCATGCTGAATCTGGGAGGAGCACGCGGCGAACAACAGGCAACAGAAGAGGAGAGGGCGGTTCATGGCGGCAGTCACACTTGCGTCTGGAGGACCTGCTTCACGCCGCCCGTGGCCTTCTCGACGACCTTGCCGGCGAGATCGAGCTCCTGGGAGGCGCGGTACACGTGGGTCTGCAGGGAGAGCAGCTCGGCGGGCGAGAACGACTTCCCCGACTCCGCCAGCTTGAGGATCTGCTCCATGCGGCCCTGGGCCTGGTTGACCTGGTCGAGGACCTTCGTGGCGCTCACCTGGGTCGTCGATTGCGCGGCCTTCGGGCCCTCGACGCGGCACTTGCCCGCGCGGGCCTGCTGCACCGACTTCGCCTCGGTGCGTGACGCATCGCTGAGGGCCTGTGGCGCGTTCTCGGTGCGCGTCGGTTGCTGCGACTTCATCACCTGGCCGAAGCCTTCGCCGACCTTCGGGTTGCTGCCCGCGCCGGAGATTCCTGCAGGGCCGGCGCCCCCCAACGGGTTGATCGCCATGGCCGTTAGCGGATGTTGTTGATGGCCGACTTCGCCGAGTCGTGGCGCACCTTCAGCACGTTGGAGATCGTGTTGTACTCACGGCTCTCCTGCTGCATCTGCATCTGCATCATGGTGGAGCGATCGGCCTCGGCGCGCATCTGGCCGATCATCCCGTTGAGCTCCGAGGGCATCCCGTTGGGTGACGTGGCGAGCGCCTGGGCCGTCGCCCCGCCTCCGAGGGTGCCACCGCCGCCGACCGAGGTGACCCCGGTCGCCGCGTAGGAGGCGCCTGCGGTGCCTCCCCCCGAGCTTGCCAGCGAGGTGACGTTGCTCACCGCCGCGCTGATGATGCCCGCCCCGGGGACCGCGTTGAGCAGCGCCCCGCCCGCATTGGCCGCGGACTGGAGGGTGTTCTTGAGCACGTTGCCGAACTCGTTCTTCGGCGTCTGGCGGGCGACGGTGGCGGTGAGCGAGATGCGGTTCGATTCCATGGGGCAGGTCTCCAGCAGCGAGTGGTGACGACCGCCTGTTCAGATCTCGTGCCTGCGGCAAGTGCGCGGATTCGCGTTGGGTGGTGAATGCGAGGTCGTCCGTCAGCGCGTGCGGCTCGTCTCCAGTGACGGACGCGGCCGGTGCGCAAAACCCGTGGAAGCCGAGGAGCGTGCGTGTGGAACGGGAGTTGCGAAGCGGCCGACCATGACCATGAAGATCGAAGGATCGAACCAGGCCCTGACGTGTGAGCCCCAGCCGCAGACCCCGTCGACGCAGGTCGCGGCTCCCGTGGCGATGAACCGCGTAGAGGAAGCCCGCGTCGCCGAGCGCGCCTTCGCCGACACCCAGCTCCTCGGGTCGAAGGGGCTGGCCGAGACCCTCGAGCGCGTGCCGAAGCCCGGGGTGATGGCGCTGGAGCTCTCGGGCCTCCTGTCGCACAACGGAGGGACGCTCAGCGTGACCGCGATGCGCGATGAAGCAGGTGATTTCCGCGTTCAGGTCAGCGGCCAGGCGCAGGTCGGCCTGCATGCCTTCGCTGGCGCGTTCGCGGGCGGGGGCGCCGGAGCGATGTACGTGGTGCACACGGCGGAGGCGGCGGCCGATCTCCTGCAATCGCTCGCGGTGAAGACCACCATCGCCGAGCCCCTCGTCGCCGGTCGCGTCGCTCACTACAACGCCCAGAACCTGCACCGCGTCGATCTCACCGCCTACTCGGGCGCAGGGCTCCGCACCGAGTTCCCCGTGATCCTCGGCGCGGTGGAGGCGGTGGGGGAGGCCCGCGTGGCCATCGACTTCGATCGACACTCGCTGGTGATCGAGCAGCGGGTGAAGGGAGAAGCCATCGCCCGGGGCGGCATCGTCGCGGTGTTCGCTGGGCTCGAGGGTGAGATCTCCGCAAAGTCACACTCCGAGGTCCGGTTGCCGCCCGAGGTGCTGGAGCGCATCCAGCACGGGAGCCTGTCCGTGCCGGACGCGCTGCGGGGCCTCCAGTACGACCAGCGGCTCATCCTCGAGACGGAGGGGCAGGGCGAGGTGGTGACCTTCGCCAACGAGTCGTACTCGACGCTCAAGAAGGTCGAGGTGGAGGTGGACCTGCGGAAGCTGGCGGCCGACCCGAAGGACTTCGCGGGCGCCATCGAAGGCAAGGTCTTCACCCTGACGGCCTCGGAGCCTGCGCGCGGCGCGGCCCTGGAGTTGCCCGAGTTCAGCGCCCGGGCCTCGGCCATCATCTACTCGTCACGCGAGGAGCCGCTCTTCGGGCACCACGGGCAGCAGGCGCTCCAGTCGGAGCTCGACGGGCGCCGCTACGCGGTCGCGCACCCCTGACTCACTTCGAGTCGGGGTCGAAGAACTCGATCAACTGCTCTCGCCGCGCGTGCGCGTCTTCCATCGCCAACGCGATGAGGTCGTGGGCGTAGTCGGCGTCGAAGAGCAGGTAGCTCCCGAGCTCGGCCTGGGCGAGGAAGTTCGAGCCTGAGAGCCGGTGCAGCAGCCGCGTGGGCAGGGCCTCGTCACCGCCCTTCCTGGCCCGCTTCTCGAGGTGGGGCCGGGCGAGCTCCGCCAGGTCCCGGCTGGGCCGCACCACCAGGTCGCGCACCATGCGGTAGGGCTGCCCGCGGATCACCCCCATGGTCTCGTTCATGCGCGCCACGAAGTCTTCGCCGTAGGTGCGCCGGCCGCTCTCCATCATCTCGTTGAGGCGCCGCAGGCGATCGAGGTCGTACTCGGTGCGGTCCACCATCAGCGCGTTGAGCACCTTGCCGAGGACCTGCAGCGTGGTGGGCATGGCCGTCAGCTTCGGCGGGTCCATGGACATCTTCGGCTTGTGGCGCAGCGAGAGCACCATCACCCGGTCGGCGCCCAGGCGCAGCGCGGGAGACAGCGGGGTGTTCTGGCGCACGAAGCCATCGCAGTAGTACTCGTCGCCTACGCGGGCCGAGCGGAAGACGAGGGGGATCGCCGCGCTCGCCAGCGCGTGCTCCGGCCCCAGCACCACCTCGACGGGCTGCTGGTAGGGGTCGCGGCTCCACTGCGGCAGGCCCGCCTCGCGCCGCTGGATGAAGATGACCGTCTTCCCATCGCGAATGCGCGTGGCCGACACCGACACCGCCGAGCACAGCCCGCGCGCGAGGTTCGCGGCGATGCGGGGCCAGTCGATGGAGTGGCGAACGATGTGCTCGATGGGCTCGGGGTGGAAGAGATCGTAGAGCCGCCAGCCCTCGGGCCGCGCGCTGTTGCGCGTGGCCTTCCAGATCTTCCGGCTCACCGAGTAGAGCGACTCGCCCTCCACCTTGAAGACCTTCTCGAGGGTCAGCCCGGTCCACAGCGCGGCGAGCCCCCGGCCCTGCTCGTCGGGCGTGTGCATGGTCGCGGCGAGGAAGCAGCTCGTCGACGCGCCCACCGAGGTGCCCGACAACACGTCGAAGCGCACGTGGGTCCGCACCGAGGCGGGCAGCTCCTCTCGGAGATAGCGGATCACGCCGGCCTCGTAGGCGCCGCGCGCTCCACCTCCTGAACACACCAGTCCGATCCGCGGCTTGGTCACCGGCTTTCGGTGTAGCCCAGTTCGAGCAACGCCCTGCATTGCCGGCCGCGACCATCCAAAAAGTTGCGGGTGCTACAGCGTGATCAACACTGATTGCGGTCTGTAGCGAAGCTCACTTCACCGGAGAGACCGAAATGATCACTGTCACCGCGCAGTCCCTGCTCCCCACCCGCTTTCATCCCCGCGTCGAGGCCGGCTTCATGGTGAAGCTCTTCACCGGCGGGCGCTCGGTGGTGGCCAAGGCGACCGATCTCTCGATGGCCGGCCTGCGCCTGGTGGGCGACTTCGGCGCGGCCGACGATCGCATGACGCTCGCCATCCCCATCCCCGGTGATCGCGAGATCGTCACCCAGGCCACCGTGAAGCGCCGCGGCGAAGAGGGCCTGGCGCTCGAGTTCGACCAGCTCGACTGGGACGACATGTTCGCGCTGGCGCGCTTTCTTCACCCGCGCCTGCCGTGATCAGTGACTCGCGACGCGCGCCTTGAGCTGCGAGACCAGGTCGAGCAGCTCGGCGCCGCGGAAGGGCTTGTGGATGTAGCCGTTGGCCCCGGCCTTCATCGCCACCTCGACGTCCGACTTCTTGGCCTTCGCGGTCAGCATGTAGATCGACGTCCGGGCCATGCGCGGGTCGGCGCGGAGCATGCGGCACACCGCCACGCCATCGAGCTGGATGCTCCCCGTCGGCGGCAGGACCACGTCGAGCAGCACCAGGTCGAAGAGCTGCGTCTTGGCCAGCTTGAGCCCGTCGGCGGCGTGAGACGCGGTCTCGACCTCGCACTCCGATTCGGTCAGCAGGCTCTTCACGAGCTCACGGATCACCGGCTCGTCTTCCACTACCAGGATGCGAAACGGGCCGGCCATCGGGTCCGGCCACTATAGGCACTACTCGTAGGCAAGCGCTTCGACGACGTCGAGGCTCGCTGCCCGTCGGGCGGGGTACAGCCCGGCGATGATCGCCGCGCAGGTGGCGATGACCACCATCTGTACCGCCGTGCCCCACGGGTAGCTGAAGGGGAAGTTCCACCCCGTCGCCTGCACCCCGACGATCTTGGTGACGATGTAGCCGACCACCCCACCTGTCACGACCCCGAAGAGGCTCCCGGTGAGCCCGATGAAGAAGGCCTCGCCGGCGAAGAGCTTGATGATCTGCCGGCGATCGGCGCCGACCGCGCGCAGCAGGCCGATCTCGCGGGTGCGATCGAGCACCGCGGCCAGCAGGGTGTTGATGATGCCCAGCAGCGCGAGCGCCACCGCGACGATCTCCATGGCGTAGGTGATGGCGAAGGCGCCCCCGACGAGCTTCCGGGCCTCCTGGCGCAGCTCGGCGTTCGAGAGCACGTAGGCGTTGAAGCGGCCCGAGAGCTTCGAGGTGATGGCCGCGCGGGTCTGGTCGAGGGCCCCCAGGTCCTTCACGTAGACGTGGAAGGTGTCGACCAGGTCGCTGTTGAACTGCTTCACGAAGAGCTCGCGATCCACGATCACCGAGCCCTGGTCGGAGGTGTAGTCGATGATCACCGCGCCCACGGTGTACGTGTGCTCGCCGGTGGGCGTCTTGATGGGGAAGGTGCTGCCGACCTTGAGGTCGCGGCGCCGCGCGAAGTTCTCGCTGATCACCACCTGGCCGCTGGCGCGCTGGGCGGCGTCGGGCAGCGAGCCCTCGAGGATGAGCGGGTTGCCGCGGCTGCGGTAGATGTCCGACGAGAGCGAGATGACGTAGATGCGCAGGCCCAGCACGTCGTGCGCCATCAGCCGCACCGGGTCGACCAGGTCGACGTTGGGCACCGCCTCGATCTCCTTTTGCAGCGAGGCCTGCATCGACTGGTTCTGGGTGCCCGCGAGCTTCGCCGACGAGGTGACGAAGAGATCGGCCGGCACCGCCTGCTCGATCCACCGATCCGTGCTCGCCTGGAAGCTGCCGATGAAGCTCGAGAGGGTCACCGCCATGGCCACGCCGATGCTCAGCGCCGAGACCGGCACCGCGGTGCGCACCGGGGCCCGCGCGAAGTTGTCCGCGGCCAGCCGGCCCGAGATGCCGAACAACAGCTCGCCGGGCCGCGCGAAGGGCACGTTGAGCGTGCGCAGCACCAGCGGCGAGAGCAGGGTCACGCCCATCAAGATGAAGAAGATCGCCGCGTAGCCACCCAGCGGCAGGTTCTCCAGCGGCGGCGGGATCTGCGTGGTGGGCCAGACGATGGCCAGCAGGAACACCCCCAGGTACGTGGGCCACGACTTCACTTCGACCGCGCCGGCGCCGATGGCGGCGTCCTTGCGCAGCGCCTCCACGGGCTGGACCGCCGAGGCGATCCACGACGGGCGCAGCGCCGCGAAGACGCTGCCCAGCACGCCCAAGGTGAGCCCCATGACCATCTCCGGCACGCCCAGCTGCACCGAGTGGGTGTTCACCTTGACGTAGATCTCCGAGATGCTGTTCGACACGCTGCCGATGGCCGCCTTGCCGACGAGGATGCCCAGGGGCAACCCCAGCAGGCTCCCCACCAGGCCGAACACGCCCGCCTCGAGCGCGAAGAGGGCGCGAATGCGGCGCCGCGTCGCGCCCAGGGCGCGCAGGGTGCCGATCTCCCGGCGGCGCTGCACCACGCTGATCGACACCGTGTTGTAGACGAGGAACACCCCCACCAGCAGCGCCACGCCCGAGCCGAGGTTGAGGCCGAGCTGGAAGCTGCGCACCATGGTCTGCACCGCGGCGCCGCGGCGATCGGGCGAGTCGACCTCGATGCTCGAGCCCACCACCTTCTGCAGCCGGTCCTTCATCGCCTCGAGGCCCACCCTGGGGTCGATGGCCACGTCGATGCGCGTCAGGGTGCGGCCCCTGGCGAAGGCCTCCTGCAGGCTGCCGAAGAACATCACCGCCACCGAGCCCCCGAAGGCCTTGAGCGGGCCCGTCTCCTTGAGCAGGCCGTGAATGATGAAGGGCTTGGCCCCCTCGGGGGTGATGAGCTCGATGGTGCCGCCGGTCTTGAGGCCCTTCTCCTTCGCGTAGCGCTCCGAGACGAGGATGCGGTCCGTCGAGTTGAGGAACTCGAGATCGTCGGCCAGCTTGCCCACGTCGGTGTCCACGCCCTCGTAGGTGCGGAAGAAGCCGTCGTCGAGCAGGTCGACGCCCATCACGTACATGCTCTCGCCCGGCGAGTCCTTCACCGGGGCCACCACCGAGAGGCCACCCGAGGCGTGCAGCACCCCGGGCACCGCGCGCACCGTCTCGAGCAGCTCTTCGGGGAACCCCGAGGTCTCGGCGGCCACGGTGAGATCGGCCTTGCCCGCGACCGTGTCGATGGTCGAGCGGAAGGCGTCCATCACCGAGCGGTTGATCGCCGCGATGCCCACCAACGTGGCCACGCCCACGGCGACGCCGATGAGGGTGAGCAGCGAGCGCAGTGGGGCACCGAAGACGTGCCGCAGCGAGACGAGACGGAGCAGGGACCACATGGGCGAGCGGACCTTAACGGTGCGCCTGCGCCCCAGCGCCGAAAACTACTTGCTGAAGACCTGCTCGGCTTCCTGCATGGAGAACGCGAGGTGCGCGCCGTGGTGCTTGAGCTGCCGCGAGAGCCGCTCCATGTGCACGGCGGCCTGGGCGCTCTTGCCCACCACCCGCACCACCCGCCGCACGCCGAAGGCGCCGAGCTGCTCCCCGATCTTCCGGAAGCTCTCCACGAGGCCTTCATCCATGCACTGCAGCTCGCGGATGTCGGAGAGCACGTCGACGGGGGCCCGCAAGCGGCTCAACGCATCGCGCAGGTCGCGCTCTGCATGGGCATGCATGTCGGGCGTGGGCTTCCCGGCCAACTCGATGAGGATTCTGTTGCGACCAACGTCAGGCGAGATGCGGACCACTTGGGTTCCTTACAAAGAACCCCCCCGGGTACGTCGCACTCTTACCGGATTCGATCGACCAGATGCAAAGAAGTCGCGCGACTCAGGCCGCCACGCGGACCGGATCGTCGCCCACCACGCGGCCATCGGCGAGGCGCACGATGCGATCACCCACCTCGGCGGCGTGGGCGTCGTGGGTCACCATGACGACCGTCAGGTTGCGCGCGCGGGTGGCCTCGCGAATGAGCCGCAGCACCTCGCCGCCGGTCTTCGAGTCGAGGTTGCCCGTGGGCTCGTCGGCCAGCAGCAGCGCGGGCTCCGACAGCAGGGCCCGGGCGATGGCCACGCGCTGCATCTGGCCGCCCGAGAGCTCGTCGGGCCGGTGCGTGTCTCGGCCGGTGAGCCCGAACTGCTCGAGCAGCGCCCGGGCCTTCGGCTCGAGCTCGTCGCGCGACTTGCCCGCCAGCAGCTCGGGGAGAATCACGTTCTCGATGGCGGTCAGCGTGGGCAGCAGGTTGAAGAACTGGAAGATGAAGCCCAGCCGGTCGCGGCGGAACCGCGAGAGCTCGTCGTCGGGGAAGCGGGAGATCTCCCGGCCGTCGATCTTCAGGGTGCCCGAGGTGGGCACGTCGAGCGCGCCCAGCAGGTTGAGCAGGGTGCTCTTGCCCGAGCCCGAGCTGCCCATCACCGAGAGGAACTGCCCCCGGGGCACGGTGAGCGTCACGTCGTCGAGCGCGCGCACCTCGTTCTTCCCGCGGCGGTAGACCTTGGAGACGTTCGCAACCTGGATCATGACCTCACTCACAACGCCACCAGGCCTTCCTTTTCCGTCCACCCTTCGAGGGCGTTCGGGAGCCGCACGCGTGCATAGCGACCGGAGGTCTCCATGATGCGCACCTTGAGGCCCGCGTGCACCTCAAACGACACCCGGGCCGCTTCGCCGGGGAACTCGCGCACCTTGGCGGCCTCGGGCATCACGATGGCCTCCTCGACGGTGGCGGTGACGTGCGCCCGCACCAGCAGCGCGCCGCCCAGGGTCGCGCCCGCGACGAGCAACGCCGCGGCGATGAGCCCGGGCACCACGCGGGCCCCGGCCCGGCGCCAGGTCAGCCACAGCAGGAGGAAGCCCAGCCACCAGGTCGCGAGGAAGGCGATGGCCACGGCCCGCTCGTTCATCGCCTCGGCCACGCGCTGGGTGAAGGGCACCGCGGTGGTCTCGGCGCCGACGACCTGGTCGACCTGGCGCTGGCGCGCGACGGCGAGGTTCGCGCCGATGTCGTCGTCGTCGGACAGGCGGCTGGCGCGCTCGAGGAACAGCGTCGCGGGCCCCAGTTCGTTCGCCGCGAGGTGGGTGGTGCCGAGGTTGAAGAGCACGTCGGGGCCCCCGAGGCCGGCCTGGAGCAGCTTCTCGTAGCGCTCCTTCGCCGCAGCGTAGTCGCCCTTGTAATAGGCGTCGTTGCCCTCGACGAAGAGCGACTGGGCTTCCTGCGGGGTGTACTGGGCCAGCGCCAGCGCGAGCACGAGCGAGGTCATGACCAGCCCTCCATGGCCGCCGCGGCGTCATCGAGGGCGCGCTTGCGGGAAGACACGTCGCCCATGCCCGGCGCGTAGCGGCCGACGTCGCAGGTCTCGAGCACCTGCACGATGCGTTGGCGCTCCAGCTCCAAGATGCCCGCCTCGGTGAGCTTGGTCACCAGGTCGGCGCGCACCAGGCCTGAGACCGGGGTCCCCAGGCGGGCGCTCATGAAGCTGGTCAAGGCGCGCTCCACCTCGACGTAGAAGTCGCCGGTCGAGCCTCCGAGCAGCAGCTTCTCCGCGGCCGCGAGGCGCTTGCGGGCTGCCTTCGCCTGCTTCTTCTTGATCGACTCGGCGCTCTCGGGGCCCACGCTGCCGCGGACGAAGAAGAAGGCCGCGGCGAACAGCGTGAGCAGCAGCGGGACGAGGGCCAGCGGCAGGAACCAGCGGGCGGCGCTCAGCTCGGTGGTGGGCGCGGTGAAGCGGGCGCTGTGGCGCAGCGACTTGAGCCCCCCGCCCACCAGCTGGTTCTTGGGGCCCTGCTCGCCGAGGGTCGGGGTGCCCGGCGCGGTGACCACGTTGGCGCCGCCGGCGCCCGGCTTCACGGTGAGGGTGATCGCGTCGACGCGCAGTTCGTCGTACTTGCGCGCCTCGGGGTCGAACGACGGCACCACCATCGCCGGCAGGGTGAAGGTGCCGGTCTGCTGGGGCACCAGCGTGTATTCCACGGTCCGCGTGCCGCCGACGTGCGAGCGGGAATTCGACGGCTTGTCGCTGATCTCCGGGTCGAAGGTCTTGAACGCCGTGGGGGCGCCGAGCGGCGGCAGCTGCACGCCCTGCAGGTTGCCGCGACCCTCGAGGATCAGCTTCACCTGCACCGGCTCGCCTAGCGAGACCTCGGTCTGGGACACCTCGCGCGAGAGCCGCCAGCGGCCCACCACGCTCGTCGCCGGCCCGGGGGGCAGGGCGCGCACCACCAGCTTCAGCTCGTTGCCCTTCTTGTGCACGCGCCGGCCCGCGAAGATGAGCCCGGTGGTGATGTCGGCCTCGGGGGCCTCGATGGTCACCGTGCCGGCCTTGAGCGGGAAGATGGCGCGCTGGCGCAGCAGGTACTCGCGGTACGGCACGCCGCCCACCAGGCGCTGCTCCGACATGAGCTGGTTGGGGGTCTTGAAGTCCTGGCTGAGGAAGCCATCGAGCTTGGGCATGGTCACCGTGTCGACCGTCGAGAGATCGACGCGCGAGTAGAGGTGAATGGTGATCATCACCTGCTCGCCCACGTAGGCCTCGCTCTTGTCGAGGCTCATGCGCATGAAGAGATCCGAGTCTCCATGCGGCACGTCGGGCTCCTGGGCCATGGGGTCGCCCTGCGGGTCGGCGTCGTCGTCCAGGCCGGGAATCCCGGGGAAGCCGGGCGGGAAGCCGAAGGGGTTGGGCGGGGGGCGGCGCGTGGGGCGTTCGGCCTGCAACCGGCCGGCGACCACCTCGATCAGCACCGGCCGGGTGGTGAAGTTCCCGGCGGGCGTGGTGAGCACCGCCGCGGGGATGGTCAACTTGCCGGTGCGGTTGGCGCGCATCGTCAGGGTGTGCTTCTGCACGTGCGTCACCACCCCCGCGCCGCCGGGGCCCACCGAGTAGCTCATCTGCGACGACTGGCTGCGCCCGAGCACCTCGAAGTCGTTGGTCACCGGGAACGAGAGCGACGAGCCGCCGGGGGCGTTGGCGATGGAGATGTCGAGCCGGAAGGTGTCTTCCGCGCCGACCTTCTCCCGGTCCGCCTGCATGGTGACCTCCGGCTCCGCGGCCAGCGCGGAGGCAGACATCACGAGGGCGATGACGAGGGCGCTACCAGTCCTTGCCATGGGGCTCACTCTTCTGACTCTTCTGCTTGAAGCGCCACAACTGGAGGTTCTTCTCGGTGCTCTTGAGCGAGTCGAGCAGTTTCTCGGCGTCCTTCTTGCTCACGTCGACTCCACCGTCGGGCAGGCGTGAGGGCTCGCCCTGGCTCATGCCTGCATCCTGGCTCTCTTCGGCGCCGCCATCGCTGCCGCCGTCGCCGGGTTGGTCCTGGCTGGACTGGCCCGCGTCGCCCTTCTTGTCCTTCTCGCCTTGACCGCCGTCGCCAGAGCCGCCGTCTCCCTGCCCGCCGTCACCCGGGCCCTGGCCGCCGTCCATGCCCCCGTCGGTCCCTCCGTCCGGCGAGCCCGCGTCACCGCTGCCCCCGTCGGGCTGGCCACCGTCGGGGCGGCCGGCGTCTGAACCACCGTCGGTGACGCCGCCATCCAGGCCGGCATCGGGGCGACCGCCGTCGTTGCCCCCACCGTCCGGGGTGCCGCCGTCGCCGCCCTTCGACTCTTCAGGGGGGAGGTTCTTGAGCATCACCTCCAGGTTGTGGCGGGCGAGCTGGTCGTCGGGGTTCTTGCGCAGCGCCGCGCGGTACTCGGTGATGGCCTGCTTCTTCTCCCCCGCGGCGGCCGCGACGTTGCCCAGGTTGTAGTGGATCTTGCCGGCCAGCTCGCCCGTGCGATCGAGCTCGAGGGCCTGGTTGAGCGCCTGCTTCGCCTCGTCGTTGCGGTTGAGTTTGTGGAGCGCGAGGCCGCGGTTGTATTGCACCCGCGCGTCCGACGGCTTCTCCTTGAGCGCGGCGTCGTAGTGCGTGAGCGCCTCGTCGAACTTCTGCGCGTCGTAGGCCTCGGTGCCGAGCTGCACCTCGGGGTGGTTCTTCTCGAAGGGCCCGGCGGCCTCGGCCCGGCCCGCGGCGACGAGCCCCACGAGCAGGCCCAGCGCGCGCGACCGGCGCCACGAGGGGAGCAGCAGGAAGCCCAGGACCAGGAACCCGAGGCCCACGGCGAGGAACGGCTGGTACGACTCGCCGTACTTCATGGTGACCCGGCTCTCGAGTTCGCTCTTCTGCAGGGTGTCGATGATCTTCACCACCTCGGCCATGGCCACGCCGCGGGGCTCGGTGAAGAACTCGCCGCCGGTCGCAGACGCGATGCGCGTCAACCCGGCGCGATCGAGGTGGCTGATCACCGTCACCCCTGCCTCGTCCTTCTTGTACCCGGCGACCTCGCCGTTGCGGTTCAAGATGGGCACCGGCTCTCCGGTGTCGCTGCCGATGCCGATGGCCAGCACCCGCGCCCCGAGCTCCTTGAGCGCGTCGATGCCCTCGCCGATCTCCCCGTCGAGATCTTCCCCGTCCGAGAGCAGCACCACCACCCGGTCCTTGGCGCCGCGATCGGCGTTCTCCAGCACCTGCCGCGAGAGCAACAGCGCCGCGCCGATGTTGGTCCCGCCCTGGGGCATGGTCTCCGGGTCGACCGCGCGCAGGAAGAGCTTCGCCGCCGCGTAGTCCGAGGTGAGCGGGCACTGGATGAAGGCGTCGCCGGCGAACACCACCAGGCCCACGCGGTCGCCCTTGAGCGAGTCGAGCAGGGTGGTCAGCTCGAGCTTGGCGCGCTCCAGCCGCGAGGGCGTGACGTCGCGCGCGTACATCGACTTCGAGGCGTCGAGCGCCACTACCACGTCGATGCCGCGCCGCTTGGCGACCTCGGCCTTCTCGCCGCACTGGGGCTGGGCCAGGGCGAGGGCGAAGAAGACCAGGGCCATGGTGTACGCCGAGCTCTGCAGCGTGGGCAGCGCCACCGAGACTCCCGGCGCGAGCACGTCGGCGAGGCGGTTCGAGACGGCCTTCGAGAGCCGCGTGCTGCGGCGCACCGAGACCACGATGGCGATGAGCCCGAAGAGCAGCGCCACGCCCACGCCCGCGAGGAACCACGGCTGGGCGAAGCCGGCCTTGTAGCCGAGCAGCGAGAAGCGCCACGGGCTCATGGGAACACCCGCAGCAGCGTCGACTTGAGGAAGAACTCGAGGAACAAGAGGAACGCCGCGGCCAGCAGGTACTGGTGGAACAGCTCGCGGTACGTGGCCATGGCCCCGCCTTCCATCAACTTGCTGCGCTCCAGCGAGTCGAGGACCTTCTGCAGGCCCTCCTTGAGCGACTCGCGATCGGTGGCGCGGAAGTACTCGCCGCCCGTGGAGCTGGCGATCTTCTGCAGCAGCTCGGGGTTGATGGGGATCTCCACGTCGCGCCACGCGGTCTGGCCGAAGATGTCCTGGCCGGCCGGGAAGGGGACCTTGCCGCCCTTGCCCACGAGGATGGTGTACACGGGGATCTTCAGCGCGCGCGCGGCCTCGGCGGCGTCCAGGGGTGACACCCGGCCGGCGTTGTTGTCGCCGTCGGTGATCAGCACCACCACCCGGCTCTTGGCCTCGGAGTCGCGCAGCCGGTTGAGCGCCGTGGCCACCGCGTCACCGATGGCCGTGCCGTCTTCCAGCACGCGGGTGCGCAGCTGCTTGATGACCTCCTTGAGCACGCCGTAGTCGAGGGTCAGCGGCGCCTGCGTGTAGGCCGCGCCCGAGAACACCACGAGGCCGATGCGATCGTTGGTGCGCCCGGCGAGGAACTCGGTGAGCACTTCCTTCGCCACGTGGAGCCGGTTGTTGGGACGAAAGTCGGCCGCCTCCATGGAGGTCGAGAGATCGAGGGCGATCATGATGTCGATGCCCTCCACGCTGAGGTCCTTCACGCGGCTGTCGCGCTCCTGGGGCCGGGCGAGGGCCACCACCGCCAGGACGTAGGCCGCGATGCGCAGCGCCGGGAGGATCCACAGCAGGTACGGGCGCACGCCGCGGCCCTGCTTGAAGAGCTGGCTGGCCGCCGAGAACCGCAGCACCGCGCGCTTCTTCTTCTCGACCCACGCCCACCCGATGAACAGGGGCACGAGCACGAGCAGCCACAGCACCTGCGGGCTCTGGAAGTTCGAGAGCTCGATCACGGCTTGGCGGGGGGCGGAGGGAGGAGCGCGGCCTGCGTGGCGTGCACGATGCGGTACGCCAGCTCGAGGTGCGTCTTGCAGTCGTCGACGCTGGGCTCCTGCCTGGCGTAGCGGATGAAGTCGGAGGCCTCGGCGAAGACCGCGAGATCGGCCATCGGCAGGCCCGGGGTGGTGCGGGCCCGCAGGGCGTTGAGCAGCTCGGGCGTGGTGCTCTCGAGCGCCTCGAAGCCGTAGAGCTCGCCGAGGTAGCCGCGGACGATCTCCGAGAGGCGGAAGTAGTACGGCTTGAACTCGCCCTTCGCGGGGAGGTTCTCCTTCGCCAGGCCGTCCAGCGCCTTGGTCACGCGCACGCGCAGCGGCTCGGGCGGGGCCACGTACACCGGCGTCGCCCCCTTCGGCCGCTTCAGGTACCGCACCAGCGCGTAGCCCAGGGCGAGCGCGGCCAGGACGCCGGCCAGGATGTAGAGGAGGCGCCAGCTCCGGATGGCGACCTCTTCCGGCGCCTTCACGTCGTAGAGGTTCTCGCCCTTCGTCTGCGCGTCGGCCGGCAACGTCGAGACGACCTCCAGCTTCACCCGCGGCACGGGCAAGGTGCCGGTGCCGCCGGCTGAGGTGATCTCGACCTCCAGGGCCGGGGTGTCCAGCGTGCCGAGCTGAAACGCGGCGAGCTTCACCAGGATGGTGGTGGTCGATTGGGCCGCCCCGTCGACCCGGCTGCGCTCCTGCCCGAGGTAGTCGAAGTCACCGAGATCGCTCGGGGTTTTGAGCTCGTAGCGTTGCCCCGGCTCGTGGGCGATGACGATCTCCAGGGTCGCCGGCTCGCCCAGCTTCACCTTGTCGGCGAGCACCCGGGCATGCAGTTGAAGCGGAGACGCAAGTCCGCCATCGGGCTCCGCAGCAGGAGCCGCCCCAGCCAGCACGTAGACGAGCGACAACAGTCGAACCAAGGCACCTGACACATTCCCGAGAACGCTCGGCGACGCAAGGGAACTCCGTGGGCTAGGGTTTCGTTCCCATGAGCCAATTCCCCATCGACGTTGATGCAGAAGCCATCTTCCTCGACGGCGCCTGGTACACGCGAGAGGACCTTTCGCGCCGTATCCGCGCCATGTTGGACGCTGGCGACTTCAACGTCGCGCGGCCGTCCATGGCGCTCCAGGAGCTCACCCAGCTCATGCAGGGGGTGCGCACCCTGGCGTTCCGGTCGACCCCGGAGCTGGCCGACGCGCTCACCCAGCTCGCCACCCGGCTCCAGCAATCGGTCGGCGCGGTCATCCGGGAGGCGGTGACCCAGTACATCACCGACGCCAACTCCGAGCCGGTGGATCCCCGTCACCAGCAGGCCGAGCGCACGGAAGAGACGGTGCGGGCGGCCGTGCCCATGCCGCTGATCACCAGCACCACCAGCGAGGATCTCCCCAAGGTGATCGTCGAGGCGCCGCAGGTGATCGCCGGCCCCGGGGCGCTGCGGGCGGCCGGCGTCGAGAGCGGGGACCCCCTGGAGCTGACGCAGCGCAAGCAGCAGGCGGGCGCCGCCGCCGGCACCGAGGCCGAGCAGGTGTGGTTCAAGCAGTGAACGAAGTGGGCTACACGCCCCCGCCGTGATTCACGTGCTCACGCTGTTGGTAGCGACGACGGCCGCGCAGTCTCTCCCGCCCTGGATGACGGGGGAGAGCCAGCCGGCCGATCTGTCCGTCTCGCTGGTGACCTTCAGCCCCGGCGACTCGCTCGTCGAGTGGTGGGGCCACACCTCGTTCGTCATCGAGGACAAGCGGCTCAACCACGCCCGCCTCTACAACTTCGGCATGTTCGGCCCGAAGGAAGGCGACACCACCGGCTTCGTGCAGGACTTCATCAAGGGCCGGCTCATCTTCTGGGTGGCCGATGATTCGGTGCTCGGCACCTTCAACTTCTACAAGAAGTACCTCGACCGCGACGTGCGCATCCAGGAGCTCGATCTCGAGCCCTCCGAGGCCATGGCCATCGCCAGGCGCCTGGGCACCCACGTGCTGCCCGAGAACCGCATGTACCGGTACCACCACTACAACGACAACTGCTCCACCCGGCCGCGCGACATCGTCGACGAGGCCATCGGTGGGCAGTTGAAGGCGGCCACCGCGGCGCCCTCGCGCATGACGCTGCGGCAGCACACCCTGCGCTACTCGGGGGTGAACCCGCCGATGTCGCTGGTGCTCGACTACCTGCAGGCCGACTCGCTCGACCAGCCCATCACCCAGCAGCAGGACGCCTACCTCCCCGACGAGCTCGAGCTGCAGCTGGCGCGGCAGCAGGTACAGCGGGCCGACGGCTCGGTGCGGCCGCTGGTGAAGAAGCAGTGGAACTGGTTCCAGAGCGCGCGAAAGCCGCCGCCGGCCGTCGCACCCAACTGGATTCCGTACGAGCTGGGGGTCGGGGTGCTGCTGGCGGCCCTCGCGCACGCGCTGGGGCACTGGGGCCGGGGTGGGAAGAAGGCCCCGCGCGTGCTGCTGGGGCTCTACACCGCGGTGCTCGGGCTGGGCCTCGGGGTCCTGGGCTCGGCGCTCGCGTTCCTGATGACCTTCACCGACCACGACGTCACCTTCGGGAACGAGAACCTGTTCCAGGCCAACCCCATCACCCTGGCCTTGCTGCCGCTCGGGGTGATGCTCGCGTGGGGGTCGAAGCGGGCGGTGCGGGGCAACCGGGTCGTCTGGACCGTGCTCGCCGCGATCTCGGTGCTGGGGGTGCTGGTGAAGGTGCTGCCTTCCGCTGACCAGGCCAACGGGAACATCCTGGCGATCCTGGTGCCGGTGAACGTCGGCTTCGCCGCGCTGTGGTGGCTGCAGGCGCGCTTCGAACAGAAACGCGCGCCCACCGCCGGCTGAAACGCTTACTTGAAGTTCGCGGCCGCGAAGTCCCAGTTGGCCAACTTCTCGAGGAAGGTCTCGACGTACTTCGCGCGGAGGTTGCGGTAGTCGATGTAGTACGCGTGCTCCCAGACGTCGCAGGTCAGCAGCGCCTTCTGGCCCTTGGTCATCGGGGTCTCGGCGTTGCCCGTGGTGACGATCTTCAGCTTGTCGCCTTCCTTGACCAGCCACGCCCAGCCCGAGCCGAACTGGCCCATGGCCGCGGTCGAGAACTGGCTCTTGAAGTCGGCAAACGAACCGAAGTCGCGCTTGATGGCCTCGGCCAGCGCGCCGGTGGGCTCGCCGCCACCTTCCGGCTTCATCGAGTTCCAGTAGAAGGTGTGGTTCCACACCTGCGCCGCGTTGTTGAAGACGCCGCCCGACGAGGTCTTCACGATCTCCTCGAGGCTCTTCTCGGCCTCAGGCTTGCCCTCGAGGAGCTTCTTGAGGTTCGTCATGTAGGCCTGGTGGTGCTTCTCGTAGTGGTACGAGAACGTCTCCTCGGTGAGGTGGGGAGCGAGGGCCGTCTTGGCGTAGGGGAGGGGATCGAGTTCGAACTTCATGGTGACTCCTTGAAGGGGTGGAACTGACGCGGGCCTGAGTTAATGACCCGGGCCCCGAAAGTCAGCAGGGGAATGAGACTTGCGTCGGCCGGACCCACCGTCGTACTGGGAGGACTCCTATGGCGAACGAGATCATCAGCATGAAGGTGGCGGACCTCCAGGCGAGGCTTTCGAGCCTCCGGGGGTCTCTTTGACGTCGACCGCAAGAAGAGCCGCATCGCGCTAGTCGAACGCGACTCCACGCTGCCCGACTTCTGGAACGACAACGTCAAGGCGCAGGGCATGCTCAAGGAGAAGACGCTCCTCGAGAAGCAGCTCGCGTCGTTCGAGGCCGCCCAGCGGCGCTTCGATGACGCCAAGACCCTCATCGACCTGGGCGTCGAGATGGGCGACCCGGCCAGCGAGCAGGAAGGCATCGCGATGCTCCCCGCGATGGAGGACTACCTCAAGCAGCTCGAGCTCGAGAAGATGCTCTCCGGGCCCAACGATCGCCTCAACTGCTACGTCGACATCAACGCCGGCGCCGGTGGCACCGAGTCCATGGACTGGGCCTCGATGCTCCTGCGCATGTACACGCGCTTCTGCGAGCGCCGCGGGTGGAAGGTCGAGATGTCCGACTACAACGCCGGCGAAGAGGCGGGCATCAAGAACGCCTCGCTGCGCATCGAGGGCGACAACGCCTACGGCTACATGAAGGCCGAGATGGGCGTGCACCGCCTGGTGCGCATCTCGCCCTACGACTCGAACGCCCGCCGCCACACCTCGTTCGCCTCCGTCGACGTGTACCCCGAGGTGGATGACGACATCAAAATCGACATCCCCGAGAAGGACTACGAGCTCAAGTTCATCCGCGGCGGCGGCGCCGGCGGTCAGAAGGTCAACAAGACCAGCTCCACCGCCCAGCTGCGCCACTTGCCGACCAACATCGTGCTCACCGTGCAGACCGAGCGCAGCCAGAGCGCCAACAAGGACATGGCCTTCCAGATCCTCCGCTCGCGCCTCTACGATCTCGAGGTCAAGAAGCGCGAGGCCGAGAGCCAGACCCGCGAAGGCAACAAGTCCGACATCAGCTTCGGCTCCCAGATCCGCAGCTACGTGCTGGCGCCTTACCGCATGGTCAAGGACCTGCGGACCGGGGTGGAGTCAGGTCAACCTGACAAGGTGCTCGATGGTGACCTGGACGAGTTCATTACCGCCCAGCTCATGGGTGTGAAGAACCCCGCCAAGGCGCTGCCCGAATAATCAGTCTCCGTCCATCACCTGAGACTTTCTCTGGGCTATGCTCGGGACTTTCTCGGTCATGGTCGGGGGTTTGATGCACTGCGGCACATGCGGCGATGAGCACGGTTCGGGCGCCTGTCCCAGGGCGGAGTCGACCTTTGTCCCGTGGGCGGCAGGGTCTGCCGAGTATCCCGCCCCGCTGCCGCCGATGTTCACGTCGCCGGCGCCCGTGGTCGACCCGTTGCTGGGCGCGCAGGTCGGCAGCTACAAGATCCTCAAGCTCCTGGGCACCGGCGGCATGGGCTCGGTGTACCTCGCGGAGCACTCGGGCATCGGCAGCCGCGCGGCGATCAAGTTCCTCCACGAGCACCTCGCCAGCAACCCAGACCTCGTGCAGCGCTTCTATTCCGAGGCGCGCTCCGTCAACGTGATCGGCCACGCGAACATCGTCAGCATCTTCGACATGAACGTGCTGCCGCCCAACCGCTACTACCTGGTGATGGAGTACCTCGAGGGCCGCTCCCTCGAGTCGCTGGTGCAGCAGGGCCCGATGCCCCTGGCCCGCGCGGTGCCCATCCTGGTGCAGGTCTGCGACGCGCTCGAGGCCGCCCACGAGGCGGGCATCGTTCACCGTGATCTCAAGCCCGAGAACCTGATCCTCGTGAAGCGCGGCCGGCAGGAAGACTTCGTCAAGGTCTTCGACTTCGGCATCGCCAAGCTCGCGAGCACCGTGTCGAACCGCAAGACGGCCACGGGCATGATCATCGGCACGCCCGACTACATGGCCCCCGAGCAGGCCAGCGGCGAGCCCGTCGACAGCCGCACCGACCAGTACTCGCTGGGCGTCATCGCCTACGAGCTGGCCACGGGGAAGACGCCCTTCGCCGGCCTGCCGATCACCGCGATGCTCGTGGCGCACCTCACCCAGGAACCCAGGCCCCCGCACGAGGTCAACCCGGCCGTCTCGCGCGCGGTATCGATGGTGATCCTCAAGGCGCTGGCCAAGAAGCCCGACGCCCGCTTCGCCAACGCCGGTGACTTCGGTCGTGCCCTCGAGCTCGCGCTCAAGGAATCTGAGTCGACGGGCAGCGGCGTGCTGGTGGCGGTGCCTGTCGAGCCCGCCGCGCTGCGCGCGACCCCGGCCCCGGCAGACTCGGTGCTCTCGCGCGTCACTCCCGCCCACGGCGGCGTGGTGATGGCCCCGCGCCACGTCACCCGCTTCGACGTGCAGGTGCAGGGCGAGCAGGGCGGGGTGCAGACGCTGCCGTGCCAGGACGTGTCGCGCGCCGGCTGCTTCGTGTGCAGCACCGGGACGCTGCCGCGCGTGTTCTCGCGCGTGAAGGTGACGCTGCCTTCGGTCGGCGCGTTGCTCGGCGACGTGGTGCGCCACGTGACCGTCGACCAGGCCGCCGCGTGGAACATGCCGCAGGGCTTCGGGGTGCAGTTCGTCAACGTGAAGCCCGAGCAGCGCGAAGGCCTCGATCGCCTGACGCACAGCCTCCCGGTCGCCCCCACCGAGCCCCAGCCTCCCGTGTCGCAGGCCGACGACCCGCTCGTCGAGAAGCTGCTGGCCGACGTGCGCAAGCGCATCCAGGGCGATCACTACGTGGTGCTGGGGCTGCCGCCCGACGCCGACATTCCCCTGGTGAAGTCCCGCGGGCGCGAGCTCTCGTCGCAGCTGGGCGAGCTGGGCAAGCGCCAGGTGTCCGACGGCCAGCTCAAGCAGATCGCCGCCGCCCAGGATCGGCTGCGCCAGGCCGTCGAGGTGCTGGGCAACCCGGTGAAGCGCGCGGAGTTCGACGGCTTGCGCTTCAACTGGAAGGGCGTGCTGGTGTGCCTCTCGGCCGGCCTGCGCGCCACCGAGCTCGAGGAGATCCGCAAGCGGTTCCTCAAGGCCAACGACGGTACCGAGGCCCGCGTCTCGCTGCACCTGATGACCGTGGACGCCCACGAGCGCGATGGCCACATCGCCGACGCCTTCCGCCTCGTCGAGCACGCGCTGAACATCGACCCGCTCAACCTCGCGCTGCACCACCGCCGCAAGGCGCTGCTCAAGCGCACCCCTCAGGCCCGCTGAGTTCTCGAGGTGCGGGAACCGGGTCCCGCCCCGCCGTGTTGAGACCCTGATGCGCGCGTTGATCCTGCTGCTGCTCTCTTCCCTCGCGTTCGCCGACAAGGTCAAAGAGGTGAGGGCCTTGCGCGGGGCCGACGTGAAGGCCCTCGTCGAGAAGGCCGGGCTCTCGTACCCCGTCGACGAGGTCTACCTGCGGGGGTTCAAGAAGGACCGGCAGCTCGAGCTGTGGGCGGGCCAGCGCGGCCGGCCGCTGGTGCTGGTCAAGACCTACCCCTTCTGCGCGGCGTCCGGCGAGCTGGGCCCCAAGCGCAAGGAGGGCGATCTCCAGGTGCCCGAGGGGCTCTACGAGGTGCCGGAGTTCAACCCGTATTCCGACTACCACCTGTCGATGAAGGTCTCGTACCCCAACGCCAGCGACCGCCTGCGCAGCGACGCGAAGCGGCCGGGGGGTCTCATCTACCTCCACGGCAACTGCGCCAGCATCGGCTGCATCGCCATCGAAGACGCGCCCATCGAGGAGGTCTACCTCATCAGCCTCGACGCGAAGCACAGGCCCATCCGCTTCGATCTCTTCCCCACCCGGCTCACCGACGAGGCCCTCGCCGCGCTCGAGGGCGACCCCCACCTGGGGTTCTGGCGCGAGCTCCAACCCGCCTACCTCGCCTTCGAGACCTCGAAGCGACCCGCCCCCTTCCGCGTGTCTGCGAAGACGGGCGCCTACGTTCTCAAGTAGCGTCAGCGCGCACCGCCGGAACCTTCTTTCGGCGCCGTTGTCTGGCCCCCGCGTCGAAGCAGGTGATTCATGAGCGACGACGACCGGGAGGACGACGTGCCGAGCGACGTACTGGAGCTCCCAGCGCAAGCGATGGTCTCGGAGACCCGGGTCCCGGCCATCAGCCCCCCGGAGCACCTGCTGATCGCAAAGTTGCGCCGCGGTGACCCGGCGGCCTTCGAGACCCTGGTCCGCACCCACCAGGACCGCGTGTACGACTTCTGCGTACGCATGCTGGCGGATCGCGAAGAGGCGTTCGACCTCACGCAGGAAATCTTCATCAGCATTCACAAGCACCTGGACAAGTTCAGGGCTGACGCGAAGTTGACCACGTGGATCTACCGCATCGCCCGGAACCACTGCCTCAACCGCCTCAAATACCTCAAGCGCCGAGGGCGCGGGCGCAGCGACGAGTACGGCGAGAGCAACGAGCTGTCGATCTCCGAGGCCATGGGTGGCTCGGCGCGACCCGACGATGCGGTGTCGGCCCGGAAGGACCGCGAGCTGGTGCACCGCGCGATTCAAGAGCTCGACGAAGACCAGCGCGCCCTCGTGGTGCTGCGTGACGTCGAGGGCCTGAGCTACGAAGAGATCATGGACATCACCGAGCTGCCCGAGGGCACGGTGAAGAGCCGGCTGCATCGCGCGCGCGAAAAGCTGGCAGGGATCCTGATGAAGCTTGAACAGAGCTTCGCGGATCGAGGAGACTGACTTCGTGCGCCGCGAACTTTCAAAGAATGATGTCGAGCGCCTCTTCGTAGGCGCCGTCGATGACGCACTCCCGGGGGCCGACGCGAGCCAGTTCGACGCGCAGCTCTCCGAAGACCCCAGGCTCAAGGCGCGCTTCGCCCAGTACCAGCGCGCCATCGCCCTGCTCAAGGAGGCGCCCAAAGAGAAGGCGCCCGACGCGCTGGCCTCGATGATCCTCCGCCGCACGCGCCGCCGTCGCTTCCAGCTGCGCAGCCGGGAAATCCAGAACTTCCGGTTCCCCATGGAGGTGGTGGTCCCCATGCTCATCGCCGCCCTGGTGGCGATGTTCATGCTGCTCGCGTCCCCCTGAAACCTTTCGCTTGCCTCACCCGCGCGTAGCGTGGTGAGTGCCGCTCATGTCCGACGAAGTGAGCGCAGAACAGAAGCTGTACAACGAGCGTCAGGCGAAGGCGAAGCAGCTGCAGGAACTCGGGGTCAACCCGTACGGCAACGGCTTCAACCCCGACTCGACGGCCGCGGCCCTGCTCGAGAAGTACAACGCAGAGACCCCTGAGGCCCTCGAGACCTCGAAGCCCGGACCCTTCACGCTGGCCGGCCGCGTGGTCTCGGTGCGCGACTTCGGCAAGGCCGCCTTCATCGTCGTCCAGGACCGCACCGGCAGCCTGCAGGTGCACGTCAAGAAGGATGCGCTCGGCGAAGAGAAGTTCAAGGTGTGGAAGCTCGTCGATCTCGCCGACTTCGTGGGCGTCAAGGGCACCCTCTTCAAGTCGAAGACCGGCGAGCTGACGCTGTCGGCCACCGAGCTCACCTTCCTGGGCAAGTCGCTGCGCCCGCTGCCCGGCAAGTTCAGCAAGGGTGACGACGCCGAGGCCAAGGCCTGGGCCGAGAAGCAGGCGCTGGCCGACGTCGAGGAGCGCTACCGCCGCCGCTACGTGGACCTGCTCTCGAACCCCTCGGTGCGCGACACCTTCAAGAAGCGCACGAAGCTGGTGCAGTTCATCCGCAACTTCCTCGACGCCCGCGACTTCATGGAAGTCGAGACGCCGATGATGCACACCCTCGTGTCGGGCGCCGCGGCCCGGCCGTTCAAGACGCACCACAACGCGCTCGACCTGCCGTTGGTGATGCGCATCGCGCCCGAGCTGCACTTGAAGCGCCTGGTGGTCGGCGGCTTCGACCGCGTCTACGAGATCAACCGCAACTTCCGGAACGAGGGCCTGAGCACGCGCCACAACCCGGAGTTCACGATGCTCGAGTTCTACCAGGCGTACGCCACGTACGAAGACCTGATGGACCTCACCGAGCAGATGATCTCCGAGGCCGCGGTCGCGGTGACCGGCTCGTCGGTCGTGAAGTACGGCGAGCAGACCATCGACTTCAAGAAGGGCTGGCCGCGCATCCCCATGATGGACGCCATCCGCGCCAAGGTGCCCGAGCTCGGCGAGAGCGACTTCACCGACGTCACCAGGCTGCGCGCCGTGGCCAGCCGCGAGGCGGGCGAGAAGGACAAGACCGCCATCGCCACCATGAACTGCGGCGAGCTCATCGGCTTCCTCTTCGAGCAGCACGTCGAAGGCACGCTGGTGCAGCCGACCTTCATCACCCAGTTCCCCGTCGAGACCAGCCCCCTGGCCCGGCGCAACGGCAAGAACCCCGCGGTCACCGATCGCTTCGAGCTGTTCTGCGTGGGCCGGGAGATCGCCAACGCCTTCAGCGAGCTCAACGACCCGGTCGACCAGGCGCAGCGCTTCCAGTCCCAGCTCGACGCGAAGGACCGCGGCCAGCAGGAGACCATGGACTACGACCAGGACTACATCCGCGCGCTCGAGCACGGCCTGCCGCCCACGGCCGGCGAGGGCATTGGAATTGATCGCCTCGCCATGCTGTTGACCGATGCCCAGTCGATTCGCGACGTGATCCTCTTCCCGCTGCTCAAGCCCCAGCAGTGACTCGAACCAAGGTCCTCGCCCTCGCCACCGTCCTCCTGCTGCTCGGCCTCGTCGAGTTGCTGGTGGGCCTCGCGCGTGCCGAGTTGTTGACGCTGGCCCTGGGCGATCTCGCCTCGGTGCTGGTGGGCTGGGGGACCTTTGTCGAGCTGCCGGGTGCGCTGAGCTGGACCTTGCGCCACGCCAGGCACGTGGCCGATCTCAAGGTGTACGGCGTGCCCGGGGCCCTGCAACTGGGCCAGCTGCACCTGGGCCTGGGCATCGCCTCGTGGCTCGCCGGCTGGGGGTTGCTCGCCGTCACCCTGCGCAACGAGCAGGCCGACCCGGTGCGCTTGCGCGCGGTGTTCCGCTCGCTGCTCGACTCGGCCTCCTGGCTGCTCTCGCGCGTGTCCTTCGGGCTGTTCAGGTACCGCCCGGCGCCGCCGGAGTTCCCGCCCAATGGCCTGCACCCGCGGCTGGCGAACTACGTCGACTTCCACTGGGGCACGCTGCTGGCGTACGGCTTCGGGTTCCTGATCTCCGAGCTGGTGTTCATTCGCCTGTACCTGGCGGTGGTGGGCAAGGGCACGGTGCAGGGCGGCGAGGTGGTCGGTGGACTTTCCCCCGTCGTCTCGTTCCTGGTGAGCTTCGGCGTGGCGATGCTCATCGCGTTCGCCGGTGGCTTCATCGGCGCGGCGAACTCCAAGCGCCTGTCGACCCCCGAGGCCACGCTGGCCTTGATCTACTTCGGCCTGCCAGTGCCGATCTTCCTCACGGTGATGCACTCCATCCCGTCGTTGATGATCGACTACGGCAGCAAGCTCCGGGAGATCATCTACCTCGCGTCGCTGCTCGGCGAGAACCGGCCCGAGCTCAGCTACTGGCTGGTGGCCGCCGCGCTGGGCCTGGGCTTCTTCCTGGGCATCAACTTCGGCTTCGTGTCCACCTCGTCGGGACGCCTCGACCTGCGCGCCTCCTACGAGCTGTTCATCGCCTCGCGGCACGTCTCGGTGTTCCGCCCGCGGCTGCTGCTGGGCGCCTTCGCGGTGCTGCTGCTGGGCATCGTACCCCCGCTGATCCTCTGGGCGATCATCCAGGCCGCCGAGGCGGTGGTCGAGCGCACGCGGGTCAAGAAGCTGGGCCTCAAGAACCCGCTCGACGCCGCGGCGGCGCTCAACCAGTTGAAGCTCGACGCGCAGACCCCGACGGCGATGATGACCGCGCTCTCGGTGGGCGGGGTGGGCGTCGGCGTGATGGCGCTGATCATCGTGCTCTCGGTGATGAGCGGCTTCGAGGCCGACCTGCAGAAGAAGATCCTCGGCACCAACTCCCACGGCGTGATCATGAAGTACTCGCCGGAGATGCCCGAGTACGAGGACGTGATCGCCAAGGTGGAGGGCGTGCGCGGCATCAAGGGCGCGACCCCGTTCATCTTGAACGAGGTGATGATCTCGTCCGAGGGCAACATCTCGGGCTCGATGATCAAGGGCATCGACCCGCTGACCGTCGACCGGGTCACCGACCTGCCGGAGTACCTCGGTGGCCCTGACCAGGACCCGAAGATCGGCCGCCAGGCGCTCGACTGGCTGGTGGACCCCTCGAAGATCAAGCGGCGCCACCTCGCCGGGTTCGACGAGCCCGCCTTCGACGGCAAGCCCGCCACCGGTGACGCGCAGGGCCAGCCTGAGAAGGAGAAGACCGACATCGAGCGCGACCCGCTGCTCGAGCTCCCCCCGGCCGACAAGGAAGAGGAGATCGTGCTGCCCGGCATCCTGGTGGGCCGCGAGCTCGCCGCGTCGCTCAAGGTGGTGGTCGGCGATCGCGTGAACGTGGTCTCGCCGCTGGGTGGCGAGCTGGGACCGCAGGGCCCGATGCCCAAGAGCCGCCCCTTCCGCGTGGCCGGCATCTTCTATTCGGGCATGTACGAGTACGACTCGAAGTTCGTCTACATCCACCTCCGCGAGGCGCAGACCTTCTTCAACATCAAGGGCGCCAGCGGCATCGAGGTGAAGGTGACCGACGTGGACAACGCGCGCGGCACGATGAAGGCCGTCTACGACACGCTGCAGGGCTACCCGTACCGCACCAAGGACTGGGGCGAGATGAACCGCAACCTCTTCGCGGCGCTGCGCCTGGAGAAGCTGGTGATGGGCATCATCTTGTCGATCATCGTGATCGTCGCCGCCGGCCTCATCGTGGCCACGGTGATCATGCTGGTGCTCGAGAAGCGCAAGGAGATCGCGGTGCTCAAGGCGCTCGGCGTGCCCGACGGCGGCATCGTGAAGATCTTCCTCTCCGAGGGCCTGCAGATCGGCGTGGCGGGCGGCGTGCTGGGGCTCATCGCCGGGCTCGCGTGGTGCCTGTTCATCGAGCGCGTGGGCATCAAGCTCGACCCGCAGGTCTATTACATCCCCTCGTTGCCGGTGCGCATCGAGCCCTTCCAGACGGCGCTCTCGGTGGTGATCGCCATCCTCGTGACCTTCCTCGCCAGCATCTACCCGGCGCTCAAGGCCTCGCAGGTCGAACCCGTCGACGGCTTGAAGTCGGAGTGACCATGACGACTCCGTTCCTCGAGGTCCTCGACGTCTCCAAGTCGTACTTCCTCAACGGGAAGCGCATCGACGTGCTGCGCGGCGTGTCGATCCAGATCCAGCAGGGCGAGATGGTGTCGCTCATCGGCGCGTCGGGTTCGGGCAAGAGCACCTTCCTGCACGTGGTGGGCACCCTCGACATCCCCGCCGCGGGGCGCATGTTCTTCCGCGGGCAGTCGGTGTTCGACATGAACGACGCCGAGGTGGCCGAGTTCCGCAACAAGTCCATCGGCTTCGTCTTCCAGTCGCACTACCTGCTGCCGGAGTTCACCGCCGAAGAGAACGTGGCCATGCCCGCGCTCATCCTGCGCCAGGACCGCAAGCCCTCGCTGAAGCGGGCGCGGGAGCTGCTGGAGCGGGTGGGGCTCTCGGCGCGCGCCGAGCACCGGCCCGGCGAACTCTCGGGCGGCGAGTCCCAGCGCGTGGCCCTGGCCCGGGCCCTGATGCTCAAGCCCGACCTCCTGCTGGCCGACGAGCCCACGGGCAACCTCGACCCCTCCACGGGCGAGGGCATCCACGCGCTTTTGCGGGAAGTGAACCGCGATCTGGGCGTCACGGCGGTCGTCGTCACCCACAACGAGACCCTCGCCAGGTCCATGCCCCGGCGCCTCCGGCTCAAGGACGGCCTGGTCGTGGACGCCGACTGAAGTCGCAGTCGCGTGAAATGACCGGCGTTTTCACTCGTATGTGGGCTGGCTTTTGTCCATAAGGTGCGCCGCCCGGTCCCGTGATTTCGCGTCTCTTCGTCATGCTGGCTTTCGTGTTGGTGGTCGCTTCGGCGGCCCCGCTCACGGCGCGCGCGCAGCTCCTCGACACGCCGGTGCGCGAAGAGGCTGACCGCATCACCGAGATCCGCGTCGAGGGGAACCGCCGGGTCGAAGCCGCGGCCATCGCCCGCTCGCTCAAGCAGAAGGTCGGCGAGCTCTTCGACCCCTCGCGCACCTCCGACGACCTGCGAGCGCTGTGGGCGCTCAAGTACTTCAACGACCTCCAGTTGCTGGTGCAGCGCACGCCCACGGGCATCGCCTACGTGGTGCGCGTCAGCGAGAAGCCCGCGGTTCGCTCGGTGCAACTCTCGGGCAACGACGAGCTCTCGAAGGACGACTTCAAGGACGTCATCGACATCAAGGCGTTCACCATCCTCGACGTCGCGGCCATCAAGCGGAACGAGAAGAAGATCCAGGAGAAGTACGTCGAGAAGGGCTTCTTCCTCGCCGAGGTGACCCACACCCTCAAGCCCGTCGGTGAAGACGGCAACGAGGTCGACCTGGTGTTCGTGATGAACGAGCACGCCAAGGTGATGGTGAAGGAAGTCGTCTTCCTGGGCGCCAACAAGGTGCCGGTGGAAGAGCTCAAGGCCGTGATGGCGACGCAGGAGGGCGGCTACCTCTCGTTCCTCACCAGCCAGGGCACGTACCGCGAGGAGATGTTCCAGCGCGATCTCCAGGTCATCCAGATGGCCTACTTCGACCGCGGCTACATCAACATCCGCGTCGACAAGCCCATCGTCACGCTGTCCCCCGACAAGCGCTTCATCACCATCACCCTGCGCGTCGAAGAGGGCGAGAGCTACAAGGTCGGCAAGCTCGACTTCTCCGGGGACCTGCTCGTCAGCAAGGAGATCCTCCACCGGCTGATGACCTCGAAGGAGCAGACGACCTTCAACCGCTCGCTGCTGGCCAAGGACATCCAGGCGATCACCGACGTCTATTACGACTCGGGCCACGCCTACGCGAACATCACGCCCGTCACCGCGGTGAACGCCGAAGAGAAGACCATCGACCTGACCTTCGACGTCCAGAAGGGCCCCAAGGTCTACATCGAGCGCATCGACATCGTCGGCAACACCAAGACGCGCGACAAGGTCATCCGCCGGCAGTTGCGCGTGTTCGAAGGCGAGCTCTTCAGCGGCACCGGCATGCGCCGCTCGAAGGAGAAGGCCACGGCCCTCGGCTTCTTCGAGACGGTGGAAGTCACCCACAAGCCCGGCAGTGACGGCGAGCACGTGGTGGTGCAGGTCGAGGTGAAGGAGAAGTCGACCGGCACCTTCCAGGTCGGCCTCGGGTTCTCCAACGTCGAGAGCTTCATCTTCACCGCGCAGGTCGCGCAGCAGAACTTCCTCGGGTGGGGCCAGTCGGTCTCCGCCAGCGCCCAGCTGTCGGGCCTGCGCAGCTTCTTCCAGCTCAGCTACTTCGACCCCTACTTCCTCGACACGAACTTCATCTTCAGCGTCGACGCGTACCGCACCCAGCTCGACTACTTCGGCTTCGTGCGCGACGCCTTCGGCGGCACCGCCAGCCTCGGCTACTACGTGGTCGCCGACGAGATGAGCGTCAACCTCGGGTACACCTACGAGAACGTGAACGTGCAGACCGGGAGCCAGTCCACCGGCACCCCGCTCGCCGGCCAATACCGCAGCGGCACCACCAGCGCGCTGCGCGCCTCGTGGACGTGGGACAAGCGCAACAACCGGCTCTTCGCCTCGAGCGGCTGGCTCTCGTTCGTCTCGGTCGAGACGGCGCCCAGCTTCCTCAACTCGGCCGACCCGACCAAGCAGTACAACTTCAACCGCTACACCGCGTACCAGCGCGTCTACTTCCCGCTGCCGTTCGGCGCGGTGTTCAAGATGAACCTCCAGGTCGGCTACGTGCAGGAGCACTTCCCCGGAGACGCGGACCGCCAGCTGCCCATCAGCGAGCTCTATTTCCTCGGCGGCATCACCACCATTCGCGGCTACCCCCTGCGCCAGGTCGCGCCGTCGCAGTTGGTGGGCAACGCGGTCACGCCGGACTCGAGCGTCACCAACCTGCGCGTCGGCGGCAACAAGCAGGTCATCTTCAACGCGGAGCTCGAGATCCCCATCCTCGAGAAGGTCGGCATTCGCGGCGTGGTGTTCTTCGACGCCGGCAACGCCTTCGGCCGCAACGCGAACTTCTTCGAGATCCCCAAGGGTGACGCCCTCGAGCCGCTCAAGCTGCCGCTGGGCCTGCTGTACTCCGTGGGCTTCGGCATCCGCTGGTTCTCGCCCATCGGCCCGCTGCGCTTCGAGTGGGGCATCCCGCTCACGCGTCGCCCCGGCGATCAGCCGATCCAGTTCGAGTTCACCATCGGCAACTCGTTCTAAGCGAGCACCAGCAGCGCCGCGCCCAGGCCCAGCAGGGTGAGCGCGACGCCGGCGCTCATCAGCACCGTCTCGAAGCGCACCTTCGGTCCAGGCACCTCCAGGTGGGCCGCGGGTTCGGCGGCGCTGGGGGCGGGCAGGGGCACGTTCCCCAGGCCTGGCGCCGAGGCAGGCACGAAGGTGTGCTCCTCGGGCGCGCGCTCGGCGCCGTCGAAGCGCAGCACCGTCTGCCCCACCTCGATGACGTCACCGGTGCGGAGCACCACGTCTCGCTTGAGCAGGCGGCCGTTCACGTAGACCCCGTTCATCGACGAGGTGACCGGCTCGAGCACGTGATCTCGTTGCTGGCGAAAGAGGCGGGCGTGGCGGCGGCTCACCGCGCGGTCGCGAATGCGCACCGCCGAGTCGTCGGCGCGCCCGATGAAGTTCTCCTCGAAGGGCAAGGGGAAGGTGCGGCCCTGGTCGAGGCCGGTGACGCACATCAGCGACGCGGCCCGGGTGTCTTGCGGTGCGATGTCGCCGGCGAGCAACTCCTGGGCGACGAAGGCCGTGCCCACCAGCTTGCGTGACTCGCGCCTCTTCTCATCGACCACCCGCCGCAGGATGACGTCGTTGGGCAGCTTGAGGTCTTCACCCTCGAGCAGCAGCCGGGGCACCCGCGCCGGGAACAGCGCCTGGCCGATGCGCACCGAGCGCTGGGCCGTGACGCTCAGCTGGGCGCCGTCGAGCTCGAGGCTCAACAGGCCGTGGGGCAGCCCGGCGAGGCAGATGCCGTCGCTCTCGGCCCCGCCCACCGTCACCACGCCGTCGAGCAGGTCGACCTGGGTCGGCTCCTCGTTCCAGATGATCTCGATGCGCATGCGCGCGCGGGAGAGCACGGTTGATGCCGTCGGCAAGCCCTTGATCTGCTTCGGGTCATGTTCCCGAGACCGTCCGCGGCGGGAGCGCGTAGTCTCCCGGCCCCGATGCGTCTGACTCTCCTTTCGATGCTGGTGGCGCTGGCCCTGGCCGGTTGCCGTGACGAACAAGCAGGGCCCAAGCCGAAGGGGGCCCGCGCGCCCGCGCCGGCCCAGGGGGGCGCAGGGCAGGGCGTCCGCACCCTCGACGCGGCCCCCACCGCCTTCACCCACCCCAGCGGCGCCACGTGGGCCGGCGGGGCGGTGACGTACCTGGGCTCCATTCTCGAGCCCGCGAAGCCGACGCCCGGCCAGAGCGTGACCCTACGGCACTACTTCCGCGCCGACGCGCCGGTCCAGGGCCCGTGGCGCTTCTTCCTCCACGTGATGGACGAGTCGACCAGGCAGCAGGTCGGCAACCTCGATCACGAGCTGCAGAATGGCGCCGCGCCCCTCGGCTCGTGGCCGCAGGGGAAGATCATCGAGGACGTACACAGCTTCCAGATGCCCAACTTCCAGGGCGCGCTGCGGCTGTACCTGGGCTTCTGGAGCGATCGCGGCCGCCTGCCCATCGACACCGCGGCCCTCTCCGACGGCGACGGTCGCGTGCTGGGCCCGAAGATCGAAGGGCCCCAGGTGGCGCTGCCCGAGTACGCCACGGTGCACGCCAGCAAGCCCCCGGTCATCGACGGCAAGCTCGACGACGCGGTGTGGTTGAGCGCGAAGGAACAGCCGCTGACCCGCAGCTTCGACGGCAGCCCGGTCACCCGGAAGACGACCTTCCGCATCTTGTGGGACGAGACCAACCTCTACGTCGCCTTCCGCTCCGAGGACCCCGACGTCTGGGGCACGCTGCTCAAGAAGGACGACCCCATCTACAACGAGGAGTGCGTGGAGGTGTTCCTGGACGCCGACGGTGACGGCCGCACCTACAACGAGCTGCAGGTCTCGCCGCACAACGTGAACTTCGACGCGAGCTTCGTGGCCCGCCGCAGCGACCTCGCCGAGGCCATGAAGTGGGAGTCGGGCATGAAGACCGCCGTCTTCATCAAGGGCACCCTCGACGACGACTCCGACACCGACGAGTACTGGACGGCGGAGATGCAGATCCCCATCGCGTCCCTCAACTCCGTGCCGCACCCGCCCCAGAAGGGCGATCGCTGGCGCTTCAACGCCTACCGCCTCGAGCACATCGCCCGGCGCACCAACGTCGAGGGGCAGTCGTTCTCGCCCCTCTTCGTCGGCGACTTCCACGCCCTGCCGCGGTTCGGGTGGCTGGTCTTCCAGTAACCAGCCCCCCTCAGCGGCCTGTTCGTCACTCGTCGGCGCTGGGCGGGGCCGACTGGATGCCCCAGATGTCCTTGGCGTACTCGCGGATGGTGCGGTCCGACGAGAAGAAGCCCATGCGTGAGACGTTGATGATCGACGAGCGCCACCAGGCCTTGGGGTCCGCATACTTCCGGGCCACGTCCTCCTGGGCCTTCGCGTAGGCGTCGAAGTCGGCGAGCACCAGGTAGGGGTCCTCGTTGATCAACGAGTCGACCATCGGCTTGAAGAGGTTGCGGTCTTCAGGCGAGAAGAAGCCCGACGCCACGAGGTCGAGCACTTCCTTCACCGCCGCGTTCGACTCGTAGATCTCGCGGCCGCGGTAGCCGCCGGCCTTGGTCTTGGCGACCTCCTCCGCCGTGCGCCCGAAGAGGAAGAAGTTCTCCGGCCCCACCGCGTCGCGGATCTCGATGTTCGCGCCGTCGAGCGTGCCGATGGTCAGCGCGCCGTTCATCGCGAACTTCATGTTGCCGGTGCCCGAGGCCTCCATGCCCGCGGTGCTGATCTGCTCCGACACGTCGGACGCGGGGATGATGCGCTCGGCCAGCGATACCCGGTAGTTGGGGATGAAGCTGACCCGCAGCCCGGTACGCGCGGCGTCGCTGTTGACCACCTCGCCGATGCCCGTGATGAGGCGGATGATCATCTTCGCCGAGCGGTACCCGGGCGCCGCCTTGGCGCCGAAGAGGAACGCGCGGGGGTGGATGATGGACTTCGGGTCGTTGCGCGCCTTCGTCCACAGGTGAACGATGTGCAGCGCGTTGAGCAACTGGCGCTTGTACTCGTGCAGGCGCTTGATCTGCACGTCGAAGATGGCGCCGGCGTCGAGGCTGGTCCACATCACGTCGCGCAGGTGGTTCGCGAGGTCGACCTTGTTGGCCTGCTTCGCCTCCCTGAACTTCTCCACGAAGGCCGCGTCGTCGGCGAACTTCTCGAGGCCCTGGAGCCGGTCGAGATCGCTCGTCCACCCGTCGCCGATGGCCTCGGTGATCAACGACGAGAGGCGCGGGTTACACGCCTTGAGCCAGCGCCGCGGCGTCACGCCGTTGGTCTTGTTGTTGAACTTCTCGGGGTACATCTCGGCGAAGTCCGTGAGGACGTCTTCCTTGAGCAGCTTCGAGTGCAGCGCGGCCACGCCGTTGACCGAGTGGCTGCCGACCACCGCCAGGAACGCCATGCGCACCTGCTTCTCGCGGCCCTCCTCGATGATCGACATGCGGCCCATGCGCTCGATCTCGAACGGCCAGCGGATCTGCACGTGCCGCATGAAGCGCGCGTTGATCTCGTAGATGATGTGCAGGTGGCGCGGGAGCAGCCGCTCGAAGAGCGTCACCGGCCACTTCTCGAGGGCCTCGGGCAGCAGCGTGTGGTTGGTGTAGCCGAACACCTGCTGGGTGATGTTCCACGCCTCGTCCCAGGGCACCCGCTTCTCGTCGACCAGCACGCGCATCAACTCGGCGATGGCGATCGCGGGGTGCGTGTCGTTGAGCTGGATGGCCACCTTCTTCGGGAAGTTCACGAAGTCGGTGTGCGTCTTGAGGTAGCGCCGCATGATGTCGGCGATGGAGCAGGCGACGAAGAAGTACTCCTGCTTGAGGCGCAGTTCCTTGCCGGCCTGGTTCTGGTCGTTGGGGTACAGGACCTTGGAGATCACCTCGGAGTCGTTCTTCTCGACCACCGAGCGCTCGTAGTCGCCGTCGTTGAAGAGGGCGAAGTCGAACTCCGCCGAGGCGCGCGCCTGCCACAGCCGCAGGGTGTTCACCGTCTTGGCGCCGTAGCCCGCGATCGGGGTGTCCCAGGGAACGCCCAGCACCGTCTTGCCGCCCACCCACTGCGAGGCCATGCGGCCGTCGGGCAACTGGGTCTGCTCCACGTGGCCGTAGAAGCGCACCGGCACGATGCGGTCGGGGCGCACCATTTCCCAGGGGCTGCCGAACTTGAGCCACTCGTCGGCGCGCTCCACCTGGTACCCGCGCAGGATCTCCTGGCTGAAGATGCCGAACTCGTAGCGGATGCCGTAGCCCACCGCGGGCATGTCGAGCGTGGCCAGCGAGTCGAGGAAGCAGGCGGCCAGGCGCCCCAGGCCACCGTTGCCCAGGCCCGCGTCCGGCTCCATCTCCAGCAGGTTGGTGAGATCCACGCCCAGGTGGCGCAGCGCCTCGCGGGTGGGCTCCCACAGGCCCATGTTGATGAGGTTGTTTCCCAGCGCGCGACCCAGCAGGTACTCGGCCGAGAGGTAGTACGCGCGCTTGACGTCCTGCTGGTAGTACCGCCGCGCCGTCTGCACCCAGCTCTTGGCCAGGCGATCGCGCACGGTCAGCGCCAGCGCGGTGTAGCGGTCCCACTGGCCGGCGGAATCGAAGTTCTTCCCCCGGGTGAACTCGACGTGCTCGACGAAGGATCGGCGCAACGACTCGGGGCTGGACCCCGTGCGGGCATCGGTAGACATGGTGGTGCTTTAGTTCACCCCCGGCCCAACCCAAATCTCTACTTCGTGCCGAACGCCGCCATCGGCCGCGCGGTCAGACGCGCTGCGGCATCGGCGATCTGCTGCTGGAAGTCTTGCATCAGCTGCTTCGGGAGCGGATCGGCCCGGGGGAAGTTCTGGTTGAGCGGGTTGACCCAGTTGCCGCCGCGCTTGAGCCCGAAGTGCAGGTGGGGGCCGGTGGTGAGCTTGCCGGTGTTGCCCGACTCGGCGAGCACCATCTTCTGCGGCACGCGCTCGCCCGGGTGCACGAGGATCTTCGAGAGGTGCATGTAACAACTCTCGAAGCTCATCACGTGCTTGACGCACACCACGTTGCCGCCGCCTTCGTCCCACCCCGCGCGGACCACGGTGCCGTCGGAGACGGCCCACACCGGCGTGCCCGCGGGCGCGTGGTAGTCGACGCCGTTGTGGTTGCCCACGTAGTTGAGCACCGGGTGAAACCGGCTCCCGAAGCCGCTGGTGACGGTGGCATACTTGAGCGGTGACTTGAGGAACGTCTTGCGCGCCGACAGCCCGTCCTCGGTGAAGAAGGTCTCGGTGCCGTCGGGCAGCTTGTAGCGGAACGACTTCTTGGTCCCCACCGAGCTGCCCACGTACTCCGCGGCGAGCACGCGGCCGTATTCGAGGGTGCGCCCCTTGTGCAGCACCTTCTCGACGACCGCGCGCATGCGATCGCCCTTCTGCACGTCGCGGTAGAAGTCCACGTCCCAGGCGAAGACGTCCGAGAGGGTGACGGCGATGTCGGGGCGTTCCCCGGCGGCGATGGCGGCGTCCCACACGTTCGACTCCACGGTGAGCTCCACGGTGTCCACGCGCTGCTCGCGCTCGATCTCCCGCTTGCGGCCGATGTAGCGATCGCCGTCGCGGCGCACCTGCCACTCGGTCAGCAGGCTGCGGCGGTAGTCGAGCACGTCGAGCTGCCCGTGGCTGAAGACGAGCCGCAGCTGGTCCCCGGGGCGCGCCTTCTTGAAGTTGAACTCGGCCGCCGAGAGGGCGCCGTGGAGCGCGGTGACCGTGCCCTCATCGAGGCCCGCGTCGTACAGCGCCTTGGCCACGGTCTGGTTCTTTTCGAGGCGGCGATTCTTGACGAGGGTGGAGTCTTGCGCGGAACACAGCAGCCCCACGAGGGCGACGACCAGCATGTGGCTCACTGTAGCCGACCGGGTCGTCAGGTCAGGCTTTGAGACTGCTTTTCACGCGACTGCTTGTGGCGCTGGTACTCGGCCCAGGCCGCCTCGGCGTCGGCCAGCCACTGCTCGACCATCGGCATCGACACGTCGACGGGGAGCGGGGCGGCGTCTTGCGGCTCTTCAGGCGACTCGAGGAGGACCGGGTGCGAGGTCTCACCATTGCGCACCTCGATGCGCCCATCGTCGGGGCTCTCCGGCGACCAGCGCATCTGGGCTTCGAGATCGCCCTCATAGAGCTGCATCAGCAGTCCCACCACGTCGCGGAAGAAGCGACCCTGCGGGTCGTCCTTGAGCTCGATGGCGCACAGGTAGGCCACCTCGCCCTCGACCTCGAAGTGCACCTCGCAGCCGGGCTGCTCGCAGGCCAGCGTCAGGTGCTCCCCATGTCGGTGGAGCGAACACCCCAACTCGCGGGGGAGGTGCTCGAAGTCCTCGACCGGCACTTCGAGCGCGCACGTCGTCACTTCCAGGCTGCTGAGGAGAGGGGCACTCACAGGGAAATCAGTAATGGACCTCTCGTAGGCGCGCCGCGCTTTTAGAGGTCGACCTTCTTCTCGGTGAACTGCTGGCCGTCGTGGCGCATCAGCAGCCCCTTGCCCTCGGCGCGCGTCAGGATTGCGACGGGGCGCTTCCACAGCGACTGGAGGTTCTTGAGGGTCTCCCGGGCGTAGCCGGGGTCGAGGTCGGCGCCGTCGTGCTTGTGGGCCAGCACCAGCTCGCCCTTGTTGTCGGCGTTGGCGTCGATGACGTCGATGACCGGCTGGCCGAAGTTGGTGAGCGACGACAGCAGCTTGTGCTTCACCTTCTTGAACTCGCGGGTGGCGATCTCCCAGGTGTTCTTCTTGTCGTTGAAGTCGAACACGAAGAGCTTCTGCTCGAGCGCGAACTCCGGGGTGAGGAAGGCGTCGATGAAGGTGATGTCGTTGTAGTGCTTGCGCACCTCGAAGATCTTCTCGCGGCCCGCGCCGAGGTTCTTGTCCCAGGTGCGGCGCAGGCGGAAGTCGTCACACTCTTCCCATTCCTTGCCGAAGCGGCCCTTGTTCCAGCGCTCCTCGATGTCGCGGTACAGCTCGATGCCCAGCTTGTAGGGGTTCAGCTTGCCCTTCTGGGTGGCCATCGTTCCGGAGTGGTGATCGGCGTAGTCGATGATCTCGTGGTCCTTCAGGGCCCTGGTGGTCATGATCGTCGAGTGCCAGTAGCTGGCCCACCCCTCGTTCATGATCTTGGTCTGTGCCTGGGGCGCGAAGTAGTAGGCCTCCTCGCGCACGATGCTCAGGATGTCGTGCTCCCAGTCTTCCAGCGGCGCGTGCTCGAGCAGGAAGGCGAGCACGTCGCGCTGGGGCCGCTCGGGGAACTTCTTCTGCAGCAGGTTCTGGGCGTCGACCTTCTTCTGCTGCGAGGTCACGAACTCGGCCGGGTTCATGTACGGCCGCATGTAGTCCTTGTCCACGCGGATGCCCTCGGCGCGGACGTTCTGCTGTTCCTTCTCGACCTTGGGGTCGGGGTTGCGCCGGATGTGTGGCGCGTACTGGTCCACCAGGTTCTCCAGCGAAAGCGCGAGATCGATGAAATCTTCGATCTTCTCGACGCCCACCTTGTCGATCCACCGGCGCACGCGCGTCGCGTGGTTCGCCATCTGGTCGACCATCTTCCGGTTGGTGAACTTGAAGGTGAAGTTGTTCTTGAAGAAGTCGTTGTGGCCGTAGACGTGGGCCATCACCAGCTTCTGGTCGACCTCGGCGTTGGCCTCCAGCAGGTAGGCGAAGCAGGGGTCGTTGTTGATCACCAGCTCGTAGATCTTCGACAGCCCGTACTCCGACGACTTGGCGAGCTGCTCGTATTCCATGCCCCAGCGCCAGTGCGGGTAGCGCGTGGGGAAGCCGCCGTAGGCAGCGACCATGTTGAGCTCGTCGGTGCTGAGCACTTCGAAGACCTGCTCGAAGAAGTCGAGGCCGAAGGCCCGGGCGTAGCCCTCGATCTCCGTCTTGAGGTCCTGCAGCCGTGGGGTGAGTGACTTGGGCATGGCCTAGGGGTGCGCGCCTTCCGCGGAGAGGCGGTTCAACACCAGCCGCCGATCGGTTTCAGTGGTGACGACGAAGAGCTCGGTCTCGGCGTCGCAGGCCGCGCAGGGGCGCGAGGGCACGACGTCGCGACAGCCGAAGCAGAACACGAAGGGGAAGGTGGCCCCCTTCACCGAGGCCACCGCGGCCTCGACGGACACCCGCTCGGCCTTGCGGCCCCACAGCCGGGGCAGTTTCAGCAGGCGCATCATCGGCCCTTGCCCAGGAAGTCCTTGATCGAGCCGTAGATGCCGTCCTTGTCGGCGATCTCGCTGAGCGACACCTTGGCGTGGTCGCCGAGGTGCTCGCGCAGGTCCTTGATGAACTGCCCGCTGCCGTAGGGGGATTCGACCTGGCCGTAGGCGAACTGGTTCACGTCGCCCAGCACGTCGCCCTTCAAGATGTCGATGCACTGCCGCGTGTCGTCGGCCGACCAGTTGTCCCCGTCGGAGAAGTGGAACGGGTAGATGTTCCACGAACTCGAGGGGTAGTCGGCCTTGATGATGTCGCGGCACAGCTTGTAGGCGCTGGAGATCATCGTGCCGCCCGATTCCCTCGTGTGGAAGAAGGTCTCGCGGTCGACTTCGCGTGCCACGGCGTCGTGGATGATGAAGCGCGTCTCGATGCCCTTGTATTGAGCCTTGAGCCACGTATCGAGCCAGAAGCTCTCGATGCGCACGATCTCCTTCTGCTCGTCACCCATCGAGCCCGAGACGTCCATCATGTAGATGATGACCGCGTTGGTCTCCGGCAGGTTCTCGAGCTTGAAGGTGCGGTAGCGCACGTCCTGCTTGATGGGGATGATGATCGGCTTGTCGGGGTTGTACGTGCCGGTGGCGATCTGCCGCTTGAGCGCCTCCTTGAAGGTGCGCTTGAAGTGGCGCAGCGACTGCGGCCCGACGTTGTTGATGCCGGTGTACTTGAGCTTGGTGGTGGAGATCTTCTCGCTGCCGCGGTGCTGGATGTTCGGCAGCTGCAGCTCTTCCCCGAGAATGGCCGCCAGCTCGTCCAGCGAGATGTCGACCTCGAGCACGTGCTGGCCTTCGCCCTCGCCGGCCTTGCCCTGGCCGTCACCGGGCTGGGGTTCACCCTGCCCGATGGCGTCGCCGGGGTTGCCCTCGCCCTGGCCCACGCCGCCCTGCCGTGAGCCGTGCTTGAAGTGCGGCACGTCGATGAACGGCACGGGGATGGAGATGAACTCCTTCCCCTTCTTGCCGAGCATCTCGCCCTGCTGGACGTACTTCTTGAGGTTCTGCTTGATCTTCCCGCGAACGATCGCCTTGAAGCGGCTGTGGTCTTGATCAATGCGCAGGGCCACGACGGTTACTCCTTCGCGTCGCCGCGAGCGAAGATGCTCGCCACGAAGTTGAGAACGTCCGTCGCCGACTCGTCGTCGTAGCCGAAGTTCTTGATGAGCCGGCTCTTCACCACGTCGATCTTCTCCTGCGTCTCCTTGTCCACCACCGAGCTGACCAGCGTCTTCAGCTTGATGCTGTCCTTCTGGTCTTCGAAGAGCTTGAGCTCGAGGGCCTTCTGCAGCCGCTCGTTGGTGCGCCAGTTGAAGACCTTGCCGTCGATGGCCAGCGCGCCGATGTAGTTCATGATCTCGCGGCGGAAGTCGTCCTTGCGGCTGTCGGGGATGTCGATCTTCTCCTCGATCGACCGCATCAGGCGCTCATCGGGCTCCTCGTAGAGGCCGGTGTACTTGTTCTTGATCTTCTCCTTCTGGGTGTACGCCTTGACGTTGTCGATGAAGTTGCTGCACAGCTTGGCGATCGCGTCTTCGTCCGCGGAGATCGCGCGCTGCACCTCGTTCTTCACGATGTCTTCGTATTCCTGCTTCACCACGTTGAGCAGCTCGCGGTACTTCTTGCGCAGCTCTTCGCTGGCGATGAGCGAGTGCTGCTTGAGCCCGGTCTCCAGCTCGTTGAGCACCATGAAGGGGTTGATGCTGCTCTCCGACTTGTCGCTGACCAGGGCGTTGCTGATCTTGTCCTGGATGTAGCGGGGGCTGATGCCCTCGAGCCCCTCACGCGAGGACTCCTTGCGGAGCTCCTTGATGTTGTCCTCGGTGAAATTGGGCAGCGTCTTGCCGTTGTAGAGCTTGAGCTTCTGGATGACCGAGAGGTTGTGCTTCTTGGGCTCCTCGAGGCGCGTGAGCACCGCCCACATCGCGGCCATCTCGAGCGTATGCGGGGCGATGTGCTTGCCGCGAATGCGAGTCGGGTTGAACTCCTTCTCGTAGATCTTGATCTCCTCGGACAGCTTGGTGATGTACGGGATGTCGATCTTGATGGTGCGGTCGCGCAGCGCCTCCATGAACTCGTTCGACTCGAGCTTCTTGAATTCGGGCTCGTTGGTGTGACCGATGATCACCTCGTCGATGTCGGTCTGGGGGAACTTCTTGGGCTTGATCTTGTGCTCCTGGGTCGCGCCCAGGAGGTCGTAGAGGAAGGCCACGTCGAGCTTGAGCATCTCGACGAACTCGATGACCCCGCGGTTGGCCACGCAGAACTCGCCGTCGAAGTTGAAGGCGCGCGGGTCGGAGTCGGAGCCGTACTCCGCGATGCGCCGGTAGTTGATGTCGCCGGTCAGCTCGGTGGAGTCCTGGTTCTTCTCGTCCTTGGGCTGGAAGGTGCCGATGCCGATGCGGTCCTTCTCGCTGAACACCAGGCGGTGCACGCGCACGTGCTGGTACACCTTCATCAAGTCGCCCTCGTACTTCTGGAGCAGCATCTTGAAGATGAGCCGGCAGTGCGGGTTCAGCTCGCCCAGCTCGGGAATGGCGAAGCCCGCCACCGCCGGGGTGAGCTCGGCGAGCAGCTTGGTGCGCGCCTCGCGGGGGATGAGCTTGAGCGGCTCCTCGTGCAGCGGCGACTTGATGTGCCCGAAGAGCACCGAGCCGTCGACCAGCGTCACCTTCTCGGGGAAGTTCCACGAGTACGTGTAGCAGGCCCCTTCCGGCGTCTTGGAGTACTCCTCGATGCCGCGCTTGAGCACGCGCGCGATGGTCGACTTCGACGAGCCGACCGGGCCGTGGAGCAGGATGACGCGCTTCTCGGCGCCGTACCCGTGGGCCGCGGCCTTGAAGACGTTGACCAGCTTCATCAGCGGCACGTCGAGCCCAAAGACCGCGTCCCGGCCCCCGTTCTTCTCGTCGCTGAAGAAGTGGTAGCGCACCAGGCGCTTCTTGTTGTCGATGTACTCGGTCTTTCCGTGGCTCAGAATCATGTCGTAGACGCGCTCGTAGGCCGTGCGCGTCACGCGTGGGTTCTGGCGAACCAGCTCGAGGTACTCGTCGAAGCTGCCCTCCCAGTTGAGCGTCTGGTACTCGCGCTTGTCCTGGAGTGCAGCGATCTTCTGCGACCAGCTCGTCGTGCTCATTGTCGGTAGGTCCCTTGCCTGGTGATTCGGTCTCCCTCGTCGCGGGTTGTGACCGCGGGTGCAGCACGAGGCGAGGAACTGAAACGGAGCAAAGCAGAACGGGGCGCCACGTGACTACGTCAGTCCGACACCCACACTCTTCGCAGGTCGTACCAGAGCACTGACGGTTGCAAGCCATGTACGCGGGTCTGCGCGGCGTCCAGCGACTGGCGCGCGGTCATGAAGAGGTAGGGCTGATCGACATACAGCCGCTCGTGCAACTGCCGTTCGAGCGCGCGGCGCGCCGTCACGTTGAACTCCGAGCGGATCTGTTCGAGGAGTCGATCGGCCTCAAGGCTCGAATACCCCACGAAGTTCGAGCCTCCGTCGATCTGGCTCGAGTGGAACATCTGGAAGAGATCCTGCTCGCGGTCGAACTCCGTCCAGGCGCGGCTCACCACGTCGAAGTCACGCTTCGCGACGCGGGCCGACAGGGTGGTGGTCTCGACCTTCTCGATCTGCAGCTCAACCCCCACCGGCTGCAGTTGTTCCTGCAGCATCGGCACCAGCTTCCCGAGCCTCACCGAAGTGGCAGGCAGGAGGAACCCGAACTTGAGCGGCACGCCCTCGCGCTCCCGGACGCCGTCGCCATTCGCGTCGACGAAGCCGGCGTCGGAGAGCAGCGCGCGCGCGGCTTCGGGGGAGAAGGGGAAGGGCTTCACGCGCGGCGAGCACGAGTCGCCGTCGCGGAAGTAGGGGCACGTGGTGGGCACCTCGAGCTCGAGATCGACGATGCGGGTGATGAGCTTCGCGTCGTAGAGCTGCGCGAGGGCCTGCCTGACGCGCACGTCGGCGAACACGGGCTTCGCCTCGTTCCACCCGATGTACGAGTAGCTGTTCTCGAGGCTGCGAATTCGGTTCCACCGCTGCTTCGCCCACGCGGTCGACGGCTCGTCCTTCTCGAGCCCTCGCCAGAGCACGGGCTGGATGTTCGTCATCAGGTCGAAATCGCCCTTCTCGAAGAGGGCGGCGGCGGCGGTGTGGTCCTTGACGAAACGAAAGACGATCTTGTCGAGCGGCACTCCGGCGCCGGGCCGCCGCGTCAGCGTGAGCGCCACGCCGCGTTCCCAGGCGCCGAGGACGAAGGGCCCGGTGCCCACGGGGTGCTTGCCGAGCTCCGCCCACTCTCCTTCGAGTTGCTGGCGGCTGAACACCGGCACCCGCGTCAGCGCCCTCAGCGCGAACGGTGAAGGCGTCGACCAGGTCAGCTCGACGGTGCGGGCGTCGATGGCCTTCCAACTCCCCAGGGACGAGAGCTCGCCGCGGGAGGCGCCGGTGGGGTGCTGGCCGCGCATCACTGCCTCGAGCGTGGCGATGACGTCGGCGGCGCTGAACGGCTCTCCGTTCGAGAAGGTGGCCTCGCGCAGGGTGAAGGTGGTCACGCGGTGGTCGCTGGTCTCGACCCAGCTGCTGGCCAGGGAAGGCACGAGGGTGAAGTCCGCCGGCGAGATCTCGAGCAGCGACTCGGTGACCAGCCGCCCCGTCATGCGGTTGACCCACGCGTCGTGCGAGCTGTCGTCGAGGAAGTTGAGCGTGGCGGGCTCGTTCATCACCCGCACCACGAGCACCCCTCCGTCGCGCGGCGCGCCCGCCTCGGGCGGCAGGCGCCCTTCGAGCCACGCGGCACTGGGCGCAGGAGGGGCGACGCCCGCGTCGGCGCCGCTGCGAGAGCGGCAACCCACGGCGAGGGCCAACACGAGGAGGACGGTGACGCGCTTCAGCAGCCCGACCTCAGGCGACGATGTTGAGGTCCTTCGGGGCGTTGATGCCGACGACGAAGTCCTTGAACTGGTTCTCGGGCATCGAGCGCAGCTCACCGTAGGGATCCCGGAAGTACACGCGCTGGTCGGCCACGCGCTCGAAGGTCACCGCGTGGTTGAAGCTGCCCTGGTCGATCTGGAGGATGACCGGCCGGTTCTGGGCCTTGCGCGAATCGTAGGTGCGCAGCTTCTCGAGCGCCTTCGCGCCCTCCGCCGGGGTCTGGAAGAGCTCGGAGCGGTAGTTCACGCCGAACAGCTGGCGGAGCACCTGGGTCTGCTGCTCGGGCTTGAGGCCCCGCTGCACCATCTCGCCCTTGGCGTTGAGCGAGCCCTTGCCGGCCGCGTCGAAGGCCAGGTTCCGGCCGTTGCCGAATTCCATGGCCGCCGTCTGGAAGAGCGCCTGGCTCACCGAGCGACCGTCACGCACCCCGGCCGCGGCGTCACCGCTCTGCGCCTGGAGCTCGCTGCCGCCGCGCATCTTCGCGGCGCCCTGCGGGCCACACAGGTCCGTCATCAAGCGCAGGTACTCGGCGGGCTCATCGGCCACGAGCTCGAACTGCATCGAGGTCACGGTGCAGGTCGGGGCGTCGCCCTGGTCGACGGAGTTGGGGTTCACCACGTCGCGCAAGAGGGACGCGAGCAGCTCCTGCTTGGTGGTGTCGCTGGCCAGCTTGGGGTTGAGCGGCTGGGCGGCGAAGCGGGCGACGTTCGCCAGCAGCGTCTCTCCCCTGGCGTCGACGGTGCTCAGCGCTTCCGGCGCCTTCTCGATGAGCGCCCCGAGGAGCTTCGCGGTGTCCGCCGAGGCCCCCTTGAGGGCCGTGGTCAGCTGGCCTGCCTGCGTGGTCGAGAGCTTGAGGGTGTGCTTCGCGAAATCGTAGACCTGCGCGGCGACCGAGGCGGCCCCCTTGAGGAACGAGGGGGTCTCGAGGCGTTCGCTGATGGCCTTGTGCAGCGCCACCCCGTCGGGGGTGCTGGCCGGCCCGACGAGGGCATTGCGGGCGGCCTCGAAGGTGCCGACGCCGTCATCGAATGCGCCCTTCTTGCGTCCGACGCCATCATCGAATGCGCCCTTCTTGCGTCCGACGCCGTCATCGAATGCGCCCTTCTTGCGGCCATCGCTCACCGCGAACATCCCGCTACGGCCCACGCCGTCGTCGCTGGCGCCACCACGTTGCACGGTGTCGAAGCGGCTCGAGGTGCCATAGCCCGGGGCCGGCGCAGTGTTCGGCTTCGCGGGCACCGGCAGCGGGGCGAGTGGCAGGGGGGCGGCGGTGAGCTGCGGGCGCGTCAACGGCATACCAGCGGGAGCGCGGATCTTGGGGTCGACGGGCATGTTCCGTACATTGTCGCACGAGACGTCCAGTTGTTGCGTGGTTGAAAACGGCCGTGAAATCGACGTTTTGCGATAGCGTCGCGCCCTGCTCGTGGAGACTTTTGGTCGTTACAGCCTGGTGCGGCGCCTCGGGGCTGGGGGCATGGGGGAGGTCTTCCTCGCCCGCTCGGCCGACGCGTCTGAAGACCTCGTGGTCAAGCGCATCTTGCCGCACCTCACCGAGAACCCCCGGTTCCTGCGGCTGTTCCTGGACGAGACGCGCATCGCCTCGCGGCTGGTGCACCCCAACATCGCCCGCATTCACGAGCTGGGCGAGGTCAACGGCACCTGGTTCGTGGCCATGGAGCACGTGCCGGGCAAGGACCTGCGCGAGCTGCTCAAGCGCTGCCGCGAGCAGGGCCAGCACGTGCCGCTCGAGGTGGTGCTGGCCATCGGCGTGGAGATCGCCCGCGGGCTCTCGTACGCCCACTCCGCCGTCGACGCGCAGGGCCGGCTGCTGCGCATCGTTCACCGCGACGTGAGCCCCCACAACGTGATCGTCGCGCGCGACGGGCGGGTGAAGCTCATCGACTTCGGGGTGGCCAAGGCGGCCAACAAGTCGGTGCACACCGCGACGGGCATCCTGAAGGGCAAGTTCCCGTACATGTCGCCGGAGCAGGCCCACGCCCGGCCCGTCGACCCGCGTACCGACGTCTTCGCCCTGGGCATCGTGCTGTGGGAAGCGCTGTGCGCCCGCTACCTGTTCCGCGGCAAGAGCGACGCGGCGACGCTCAAGCTGGTGCGCGAGGCCGTCGTGCCCGTGCCCTCCAGCCAGCGCGACGACGTGCCCGAGGCCCTCGACCGCGTGCTGCTCAAGGCGCTCAAGAAGGACGCCAGGGAGCGCTACCAGAGCGCCGATGCTTTCCGCGAGGCGCTCGAGGGCGTCGCCGCGAACCTGCCCCCGCCGCAGATCGCCCAGTGGCTGGGCAACTACGACGACGTGGCGGGCTTCGACGACGAAGAGGCGGACAGCGAACCCTTCGCCGAGTCTCCCGCGAGCCAGGAGACGCAGCTCGAGTCACAGGAACAGCCCACCGTCGCCGAGGCCGTCAGCCGCGCCACCAACCCCGTCAGGCCGCGGCCCACGCGCGTCGATCGCAGCATCTCGACCGAGACGCCCTCGGCGGACCAGGCCCGGCTCAAGGAACTCCTCTCTCAGGTCGCCGGTCGGCCGACCAACATCGGCCCCCAGGCGACGTCGTTCGTCGGCCGCGTGGCGGAGTTGGCCGATCTCCACCAGCTCTTCCGCCAGGGCGTGCGGCTGCTCACGCTGCTGGGCCCCGGCGGCACGGGGAAGACCCGCCTCGCGCTGCAGTTCGGCTCGCAGTTGGTCACCCACTTCCAGGGGGTGGAGAAGGGGCGGCGACGTGGCGGCGTGTGGTTCTGCGACCTCACCGAGGCCCACGATCGCGAAGGCGTCTGCGCGGCCGTGGCGCGCGCCCTGGGCGTACCGCTGAGCCCCGGGGACTCGGTCAAGCAGCTCGGTCATGTCATCGCCGCCCGCGGCGAGGCGCTGGTGGTGCTCGACAACTTCGAGCAGGTCGTCGCGGTCGCCGGCGAAACCCTCGGAGCGTGGCTCAAGGCCGCGCCGCTCGCGCGCTTCGTCGTCTCCTCGCGCGAGTTGCTGCGCGTCGAGGACGAGACCGTCTTCGAAGTGCCGCCGTTGCGCACGCCCAAGGTCACCGAGAGCGCGAGCACCGCCGAGGCCGTGCTGCTCTTCATCGAGCGCGCCCGCGTCTCCCGGCCCGGGTGGGAGCCCGACGAGAAGGAGCTGACGGCCATCGCCGAGCTGGTGCGTCAGCTCGACGGCATGCCGCTGGCCATCGAGCTCGCCGCGGGCCGGGTGGGCGTGCTCTCGCCGTCGCAGCTCGTGCAGCGGCTCCCGCGCCGGTTCGATCTCCTCGTCAACCGCCGCAGCGCCGTCGAGCGCCAGGCGACCCTGCGCGGCGCCATCGACTGGTCGTGGAACAACCTCTCGGGTGACGAGGCGTCGGCGCTGGCCCAGCTCTCGGTCTTTCGCGGCGGCTTCAGCGCCCAGGCGGTCGAGGCCACGGTGCGGCTGCCCGAGAGCGACGACCCCCTGGGCGCCCTGATGACCTTGCGCGCGAAGTCGCTGGTGCGCGCGTACTTCCCCACCGGCGACGAGCAGCAGACGCGCTTCGGCCTCTACGAGACCATTCGCGAGTACTCGCTCGAGAAGCTGCAGGCGCTGCCCGAGCGCAACGGGGTGCTGGCGCGGCACGCGAGCTACTTCCTCGAGCTGGGGCGGCGGCTCTCGGCCGGCGCCGAGGGCAGCAAGGCCCAGCTCGACGAGCTCGATCTCGAGCGCGAGAACCTGGGCTCCGTCTTCCAGCGGGCGATGGACGCCGACGGCGACGTCGCGCAGGCGCTGCAGGCCGTGATGGCCCTCGACCCGCTGCTGACCATACGCGGACCGTTCGCGGTGCAGCTGGCCATGCTCGACTCGGTCGTCGAGCGCCTGTCGGAACCCGAGGGGCGCGCCGTGGCGCTCGAGGCCCGGGCCCGCGCGCGCATGGGCCGTGGCCGCCTCGCCGAAGCGGAGCAGGACCTGCTCGAGGCGGGCGATCTCGCCGAGAAGGCCCACAGCGCCGCGGTGTCGGCCCGGTTGCTGTACCTGCTGGGCGTCGTCGACCGGCTCAAGGGGCAGCGGAAGGACGCGGCACAGGCCTTCGAGCAGGCCATCGCGCAGCTGGGTGCCGTCGGTGACGAGCTGACCAAGGCCCGGGCGCTGAGCGCCTACGCGGTGCTGCAGACCGAGATGGGGGCCGAGACCCGCGCACTCGAGACCTACAACGAGGCGCTGGAGATCCACCGCAAGGTCGGCGACCGCCGCTACGAGGGCATCACCCTGGCGAACCTGGGCGTGCAGCAACAGGGCCTGGGGCTGCTCAAGCCGGCGCGCGCGAACTACACGGCGGCGCTGGCGATTCATCGCGAGCTGGGCAACCGGCGCTCCGAGGGCATCAGCCGGCTGAACCTGGGCGATCTCGCGGCCGAGCTCGAGCAGCCGGGCCAGGCGCTCTCGCACTACGAAGCCGCGCTGGAGATCGTTCGCGAGGTCGGCGCCCGGCGCTTCGAGGGCATCATCCTCTACTCGCTCGGCGCGCTGCACCTGCAGTACGGCGAGTACGACGACGCAGACCGCCGCATCTCCGACGCCATCGAGGTGCACCAGGAGGTCGGTGACCAGCGGTACCTCGGGCTGTGCCTCGCCATCAAGGCCGCGGTGGTGGCGTTGCAGGGGCACGTCGACGACGCCGAGGCCTTCATTGCCGAGGGCTCGCGCCTGCTCACCGACGTCGGTGACGCCGCGTTCCTCGATGCGCTCGACCTGTACCGGGCCCACCTCGAGCTCGCGCGCTCGGTGCAGACCACCTCGCCCAACCAGTCGTCGGTGCTCGAGGAGCGGGTGCACAAGCGCATCGCCCACGCCGAGCGTCCCGGCCTCGCCGATGACGAGCACCCGTCGGGGACTCCGTCGCCGGCCGACCGTTCCGAGCACGTGCGCGCGGCCCTGCGGTCGCTGCGGGGTGCGCTCGCGGATCACGAGCAGGCCGCTGAGCCTGGCCCCGAGGCATGAGACGGGCCGGGTGGCTGGCGCTGGCCGTCGCGCTCCCGCGGCTCCTGGTGCTCTTCTTCAACGAGAACCTGGGCGGCGACGCCATCGCGCGCACCTGGCTCGCGCATCGCTGGCTCGAGGCGCCGCACCTCATCACCAGCTTCGACGGCGGGGGCAAGCAGTTCGGGCCGCTGCACCTCTACCTGTTGGCGTTCGGTGAGTGGCTCTGGCCCTCGCTGCTGCACGCGGGCCGGGTCTCGAGCCTGGTGGTCGGTGTCGCGACGGCCTGGCCGCTGTTCGTCTTCACGCGGCGGCGCTTCGGCGATCGGGCGGCGACGCTCGCGGTGCTCGGCTTCGCGGCGTGGGGGCTCCACGTGCAGTGCTCGACCACCTCGGCGAGCGAGGCGCTGAACCTGCTGTGCGTCATGAGCGCGGTGGCGTGGTTCGACGCGGCCGATACGAAGCGCGGGGCGTGGTGGGGCGCGGCGCTGGCGCTCAACCTCGCGTGCGCCACCCGGTACGACTCCTGGCTGCTCGTGCCGCTCCTCGCGGTGGTCGAGTGGTGGCGAACCCGGCGGCTCCTGCGCGGCGCGGCCTTCGGAGCGGTCTCGGTGGCCTTTGCCGGGCTCTGGCTGGGGGGGAACTTCCTGGCCCTGGGTGATGCGCTCTTCCCGATCCGCTTCATCGACACCTTCCACCGGGAATGGTGGCCGGCGGAAGCGGCCCTCTGGGGAGAGGGGCCGTACCGGGTGATGTGCCTGCTGTTCTGGCCCGGAGCGGCGTTGCTGACGCTGACGCCCGCGCTGGCGATCCCCGCGGGCCTCGCGCTGCGCCGGCTGTGGGTCGAGCGCGTCGAGTTGCGCTGGGTGGTGGTGTTGATCGTCTTGCCGAGCGTCGGCTACGGGGTGCGCGGGGCGGTGTTCTCGACCTTTGCGCCGCTCGCGCGCTTCACGATGAAGGAGTTGCTCTTCCTGCTGCCCTTGGCGGGCTGGTGGCTGAGTGCGCGCTCGGCGCGCGTGCAGGCTGCGGCCCTGGTGGTGGCCGCGACGTGGTGCGTGGCCCTCGGCGCGTTCACCTTCCGGCCTGATTCGCGGTGGTCGTTTTCGCTGCGCTCCATCTCTGCGACCTCGCGCATGGAGACCGCGCTGCGCGAACCGGCAGACTGGCTCCGCGCGAACGCGGCGCCCCGGGGGCTGCTCATGGTGGATGAAGACCCGCGGGGCTTCGATGATCTGCCGCTGAGCTACTACTCGGGCTTCCCCTTCGACCAGCAGCTGCGCCGCCGCTACGAGCACTTCGAGGTGGCGCTGGTTGGGCGAAGCCCCGAGTGGCTGGTGGTGTTCGACGGGGGGCGACTCGAGCGGGAAGGCGCGCTGTCGGGTGAGTCGGTATTCCGGGGGCGGAGCTACGTGCTGCGCGCCACCTTCGGGTCGCGCCGCATCTTTCAGGCCGTGCCCTGACTACGCCGCGATCCTCAACACCCGGTGCGCCTCGTGGGCCATGGGGTGATCGGCCGGGGCGAGCTTGAGCAGTTCCTGCGCGGCCCGGCGGGTGCCCTCGAGATCTCCCAGCCGGAAGCAGGCGAGGGCGAGGTTGTAGCGAACGACGATCGCATCTCCCCGGGTGCCGAGGCGGATGGCGCGATCGAGCAGGGCTCGCGCCTCGGCCAGCGACTTCGGCGTGCCCTCCTCGAGGAGCATGATCGCCAGGTTGTTGAGCGGTTCCCAGGCGAGCTCGTCGCACTCGATCGCCGCACGGTACGACTTCTTCGCGGCCGCCTTGTCCTTGACGGCGTCGAACAGGCCACCCAGGTGGTAGTGCGCGCGCGCGTTCTTCGGGTTGATGCGGAGCACGCGCTTGAGGGCCCTCTCCGCGCTGTCGAAGCGCAGTCGCATGGTGTCGATGACGGCCGCGAAGAGCCACGCCTCCTCGTCGTTCGGGGCGAGCATGGTGTGCCGCCAGGCCTCCCTCCCCGCGGCCTCGAGGTCCTTCTGGCGCAGGGCGATGGCGGCGCGGCGCGAGGCGATCAGCGGGGCGTCGGGCAATCGCGGGGTGGCGTTGTCGAGCAGCTCGGCGGCGAGATCGAGGGCACCGGTCTCGACGAGCGCATCGGCGAGCGTGAGCACCGCGTCGAGGTGCCTGGGGTGGGCCTGCACGGTCAGCGCGAGCACCTTGAGGGCCTCGGTGGTGCGACGTGCGCGGAAGAGCGCGGTGCCCAGTTGCACCTTCAACTCCGCGCTCGCGGCGCCGTGCTGCAGCGCGAGCTGGAAGCTGGCCGCCGCGCGTTCCCAGTGATGTAGCAACGCGGAGGTGCGCCCCTGGTTCAGGTGCGCGAGGCCGAGCGTGGGCTCGAGGGTCAAGGCACGTGCGTGGAAGGTGAGCGCCTCGTCGAGCCTGCCCCCTGCTTCTTCGACGACGCCCCGGAGCGTCAACGCCTCGGCGCAGCGCGGGAAGAGCGTGATGACACCGTCGAGCAACTGCTGCGCTTCGTCCGACCTCTGCATCAGCAGGGCGATGCGGGCGAGCCCGACCAGCGGCATCGGAGACCGGCCCGCGCACTGGGCCTGGGCGCGAACGTAGAGTTCGGCGGCGCGATCGACGTCCTTCTCCACGAGGTACCGCTCGGCCTCGACCAACAGCGGGAGGATGTTCATCACAGCTTCCCCTCGGCGAGCGTGCCGTGCGACGCGAGGCTGAGCCCCTGGTCGGAAGTGCCGTGGCTCTCGCTCTTCTCGGTGAACTCCTTCTTCGCCGCCGAGGCCGCTGCCTGGCCGATCATCGGAGCGATCTGCTTGATGGCCGCGGCGATGGCCTTGCCTGCGTGCGCGCCGTTGCCGCTGCCGCCGTCGAACAGCCCCGCGACCGCGCCGAAGATGCTGCCAAGGAGATCGCCCGCAGCGGCGACCACGTTGCTGACGACCTTGCCGAAGATCTTCGTGTCGAACTCGAGCTTGATCTTCACCATCGCCCCGACGCCCGCGGCGATGCCCAGCGAGAACTCGAGCTTGAACTTCCCGTCCTGGTCGAGGCCGCCGTTGATCTCGGCCTTCGCCCCGGCGCCTGCCCAGAGCTCCGCCTCGATGCCGTAGCCCACGCCCGCCACGCCGCCCTTCGCCTGGTAGCCGGCGCGCGCCCCGGCGAACGCCTCGGCCTTCGCGTTCACCACCGCCTCGGGAGGATTGAAGGAGACGGCCGCCCGCCCCGTGGCCTTGCCGCCTGCGCCGGCCTCGGCTTGTGCTTCCGCGTGCCCCGCGAGGACCCCGTCGGCGATCTGCAGGTTGGTCTCGGCTTCACCGCGGGCCATCGCTCCCGCTTCCGCCTTGCCCGCGGCGCTCACGCCGTCTGGGCCCGCGCGCGCTTCGCCGTACAGCCGCGCGTACACCTCGGCGGAGACCTTCGCGCGGCCATCGATGGAGCCCACGTCGGAGGTGATGGTGCCCGCGGCTTCCGCCGATACGCCCGCGCTCGCTTCGGCCCCGCCGCGCACGCCCACGCCGCTGCCGTCGACGAAGGTCTCGCTGAAGCTGTCGGCCTTCAGGTGGGCTTCGGCTGAAGCGCGCCCCTTCGCGCCGAGGTGCGCGTCGCCGACCTGGCCCGAGGCCTCGACGTGCTCGCGGCCACCGACGTGGTGTTCGTCCTTCGGCAGCGGCCCCTGCTTGTGGGCTTGCTTCCCGGCAAAGTCGAAGATCGACGCGAGGATCGCGCCGAGATCGAACTTGTTGGCGGCCTCGGCGCCGTTGCCTTGCGGCGGCCCGCTGAAGAGTTCACCGATGGCCTTGAACAGATCGAAGGCCTGTTCCCCGGTCGGCGCCTTTCCGTCAGCGACGGTGCTCGCGAAGCGGGTCGCGGAGTTCTCCTCGTACTTCTTGGTGGGCTTGTTGAGCTCCCGCGCCGCTGCCCGCATGTCCACTTCGGAAGGGGCCAGACCAGCCACGCCGAACCTGCCTGCGATTCCATCCACGCTCATCACGACCTCCAGGGGTGTGGAGGGCGCTGTGCACAGGCGCGGCCAACGCGAGGGCTCGTCCTTTCGGGAGGTTCAGTCTTCGCCGTCGTCCGCGTGCTGGGACTCGCGGGGGCGCTGGCCGTCGAGCCAGCCCTGGAGGATGAGCACCGCGGCGACCTGGTCGATCACCTCTTTGCGCTTCTTGCCCGAGGCGCCCGACTCGCTGATGGCGCGGTGGGCGGCGACGGTGGTGAGGCGCTCGTCCCAGTAGATGACGGGGAGCCTGGTGAACTGCTCGAGGCCCGTACCGAACTTGCGGGTCATCTCCGCGCGCGGGCCTTCGCTGCCGTCCATGTTGAGGGGGAGCCCGATGACGAAGCGGTCGACGGCGAACTCGGCGACCCGCTCGGCGAGCGCCTCGAGGTCCTTTCGGGGGCCGCGACGCTCGATGGTCTTGAGCCCCTGGGCGGTGATGCCCAGCTCGTCTGCGACCGCGAGGCCGATGGTCTTCGTTCCGAGATCGAGTCCGAGGGCGCGCATCGCGGGAGACCCTATGTCCCGTGGTGCGGACTGTCATGGACAGGCTTGGCCCTGCAAGTGCGCGGAAGGTCGTGGCGGGGAAGCTGGCACGGGTCCTGCGAATGGGCCGCGGCACCGAGGGCATTTCGCCCATCACCCGGAGGCAGCACATGATCATCCCTTCCCTGAATTCAGCCGAGACCCGAACGATCGAGAACATGGACAGTACTGCGGTGGTGGCCAGCCACTTCGGCCTCACCCAGACCCCCTTGAACGCGGTGGACGACCACGCCGGTGCCCAGTCTCCGCCTGCGTCGGGTCCCACCGAAGGCGCTCGCGGGGCGACGGTGCCCCTGACCGGCTATGCGAGGACGAAGGAGATGGTGGAGGAGCGGTTGGCGGATCGCCGGGACTACCAGGAGCTCAAGACGACGCTGTCCCAGGCGGAGCAGCTCGCCAGCGACTTCGCGTTGGTGGAGGCGAATTCGCTGTGCGCCGGTGACGGCGTGCTCGTGTGGGCCGACATCCTCGCAGTCGCCAACGACACGCTTCGCCCCGACAGTGTGCGTCAGGCGGCCGCTCGCTTGCGCGACAACCCGACGGTCTGGGAGGGTTTCGCGAAGGGCGACAACAGGGCCAGCACCGGCGACGTCGCGGCGTTCATCGCGAGCCTCAAGTCGCAGATGAAGGCCATCAGGGACGAGGTGTCGGCCGAGGTGAAGGCGGACGTGAAGGCGGAGCAGGGGGCCGCGACGCCTGGACCCGGCCCGGCTGGCGCCAACTCCGGAGGGGCCGCAGCGACCGGCCAGCAGTCAGCCACGTCCCAGATCCCGAGACCGCCGCCGTCCGACCGGCCGGGCATGGACGGCGCGACCGAGAACCTCGCCAACACGGCGGACTACCTGCAGCAGCAGATGATGGCGCTCGCCGATGAGGCCTCGAAGGACCCGTCCAAGGCGACCCTCAATGCTCAGAAGATCGCGATGCTCCAGAACCAGTTCCAGTCGGTCACCAACATGATGAACCAGATGACCCAGATGCTCTCGAACCTCTCCAAGATGTGGTCCGACGTGGCGATGAACTCCATCCGGAACCTCAAGTGACCACGCTCGCACAGGAGTTCGGCTTCACCGCAGACCAGGCCCAGGCCATCACCGCCAAGGCCTTCGATCTCCTCGAGGCGGGAGATCTCGACGGGGCGATCGTCATCTTCGACGGGCTGCTCGTGCTCAACCCCGAAGACGCGAGCATCCACGCGGCGCTCGGCTCGGTGCTCCACGAGCAGGGCAAGCTCGCCGAAGCCGAGGCGGCCTACGACACCGCCCTCCAACTCGACCCCAACGCACCCCTGGCGCGCGTCAACAGGGGCGAGCTGCGCTGCAAGCGGGGCGATCGCGCGGGGCTCGACGACCTCTCCGTGGCCGCCGCGAACCCCTCGGCCGTGCAGGCCCGCGCCCGGGCGTTGGTGCGGCGCTTCACCCAGTAACCGCCGGCATTCAAAAAAGGCGAACGAGACGCCGATCACTTTCCTGACGTGCGGCAACAGATGTCGTCAGGAGCCACGATGACCCGTCTCGTTCGCCTGTTGGCCGTGCTGTCCATTCTCGGAGTCTCGGCTCCCGCGCTCGCCTGTTACCGCGGGGGCTACCAGTCCGGCGTCGGCGTGCAGCTCGGGGGCCTGTTCTTCGGGTTCTCGCGGCACCACCAGGCGCCTTGCGTCGAGGCCGTGGTCATCACCCAGCCGATGCAGGTGGTGCAGCCGCTGCCGCCGGTCGCCTACTACACGCAGCCGCAGGTCGTGTACGCGCCGCCGCCGCCCCCGGTGTACGTCGCCGCGCCTCCGCAGCAGGTCTACTACTCGAACCCGCCCCTCACCCCGGCGCCCCTGCCCGCGGTCACGGCGAAGGCCCCGCCGGTGGCCGATGACCGGCCGGGATTCCTCGCGCTCAAGTACATGCCGGGCGTCTCGAGCATCATCAGCACCACCAACGGTGACCCGAGCTTCGGCACCCCGACCTTCTCTCATTCTCCGGGCGTCGAGCTGCGCCTCACGCGGTGGCTGTCGCTGCGCAGCGATCTCGAGTTCCGCAAGGAGGGGCGCACCTGGGACATGCTCGGCGCCAAGCTCTCGCTGCTGCCGCACTCGCCCGTCAAGCCGTACGCCTCGGTGTCCTTCTCTGGCAATGAGAACTACGCGAACCCCGGCAAGTACTCGTTCGGCTTCGTGGGAGCGGCCGGCGTCGACGTGATGATCGGCAAGTACTTCTTCCTCGAGGCCGAGGCGCGCTACCGCGTGACGCCGGGCTCCTGCTGTTCGACGGTGCCCGCCTTGACCGGGCTCGTCGGCGGCGGCGTCGCGTTCTTCTGAATCGCCGCGACGCGCTGGAGGATCGTCGGGTGGGAAACGCCCGACAGCACGTACCAACGAGGCGGATCCGGATCGACCTTGTTGATGCGGCCCAGCTTCACCAGCAGCGAGGTGAGCGAGGCGGGGTCGTGGGTGAGCTGCAGCGCGAAGCGATCAGCCGCTGATTCCCGTTCCCGCGAGAGCGCCGCGCTGAGCGGGGTGATGAGGCTGGTGACCAGGTCGAAGCTCAGCACGAGGATCGGCAGCACCCGCACGTCCCCGCGCGCGGTGATGCCGAACCAGCCGCGCTTCGACGACCTTCGAAACAGCCACTCCACGAAGCCGAGCAGCCCGAACACCGCCAGCGGCGTCAGCACGCGGCCCGGCCACCTCGACTCGCTCACGTGACCCGCTTCGTGGGCGACCGCGGCGACGATCTCCGGCTCGGTCATCGTCTCGAGGAGCGTGTCGGTGAGCAGGATGGTGCGCGTGGGCCCGGTACCGGCGAAGGCGGCCTGCACCCGCACGCTCTTCTCTCCGCTGTGCACCACCAGCACGTCGCCAAAGGGAATGGCGGCGCCCTCGAGCATGGTGGTCAGCCGGGCCCTCAAGGGCCCCTCGGGCAGCGAGGTCTGGTCGACGTAGAGGCGCGCACGGTAGGGGTCGAGGGCGGTCGAGACCACGAGGACCAACGACGCGGCGAGGCCCACCAGCCACCACCAGCGCGTGGTGCGGCGGGCGATGCCGAACAGCCCGAACGCGAGCGCGCTCACCGAGAGCACCATGATCGCCTGCTGCTTGAGCCCGCCGAGCAGGAACGCCCCGAACGACTCCCGAGAGAGCCCGAACTCGTGCTCGCGCACGAAGCCGAACCACACGTCGATGGGCACGGTGAGCGCCGCGAAGAAGCCGAAGAAGAGCAGGGCGAAGATCACGGTCGCCGCCCAGTCGTCGCCCCGCCACACGCGGTCGAGGACGGGCACTTTCACCCGGCTGCCCCAGCGCGTCGCCAGGCGATGGAAGGGCCGGGTGAGAAACCGGGTGGCGGCGATCAGCACCAGCGGCCACAGCACCAGGTCCACCGCCGCCGCCGTGTAGATCGGCGCGTGGTACGCCTTGACCTGTTCCAACTCGATCGCGGTGAAGAGCGGCTCCACGGAGCCCGCCAGCTTACGACCCCGGCGGCGTCGCGGTGCTCTTCTCTGCTTCTTCGGCGCGGGCCTCGGCCAACAGCAGGTCCTTCATCTTCTGCAGGCTCTCGCGGGTCTGCTGCACGAAGGGGCTCGAGGCGCCGATGCGCTCCGCGGCCTCGAGGGTGCGCTCGTAGACGGTGATCGCCTTGCTGATCAGCACGCGGATCTTCTTACGCAGTTCGGCGCGGTAGACCTCCTGCTCCGGGCCTCCGAGCTCGGCCGGGGCGGGCGCATGCACCATGTGCTCGTACATGTTCTCGTAGAGCCCACCGATGCGGTTGCCGGCGGCCGTGGCCCAGTAGCCATTCCCGATGCGGATCGCGCGCAGGTAGTGCCCCTGGGACGAGAGCAACAGCTCCGACTTGTACTCGAGGTCCTCGGCGAGCTTCTCGGTGCTCTTGGCGCCGTCGAGTTGCACGGCCTCGTAGTGCAGCCGGAAGATCTCCCCGATGAAGAACTGCGCCTGGCCGGGGAAGTAGTCGTCGACCAGGTCCTTGTCGGGCAGCGAGTTCCAGTAGGTGAGCACGCTGCGCAGGGTCGACTCGGCGGCGTCCTTCTGATCGATCTCCAGCTCGCAGATGCCCTGCTGCACGCGCGCCTCGATGCGCTTGTCGGCCGACAAATCCGTGCGGTCGGCCATGGTGCGCAGCAGCTCGATGGCCTCGGGGTAGCGCTCGAGGTGGTAGTCACACTCGGCCACGCGGAAGGCGGCGTCGAGCGCGTCACCGGTCCCCTTGGCGGCGTCGGCCAGCGCCGAGAAGCGGACCCAGGCGTCGTCCCACGACTTCGTCTTCTCGAGCGCGAGGCCCGCGTTGTAGAGCGCCGGCCGGTAGTGCTTCGACTGCTGGTGGAAGTCGCAGATGCGGCCGAAGTAGCGGGCGGCCTGCGCGTAGTCTTCCGAGGCGTAGAACGAGGTGCCCGCGGCGAAGAGCTCCTCGTCGTTGAGCTTCTCGAGCGCGAGGTCGCCGGTGATGACGATCTCCTCGAACTTCACCTCCGTCGCGTTGACGGGCAGCGGCTGCACCGCGCGGCCGTGCACACACCCCGTGACTGCCAACACCACCAACCCGAGCCAATTGTGCGACAGGCGCATGCGCGATCGTTCTCTTTCTCGAAGGAGCCGGGCCATCGACACCGGCGTCTGCGCGCCGGTTCCAGACAGCTTAACGACCGGGCGTCGCCACTTCGAGCACCTGGTCTCCCCACAGCCAGTGCGACGTTTCGTACAGCCCCTTGAGGTCGTGCACGTCGAACTCGAAGCGCGGCACCAGGACCAGCGGCGTCGACCCACACGCCTCGCGCAGCTTGGCGATGCCCCGCGCGTCTTGCCGGGCCAGGTGGTCGTTTTCCTTGAGCGTCTCCTGGTACTTGCGCTGCAGGGGTGAAGGGAGACGTGCCACCTCTTCCCACAGCGCGTCGGGCACCGGGCCATGCACCCGGTTCACCACGATGGCCGCGACCCTCATCTTGTTCTGCTGCAGCAGCGTGTGAAAAAAGATCGCCTCGTCGAGGCGCTCGGGCATCGGGCCGGTGACCAGCACGAAGCTGGTGGTCTCGGCTTCGAGGAGCCCGCGGGTCTGGTGGGCGCGCTCGCGGAAGCCCTCGTTCATGCCGCTGATGTTGAGCATGAAGTCGGCGAGCTGCTGCAGGGTCTCGGTGCCGGTGAAGCGGGCAATGGTCTTGGCGACGTAGCTGCCGCCCAGGTTGAAGAGCCGCAGCCCGAACTTGCCCGCGGCGAGCGCCGGGGTGAGCAGCCACTTCGACGCGTCGTTGTCGAGGAAGTCGAGGATGCGGTTGGGCGCGTCGAGGAAGTCGAGGGCGTGCGCGGTCGGCGGGGTGTCGAGCACGATGAGCGGGTAGTCGCGCTGGGTGCGCAGCTCCCACAACTTCTCCATGGCCACGTACTCCTGGCTGCCGGCGAGCGCGCTCGAGAGCGACTGGTAGAAGCGGTTGTTGAGGATCTTCTCGCGCTTGTCGGGCGGGGCGCGGCGCTCGATGAGCTCGTCCCAGGTGCGCTTCATGTCGAGCATCATCGCCCGCATGGGCGCGCGCGGCGCGAGGCCCGCCTGGGCGAAGGTGGCGGGGGTGATCTCGGTCTCGGCGTTGCCCAGCGCCTGCAGCCCCAGGGCGTTCGCGAGGCGGCGCGCGGGGTCGATGGTGCACACCAGCGAGCCCTGGCCTTCCATGGCGGCGCGCAGGGCGATGGCGGCCGCGACGGTGGTCTTGCCCACGCCGCCGCTGCCCACGGTGATCACCACGTCGGAAGATGCGAGCGCCTCGCGAATGGGGTTCATCGCGGCGCCCCGACGATCTGGGCGATCTGCTCGACGGCGCTGCGGCCGAAGTCGGTGACGAAGATCCGCGGCACGGTCACCACGCGCAGGCCGAGGGTCTTGAGTCGCGCGAGGCTGGTGATGGACATCTGGGCGCGGCTCTCGTGGGCCCGGGCGACGTCGCGCAGGGCCTGGGGCACGGACTCGGGCATGTCTTCCGGCGTGAAGCGCTCGGGGATGAAGCCGTTGAGCACCACCAGCTGCGCCTTCATCTTGACCCGCGTGGCCAGGGCCTCGTGGAGTTCGATGGTCTCGTTGACCGGCAGGTCTTCGGGGAGCGACACCAGCACCACCGCCGTGGTCCTGGGGTCGACGAGGAGATCCCTCATCCACGTCGCGTCTTCGCTCATGGCGCCCGGGGGCACCGTGTCGACGATCACCTGGGGCACCGAGAAGAAGGTGATGGCGTGGCCGGTGGCAGGGGCGTCGATGATGATGCGATCGAAGCGCCAGCGCCCGTCGGGCCGCTTCTCGCGCAAGTGAAAGAGGATCTTCCCCAGCAGCACCAGTTCCTGCAGCGAGGGGATGAAGCGCAGGAAGTAGCGCACCACGCGGTTCTCGAAGACGGCGCTGTAGATGCTCTCGAACTTCAGCAGCATCAACGCGTACTCGCGCATCGCCTCCTGCGGCCGCACGTTGACGGCCCACAGGTTCTCGTCGAGCGCGGTGACCTCGGGGCCGACCTCGGGCTTGCCCAGGAGCTGGCTGATGCGCTCCTTGGCGTTGACCTCGCACACGAGGGTACGCAGCCCTTCACGGGCACTTTGTACGGCGAGGGCGGCGGCGAGGGTCGTCTTGCCGACGCCTCCCTTGCCCGTCACCACGAGGAGACGCTTGTCAGACAGTTCGTCGAGCACGGCGAAAGCCACATTGACATGGCGCAGCGTGGAACGCAGCATCCGCGGCCATGTTGAAAGACAACGCAGTGATGAAGCGGCTCGTGGCGACGGGTGAAGAGCGCATCGGGAAGCTGGTGCAGCAGCTCATGTCCAACGAGAAGTTCATCACCGGCATCCAGACCGCCGTCTCGCGCGGTTTGTCGGCCAAGGGCACGCTCGACAAGAGCATCCGCAGCGCGCTCTCGGCGATGAACCTCCCGTCGACGGGCGACCTCGAGAACCTGCGCGAGAAGATCGACGACCTCGAGAAGCTCCTCGGCAGCCTCGAGGGCAAGATCGATCAACTGGCCGACGCGAAGAAGAAGTGACTCGCCGCATCGCCTTCATCAACGAGAAGGGCGGGGTGGGCAAGACCACCCTCGCGGTGAACGTCGCCGCCTTCTTCGCGCAGAAGCGCAACCAGCGTGTGCTGCTCGTGGATCTCGACACCCAGGGCCACGCCGCGAAGACCCTCGGGGTGGACGTGCGCGCCGGCGGGCCCACGGTGTTCGATCTCTTGACCGGCGACGGCGTCGACCCGGCGCAGGTGACGCGGGCCACGGCCGTGGAGAACCTCTGGCTCATCCCCTCGTGGAAGGAGATGGCCGAGTTCCCCACGAAGGCGGCCCTCGACCCGGACCGCGCGAAGCTGCTGGCCCGCAAGCTGGCCGGGCTCGACGAGCGCTACGACTACGTGGTCTTCGACGCGCCCCCGTCGTTCGGCCTGGTGACCACCAACGTGTTGCTCGCCGCCGAGGAGATCGTCATCCCCGTGGCCACGACCTACCTCGCGCTCGATGGCTGCGCGGAGATGGTGGCCACCGTCGAGCGCGTGTCGAAGGAATACGGGCACGCGAAGCTGCGGGTGACGCAGATCGTCCCCACCATGTACCGCAAGACGCAGCTGGCCGACGAGATCGTCGAGAAGCTGCGCCAGTACTTCCCCAAGCAGGTCAGCGAGCCCATGAGCCTCAACGTCTCGATCGACGAGGCGCAGAGCCACGGCAAGACCATCTGGGAATACGCGCCGTGGAGCCGCGGCGCGACGCTCCTCCAGCAAGTGGCGGAGCGGATCGAACGAGCCCGCTGATCAGCGCTTCCTGGCGGGCGGCGTCGGTGCCTGCTGGTGCTGCTCGAGCTGGGCGATCTTCTTCTCGAGATCATCGAGGCGCTGCATCAGCGTCGAGAGATCGCGGCCCAGGGCGGGGAGGTTGCCCACCAGGTTCTCCACCACGGTCTTGACGCGCTCGTCGACGCGCGCCTGCCAGGTCTCGAACACCTTCTGCGACTGCTGCAGCAGGGCGGCCGGCGTCAGCTCGCCTTCGGAGTGCTCGCGGCCCAGCAGCGTGCTGATGCGCTGCCCGGCTTCCTGCTTGATGGCGTCGACGCGCGGGCTGACCTGGGTCGAGATGAAGTCGGTCAGGCGCTCGCCCGGCTGGCGGATGATCTCGCGCAGCACCGACAGCGGCATCTGGTTCTTCTTCTTCTCTTCTTCGAAGACGATCTGCGCGAGGGTGACCGAGGTGAGGTCTTCCTTCGTGCGGTTGTCGATGATCTGCACATCGACCCCCTGCTTCACCATCTCGGCGATCTCATCGAGCGTCACGTAGCGGCTCTCGACGGTGTCGTAGAGCTTGCGGTTGGTGTAACGCTTGATGATCTTCGCTTCGCGAACGGACGACTCGGCTTCGCTCATAAACGGTCCACCCCTGACGCAGTGCGACGAAAGCTGTACCACCTGTTTTCGCCGGTGCCAACCGCGCGATTTCGTTTCAAAAGCGGCTAGAGTCCGCCACCGTCGATGATCGTCAAGTGCGAGCAGTGCCAGACCCGGTTCAAGATCCCGGACGACAAGGTCACCGAAAAGGGTGTGAAGGTCCGGTGTACCAAGTGCAGCCACACGTTCCGCGTCACGCGGGACATGGCGCAGCCCGCGGCGGTGCCCGCGGCCCCCGGAGTTCCGTCCGCGGCGGATCCCTTCGCGCGCTTCGGCGCGGTGAGCGAGCCTCCCGGGCCGGAGGTCACCCGGCCGGGCATCTTCGCCCTGGGCATCGAGGCCACGCGCAGCCCCGAGTTGGGCTCGCGGCGCACGACGACGGCGCCTCCCTTCCCCGCGGTGGCGCCCTCGGCCCCAGCCTCGGCGGCCCCCTTCGACTTCGGCTCGTTGAGCCCCCCGGCGCCCGTGGCCGCGCAGGCGCCTGCGTACGCGGCGCCCGCGCCGTACGCCGCGTCGCCGTTCGACTTCTCGGCCATCGCGCCCCCGACGGCCGCCGCGGCGCCGGCCCCCGCGGCCTTCGATTTCTCGAACTTCGCGGCGCCGGCCCAGGTCGCCCCGCCTCCGCGCGCCGCGCCGGTGGCGCCGCCGCCCGCGGCCCAGACCAGCGCCTTCGACTTCGCGCCGCCCCCGGCGATGCCCCCCGCTCCCGCGGCCCACGAAGGCGGGGCGTTGCCGGCCTTCGACTTCGGACAACCTTCCGACCTGCCGACGTCGAGCGCGCCGATGGACGATGGCGCGCAGCACCAGGTGCAGGGCGGGGGCGACGGGTTCTTCGGCGCCGCCGACGGCCACGGATCGATGTCCGAGGCCGAAGGCGCCGCCGCCCGGGCGATGTTCGATCTGCCCGCGCCGCCGCCTGAACCCGCGTCGTCGTTGCCTGACGTCCCGATGCCCGACTCGGAGCCGGCGGCCCCCGCGGCCGCGCCCACCACCCTGGGCCGGGTGTCGATCGTGCCTTCGGCGGCGCAGCTGCCCCCCGAAGAGCCCGCGCGCCGCCGCAGCATCGTGGGCATCGTGGTCAACGTGGTCATCGCGGCGGTGCTCGTGCTCGGGCTCATCGTGGTGGGCTCGGCGCTCCTCAACGAGGGCAAGCTCACGAGTGACTCGCTCTCGCTCGAGAGCCTCAAAAACACCTTCGCGCCGTCAGTGGAGTTCGTGGCCAGCGACGTGTCGAACGGGCTCTACGAGACGCGCACCGGCCGCTCGGTCTTCTTCGTGCGCGGCGAGGTGACGAACCGCAGCCAGGCCACCGTGAAGGTCGTGGTCAAGGCGGAGATCGTCGAAGACGGCACCGTGGTCCGCTTCGGAGAAAGCTGGGCCGGCGAACCGGCCACCCCCGAGGAAATCTTCCTCATCGACAGCTCCGAGGCGCTCGAGGCCCTCAACCGCAAGGTCGAGAAGCGCGCGCTGGTGGTGCCTCCCGACTCGGCGGCGATCTTCGTGGTGCCCTTCACCGAGTACCCCCCGGAGTTGAAGGGCTTCCGCGTGCGCGTGTCGGCGCGGGCGGTGCCGGTGAGCCCGACCGCCGCCAACCCATGAACGAGGCGCCCGACGAGGTGCGGGCGTCCATTCTCCGGCTCGACGTGCTGGGTGGTGGCCACGAGGTGCTCCGGCGCGCCGCGGCCCGAGCCCTGGGGGCGCTCGACCCGCCCCGGGCGACGGAGTTGCTGGCCGGCGTGATGCGGCTCTCGCTGGAGCGCTGGGCGCCGGCGATGCGGGTGTTGCCCGCCTTCATGCGCGCCCTCGAAGAAGACGGCGATCTCATTCCCCACCTCGCGACGCTGCGGCAGGTGGCCACGCTGCACGAGCAGGAAGAGGTCACCTTCGTCTTCACCGAGGGCGAGGCGGTGATGCAGTACCACGTGGACGCCGCCGCCCGCGCCGACGCGAAGCTCTTCACCCTGCCGCTGGGGGTGCTCAAGTCGCGCGCGCGGCTGACCCGCAACCCTGACGAGCTGTCGCGCCTCGCCATCGCCTCGAACCCCGCGGTGATCCGCGAGGTGCTCAAGAACCCTCGGCTGACCGAGGCCCTGGTGGTGCGCATCGCCGCGAGGCGCCCCGCACGGCCCGAGCCCCTGCAGGAGATCTGGAAGTCGCCGAAGTGGAACAACCGGCCCGCGATCCGCAAGGCGCTGGTGTTCAATCCCTACCTGCCGCCGGAGACGGGCGTGAAGATCGTCCCCCTGCTCGGCGGGGCGGACATGCGTGAGCTGGCAGCCGACCAGAAGGTGCACCTCTCGGTGCGCGACCTCGCGGCGAGGCTCAGCGCTTCGGCGGCCCCTCGATGATCTCGCCTTCGATGGTGCCCTTTTCGAGCTTCGAGGAAGGCTTCACGTCGACGAAGCCCTCGCCTTGCGACGCCTTCTTGAAGGAATGGACGAAGCGGCCAATCGCGTTGCCCAGCGACCCCATGCGAGACGCCGAGAACACGATGAGGATGATGATCGCGAGCATGATGAGCTCGCCGCTGCCAATGCCCGCCATGGGAGGCACCCTGCCTCAGCGTGACCATCGACGCAACTTGACGACCTCTTCGCGCGGGAGCAGGTGAAGCCCATGCCGATGCGAATTCTCGGGCACCGGGGTGCCAGCCAGGACTTCCCCGAGAACACCCTCGAGGCGTTTTCCGGGGCCGTGGCCCAGCGTGCCGACGGCGTGGAACTCGACGTGATGCGCTGCGCGACCGGGGAGCTCGTGGTCTGCCACGACGAGTGGCTCGACCGGCTCGCCGGGCTGCACTGGGAGGTCGCGAGCACCCCGTGGCGCAAGCTCGCGAAGGTCGACGTGGGCTCTCGCCTGGGCTTCGCGCCGGCGCGCCTGCCGCTGCTCGACGACGTGTTCGACGCGCTGCCCTCGAGCACGCTCATCAACGTCGAGCTCAAGTGCCTGACCCTCGACGACCACGGGCTGAGCCTCGACGTCGCCCAGCGCATCGTCGATCGCCGGTTGCAGGAGCGGGTGTTTCTCTCGAGCTTCAACCCGTGGTGCCTGGTGCGGGTGGCCCACGCGTTCCCGCACCTGCGCCGCGGCTACCTCATCGACCCGGAGTTGCCGTGGTTCCCGCAGGCCTGGTTCTGGCTGCCGGTCACCGCGCTCACCTCGGTGCATCCGCACTTCTCGCAGGTGACGGCCGCGCGGGTGAACCGCTGGCACGAGCAGGGCTGGGAGATCGCGGTGTGGACGGTGGACGACGTCGACGAGGCCCGCCGCCTGCGCGCCATGGGCGTGGAGTACGTGATCACCAACCGGCCGGGCGCGCTGCGCCAGGAGCTCGCGGCGCTGCCGGGCTGATCAGAAGTCGAAGCCGATGGTGCTGTTGTAGCCGAGCATCGCCGGCATGTTCACGCTGGTGCCCAGGGTCTTGTCCTTGAAGCTCCCCAGCACGGTGTAGCTGACCTCGAACCCGAGCATCACCACGCCGGCGATGAAGCGAAAGCCACCGTAGAAGCGGTTGTTGGTGTTGGTCGCGGCGAGTACCGAGTCGTAGATGTAATAGTCGGAGAACTGCGCGGTGGGCGCGTCGGAGTCGGCCAGCGAGCGCTCGGGGTTGAAGTCGACGCTGCCCGTCGAGGCGCCCACGAAGGTGAGATCCCAGCCCACGTACGGCGTCAGGGTGACCATGCCGCCGATGGCGAACTGCTTGCCGATGCCCAGGTCGAGGCCGCCGGCGGTGACGTCGAAGTCGCGGCTGTTGAGGATCTTCGAGACGTGCCCGCGCACGCCGATGTCCGGGAGGTAGGTGAATCCTTCGTTGAGCGCCCACTTGAGCTCGACGGTGCCGATGCCCATGCGGCTCTTCTCGAACCACGCGGCGCGCACGCCCAGCTCGAAGCTCCACGGCAGCCCCTTGCGGATGTGGAGCGACGGCAGCAGCACCGGCCCGGAGATGGGCTGGAGGGTGGGGAGTTGGTCGGAGTTGTTCGCGCCCGCCGTCTGGCTGGGGTTGAAGTCGACGACCGACAGCTCGGCCGACACGGCGAAGCCCGAGTGCCCCAGCGTCTCCGGCGGCATCAGGTTCACCGAGGTCATCGCCGCGGCGAGCCTTCGCGCGAACTGCCGGAAGTTCGCGTTGGCCGACGCGGTGTAGTGCGTGCCGCCCACGGAGCACGACCCGTCGGCAGCGGTTTGCTTGCACTGCGGGTTGCCCAGCTGGGAGACGCGGAAGTCGTAGGCGTCTGCGAACGCGGTGGCCGACGTGAGCGCACCGAACAGAAGCCACAGGCGACGAGACATGGGGAGGACCCTAGCCCCGCCGCTGCAGGCCTTCAATTTCGCTGTGCAATTACGGCTTGGCCTGGGTGGACGGCTCGAGGGACTTCTGGGCGACGGCGGCCGGGCGGCGGCGAATGACCACCGACTTGCGGCTGGCGAAGTCCTGCGACTCCCGGGCGATGACGGTCACCAGGTTGTTGCCTTCCTTGAGCGAGAACTCGGTCGAGAACTTGAGCTTGCCGGCGTCTTCCGGGGTCGCGCCACGGAAGAAGACCTTCTGGTCGTTGACCATCACGAACACGTCGATCAGCTGCGAGTCGGCGACCACGCTGGAGAGGGTGAACTTTTCGCCGTCGACCACCGCGCCGCCCAGGGAGGGGTCGACGTTCATGGAGATCTGCGCCGGGGCGCGGAAGTGGCTCCACTCGGGGTCCTTCGCGGCGGCGGGCTTCTGGCCCTTGGCCTCGCGCACGTCGGACAGGTGGGCGAAGACGAAGCGGTCCTTCTCCCACTCCACCCGGGCCATGGTGCCGCCGCGTGCCAGCTCGGTGACCACGGCGCCCTTCGGCAGCCGGGCCAGGGGGCGCTTGCCGTCGACGGAGGCGAAGATCTCCGCCTTGTCGGCGAGCCGCGAGACGGCCTTGCTGGGCTCGAAGGCGACGCTCGGGGTGCCCTCGGGCACCACGGGGATCATCAGCTTGTCGGCGGTGAACTCCTCGAGGGGCTCGTCGATGACCGCGTACTTGAGGCCGAACTCGTCGCCCTTGAAGCCCTTCTTGACCTCGAGGAGGAACCGCGACGACTTGGTCTCACCGGGGCCCAGCTCGCCCAGCTTGAAGCGGCCCTTCTCGATGAAGATGTTGGAATCAGAGGCGTTGCGCACGCTCGAGAAGACGTCGAGGGCCTTGCCGGTGCCGACGTTGGTCACGTCGATGGTCAGCCAGATGGTCTCGCCGCGCTGCACGAGGCCGTCGCCGTTGCAGGCCGGGCAGTCGTCGACCACCGACCAGTTGAAGGCGAACTGGGGCCGGGGGATCTCGACGATGGTCAGCTCTCCGGCGGTGGTCTCGGTGAGCACGCCGGTGTCGTCCTGCAGCTTCACGGTCACGCCGTCGCGGCGCGAGGCGATGTCCTTGGGGATCTTCACGTTGACCGTCCAGGTCTTCTTCTCTCCCGGCTTGACCTGCCCGAAGAGGAACTCGCGGCGGTCGAGGAACCCGTTGTCGGACTCGATCCACGCGCGGAGCCGGCGCACGGTGTCGCCGCCCTTGTTCTCGACGGTCAGCTCCAGCGGCACGGTCTCGCCGGCGGTGATCTTCTTGTCGGAGCTCGGCTTGAGGTTGGTCACCAGCTGCGGGTTCTTCGGCGTCTCGCCGGCGGTCCAGTCGATGCCCAGGCCGGTGATGGCCTCGGCGATGCGGCGGTCTTCGACCTGGCGCTTCTCCACCACGAAGTTGCGGCCGGCCTTGAGCTGCTCCTCACGGCGCAGCTGCGGCGCGGCGAGGAGGAAGTCGCGGGCGAAGGTCACCTCGAAGTCTTCCCGCACCTCGTCCTGGCTCTCGGCGTCGAGCTGGTCGTCGAGCTCCTCGTTGTGCGTGTCGGGCGGCGGCTCGGTGTCGGTGAGCACGTTCTTGCCCCCCTTGGCGGCGGCCTTCGGGTCCGGCTTGCCCTCGGTCTTGGGCTCGACCTTGGCGACCTTGACCTTCTCTTCCTTGAGGTACTTGAGGCTCTCCTGCGGCTTCTCGCGCACCACCACGTCGTCGCGCTTCTTGGCGGCCTGGCCGTTGGCGGGGTTGGCGAAGTGCGAGTCGAGATCGGCCTCGCCCATGCTCCGGCGCGGCGCGAACACGTCGACCCGGTCGCGGGTGACGCGGGTGGGGATCAGCTGGATGTCGGGGGTGATGCCGATCTCCTGGATGCTCAAGTCGCCGGGGGTGAGGTACTTGGCGATGGTCAGCTTGAGCGCGCTGTCGTCGGGGAAGTCGTAGAGCACCTGCACCGAACCCTTGCCGAAGCTCTGGCGCCCGATGATCACCGCGCGGTTCTGGTTCTTGAGGGCGCCGGCGACGATCTCCGAAGCCGAGGCGCTGCCCGCGTTCATCAGCACCACCATGGGGAAGAGATCGTCTTCGTCGTCCTGGTGGGCGCGCTTCTCTTCGCGCAGCTTGTCCGACAGCCCGACCGTCGAGACGATGGTGCCCGACGAGAGGAACAGGTCGGAGACCTGGATCGCCTGGTCGAGCAGGCCGCCGGGGTTGCCGCGGAGATCGAGCACGAGGCCCTTGATGCCCTGGGCCGAGCCGGCCTTCTTCGCCTGCTCACCGAGTTCCTCGAGGGCGGTGGCGAGGTCCTTGGTGGTGTTGCCCTGGAAGTTCTTGAGCCGCACGTAGCCCACGTTGGAGGCGAGCATCTTCGACTGCACCGATTCGATGGTGATCAGCGCGCGCGTCACCGTCATCTGCTGCGGCTTGTCCCAGCCCTTGCGGCTGACCGAGATGGTGACCTTCGAGTCGACGGGCCCGCGGAGCTTTCCGACGGCCTCGTTCAAGTCCATGTTGACCGTCGATTCCTCGCCGATGCGGACGATCTGGTCGTCCTTCTTGATGCTGGCGCGGAAGGCCGGGGTCTTGGGCAGCACCTTGACCACGGTGAGCACGCCCTCGCGCATCTGGATGACGAAGCCCAGGCCGCCGAACTCGCCCTTCGTGGTGAGCTTCATCTCGCGGTACAGCTCGGGCCGCAGCAGCACCGAGTGCGGGTCGAGCGTCTGCAGCATGCCGTTGACGGCCGCGTATTCGATCTCCCGCGAGTCTTCGACCGGCCGCATGTTGCGGGCGATGAAGTCGAAGATGTCCTTCATGGTGAAGCTCATCTTCCACAGCGAATCGACGTGGCCGATGTCGAACTCCTTGAGCTTGCCGTTGACGTTGACCTTCACGCGGCCCTGCTCGGCGTTGCCGTCGACCATCACGTCGGGCACCGACTTCTCGACGGCCTCCAGCGAGGCCACGAGCATCTCCTTGGGGCGCACGCGCTTGGGGTCGACGTAGTTCTCTTTGACGTAGTGAATGACCTTGGTCAGCACCCGGAGCGCCGAGAGATCGTGCGGCGACTTCCCGTCCTTCTCGTCGACCCTCGGCGCGGCGAGCGCGTCCGACATGGTGAGGGTGAGCGGTGCCCGGTCTCTGCCGGAAAACGCCCACGCGGCAAGCAGGGCGGCGATCACCGCGACTCGACGAAAGGTGTGCATGTGGTCTGAGTTCCCCAAGAAAAACGTGACTGATGAGCCGGTGAGCCTAACCACCGGCCTCTGGCCCTTCAAGGAACGCCCAACAGTCCGATTGGTTCCGCGTTCCGCAGAAATCACTGGCTTTCGGGCAGGGCCCCCACCCGGCGCAGCGAGCGGAAGAGCAGGGTGCCCGCGACCACGGCCACGGGCATGAGGAAGAAGTTGAGCACCGGCAACCACAGCAGCACGTACAGCGCCGCACCCACCCCGAGGGCCAGTGGCAGCCGCTTTCGCAGCGCCCCGACCACCTGCCTGAACGGGCGAAGGTGCCGGGCCATGGGGTTCGAGAGGTGCTCCACGGAGATCCAGAACATCGACCAGGTCGACGAGAGCACCAGGTAGAGCACGCTCCCGGCGACGGGGACGAGGTTCAGGGGGAAGAGCACCAGCAACCCCAGCGCCATGAAGCCCAGGCGCAGCAGCGTGTGCCGCAGCGACTCGAAGGTGCCCCGCACCAGCCCTCCCACGGAGAACGCCGGGGGGGTGAAGTCGCCGCAGCACGCCTCGGTCGCCTCGGACAGCGGGTCTTGCAGCGGCGCGAGCAGCAGGTTGGGCACGGTCAGCGCGCCCACCGCGAACAAGAGCATGAAGAACACCACGCCCAGGCCGACCGACGCCGCGTGCTGCCAGCTCCCATCGCCGTCGACGAGCCGCCCTGCGAGCGACTGGCCCAGCGACCAGGCGCCGGCGCCGACCCCGACCAGGGTCAGCGCGGTGACCAGGGCGCACAGCAACGAGAGCCCCAGCAGCTTCGGGGTGCGGACGATGATCCCGAAGGCCCGCACGGGGAACAGCAGCCCCCGGCCCACGTCGGCGAGGCTGCTGGCTACTGGAATCTCGGGTGGGAGCGGGTGGGTCGTCACGAGGAAGTGGTGGCCGGTCGGAAGGCGAACGTTATATGCGGCCCCTTCCCCCATGTCCCTCGACGCCAAGCAGACAGAGCAGCAGCCGATCGGCAACGTCTCTGAGCTGGTGCAGCTCTTGACCGACGCCGAGCGCCCCACGGGCCCGTTGTTGCTGGGTCTCGAGCACGAGCGCCTCATGTTCCCGAAGGCGGGCTTCGAGCCCGTGCCCTACGAGGGCGCCTCTGGCATCGGGAAGCTGCTCACCGGCTTCGCGAAGTTCGGCTTCACCGAGTACCGGGAGGCCCCGGGCCTTCCGGTGATCGCCATGCAGCGTGGCCCCGAGACGCTCTCGCTCGAGCCCGGTGGCCAGTTCGAGCTCTCGGGCTCGCCGTTTCACACCGCCCGGCAGGCCCACGACGAGAACCTGAAGCACGTGGTGGAACTCAAGGAGGTCGCCTCGTCGCTCGGCCTGCGCGCCGTGGGTCTCGGCTACCGCCCGTTCTTCGAGCTGGGCCAGATGCCGTGGATGCCCAAGAGCCGCTACCGCGTGATGCGCGAGTCGCTCGGGTCGCGGGGCGGCATGGCCCACGACATGATGTTGATGACCGCCACCGGCCAGGTGAGCCTCGACTGGCGTGACGAGGCCGACTGCGTGCGCAAGGTGACCGCGTCGGTGCGCATCTCGCCGTTGCTGGTGGCCCTCTTCGCCAACAGCCCCATCGCCCAGGGCAAGCCCAGCGGCTTCCTCTCGTTCCGCTCGCACGTGTGGAACGACGTCGACCCCACGCGCTGCGGCTACCCGCCGGCGATGCTCGACGGCTCGTTCTCGTACCGGGCGTACGTCGAATGGGCGCTGTCGGCCCCGATGCTCTTCCTGCGCCGCGACGGGCAGTACCTCGCGCCGAACCTGACCTTCCGCGACTTCCTCGCCAGGGGCTACGACGGCCGTCCGGCGACGCACTCCGACTGGGTGGATCACCTCTCGACGCTCTTCCCCGAGGTGCGGCTCAAGAAGATCGTGGAGATCCGCGCGGCCGACGCCAACGGCGCCGAGATGACCGGGGCGCTGACGGCCCTGATGCGCGGGGTGCTCTACGACGCCCAGGCCCTCGACGAGACGACCCGGCTGCTGCCCGTGCTCTCGCCCGAGGCCCACCTCGCGCTGCACCGCGCGGCCCAGAAGGACGGCCTCGCCGCGAAGGTCGGTTCCGGCACGCTCGCCGACTACGCCGTGGGCCTCATGGAGATCGCCACCGCCGGCCTCCAGCGCCAGACCGGTGATGACGCGCCCCTGCTCGAGCCGCTGCGGGCCATCGCGGCGTCGCGCCGGTCGCCGGCGCTCGACGTGCTCGAGCACTTCGCAAAAGAAAAGCGCCCCGAGGTGTTCCTGGGGCGCTTCGAGCTCTGAGGGGTTCGTCGTTCAGCGCTTGGCGGCGAGCGCCTTCTCGATGCGCTCGAAGCTGTACGAGTCGGGGCCGTAGCGGCCGAGGATCGTCTTCGTCGAGTCGATGAGGAACGGGCCGTGGTTGCCGGCGCGCAGCGCGTAGCCCGCCTCCGGCTTCTCCACCACCAGCTCGGCGACCTTCTCGCCGTGCAGCACGCGCGTGACCTTGAGCTTCACCGTCTGCGAGGCCGTCTTCTGGCCCGTGCTCGTGGCGCCCGGCTTGGCCTCGACCTTCGGCGGCTGGGGACCCGTGGCGAGCACCTCCAGCACCTCGGCGTCGACGACCCACGTCGCCTGGGGGATCACGTCTTCAATCGGTTCGGGGGGCTTGGCCATGGCCATGTTCCTCTCAGGTCTGGAAGTACATCGACTGGTAGAGCTTCGTGAAGTCTTCGAGCTTGAGCTTGAAGATGCCGTCGTTGGCGCCGTTGCCGGCGGGCTCCGACTCACCCCAGGGGTTGCGCAGCACCACGAAGCGATCGGTGCCCGACTTCTCGTAGCCCATGATGGTGTAGGCGTGGTTCGCGTAGACGCCGGTGTTGGTGTACTTCGCCTCCTGGTCTTCGCCGAAAGTGCCCGCGCCCAGGGGCTTCTTCGCGTCGACCGTCTTGACGATCTGCTCCCACGCGCGCTCGCCGTTCGACGCGAGGCTCATCGACGAGGCATCCACGCCCATGCAGTCCTGGAACACGTCGCTGACATGGCCGCCGTTGCCGATGGTGTTGTAGCTGCCCTTCCACTGCGCGTAGGCCTTCTCCACGAGCGGGAACCAGAGCTCCATCTTCTTGGGGTCGGAGCTGTTCGAGCTGTGGCCGTAGAGGGCGCCGCCGTAGGAGCGGGCGTAGAGATCGCCGTCGACCTTCACCGGCACCTCCTTGAACTTCCCGGTCGCCCAGTCCTTCTGCTTGAAGGTCACGGTGTACGTGCCGTCGCCGTTGTCCTTGATCAGGTTCGCGATGGCGTCGGGGTTGTGCTTGGCGATGGCCGCCATGGCCGCGGGGAAGTAGCAGTTGCCCAGCTGGCCCTGCTGCACGTCTTCGGGGCGCGCCGCGTCGATGAAGAGCGGGCCGGTGAAGTTGACCGTGCTGAACTTGGGCTTGCCGGCCGCGTCGAGCTCGTCCTTGTGGAGCGCCGGGTCGGGGATGAGGTCGGTGGTGGACGCCGCGCCGCCGGGCACCGTCACGTTGCCGGTGGCCTGCGCGAAGGTGGTGTTGTTCACGCCGTCGCTCGCCGCGATGGAGAACGAGTCGCCGGCCTTGCCGTTGAGCGTGAAGCCCGCGGGGAAGCCGCCGGTCTCGGTGATCGTCACCAGGGCCTTCTCACCGGTGCGGTTGTTGGTGAACTGGAGCTTGGCGCCCGGCTCCGAGACCTGCCGCGAGGCGTTGATGTTGTCGACCGAGACCTTGCCGCCGCCCACGTCGCTGATGCCGATGCGGAAGAGGGCGACCACGGCGTTGCGCGAGTCCTTCGCCTCGATGCCGCTGGCCTTGACCGTCACCCAATCGGAGGTGGTGCCGTCGGCGTAGCGCGCGCGCATGCGCACCAGGTCGCCTTCGCGCATCTGCTGCTCACCGGTGAGCTTGGCGAGGCTGAACTGGCCGCTGGCGTCGGCCTTGCCGACCACCATGGTGTCGTCCATGTGCAGGCGCCCGCCCGGGGCGGTGGTGATGTTGATGGCCTCGATGGTGGCGCCGGCCCTGGTGACGCCCGAGAGGCCCTGTGCCTGGTTGCCGGTGACCGACAGGCCGGTGGCGGCCGGCGGCGGGGTGGGGGGCGTGGGCGGGGTGGGAGGCGTCGGCGTGCTGGCGCGGCCGATGACCTTCTCGAGGAACGAGCGGGCCGTCGCGTCGAGCGGCACCTTGCCCTGGTCGAGGATGGTGGCGATGTCCTTCTTCTCGCCCGCGGTCATGCCCGCCTGGGCCATGGCGATCTGCTTCTCAGGCGACACGCCGGGCTTCTTGAGCTCGGTCAGGAGCGACGCCGCGTTCCAGCGGCTGCCGTCGCCGACCTGCGCGAGGATCTCGAGCGCCTGGTCCTTGCCGAGGGGCTGCGCGGTGCGCTCCCAGTTCGAATAGAGCGTGGAGAGCTTACGGTCACCGATGTTGATGGGCATGGGGTCGGACTCGTCGGGGGGAAGCGAGGGGGACGCGGAGTGTCGGACAACGACGCGGTGACTTGCAACTAGCTGGAACCGAAGAGTTTCTTGAGCCCGGTGAACAGGCCGCTCTTGCCCGCGCGCGGCGCTTCGTCGGCCGGGAGCGGCGAGTCGAAGAGGAGCTTCGCCTGCACCTCGTCGCTGGCCTCGAGGGTGGTGAAGTGCACCTCGGCCTGCTTGCCGGTGGGCGTGGTGGCCGAGAGGCTCAGGCGCCCGTCGGCGGTGACCGAGAAGCGCACGTTCATCTCCCCCGCGCGTTCGGCCTGGATCGAGAGCGCGCCGAGGTACTCGTTCTCGTCGGCCCGCGGCGAGGTGCCCTGCATGACGGCGAACTTCAGCGCCTGGTTGGCCTGCACCGGCAGCGAGAGCGACTTCTCGGCGGGCAGGCGCGTGTTGCGCTCCAGCACCCGGCGGAAGCCCCCGCCCTTCACCGCGACGCCGATGGGGGACGACAGCACCTCGGCCAGCGACAGCCCGCGCTTGCCCCGTTCTCTTTGCACCAGCGAGTGACCCATGAGCGCCGCCCCGAGCGCAACCGCGCCCGCCGGGTCGACGTCGGTGCGGCCCGCGCGCCCGAGAATGGCCTCGAGGTGGCGGCGCACCGCCGGGGCGCGCGACTGTCCGCCGACCAGCAACACCTCGTCGAGGCTCTGCGGCGTGAGCTTCGCGGCCTCGAGCACCACCTGGGTGACCTGGGCGGTGCGCTCGACGAGATCCTGGGTGGCCGACTCGAGGAACGCGCGCTCCACCTCGACGCGCAGGTCGACGGGCTGGCCGCGCTCGTCCGTGGTGGCGAAGGGCACGTGCACCGGCGCCAGTTCCTTGTCGGACAGGGCGATCTTGGTGACCTCGGCGGCGTCGCGTACCCGCTCGATGGTCATGCGCGACGAGAGCAGCTGGGCCTTGGGTCCCTCGTCCATCGTGCCGATCAGCGCGTCGGCGAGGCGGGCGTCGAAGTCCATGCCGCCCAGGAAGTTGTCGCCGCCGGTGCTGACCGCCTCGAGATCGTCGCCGGTGATCTCGACCACGGAGGCGTCGAAGGTGCCGCCGCCCAGGTCGTAGACGAGCACGCGCTTGCGCGCGAGGCCCCGGCCGTAGCCGAAGGCGAGCGCCACTGCCGAGGGCTCGTTCAGGATGCGCAGCACGTCGAGGCCCGCCAGCTGGCCCGAGGCGAGCACCGCGGCGCGCTGGTGATCGGTGTACCAGGCCGGCACGCAGAGCACGGCGCGGGTCAGCTCGCGGCCGAGGAACTCCTGCGCGGCGTTCTTCAGTTCCTTGAGCAGGTGCGCGGCGAACTCGGCGATCGAAAAGACGCGCCCGGCCAGCTCGATGCCCACGTCCCCCTCGGGGTCGGAGGCGAAGGTGTAGGGCGAGACCTTCGCCAGCTCGCGCACTTTCTTCGACTGCGCGCGGCGGCCCATGAGGCGCTTGAAGCCGACGACCGCCTGCTCCGGGTGATCGACGCGGTGCTTGCGGGCCGCGCTGCCGATGAGCACCCGGTCCTTGCCCAGGTCGTAGGCCACGATGGACGGCAAGGCGAAGGCCCCCCGCTCGGAGGGGATGGGGATGAGCCGCGGCGTGCCGTCGATCATCACCGCGGCCCGGCAGGTGGTGGTGCCCAGGTCGATGCCGATCACCACGTCGTCGCCCAGGGCGATGGGGCCCTTCTTCGCGGGCGGGGGCGGCGGGGCCGGGGCCCGCGCGCTGCTCGGCGGGGGCGGCTGGGACGCCGCGCTGGCCGGCGCCTCGGCACTGGCGAGCCCCTCGCGCCTGGCGACGATGAGGTCGATGAGGCCCTTGGTGCGGGTGTCGATGCGGGTGAAGCGCACCAGCATGCCCGAACGGCCCGCCTGCTCGTCGACGACCAGCTTCTGCACCTCCCCCTCGCCGCGCATCAGCCGCGTGCCGTCCTGCAGCACCAGCTCGAACGAGAGCTGCGTGCCCTCGGGCTTGCCGTGCTTGGTCGAGATGAAGATGCCGCCCCGGGTGACGTGGGCGCCGTAGCGGGTGACGAAGTCGTCTTCGGTGGTGAACGGGAGCCTGATCCGCAGGGGGACCTTTTTCGGCTCGTTCGACGACTCAGACGTCATTGCAGCGGGAGTTCTACCCTGCTCTCGGGGGCCGTCAGAATGATCTTCAAGCCCTTGCTGATCATTTCCTTCGGGGCCTCGAAGTACAAGACGACCTCGGCCGTGCCTCCCGGGCGGAACTTTGTGATCAGGGGAGAACCCTTCGCCACGCGCTGGACGTCGCGCGCGATGCCCACCGACTGCTCGCCGTTGACCAGCGTGGCGCCGCTCAGGTCGAGCTCGATGGCCCGCGACGTCGTGGCCTCGAGGGTGACCTTGATGAAGCGATCGGCCGTGGCCAGGGCGACCTTGTCCCCGCCCACGTTCTGCGACTGCTGCACCTCCACGAGGTTCAGGGCGACGGGCCCCAGGTCGGCCGCCACGCCCCGGGGGATGCCCAGCGTCTCGGGCTTCGAGGGCGCCGCGGCGATGGCCGCCAGCGGGTCCTCCTCGGGCTCCTTGAGCTTCGGAGCGCCGGCCTTCGCCAGCCGCTCCTGCTCGGCCTTGAGCTTCTGCAGGGTGCGATCGTTGGGATCGAACTCGGGGGGCGCGTCGTCATTCTTCGGGCAGCCGGTCAACAGCAGCCCGACCACGAGCGCCCGCAGCCTCACGAGCCCTTCACCATGGCCACCAGCTTCTCGAAGGCCTGGGGGATCTTCGTGGGGTCGGTGCCGCCGGCCTGCGCGAAGTCGGGCTTGCCGCCGCCCTTGCCACCCACCTCGGCGGCCATCACCCGCACCGCGTCGCCGGCCTTGAAGCCCTTGGCCACCACGTCGGGGGTCGCGCCCACGAGGATCAACGCCTTGCCGTCAGCGGTCTCGCCGCCGAGGCCCACGATGTAGCCGGGCTTGCCCTTGTAGTTGTCCCACAGCTGGCGGAACACGGTCGCGTCGGCGGGGTCGATGCGCTGGGTCAGCAGCTTGATGCCGTTGATCTCCTGCACCGTCTCGCTGCCCTTGGCGCTCCCCGAGGCCGCGCGCAGCTGCGCCTCTTCCAGCTTTCGCTCGAGCTCCTTGATGCGCTTCTGGGCGTTCTCGATGCGCTTGCCGAGGTCGGCCGGCGTCGACTTGAAGAGCTCCGCCGCGTGGGCCAGGAGCTGCTCCTGCTGGCGCGAGTGCTCGAGGGCCGCCGCGCCGGTCAGGCCGACGATGCGGCGCACGCCGCTGGCGATCGACGACTCCTGCTGCACCTTGAAGAGCCCGATGTCGCCGGTGCGGACCACGTGGGTGCCGCCGCACAGCTCCGTCGACTCGGGGTGCACCGTCACCACGCGCACGTGCTCGCCGTACTTCTCTCCGAAGAGGGCCACGGCGCCGGCGGCCTTCGCCTCGGCGATGGCCATCACCTTCGTCACCGAGCCCTGGTTCTCGCGGACCCAGCCGTTGACCAGGTCCTCGACGCGATCGATCTCCGCCGGGCTCATGGCGTTGTAGTGCGAGAAGTCGAAGCGCAGCATGTCGGGGCTCACCACCGAGCCCTTCTGGTTCACGTTGTCGCCCAGCACGACCTTGAGCGCCTTGTGCAGCAGGTGCGTGGCCGAGTGGTTCGCGCGGATCTGGTCGCGGCGGGCGACGTCGACGGCGAGCTTCACGCCGTCCTTCACCGCCAGCGCGCCCTCGAGCACCTTGCCCTTGTGCACGAAGAGGCTGCCCGCCGGCTTCTGGGTGTCGCTGACCTGCAGCTTGAGGCCCTGTCCGGTGATCACGCCGGCATCGCCGACCTGGCCGCCAGACTCGCCGTAGAACGGGGTCTGCTCGACGACGACCTCGACCTCGTCACCGGCCTTCGCGGCGTCGACCTGCTGCCCGCCCTTGAGGATCGCCAGCACCTTCGCCTCGCCGGTGACCGCCTCGTAGCCGAGGAACTTCGTCTCCGGGAGCGCGCCCGCGAGCTTCATGTAGATGTCGGCGATGCCCTTCTCGGAGGTCAGCGCGCCTTCGCCGCCGCCGACCTTCCGCAGGCGCTCGTACTCGTCCATGTCGACGCTGAAGCCGTGCTCCTTGGCCATGATCTGCGTGAGATCGACGGGGAAGCCGTGCGTTTGGTGGAGATCCCACGCGACCGCGCCCGAGAGCGTGGTGCCTGACGTCTCCTTGAGCCGCGCGACCTCCTGCGCGAAGAGGCGCCGGCCGTTCTTCAGCGTGCGGCGGAACGACTCTTCTTCGTGCTTCGCCACCTCGAGCAGGAAGC
>CAIVGN010000158.1 GCA_903905455.1 uncultured Archangium sp.
CCGCGACGACCCCTCGTTCCGCCCCGCCTTCGAGGCCGGCGTGCGCGACAACATGCTCAAGCTGGTGCACCGGCACATGCCGATGCTCGCCGGGAAGACGCCCCGGACCATCAAGGTGGGCGTGCCGGTCGGCTGCAACCCTCGCGCGTGGGGTGGTTGCTCGCTGGGCATCGAACCGTCAGGTGATCACTTCACCCGCGACACGCACTGGTTGCGACCGAAGACTCCCATCGACGGATTGTGGCTCACCGGCCAGGATTCCTTCTCCGCCGGGGTGTGCGGGGCGATGGTCAGCGGTTCGCTGACCTATGCCGCGCTCACCGGGGACTGGCTCTTCATGCTCGACACCCGCCTGTAAGGTCCGTTTCGGTCGCGCCGCTACCGCTCATGGTCTCGTGAGCGCGCCTCCATCTTCATTGAGCCCGCCGTCTTCATCCCTCTCCCTCTCCTTCACCAGGTGCACATGGATCTCCTCACCGCGTTGAGCAACAAGTCCGACTACTCGAAGACCCAGCTCCAGTTGATCGTGGGGGCGTGGGTGATGAGCTCGGTGGTCGAGCCCAGGCAGAAGATCGATCTGAAGAACGGCGACGTTTCGGAAGACGACTACGACAAGACGTCGATCTACTCGCTGCTCTACGCGCTCTACCGCTCGATGGGCACGGTCCGCTCGGGCGGCGGCGAACCCTACGAGTTCACCTTCAACACCTGGGGTTACACCTGGCCGGCCGCCTGGGGCTCGCCCCCGGTGTCCGCCAGCGATCCGCAGTTGATGGGCAAGAACGCCTATGCCGGCCTGTACCATTTCGCCGCGGCGCAGGAGTACATCAAGGCCCGCGACGGCAAGGTGCACATCGTCGAGATGGGCTGCGGCACGGGTGCCGGCGCGCACCTGGTCTGCTCCAAGGTGCTGCCCCACTGCACCTACGAAGCGGTCGACATGCAGCAGGCGGGCATCAACTCCTGCAAGCGCAAGTTCGTCCCGGAGCTCAACGGCCGCCTCAAGGCGACCTGGGGCGACGCGACCAAGCTGACCATTCCCGACGGCTCCGCGGACTTCGTGGCGGTCAACGAGACCCACGTCACCGAGATGCCGGGCCGCGCCACCGAAGAAGACGAGCGCTTCTTCAAGACGGCGCACCGGATGATCAAGCCCGGCGGCTTCCTCACCTGGGGCAACGCGATCCCCGACAGCACCTGGCAGCCGTGCTTCGACCTGCTGGAGAAGATCGGCTTCCAGCGGATCGAGACCTGCGACGTGACCAAGGAAGCAGTCAAGGCGCGCGACGAGGACAAGCTGCGCATCGACCGCTACGTCGAGCAGATCATCTCGACCTTCCACGGCTTCAAGATCCCCATGCTGGGCAGCAAGCGCAGCGCGCTGGCCGACGTGGCGCTCAAGAACTTCTCGCGCAATCCCGGCACGAAGCTCTACGACAACATGGTGGACGGCACCGACACCTACAAGGTGGTGCTGTTCCAGAAGCCGCTGACCGTGCAGGCCTGAGGCCGGCCAGAGAAAGACGACCACCGCCCCCCCCACGTCCGGGGGGCGTCCAGCGCTCCGCCCGCCTGCGCGTGATGCCCACGCTCGAACGGGTCCGCGAGGTGAACGAAGCCGGGGCTGGCCGGCTCACGGCGAACCTGAGAGCCTCGCCCGCTGATGCGCCCTGTCCCGACGAGCGCCGCCCAGTGGTTCCAGCGTGGGCTCGACGAGCTCGAGCTCTCGTCCAGCGCCGACAGCACGTCCGAGTACCGGGGGGACCTCGCCGACGCGGTGAAGGCCTTCGAGCAGGTGCTGGCGCTCGAGCCAAACCACGAGCAGGCGCACCTGCTCCGCGCGCGTACCCTGGCGCAGTTGGGCGAGCACGAGACGGCGCTCGACGGACTGGTGGCCGCCGCCGCGCGCTCGCCAGATGACCTCGGGGTCGTCCGCGCCGCGGCGGTGTCGCTCTTCCGCACCGGCCAGTACGAGCAGTTGCTCGCGGAGGATCCCGACGACGGTGAGCTGCTCTTCTACTGCGCCAGCGCCCTCACCCGGCTGGGGCGCGCGGGGGCCGTCGCCGCCTGCGAGCTCCTGCTCGGCAAGCCCGAGTTGCAGGCGAAGGTGATGATCTCCAGCCTCACGACGCGGCTCGAGCTGCTGCGTGCGATGGCCCTGGCCGAAGCGAATGAGCCCCGAGCCCACGCTGCGTTCCTCGAGACGTTCGAGACCGGGGCTGCGCACCTGGGCGGGCCGATGACTCCGCCGGAGTTCTTCGAGGCGCTCGGAAAATTCGACGACGCGCGCCGGGCCTACACCGCCTCCGTCGAGTCACGCCCCACCACCTCGAGCTGGAAGGTGGCCATCAGCACGTGGCTGAAGGCGAAGCGGCCCCACGAGGCGCTCGTCGCTTCCGAGCGGCTCATCGAACTGGTCCCTGCAGACTCGCGCGCGTGGTTCGATCGCGCCGAGGCGTTCGCGGCTGCTGGGCAGCGTGACGCGGCCATCGCTGCCTTCGAGCGCTCGCTCGAACTCGAGCCCGGCTTCCTCGGCGCGCAGGCGCGACTGAAGGTGGCGCGCGCGGCTACTCCACCCGGAGCACCTGGAGCTTCTTGAAGGTGCCGCCCACGACGATGGTCTTGCCGTCGGGGGAAAGGCTGAAGGCGCTGAGCCGACCGACCGCGTTGGGCGCCGCGGCGAGTTGGGTGAACGTCTTCGCGTCCCAGGCGCGGAGGCTGTCCGGGTCGTCGCTCGCCGAGATGATCAGCTGGTCGTCTGGAGTGACCGCCAACCCGATGACGTAGCCCTGGTCATCGTTCCGGGTGCCGGCGTGGGCCACCCACTCCTTGACCAGCTTGCCGGTGGCGGCGTCGTGGACGCGAAGGCGGCGGTCGATGCTCCCGGTGACGAACCACTTGCCGTCGGAGGAGAAGGCGACCCGCGTCGCGTCGGCCTTGTACTTCTGCTGGTGCAAGCGCTTCCAGGTGCGGGTGTCGAACACCTCGACGCCGTGGGCCTTGTTGGAGACGGCCAGCGCCAGCAGGCCACCGCCGAAGGCGAAGTCAGAGGTCAGGCGCGCGCTCGACTTCGCCCTGGCCAGTTGCTGCGAACGTTTCCCGCTCGCGACATCGAAGACGTTGTCGCCGACGACGAGGTAGCTGCCGTCTTCGCCCGCGGTCGAGGCGACCAGGGTCGCGCCGTCCGGACTGACCTGCATGGCCTGCGCGCCACCGTCACCCGCGAGCACGATGTCCGAGAGGTGCGCGCCGGTCGTCGTGTCGAACCACGCGATGCGCTTGTCGAGCGGCACCGCGACGCGCGTCCCGTCGTTGCTCAGCGCCACGGTCATCACCCCGGCCGACGCCTCCACGGGGATGGAGACGATCTTCTTCCGGGTCGCCGCGTCCCAGATGACCACCTCGACGTTGTTGCAACTGGCAATGCGGCTCCCGTCGCGGGAGTGCGTGATGTGCCAGATGTTGCCGAGGGTGTGGCCCTCCAGCGTGCCGTCGTCGACGAGCGTCGCGCCAATCAAGACCAACGTGAGCAACTGCATCAGTGCACCTGCCTCTCGCGGAGCACCCTATACCGGCGCTCGCCGCCGACCCTGTTCCGCAGTGCGCGATGGCACGCACTTCAAGCCGACGCGGCCTTGAGGCGGCGCTCGATGAACTCGACCAGGGCCCGCACCGGCGCGCGCTGCTGGCGAGAGGTCGTCACCACGTGCACGGGCCAGCCCCCCATGGGCACCCGCGGCAGCACCTGCGCGAGCGTGCCGCCCATCAACGAGGGGCGGGCCAGGTCCACCGGGAGCAACGCGATCCCCAGATCCCGCTCGGCCAGGATGCGCGTCAGGCTCATGTTGTTGAGCCCCACCTGGCCCTGCACGGCGACGCGGTGCTCGGCGCCTGGCGGTCCCAACCGCCACGTCACGCCCTTCGCGGCGCTGCCGATGAACAGGCACCGGTGTGACGCCAGGTCTTCGAGGGTGCGTGGGACGCCGTGGCGCTCCAGGTACGCCGGCCCGGCGAAGAGTCCCCTGGGAATGCTGCCAATTCGCCTCACCACCAGGCGCTCGTCGTGCGGCGGCTCGAGCCGGATGGCCACGTCGACCGCCTCGGCGAACAGGTCGACCTGCCTGGGGGACAGGTCCAGGTCCAGCGTCACCCGCGGGTTGCGACGGCAGAACTCGGGCAGCCACTCGCCCAGGTACGTGATGCCGAAGTCGACCGGCGTCGAGATCTTCACGGACCCCTCGAGCTCCGCGTCTTCCCCGCGCAGCGCTTCGTGCGCCACCCGCAGCTCGTCGATGATCGGCGCGCACCGATCGAACCAGCCCCGCGCGGCGCTGGTCATCGTCACCCGGCGGGTGCTGCGCTCGAACAACCGGACCCCCAGCTCGCGTTCCAGCGTGGCGATGCGCCGCGAGAGGGTCGCGTTGGGGATGCCCAGCTTCACGCACGCGCGGCTGAAGTTCCCCGCGCGCGCCACCTCCACGAACAGCGCCATGTCGTCGAGAGAGAACGCGCTCATGGGGGCAGTTTTTCATCCCCGGCAAGCCGGCGTCCAATTGTTGACGGTGGGCTCCTGGCCTCAACGCGGCCCCGAAATCACAGGAACGAAGCGCGGTTGCGCATGCCGAAACTGGAAGGTTCTTTTTCGAAACTGTCGGTTCTCTTTCGACTCCAGGGCCGACACGCATTGTGGGTCGCAACACGTAGGGGGAGACCACATGCACGCGGAAGCGGGCGGCACTTCGTCGAGGAAGAACGGCAGGACCATCGTGCTGCTGGCGCTCGTGGTGGCGGGCTCGGCCTTCGCCGACAGCCTCGCGCCGCTGTACTTCGAGCCGTCCGAGCGCGGCGCGAAGTGGCTCACGCTCGACGCCGTCGACTACGAGGGCAACGGCCGCTTCTCGCTCGGGCTCGTCGGGGACCTCTCGTACCGCCGCTATCGCCAGCTCAACTCGTTGGACGGCTCGGTGCTGCGCACGGCCACGCAGTTCGACCTCGCGGGGCATGTCGGTGGCTCCGTCTCGCTCCTGGGCGCGCTCCGCGTGGGCATGGACCTCTCCGTGATCCCCGTCGTCTCCAGCGCGCAGCTGGTCGACGGCGTGCCCTCGGCCCCTCCCATTCGCACCCCGGGATTGGGGGACGTGCGGTTGGCCGTCGACGGCCGCGTCCTCGGCGGGACGGCTGGCCCCGCGCGTCTCGGCGTCGGCCTGCGCGCGTGGGTGCCCGTCACGCGCGGCGAGGGTGATGGCCAGGTGCGCCTGGCGCCGCAGCTCAATGCCGCCGGCAACGTCGGCCTCTTGCGGTGGACCGCGCGCGCCGCGTGGCAGTTCAACCCCTCCGATCTCGGGTCCACCCACCCGGCCATCCGTGACGGGCTGCAGCTCGGCGCAGGCGCAGGCCTCAGCCTGCTCGACGACGCGCTGCTGCTGGGCCTCGAGGTCAACGCCCTGACCCAGCTGCGCGGGGCAGGGCAGGCCCCGAGCAGCTCCATCCCCGTGGAAGGGTTGCTCGGGCTTCACTGGCAGGTCACTCCTTCGTGGCGGCTGAGCCTTGCGGCAACCGCCAGCCTCACCCAGTCCTTCGAGACGCCCATCGTCCGCGGCCTGCTCGCAGTCGAGTGGTCGCCGCGCCTGCAGCCGCCTGCTCCGACGCCTCCTGCCGATCGGGATCACGACGGCGTGCCCGACGAGCTCGACCCGTGCCCTGACCAGGCTGGGCCGACGGACGCCGGGTGTCCGACGCCTCCACCAGCCGCCGACGCCGGAACCCCCGAGCCTGCGCCCGCGCCTCCCGCGGTGGAGCCGCCGCCGGCCGTCGAGCCGCCCCCGGTGGTCGAAGCGCTGCCCCCTCCGCCGCCCGAGCCCGCGGTGAAACCCGTCGAAGTGGTCGCTGGCAAGTTGGTCCTCGACCCCATTGCCTTCGTTCCGGGCGGCGCGACGCTGGCGCCGCAGAGCATCCCCGTACTCGACGCGGCGGCGGCGACCATCCGCAAGCTGCCAGGCGACAACCGCTACCTGGTGCAGGGTCACACCGACAGCTCCGGCGACGCCCGCGTCAACCAGGCCCTGAGCGCGCGGCGCGCCCGCGCGGTCGTCGCCTGGCTCGTGGCCCATGGCCTCGACGCCGCGAGGTTCGACGCCAGTGGCCTGGGCGCGACCAAACCCATCGCCTCCAATGACAGCCCTGAAGGCCGCGCGAAAAACCGCCGTGTCGAGTTCGTCGTCCAGTCCCGATGACCGCCCGCGAACCAGGAACCGAGCCATGAACCACGCCTTCGCCCCCCTCCGTCTCGTGTCGTCCCTCGCGGTGACCCTCCTCGTGACCGGCTGCTCGTTCGCGACCTGGACGGACGCCGCCTGTCCCACCGGGCAATCGAGCTGCGGTTCGACCTGCGTCACGCTCGCAACCGACGTGCAGAACTGCGGCACCTGCGGCCACGCTTGCGCGGCCGAGGCGCTGTGCGGCGGCGGGGCCTGCGTCGCGCCCACCTGCACCGACGGGCGACGCAACGCCACCGAGACCGACGTGGACTGCGGCGGTGCCTGCGTGACGTGCGCAGCGGGCAAGGCGTGCAAGGCCGTGGCGGACTGCGCCAGCGGCGTCTGCACCAGCGGAGCCTGCGCCGCTCCCACCTGCACCGACGGCATCAAGAACGGATCGGAGACCGATCTCGATTGCGGCGGCAGCTGCGGCGCGTGCGCCGATTCGAAGGCCTGCACCACCGGCGCCGACTGTGCCAGTGGCGTGTGTACGAGCCACGCCTGCGCCGTGCCCACCTGCACCGACGGCGTCAAGAACGCCTCCGAAACCGACGTGGACTGCGGCGGTGCGTGTGGCCCGTGCCTCGAGACGAAGGCGTGCTCCGTCGCGGCGGACTGCGCCAGCGGCGTCTGCAGCACCGGCCATGTGTGCCTGGCGGCGTCGTGCGGTGACGGACTGCGCAACGGAACCGAGACCGACGTCGACTGTGGCGGCACCTGCGGCAGGTGCGCCGATACGAAGGCCTGCACCACCGCCGCCGACTGCGGCAGCGGCGTGTGCACCAACCACGCCTGTGCCGCGCCGACGTGCGCCGATGGCGTCAGGAACGGCGCCGAGACTGACCGCGACTGCGGCGGCTCCTGCCCACGGTGCACCACGAGCCAGGCCTGCGTGGCGCCCACCGACTGCGTCAGCGCGGTCTGCACGGCTCAAAGCTGTCTGGCCCCCACCTGCGCCGATGGCGCGAAGAACGGCACGGAGTCGGACATCGACTGCGGCGGCCCGTGCCCGAAGTGCGCCGACACCAGGGCCTGCACCAGCGCCGGTGACTGCGCCAGCGCGTCCTGCGCGGCCCACGCCTGCGCGGCGGCCACGTGCAGCGATGGCGTGAGAAACGGCCCCGAGACCGACCTGGACTGTGGCGGCGCGTGCCCCGCCTGCGTCGACGGCCTGGCCTGCGCGGCGGCGCCAGACTGCGCCAGCGGCATCTGCTCCAGCGCCACGTGCACCATCCCCACGTGCACCGACCACGTGAAGAACGGCACCGAGACGGCCACCGACTGCGGCGGCAACAGCTGCCCCAACTGTGCCGACGGGCTGGGCTGCGGCTCGGCCGGCGACTGCGTCAGCGGCGTCTGCACCGCCGATACCTGCGCGGCGCCCGCCTGCAATGACGGCGTGAGGAACGGCGCCGAGACCGCCGTCGACTGTGGCGGCGCGACTTGCCAGCCGTGCGCCGCAGGGCGCGGCTGCGCGGGCGCCACCGACTGCGCGAGCCGCGTGTGCTCGGCCAACGTCTGCCTGGCCGCGACTTGCGGTGACGGCGTGAAGAATGGCACCGAGACGGACCTCGACTGTGGCGGCGCGTGCCCTGGCTGCGCGGCGACCCTCGGCTGCGGCGTCGCCGCCGACTGCCTCAGCGCCGTGTGCGGCACCAACGCCTGCGCCGCTCCGACCTGCACCGACGGCGTGAAGAATGGCACCGAAACGGATCTCGACTGCGGCGGCTCGTGCGGCCCCTGCGCCAACGCGCGGGGGTGTGCCGTGCCCCATGACTGCGTGAGCTCCGTCTGCTCCAGCGGCACCTGCGCGGCGCCCACCTGCATCGACGGCCTCAAGAACGGCACCGAGACCGACGTCGACTGCGGCGGCTCCGTTTGCCCGAGATGTGCCGACACGAGGAGCTGCGCCGCGACCTCTGACTGCTTGAGCCTGGTCTGCGCGACCAACGCTTGCGCCGTGCCCAGTTGCAGCGATCACGTGCAGAACGGCGACGAGACCGACGTGGACTGTGGTGGCACGTGCGGCCCCTGCGCCGACACGCGCGCCTGCCACGCCGGGCGCGACTGCCTGGGCCAGGTGTGTGCCTCGGGCGCCTGCGCCGCGCCCACCTGCGCTGACGGCGTGAAGAACGGCACCGAGTCCGACCTGGACTGCGGCGGTGCGACGTGTGGCCCCTGCGCGACCGGGAAGGGCTGTGCCGCGCCGGCGGACTGCGTGAGCGCCGTCTGCACGGGCACGGCCTGCCAGGCCGCCACGTGCAGTGACGGCGTCAAGAACGGCCCCGAGACCGACGTGGACTGCGGCGGCGCGTGTGCCCCTTGCGCGGCGACGAAGGCCTGCGCTTCGGGGGGCGACTGCGCCACCCTCGTCTGCAGCGGCAACATCTGCCAGTCCGCGACGTGCGCGGATCTCGTGAGGAACGGCGCGGAGACGGACGCCGACTGCGGCGGGCCGACATGCCCCCGCTGTGCCGATGGCCTGGGGTGCGTGGTGACTGGCGACTGCGTCAGCCTCGTCTGCGCCACGGGCGCCTGCCAGGCCCCCACCTGCGTCGACGGCATCAAGAATGGCGCCGAGTCCGACGTGGACTGCGGAGGTTCGTGCGGAGCCTGCGTGACCGGGAAGACCTGCGCGCTCGCCTCCGACTGCCAGAGCCAGGTCTGCACGGGCACCACCTGTCGGGCCGCGACGTGTACCGACGGCGTGAAGAATGGTGGCGAGACCGACCTCGACTGCGGTGGCCCGACCTGTCCGAGTTGCGCGAGCGGCAAGGCCTGCGCGGCCTCGGGAGATTGTGCGAGCCGCGTCTGCTCGTCGAACCTCTGCCAGGTCGCGACGTGCAGCGACGGCGTGACGAACAACGGCGAGACCGACCTGGACTGTGGCGGCGCCAACTGCGCTCCCTGCGCGAACGGCAAGGCCTGCGCCGCGGGCGCCGACTGCTCGAGCAGGGTGTGCAGCGGCAACGTGTGCCAGCCCGCAACCTGCAGCGACGGCTTGCGCAACGGCAGCGAGACCGATGTCGACTGTGGCGGCAGCTGCCCCCGCTGCGCCAGCGGCAAGGCCTGCATCGCCGCGACCGACTGCACCACCGCCAACTGCGCCGCCGGCGTCTGTGCCGCGCCTCCCTGCGGCACGTACGGCAACGTGTGCTGCGCCGGGAGCACGTGCGCCGACTCAGCGATGAGCTGCAATGGACAGGGAAACTGTGCCTGCACCGGCGGCTTCCAGTGTGGTGCGACGTGCTGCGGCTTCGGCCAGGCGTGCAGCAACGGCGCCTGCGTGAGCCCACCCACGAACGCGTGCATCCCCTTCGCGACCACCGTGCGTGACAGCGGCACCTGCGCCACCTCGCCGTGTCCGCGCTCGTGCCTGGACATCAAGGTCAACACCCCCGCGGCGCTCGATGGCGTCTACATGGTGGACCCCACGGCCAGCGGCTCGCCGTTTCCAGTGCGCTGCGACATGACGTTCGACAACGGAGGCTGGACGCTCGTGGGCTTCGAGGCCGCGGGCCACCCGAGCCCGGCGAGCAGCACCGGCGCGCTGGCGTACCTGTGGGCCGAGACGGGAACGGCGGGCGGCATCGCCGGCGGGTCTGGCGACGGCCTCATCGGCCACCGGTTTTCGTGGAACGTGACCTACACCGACGCGCGCATGAACTTCTGCAACGTGGCGGGTGCGCAACCCGTCAACAAGTTCGCGAAGTTCACCGCGCCCGGAGAGCTGTTCGGCGATGGCCTGCTCAACACGCTGGCCACCGAGTTCCAGCTGACGAACTTCACGACCAATGACGCCTACCTGGCCTCGCTGATCACCACGCCGAGCGACGCGCGCTTCTGCCGCGCGGCCACCTCGACGCAGCGGCCCGGTGACACCAGCTGGGCCATCAAGGGCCTGGACGGCAACTTTGCTTGCGGCTGCAACGGCGGCGGCTGGGCGGGGACCGGCTTCTATTACGGCGGCACCGGCAACGGGAACTGCACCTACTGCACGTGCTGGGGCGGCGGGCTCTCGGGCTCGGTGACCAACGGCAACCAGAAGGGGCAGATCAACTCGAACCAGACGATGATCTGGATCCGGTGAGCGCGAGGCCGGGCGGCCCGCGCGACGGCCCTTCAGCTCCCACAGCCGTAGCGCATCACCCGCGAGCCGGTCTCGGTGCGCTCGAGGAACAGCACGCCGCCGCCGGGCAACACGGTCAGCTCGCGGAAGGTCTCTTCAGGCGTGGCGTTCGCCGGCCAGCGGGCCTGGCCCAGGGGGTGCCCATCCAGCGGGTCGAGGCAGATCAAGGTCACCCCGAACTTCGGCGCGTCCGGGGTCGACCCGGGCTGCTCCACCACCGTGCCCAGGTAGATGATGCCCGAGTGATCGGTGTCGAGTGCGTTGAGCGCGACCACTGATTGCCCGGTGCTCACCTGCGAGGTGAAGCGGTGCTGCTTCGTCTCGCGATCGATGGCCGTGACCAGCACCACGCCCGCCGCGGGGTCGGAGATGCTCGCCGTCAGGTAGGTGCGCCCGTCGCTCGCCGGCCGGCCGGGCACCTCGGGGCGATCCTTGTTCGCTTCGCCCGACGTGCTGCCGATGCGCACCGAGTCTCCGTGCTCGCGCTCGACGTACACGTCCTTGCCGTCGGTGAAGAGGCCGGTCGAGGCGCCACCCTCCTCGAGGCCCTTGCCGAGAATGGGCAGCTCCCCCTTCGGCTTGCCGTCGGGGCCGATGACCGCCACCGACTTGTCCACGAGGCGATCCATCACCAGCGCGGTGCCGTCGGCGGAGATGGCCACTTCCTGCGCGGCCTGCAGCGGCACGGGCACGGTGCCCAGCAGCTTCCCGTTGCGGTCGAGCTTCACCAGGCGATCGTTGACCTGGTCGAGGATCCACACCTGGCCCTGGGCGTCGGTGGTCAGGCTCATCGGGGCCTCGGGGTTCGCCTCGTCGGGCCGCGAGCGGCCGAGGTTCCCCGGGCCACTTCCCCAGCCAAAGCGCGCCACCTCGAGGCCGGCTGTCTTCACTTCGGGCACACCGGCGTCAGAAAGGGCAGTCACCGGGGCGCTCGGCGGAAGGACGATCTGCAGCGTGGGCGCCCCCGTGGCGCTCGTGGTCACCGTCGCCGTGCCCTCCGGTTCCACCTCGATGGAGCCCGGTTTTCCTCGGGAAAGCCACCAGACCAGGCCAACGACCGCCACCGCGACCAGCGCTCCGACCTTGTGCTCTCGCTTCATGGGTCGGGCTTGAAAGCACACGGCCCCGGCGCTGGCCACCTGTCACCCTGGGGTGACAACCCCTCACGCTTGCTCTCTTTTCGGACAGCCGGCGGCGATCTGTTCAGATCGAGGACGGGTCTTCAGGGCCGCTTTCTGTAAGCGCACTTGGCAGTTCAGGCCTGCTTCCCCCTGAGGTGGTCCGACGGCACAGGGCTCGCACAGGGGATGCCGCATGACGAACACGCTTCGACTGACGGTGCTGAGCGCGACGCTGACCCTCGTGGCCTGCGCGGGCACCGCCGGTGACACGGCCGCGGGCGCCGAAGTGCTCTCGGGCGCCGACGAGTTCGGCACCCTGTCGAGCGAGCTGTCGTCGGGCGTCGCGCTGGGTTCGACGCTGCGCGCCACCACCAACCTGAACCTGCGCACCAGCGCCTCGATGAGCGCGCAGATCCGCCTCGTCATCCCCAGCGGCGCCACGGTCACCACGGTCAACGTCACCCAGCCCAGCGGCGGTTGGTACAACGTGAAGTACAACGGGGTCACGGGCTGGAGCTACGGCTCGTACCTGAACCTCGTCTCGCAGCCCTCGACCGGCGGCGGCACCACGACGCCTCCTCCGACCACCACGACCCCGCCCGCCACCAGCTCCACCCGTGACGCGGCCATCGAGCGCGCGAAGGGCGCCGTCGGCTTCTCGTACTGGTGGGGTCACGGCCGGTGGATCCCCAACGGCGCCACCAGCTCGAGCCAGGGCGTGTGCACGGGCAGCTGCCCCAACTGCACCCACTCCGGCTCCAACGGCGCCGACTGCTCGGGCCTCGCGGCGAAGGTGTGGCAGGTCCCGTCGAACAACTCCGACATGACGGTCGACTCGCACCCCTACAGCACCATCAACTTCGTCGGCAGCAACGCCAACTGGAGCACCGTCAGCCGCTCCGACGTGCTCAAGGGCGACGCGCTCACCTACAACCAGAACGGCGCCGGCCACATCTTCATCTACGAGTCGGGCGACGGCTGGGGCTCGATGTGGGCCTACGAGGCGCGCGGCTGCGCCTACGGCATCGTGCACAACCTCCGCACCGCGACCAGCGCCTACAAGGCCATCAAGCGCGCTGGCTGGTGAGAAGCTCAGCCCCGGCGCTGCGCTTCCCAGATGGAGCGCTGCATCGAGAGGCAGAAGTCGTCGAAGGCCGTGTCTGAGGCGAACGCGCTCCTGGGCACCATCAAGCCCTCGTTGAGCGCCAGCCCGGTGGCCTCGCCCAGGTAGAGCATCAGCGTCTCCGGGCCCACCCGCTCCATGCGCACCCGCGCCCAGGGCACCACGGAGCGATCGGCGTCGCGGGCCAGCTGCAGCCCCGAGCCCGTCAGCGAGAGCTTCACCTTCTCGATCACCGTCACCGCCTCGAGCTCCCCCTGCCACTGGGTCGAGCCCACGGTGGTCGACACGCGCTTCACGGTGCGCCGCGCGTGGAAGAGGAAGCCGAAGAGCCAGCCGCCGACCCACAGCACGGGCAGGGCGCCGAAGAAGAGACAGATGGCGTAGGGCAGCTCGATGCCCAGGTGCTGCGTCACCCAGGCGATGCCCACGGCGCCGGCGATGACGAACGAGGCCCGCCACAAGCGCGCCCGCTTCACCATCGTCACCTGCAGCGAGCCCAGCCTCGCGTCGGCCTGCTGGAGCGACGGCGGTACCGCGCCCGGGCGAAGGCGGCGGTGCTCGAACTCCACTTCCGGCGGCGGGGTGTCCACGAGGCCGGGAGTTACCCCAAGCCTTCGCGCGCTGCGACTCGTTGCGTCGCCCGGAGGTGTCCCCTACAAGGCCGCGCCCATGACGTCCCATTACGAGCCTTCAGTCATCGAGCCGAAGTGGCAAGCCGCCTGGGAAGAACAGCAGGCCTTCCGCACCCCCACGGACCTCGCCGAGCTGCGCAAGAAGCCCAAGTTCTACGTGCTGGACATGTTCCCGTACCCCTCCGGCGCGGGCCTGCACATCGGCCACCCCGAGGGCTACACGGCCACCGACGTCATCGCCCGCATCAAGCGCATGCAGGGCTTCAACGTGCTCCACCCCATGGGCTGGGACGCCTTCGGCCTGCCCGCCGAGCGCTCCGCCGTGCGCGAGGGCATTCACCCGGCGATCATCACCAAGCGCAACGTCGACAACTTCCGCCGGCAGCTCAAGCGCATCGGCTTCAGCTACGACTGGTCCCGCGAGGTCGACACCACCGCCCCCGACTACTACCGGTGGACGCAGTGGATCTTCTTGAAGCTCTACGAGCGCGGCCTGGCCTACATGGCCGAGGTGCCGGTCAACTGGTGCCCCGCGCTGGGCACGGTGCTCGCCAACGAAGAGGTCAAGGACGGCAAGTACGTCGAGACCGGCGACGCCGTCGAGCGCCGCATGATGAAGCAGTGGATGCTCAAGATCCCCGTCTACGCCGAGCGCCTGCTGCAGGACCTCGAGACCGTCGACTGGCCCGAAGGCGTCAAGGAGATGCAGCGCAACTGGATCGGCAAGTCGGAGGGCGCCGAGGTGCAGTTCCGCATCGACGGCCGGGACGAGTCGTTCGTGGTCTTCACCACCCGCCCCGACACGCTCTTCGGCTGCACCTACTGCGTGCTCTCGCCCGAGCACCCGCTGGTGCGCACCATCACCACCCCCGCGCAGCACGCCGCCGTCGAGGCCTACGTCACCACCGCGCAGCAGAAGACCGACCTCGCGCGCACCGATCTCGCGAAAGAGAAGAGCGGCGTCTTCACCGGCGCCTATGCCCTCAACGCGGCGACGGGCCAGAAGGTGCCCGTGTGGGTCGCCGACTACGTGCTCTCCACCTACGGCACCGGCGCGATCATGGCCGTGCCCGCCCACGACGAGCGCGACCACGCGTTCGCCAGGCAGTTCGGGTTGCCCATCGTGGAAGTCGTCTCCGGCGGCAAGGACGTGCAGGCCGAGGCACACACCGCCGAGGGCGTGGCCGTGAACTCCGGGCTGCTCGACGGGCTGACCACCGAGGCCGCCAAGCAACGCATGCTCGGCTGGCTCGAGGAGCAGAAGCTGGGCCTGCGCCGGGTGCAGTACCGCCTGCGCGACTGGCTGTTCTCCCGCCAGCGCTACTGGGGCGAGCCGTTCCCCATCATCCACCTCGAGGACGGGACCATCGCCACGGTGCCGGAGTCGCAGCTCCCGGTGACGCTGCCCCACGTCGACGAGTTCAAGCCCACCGCCGACGGCCACCCGCCGCTGGGCCGGGCCGGTGAAGACTGGCTGATGGTCGAGCTCCCCGACGGCCGCAAGGGCGTGCGCGAGATCAACACCATGCCGCAGTGGGCCGGCTCCTGCTGGTACTACCTGCGCTTCCTCGACCCGAAGAACGAGCTGCAGGCCTGGAGCCCCGAGCTCGAGAAGTACTGGATGCCCGTCGACCTCTACGTGGGCGGCGTCGAGCACGCCGTGCTGCACCTGCTGTACGCGCGCTTCTGGCACAAGGTGCTCTTCGACTGCGGCTTCGTGAGCACGAAGGAGCCGTTCCAGAAGCTCTTCAACCAGGGGATGATCCTCGCCTACAGCTTCAAGAGCGAAGCGGGGAAGTACTACTCGCCGCAGGAGGTCGACGACCGCGACGACGGCGCGTTCCTCAAGACCACCGGCGAGAAGCTCACCAAGCAGATCGAGAAGATGTCGAAGTCGAAGTTCAACGTGGTCAACCCCGATGACGTCATCGAGGCCCACGGCGCCGACTCGCTGCGGCTCTTCGAGCTCTTCATGGGCCCGCTGGAGCAGGTCAAGCCCTGGCAGACCACCGGGGTGTCCGGCGTGGCCCGCTTCATCGAGCGCGTGTGGCGCCTGGTGGTCAACACCGAGACCGGCGAGCCCGCGGCCAAGCTCGCCGACGTGCCCGAGGGCGAAGACCCCGCGCTGCAGAAGGCCCTGCACAAGGCCATCGCCGCCGTGGAGCGCGACACCGTGGGCATGCGCTTCAACACCGCCATCAGCCACATGATGACCCTCACCAACGAGGCCACCTCGGCGAAGGTGCTGCCGAAGACCGTGGCGAAGACGCTGGTGACCATGCTCTCGCCCTACGCGCCCCACGTGGCCGAGGAGCTCTGGCAGCGACTGGGCGGCGAGGGCCTGGTGTGCCTGCAGCCGTGGCCGAAGTTCGACCCCGCGCTCATCGCCGAAGACAGCGTGACCTACGCGGTGCAGGTGATGGGCAAGCTGCGCGCCGAAGTGAAGGCGCCCGTCGCCGCCACCGAGGCCGAAGTGCGCGCCCTGGCCGAGGCCGACGACAAGGTGAAGGCCGCCATCGCCGGCAAGACGGTGAAGAAGTTCGTCTTCGTGCCCAAGCGGCTCGTGAACTTCGTCGTCGGCTGACCATGCGCCCCGGGTCGCTGCTGCCAGTGCTGGTGCTGACCCTCACGGCCTGCGGCTACCGCTTCACCGCGCCCAACAGCGCGCTCCCCGCCGGCCTCCAGTCGGTGCGGGTGCCGCTGTTCGTCAACCGCACCGCCGAGCCGGGCGCCGAGTTCCACTTCACCCAGGCCGCGAAGGATCAGCTGGAGCGGGCAGGGCGCCTCGGGGGTGACGCCGCCGAGGGCGTGCTCGAGGGCAAGATCCTGCAGGTGACCAGCGGCCCGTTCCTCCAGGCGCCCGATCTCCCCAAGCAGCCCGTGTTCCGGCTCTCGGTGACCGTGAGCCTCACCTTGAAGAAGAACGACCAGGTGGTGGGCTCGACCACGGTCGGCCTGAGCGAGGAGTTCCCCTCCGGGGCCGACGTGCTGCTCACCGAGTCGAACCGCGGGGCCGCCCTGCGGCGCATCGCCGAGGCCACGGTGCGCGAAGGCCTCGAGCGGCTCCAGGCGCCCCAAAACTAGAAACGACGAAAGCCGACGGGCCTTTTGAAGGGCCCCTCGGCTCGGGTACTGCCTTGCTGGTTCGACGCGAATTACTTCGCGGCGGGCGCAGCGGCCTTCTTCGTCGCTTCGGCCGTGAGGCGGCCGATGCGGCGGCTGGCGTTCTTCGCGTGCAGGACGCCCTTGGTGGCCGCCTTCGCGAGCGCGGAGGTCGCGGCGGCGACGGCCGTCTTCGCCTTCACGGGATCGCCGCTCGTCATGGCCGCACGGGCGGTCTTGATGGCGTTCTTGACGGTGCTCTTGACGGCCGAGTTGCGCGCGTTGCGCTTCTGAGCCTGGCGGTTGCGCTTCTCGGCGGACTTGGTGTTGGCCACGGAACAGCTCCTTGAATCAGTAGAAACGGATGAGAGGGCGCCGCTCTAGCGGCACGCCTCTACACGGTCAAGCCGGATCACTTCGATGCCTTCTCGAGACCCTTCGCCTGGTCCCACAGGGCGTTCATCTGGTCGAGCGAGGCTTCCCCGAACTTCACCCCCTGGGCCTCGAGGCCCCGCTCGACGACCTGGAAGCGGCTGGTGAAGCGGGCGTTGGCGGCCCGCATGGCGTCTTCGGGGGCGATGTTCAGGTGCCGGGCGAGGTTCGCCAGGGAGAACAGCACGTCTCCCAGCTCGTGCTCCATGGCGGCCTTGTCCCTGGCGGCCATCGCCTCCTCGAGCTCGGCGAGCTCCTCCTGCAGCTTCTCCTTCACCCCGGAGACGTCGGGCCAGTCGAAGCCGATGCGCGAGGCCTTCTCGGTCAGCCGCTCGGCCCGCTGGAGCCCCGGCGCGTCCTTCGGCACCCCGTCGAGCACGCTGCCCACGTGGCCGTGCTTCTTCTCGCGCTCGTCGGCCTTCAACTTCGCCCAGTTCTGGAGCACCTGCGCGGTGCCCGCCGCCGCGGCTTCCCCGAAGACGTGGGGGTGCCGGCGCTCGAGCTTGTCGGCGATGGCCGTGGCCACCGTGGCCAGGTCGAACTGCCGCTGCTCCGAGGCGAGCTGCGCGTGGAAGACGATCTGGAAGAGCAGGTCGCCCAGCTCCTCGCCCAGGGGGGTCCAGGGGCCGCCGTCCGACACCCGGTCCATCTCCTCGAGCACCTCGTAGGCCTCTTCGATGAGGTAGGGGCGCAGGCTCCGCAGGTCCTGCTCCCGGTCCCAGGGGCAGCCCCCCGGCGCGCGCAGGCGTTTCATGATGTCTGCCAACCGCTCGACGGCGGCGCCGATGTCACCCATGGGCGCCGTCTACCGTACCCCTCGTCGAAGTGCTCGCGACTGCTGCGCACCCTGAGGTAGGCTCCGCCGGCCCCGATGAGACTTTTCGCGTGTTTCCTCGCCCTCGTGTGGCTCGCTCCAGGTCTGGCGCTGGCCCAGGTCGATTTGGTCGACCCTGACGCGAAGCGGCCTCCCCCGAAGCGCGCCGTCCAGCCCGTCACCGATGACACGGTCGACATTGCCGAGCCCCCCGAGGACCCCGGCGATGGAACGCTCGTCGCGCCGCCCACCGGCAAGAAGGCCGCGCCGAAGACGGCGAAGGAGCTCGCCAGGGAGCTCGCCGCCCAGCCCCCGAAGAAGGAGCCGCCGCCCCGCAGGGAGCCTCCGCCGGTGGTGGTCAAGACCATCTCCGACGCCGACCTCAACGCCGCGTGGTCCCGCTGGGCCGCTGCGAACGCCTCGAAGAACCAGAACGCGGAGCTCGTCGCCCGCAAGGAACTGCTGGCCCTGCGCGACCTCATCGGCTCCACCAACGCCGAGCTGTGGTCCATCGGCATGCTCCGCGCTGCGCAGGCCTGGGAGACCGCCGGGGACAGCGGCGCCGCCGTGGAGATCGCCGTGTCGGCCGCCGAGCTGGCGCCGGATCTCCCGGCCACCTGGTTCCTGTTGGCGCGCCTGTATTTCACCTCCGACCCCAGCGGCATCGGCCGCTACGTGGGCGCGGTGCAGAAGGGGCTCGCGGCGCAGTTGGCCGACCCGCGCTACGCCCGCCCGCTCATCGCCGACGTGGCCACCATCTTCCTCGTGGCGTTGATCGGCACGGCCATCGCGGTGGTGCTGGTGCTGCTGCTGCGCCGGGGCTTCTACTTCCTCTACGACTTCCACTTCCTCTTCCCCCGCGCGGCCGCAAGGTGGCAGACCGGCGCGCTGGCGGTGATGCTGCTGCTGCTGCCCATCGTGTTCCGCATGGGCGTGGTGCCCACGCTGCTGGCCTTCTTCGCCGCGGTGACCATGTACCTCTCGGTGTCCGAGCGCGTGGTGGCCGCGGTGCTCATCTCGCTGCTGGGCTTCGTGCCGCTGCTGGGCGCGACGGTGGTCGAGAAGACGGCCTTCGCCGACACGGTGGCCGAAGATCTCTACCGCATCGAGCGCGGCGGGCCGGGCATCGAGCCCCTCGTGCAGCGCTACGAGAAGCTCGCCGCCGAAGACAAGGTCGGCTTCGCCGAGCGCTTCGTGCTCGGCCACTTCCACCTCAACCGCGGCCACCTCGAGCAGGCCATCACCCACCTCAAGGGCTCGCTGGCCCTGCGGCCCGACGACGTGCCCGCCCGCGTGGCCCTCGCCAAGGCCTTCTTCCTCCAGGGCGACCTCGAGAACTCGCGCTCGGTGCTCGAGAAGGTCAAGGCCGAGAGCCCGTCGGCCATCGCGCTGCTCGACCTGAGCCGCGTCTACCAGCGCCGCGTGCAGGTGTACGGCGACGCGGCCGCCGGCGAGATCGGCAAGGCCAGCCAGTACCTGATGGAGGCCCGCCAGCTCGACCCGAGCCTGCCGGCCATCGCCAGCGAAGACCCGCTGATCAAGGAGATCATCGGCAACTCGCACCTGCGCTCGCTGCCCCTCGCGCAGGCGGATCTCCTCGAGCTCGCCCGGGGGGAAGAGGGAGGCAAGCGCGTGCGCAGCCAGCTCTCCCAGATCCTCGTCGGGGACGTGCCCTCGGCGCTCGCGCTGCTCTACCCGCTCATCGTCTCGCTGCTGCTGGTGGGCTTCGGCTTCCTTTCCAAGTCGATCGAAGCGGCCCGGGTGTGCACCCGCTGCGGCCGGCCGGTCAGCCACCGCGGCGATCCCGACGTCTCGCCGGGCAGCTCCATGTGCACCCAGTGCGTGAACGTCTTCGCGCGCAAGAACGTGGTCGCCCCCTCGGTGAAGGTGCGCAAGCAGCTCGAGGTCGCGCGCTACGAGAACCAGATGGAGCGCGCCTCGACGTTCTTCGGCGTCTTGTGGTCGGGCATGGGCCACGTCTTCTCCGGCGACGCGGTGCGCGGGGCCCTCTACGGCTACTTCTTCGTGCTGGCGATCTCCGGGGCGGTGTTCCGCGCCGGCGTGGTGCGACCCCCCTTCGACGGGCTGCCCATGGTGTTGCGCATGACGCCGCTGGTGCTGCTCTTTCTCGTCGTCTACCCGCTGTCGCTGCTGCGGCTGCGCCGGAAGCAGGGCTGACCCATGGCGCTCAAGGGCACACTCAAAGACTTCGGCATCGCCGACATCCTCCAGCTGATTGGCCAGCAGCAGAAGACCGGCGTGCTGCAGCTGACCCAGCGCAGCGACACCGTCGCCGTCACCTTCAAGGACGGCAACATCTGCCGCGCCGAGACCACCAGCCGCAACCGCAAGGACCTCATCGGCTCCATGCTGGTGGCCGCCAGCGTGGTGACCGAGCAGCAGCTGGAGTTCGCCCTCGAGACCCAGAAGCGCACCCTGCAGCGCCTGGGTGACGTGCTGGTCAGCCAGGGCGTGCTCACCAACGAGAAGTTCCGCTCCATGGTGCAGTTGCAGACCAGCGAGACGCTCTTCAAGCTCTTCTCGTGGAAGGCCGGCACCTACGAGTTCGAGCAGCGCGACGTCGAGAACGAGACCACGCTCACCCCCCTGCGCGCCGAGTCGGTGCTCATGGAGGGCTTCCGGCGCGTCGACGAATGGCCGGTGGTGCGCAAGCGCATCACCAGCCTGCAGATGGCCTTCGAGAAGCTCAAGGAGCTGCCGCCCGAGGAGCTCAAGAAGGACGACTTCGACGACGCCCTCGACGACGCGTTCGCCGAAGAGAAGAAGAGCGTCAACAAGGGCGAGTTCAAGTCGGTGGGGGAAAACGAGCGCCGGGTCTACAACCTCATCGCCCCCGGCCGCACCGTGCAGCGCATCGTCGAGCTCTCGGCCCTGGGCGAGTTCGAGACCGCCAAGGCGCTCTGCAACCTCATCAACCTCGAGTACGCCAAGGGCATCCCCCCCGCGGGCAAGGGCGGCGACGACTTCGAGACCGATTCCCGGGCCTCGGCCGTGCTGGGCGTGGTGGGCCGCATCGCCGTCACCATGGTGGTGGTGGGCGCCATTCTCTTCATCGGCACCCGCATCGACTTCGGCGCGGTGAACCTCGGCCGCTCCAACGCCACCACCTATACCGACCCGGCGGCCCAGCGCTTCGCCAGCCAGCAGCAGATGTCCCGGGTGGCCGCGGCCATCGACGTCTACAAGCTGGAGAAGGGCGCCCTGCCCATGGCCCTGGCGGAGCTGGTCGAGGTCAACCTCCTGACCGCCGATGATCTCCACTTCCCCTGGCGCGACGCGTACTTCTACCGGCGCGGCGAAGACGGGACCTACGTGCTGTTGCCCCCCCTGCGCTGATCGCGCGATGGGTTGACCACCCCCCGCCCATCCGCTAAGCGCCCCCCCTGTCCCGAGAGTCCTCGGGGCCCACCCGACCTGTACCCCTCCGCGGGTCGACTGGTGGCGCCGTACCCACCGGAGCGGGAGAGACATCAATGATCCAGGTCGAGAAGAAGACGGAGTTGGTCGCGAAGTTCCGCACCCACGAGAAGGACACGGGCTCGCCCGAGGTCCAGGTGGCGATCCTCTCCGAGCGCATCAACGAGCTGACGGAGCACTTCAAGACGCACAAGAAGGACTTCCACAGCCGCCGCGGTCTGCTGAAGATGGTCAGCCAGCGCCGCCGGTTGCTCGACTACCTCAAGTCGAAGGACCTCAACCGCTACAAGAAGCTGATCGACGCCCTCGGTATCCGTAAGTAACGGACTGAAGATGAACGTGGGGCGCTGGGGAGTTTCCAGCGCCCCGCGGTGTTTCAAAGCCGCTGCGACCTGACGCGGCGGACCACACACTGGCGCGACGGGTGAGCACCTTTCGCGTTTTGATTTTTTGTTCACCGTCTCCGAAGGCGCCTCCTGTCGTTTCGGGGCCGGTGATCAGGGGGTCAAAACGCAGCCCATCTCCGAGCGCCGACAACGCAGCATCGAGAGACACCCAACATGGCAATGATTCGGAAGACCGTAAAAGTGGGCGATCGGGACCTCATCATCGAGACCGGCCGCATGGCGAAGCAGGCGGACGGCGCGGTCGTTGTTCGTTACGACGACACCATGCTGCTCGCGACGTCGGTGAGCGCGCGCGAGAAGAAGGACATCGACTTCTTGCCCCTGACCGTCGAGTACAAGGAGAACTTCGCGGCGGCCGGCCGCATCCCCGGCGGCTACTTCCGCCGTGAGGGTCGCCTCACCGAGAAGGAGACGCTGACCAGCCGCATCGTCGACCGCAGCTGCCGCCCCCTGTTCCCGGAAGGCTACGCCTACGAGACGCAGGTCATGATCAGCGTGATCAGCTTCGACAAGAACGCCGAGCCCGACGTGCTCGCGCTCTGCGCTGCTTCGGCCTCGCTGGCCGTCTCTGACATCCCGTTCAACGGCCCCATCGCCTGCGTGCGCGTGGCCCGCCTCGACGGCAAGCTGATGGCCAACCCCACGGCCGACCAGCGCGCCAAGAGCGACATCGACCTGGTGGTCTCCGCTTCGAAGGAAGCCATCGTGATGGTCGAGGGCGGCGCGGAGGAGATCTCCGAGGCCGACATGGTCGCCGCGCTCGACTTCGGTCACGCCGCCTGCCAGCCGATCATCAACGCCATCGCCGAGCTCCGCGCCGAACTGGGCGTCAAGACGCGCGAGTACGACAAGATGGTGAAGTACGACGAGGCGCTCAAGGAGAAGGCCAAGGCCATCTCGTGGGAAGGCATCAAGAAGGGCTACTCGATCGTCGAGAAGCACGAGCGCTACGGCTTCCTGAAGACCAACCGCAAGGCCCTCGAGGCGGCGCTCAAGGCGCAGCTCGCCGAAGGCTACACGGCGGCCGTCGAGAAGCAGGTCAAGGGCATCTACGAAGACCTGAAGTACGAGTACATGCGCGACCTGACCTGCAGCGGTGGCCGCATCGGTGGCCGCCCCCACGACATGGTTCGTGCGGTGAGCTGCGAGATCTCGCCCCTGCCCCGTACCCACGGCTCGGCGATCTTCCAGCGCGGTGAGACCCAGTCGCTCGTCACCGCGACCCTGGGCACCGGCGAAGACGACCAGCGCATCGAGACGCTCGCGGGCGAGATCAGCCGCACGTTCATGCTGCACTACAACTTCCCCCCCTTCTCGGTGAACGAGACCAAGCCCCTGCGCGGCCCCGGCCGTCGCGAGATCGGTCACGGCGCCCTCGCCGAGCGCGCGCTGCGCAACATGCTCCCCGGCAAGGACACCTTCCCCTACGTGGTGCGCATCGTCTCGGACATCCTCGAGTCGAACGGCAGCTCGTCGATGGCCTCGGTGTGCGGTGGCACGCTGGCGATGATGGACGCCGGCGTTCCCATCAAGTCGCCGGTCGCGGGCATCGCCATGGGCCTGGTGAAGGAAGGCGACAAGGTCGCGATCCTCACCGACATCCTCGGTGACGAGGATCACCTCGGCGACATGGACTTCAAGGTCTGCGGCACCGCCAAGGGCATCACCGCCGTGCAGATGGACATCAAGATCACCGGCATCACCACGGCGATCATGCTCAAGGCGATGGAGCAGGCCCGCGCGGGTCGTCTCCACATCCTCGAGACGATGCTCAAGACGCTCCCGGCGCCCCGCAAGGAGATCAGCCAGTACGCCCCGCGGATCACGTCGATCCACATCCGCCCCGAGTACATCAAGAACGTCATCGGCCCCGGCGGCAAGGTGATCAAGGACATCATCGCCCGCACCGGCTGCTCGGTGAACATCGACGACACCGGCAAGGTGGACATCGCCTCGGCCGACGGTGACGCGGTCAAGGCGGCGATCTCGATGATCCAGGCCCTCACCCGTGAGGCCGAGGTCGGCAAGATCTACCTGGGCACGGTTCGCAAGATCGTGGAGTTCGGCGCCTTCGTCGAGCTCTTCCCCGGCACCGACGGCCTCATCCACATCTCCGAGCTCGCTGACAAGCGCGTGAAGACGGTGGACGAGATCGTGAAGGAAGGCGACGAGGTGATGGTGAAGGTCATCTCCATCGACTCCGGCGGGAAGATCCGCCTGTCCCGCAAGCAGGCGCTCGCCGAGCGTTCGGCTGCCGCGGGCACGCCTCCCCCGGCCGCCGCGGCCGTCGAGAGCAAGCCCACCGCGCAGAGCTGAGCTCCGCTCCCGTGGTGAAATGAAGCCGCCGCTCCTCGTTCCGGGGGGCGGCGGTTTTTTCATGTAGATCGGCCTCTCACCCCCGGTCGTTGAAGGGAACTCCCGTGTCCACCAGCGCGCTCGGAGGTGTCAGCCGATTCTTCGGAGCCTTCCGCTGGGCGTTCATGCCGCTGGGGCTCTTTGCGTTGATCGCCGTGGGGGTGCACGCGGCCGCCGACGTGGTCGACGATCGCCTGCTGCGCGGGGTGGAGTGGCTCGACGCCCTGCTCGACGGGCTGCTGGCCCAGTCGGAGCACACCGCGGCCTTCGTCAACCGGGTGGACTCGCGCGAGCGCACCCTCATCGCCCGTGGCCTCGCGCTCGCCTGGGAACTGGGCGTCGACCTCTTCGTCGCCGTGCCAGCCCTGGGCTACGGCGAGGTCGACGCCACCGAGAAGAAGTTCTCGTTGAGCAAGGAGACCTGGCGGACCCTGCTGCTGCGCCTCAACCGGCAGCCCACGCC
>CAIVGN010000159.1 GCA_903905455.1 uncultured Archangium sp.
CATTCCCCCACTTTCACTCACCACAACTCGACCCTCCTCGCTGCCGCTCGCGGGCAGTCACGGTCGCGTCTGCTCGAGCACGTGGTGGTGCGGGTCACGCGCCTTCAGCACCAGCGCTCGCGCGACCTCGGATCAGGTCTGCCGCCACCCCGTGGCTGCCGGTGTCGGCGTGCGACGCGGGAAGGCTCGGGTACGATTCCCGCTCATGGGTCCCCTCGAGGTGCTGGTCGCCGCAGCGGTGGTGGTCGGGCTGGGCGTCATCGCCGCCTTCGTGTGGCGCCCCGCGAAGTTGCGCGCCGACCGGGCGGCGTTCCACGAGCGCTGCGCGGCCCTGGGCTTCACGCCGCTGGTGGGGCCCACCCCGTCGCACGTCGCCTGCGGTGGGGAGGTCGGTGGCTGGCGCGTGATGGTGATGCTCTCGGGGAAGGCGCCGGGGGTCTTCCTCCCTCCGCACCTCGCCATCGTCCTGGAGGCGCGCCTGGTGGGCCTCGCGCGGGGTGGGGTGTTCATTCGCCCTGGCGCCTCGCCCGACCTCACCGGCGACGAGGCCACGGTGGCGGCGCTGCGCGCGGTCCTCACGCCGGAGCTGCGCTCGAGCATCGACGCGCGGCTCGGCCAGCGCTTCGGCCTGCGCAACTGGGACACGCTGATCCCCGGCGCCTCGGAGCGGGTGCTGGTGAAGTCACGCTGGCCCGAAGACTGGCGCGGCCTGCGGCTCTCGACCTGGCTGCCCCTCGAGGCCTCGGCCCCCGAGATCCGCGCGGCCATCGACGCACTGCTGGCGGTGCGCGAGGTGTTGGCGAAGAGCCCGGGAATGGCTGCGCGCGACTGAGTTTGGCCCCGCCAAATACAGAAAAGACAACACTGTGACCTGCCGTGTCACGGGAATCATTTACAACCCTGCTCGCTGAGTATTCGGGGGGTGAGCGCCGTGAGATTGAAGTCATTCATTTGTGTGCTGTCGGTCGCCGTGCTCTCGGGTGCCAGCGCCCGTGCAAAAGAGCTCGAGGTTCTCGGGCAGGCTGCAGTGGAAATTCCACTCCCTCCGCCCCAGGGCAAAGGGGCTCCGCCGGTTCCTCCCGATTTCCAGTCACTCCGCGCCTACGCGCTGGGAGCAGCCAAGCGCCAGGCGCTCATCGCCGCGGTGGACAAGGTGCTCGGGCCGGGGGCCAGTCGCGACCCGCGGGTCGCCGCCAAGCTCGACGCGGTGCAGGCCCAGGTCTCCGACGAGGCCCTCGTCGACACGAAGTCCGCGCGCGTCGGAAACAGCTACGAGGTGAGGATCAAGCTCGTCCTCGACGACAAGGAGTTCCGCACGCTGCTGTCGGACCTCGGTATCGCCATCAACACCGCTGCCGTGCGCGGCTACTCCATCCTCTCGGTGATGGACGAGTTCATCACCTCGCCCCGAGACCTGAAGGCGCCACTCGAAGAACTCGAGGAGTTCTCCAGCGACAAGGGCGGCACGTTCAGCGACCGCTCGAAGGCCTCCGCTTCCTCCGCCTCTGCCGCCGATCTCTCGCTCAAGGTGAAGCAAGACAGCCTCACCGCCTCGCGCACGGCCACGAGCCGCGCTGACGTCATCGTGGATGTCGCGGCGGAACAGCATGACGTGCAGCGCTACCGCAAGCTCGTGCGCTACCAACCCCAGGGCGGCCCTGAACAAACCAGTCAGACCTACAATGCCCTGATGGGTCAGCTGCAAGATTATGACCTGCGCGTTCTCGACAACGATGTCTTCAAATCGAAGTATTTCAAGGAGACGCCGCTGACGATCGCCGCCATGCAGAACGGCGAGGCGCTCTCGAAATACGTCTCGTTTGCGAAGAGCGACGCCAACGCCGACTTCTTCATGGTGGGGAACTCCATCATCGTCGACAGCGGCAAGAACCCGAACACCGGCGACCTCGAGTGCACGGCGTTGGTGACGGTGAAGACCTACTCCACGGTCGACGGTGAGGCGATCGCCTCCGAGACCTTCGCCGAGGCCTCGACGGGCCGGAACCTCAACGACTGCGCCGGCCTGGCTGCGAAGAAGGTGGCGCGCATCGGCGGGCCCATTCTCGGCGCGCGGGTGCAGGAGTACTGGAAGCGCCGCGCCACCTACGGCCGCGAGCAGCTCGTCACCCTGGTCGGTTCGAGCCTGCCGCTGATGCTGCGCTCCGCCTTCACGCGCGCCGTTCGTTCCGTGCCCGGCGTCGAGGGTGACAACCAGCGCGTCGCGACCAGCACCCGGCTGCAGCTGGTCGTCACCTACAAGGGGACCGACCCGCTCGACCAGGCGCTGGCGATGCAGCTGGCGTCGAACCCGGCCTTCGCCACGCTCGACGCGCGCGCCGAGGGCAACCAGTTCATCTTCTGCCTGGGGCCCTGCGCGGAGGTCGAGAAGAAGCTCAAGGAGAGCACGCCGTGAGCGGCTTGCTTCTCGCCGCGCTGGTGCTGGCGGCTGCTCCGGTCTCCGACGCGGGCGCCGCTGCCGGCTATCAGCTGTACCCGGTGCGGGGCCTCTTCCTCCCGGCCGACGAGGGCCGGGCGCGCATCGACCCCGACTTCCGTGCGGCGCTCAGCGAAGCAGTGCAGGGCGCCTTCGAGGAGAAGTTCAGGCAACGCTTCCCCCAGTCGGCCCAGACCATCTCCGAGCGCAACCAGCGGAGGACCTTCGCCGTGTCGATGCAGGTGGCGCGCGCGTCGCGCTACACGGTGGCCAAGCTCGACGGCACCACCGACCTCTATCTGCCCGTCACGGCCAGCCTGTACTTCACCAACGTGATGACCGGCGAGGTGCTCTTTGCCTCGACCCGCACCACCATCGCCACGGCCTCGGTGCTTCCGGCGCAGGCGCAGGCGGGCAGCGCGCGGGTCGTGGCGCTCTTCGGGCAGACCCTGCTCGGGGTGATGGCCGACCTGATCGCCGATGCCGGTGTGCGGTTCACCCCCACGATCATCGAGGCGAAGGTCCTCAAGCGCTGGGAGAGCCTCGCCATCTTGAATCGCGGGGCCGCCGAGGGCCTCGCGCGCGGCGACGCGCTGACCGACGCCCAGGGCCAGGAGCTCAGGGTGCTGTACGCCGGGCCCAGCTACGCCATCGCCAGCGCCGCGCTGGGGAGCTTTGAAGTCGGGGCGGTCTTCGCCCGCGTGACCAACCGTACGCTGGCCGACTTCACCAAGCCCCGCGCGCTCGCACTGCTCGAGACCGTGCCCGAGGGGCTGCCGGCCGAGACCGTGGTGCAGCTCTTCTCGGACGCGCTGGGTGCTGCCCCGCTGAGTCTCGTGCCCGTCAATCCCACCTTCGCCTCCGTGCTGCGGGCCCTGGGGTCGCAGCTCGACGTCAGCCAGGAAAAGCTCACGCAGCGCGAGCTGCCCGGGCTCTTCATCCGCCTGCACGTGCCCGACCCGGTGGTCTACGAGCGCGCGACCAACCACGAGTACCAGTCGCTGCGGGTGACCGAGGCGCTCGCGTTCGCCGAGGTGGTCGACCGCTCCGGTCGGGTGCTCTTCGCCACCCAGGGGCGAGATCGCATCGAAGACGAGATCACCGCGGGCATGGCCCTGTCGCTCGACGCGCGCAGGGAGATTGCCCTCAAGAACGCGCTCGGCGCGCTCGCGCGGCGGCTCACCACCGACTTCAAGCCCCTCACCGCGCGCCTCGAACTCGAACGAGGGGGCGAGGCCCCGACGGTGAAGGACGGGCTCGGTCGGCTCGCGCCCGGCGCCACGGTACGCGCCTTTCGGAAGTTGAAGGTCGACGGCCTCGAGGGTGAAGTGCTCGCTCCGACCTGGGAACTCGAAGTGGGCGGCACGCAGGAAGTCACCGCCCTCACCCCCCTGCTGCCGGTCTTCGACGGCGCGCCGGCACTGCAGCGGGGTGACGTGGTGCTCGTCGAGGTGGCGGCCGGTGACTCGGTCCATGGCCAGCGCCTGGGGCCGTGCGGCCCGGCCGACCAACTCGGGGACATCGCGCTGCCCGGCTACGACGAACTCGCCTTCAACCTCTTCGCGTCCGGCGCCCGCGTCCCCTTCCTCTCCACGGGGTTGCCCGGGGCCGTCGCGCGTCTCCTCGGGTCGGGTGCCGGCTTCAAGCAGGCCCTGGTGCTGCGTGAGCCGCAGGTCGGGCTCTGCGTCCAGCCGGCGTACAAGATCGGCGCTCGCGAGCTGAAGTGTGACGAGCGCACGTGCACCGACAGCGTGAGCGTGAAGGTCGGCTTCCGGCTTCGCACGGGGGGCGCCGCGGGGGCCGTGAAGTCGAGCTTCGCGCTCGACACGCGCATGACCACCAGCGCGTTGCCCCGGGGCTCGGCCCTCGAGACGCGCGATGCCTGCCTGCGCGCCGACCTCCTCGATGAAGTCCTGAAGCTGGCGCCGGCCGCTGCGGCCGGGCTGGTGAAGGAAAAACCGTAGTCCCACCGCACCACCCCGGAGCAACGAATGAAGAAGACCCTGCTGTTCACTGCCATCGCCAGCTGCCTCGCCCTCGCGCCCCTCGCGCACGCCCAGTTCGGCGGCCTCGGCGCCGCGGCCCCCAGCATTCCCGGAGGAGGCGGCGGCGGCGCGACCCCGGCCGACATCGACGCGTTCCTCTCGGCGGCCACCATCGCCGACACGCTGGTCGTCGAGGCCTCGAAGAGCCTCTTCAACGCCGTCGCCTCCAAGGAGTCTCGCGAGAAGGTCGAGGCGTTGACCAAGGCCGCGAACGCGATCACCGACCCCAAGGAGCGCCAGGCCAAGCTCGACCAGGCGTCGAAGGAACAGAACGCCGAGTTCGCCAAGGTCGATTTCAAGAAGTCCGGCGAAGCCCTCGCGAAGAGCGCCGACGCCAAGCAGAAGGACGCGACGAAGAACGCCATCTGGAACCTGGCGCTCGGCGCCCTGAAGGACGTGGAGCTCGTCGCCAGCGGCCGCAAGTTCGTCTCGGGTCCGCCCAGCCCGGCGATCGCCGGCAAGATCCCCGCGGTGAAGGAGACCATCGAGCGGCTCTCGAGCCAGGCCGAGGCGCTGCCCAAGGTCGTCGAGGGCGCGAAGGGCCTGATGAAGGCCGTGGGTCTCGAGGCGCTGCCGACCAAGGCCTCCGAAGCTCCCAAGACCGGTTCGATCTAACGCAGTGCCGTGCGCAGGGCCGCCCGCGAGGTGTGGCCCTGCGTCCAGGCGATGAGGGACCAAGCCATGCCCCGTATGTCCATGTTGGTCGTGCTCCTGAGTGGCTGCGCCGTCTCGACCACGGTGACTGCTGCGCGCACCAGTCCGCAGCTCGTGGCGACGTCGCGCGCGTTGCCGGCGGTGCCCTCGCGGTCGGTGTTGGTGCTCAGCGCCCTCACGCTGGAGTCGGTGTCGGCAGAGCTCGTCTTCTCGCCGTGCTCGCTGGGCCCGGCAGCGTGCGCCACGCGTGGGCTCGAGCTGCAACTGGCGACGCGCGAGGCCGAGCGGGTGCTCTTTGATGCAGGCTGGGAGCCCCTGACGCAGGCGCAGGTCGCCCACCTGGTGGTGAGCTCGCCGGTGGCGCGGGGGCTGCGCGAGCTGCTGGCCCGGGGTCAAGCCACGCTGCTCGAGGCCGCCGTGCTCCTCGTCTCTGCCTCGACCGCGGAGGTCGTGGTCGTCGTGAGTGACTGGCGCCCCGGCTTCGTGACTTCGCAGGCGCAAGCCACGGGCTACACCCTGTGTCCGCTGGCCGGGTTTCTCGAGATGGCGGCGCACGACAAGCAGGGCCGCCAGCTGTGGGAAGGCCGCGTCACGGTCCAGAGCACCGACACGGCCGACGTCTCGCTGACGGCGACCAACTCCGACGCATCGTTGATGCCTCCCGGGCTGGCCTGTGCGACCCGCGCTGGCTGTGGCGAGTGCGTCGGCCCGGTGGACCCGCGCGAGTCGCAGACGCTCATCGGCCGCGCGAGCCACCTGTTGACCACCGAGCTCCTCGCGCGCCGTCCCGTGGTGCCCTGAAGCCCGGCCTGCGCGCCACCCTCAGTTGCACGTCATCGGCACGCACGACCCGCTGATCTTCACCGGCGTCTGCCGGCACCACGCGACGTTGGTGAAGGTGTTGGTCGCGAGGAAGTCGACGGCCGTGTCGGCGAAGGCCCGGTACACGCCGCCGCCCGCGCTGTCGTGGACCAGGCTGTTGGTCAGCGCCGCCCGGCTGGGGGCGCCCACGTTCATGTACTGCTGGAACGCGGCGTCACCGTCGACGGGCGAGTTGCCGCCGGCCGTCGGCGAGCCCGTCGTACAGGCGCCCAGC
>CAIVGN010000160.1 GCA_903905455.1 uncultured Archangium sp.
CACGTCGTCCTTCACCGTGGCGCCGACGATTTCGCCGCTGCCGCTGCAGCCGGCCACGACCGCGAGCGGGTAGGCCGCCTTGAGCTCCTTGAGGACCTGCGGCGAGTCGATGAGCGCCGGGTCGCCGAAGGCGAGCACCAGGGTCTTCGCCGAGTCCAGCGCGGGGAACGGGGTGCTCCACTTCTTCTGCTTCAAGTCGTACGTGAGGGTCTCGGTCAGCATGGGTCGGCCTTGTGAAGTGAGGAAGCGGTCAGGAGATACGGGCGATGACGAGGGTCATGTCGTCGTCAGCGGGCACGTGACCCGCGAAGGTGAGCAGCGAACGCACCAGTTCATCGCGCAGGCCCGAGACGTCGAGCTGCGCGCCGCGCAGCAGGCCCGCGCGCAGGCGCTTCTCGGAGAACTGCTCGTGCGTCTCGTTCTCGCGCTCGGTGACGCCGTCGGTGAACCACAGCAGCACGTCGTCGGCCTGGAGCTGCAGCGTGGCGGGCGCGAACTCGTGGGTCGCGCTGGAGCCGAGCGGCGGGCCGTGCGCCACCATCGGTCGCACCGCGCCGTCGCGCAGCAGCAGCGGGAAGACGTGGCCCGCGTTGGCCAGCGTCACCGTGCGCGCCACGGGGTCGATCAGCGCGGCCCCCGCCGTCATCATCACCTTCTGGCTGCCGGCCTGGAACACCGCGTGGTTCATCAGGTGCAGCAGCACGCTGGGCGACACCTTGGCGCGCGTCATGAGGTGCGCGAGGTCGCACGCGGCCTTGGCCGTACCGGTGAGAATGGCAGAAGCGATGCCGTGGCCGGTCACGTCGCCCACCACCACCAGTTGTTTGCCGTCGGCCTGCTCCTGCACCGTCCACCAATCGCCGCCGCATTCCTGGGCAGGCTGGCACCACGCGGCGAGTGAGAAGCCCGGCCGCACCACCGTGTCCTGTGCCGGCAGCAACATCTGCTGCACCGTCCTGGCGACCTCGATCTCCTTTCGCAGCGAGGCCGACGACGACATCTCCTTGAGCATCGACTCGATCTGGTCGGCCAGTCGGAAGAAGCCCGTCTCGATGACCCGCACCCGCGAGCTCTCTTCGGCGGAGTACGACTCGCCTTCGGAGAAGATGGTCTTCAACTTCTGGGCGAAGAGGCTCTTGGCGCTGGTGATGATGCCCGTGGCTTCGGGTCTCGACGACTCGGCGCCGGCCTCGCCATTGGCCTGGCCCATCACCGAGATGGCGTCGGCGATGGCCGCGAGAATCGCCTGCAGCCGATCGCGCTCGGACTCGACGCGGGTGCGCAGGCCGTTCATCTCGTCGGTCGAGAGATCGATCGACCTCGTCAGCAGGGCCCGGTCGTCGGCCGAGGCCTTGTACTGGTCGCTGATCTTCTCGACGATCGTGAGCCACTCCTCGAGCGACGGGGGCCGGTCGAGGCCCTCGAGCCCCAGGCGCTTGAGCTGTCGATGGAGGATCTTGTCGAGTTCGGTCATGGGGCGCTCACGCGAAGAAGAGATGGAGCGAGGCCGCCGACGCGCGGGCTTCGCGCATCGAGGCATCGAGATCGAACAGCGCCAGCACCCGGGTCGATTCGCCGTGCTTCACGTCGACGACCACCGCGGTGCACGCGCCGTACATGCGGAAGAAGCCGAGCCCCGCACCGCCGTGGGTCGTGTCGAGCACCTCGGCCCGGTCGCTGCGCGCCCCGTCGAGCCCTCGGAGGATCGAGTTGAGCACGTGCTTGCGCTTGAGCCCGCCGAAGGGGTCGGTCACCTCGAGCGCGGCGGTCATGCCGTCGAAGCCCAGGCGCAGCGTCGGTGCTTCCTTGTCGTCGAGGATGACGTCTTGCTTGCGGTCGTGGGCGTAGAGCGGCTTGCCCTGGCCGTCGACCGGCGCGTCGTACATGGCGTTCATCAACAGCTCGTGCGCCACCACGGCGAGCCGCTCGATGAGCCGGCTGTTGGCCCCCAGCTGGGCGGCGTAGCGCTCGACCTCCGACACCGCGTGGTCGCGCTCGGCGCTGTTGCGCGGCACCCACCGAATGGTGCTCGCCCCCCAGGCCAGGACCTCACTCAGCCGTGGACCCTTCGCGTTCGGGCCGTCGAGCGCGCGGCGACCCGCGAGGCACAGCTCCCAGGTGCGCGGCATCGACTGGTGGGCCGGCCACCCGATGATGCTCTGCAGGGCCGGCTCGTGCTTGGCGACCTGCAGGGTGCTCTCGAGTGACGCCTGGCTCCAGGTGATGACCTTGAGCTGGGGCCAATCGCTGCGCACCCACTCGAGGGCCACGTCGAGGTCGTTGCTCTCGACCGCCACGGCGAGCGTCGACGCCGTCAGGCTCTTCTTCAGCTCGGCCGGGCTGTCGCTCACCGTCACCTCGGCGAGATCCGTGGCCGCGGACAGCACACGTGCCAGGCGCTGGCCCAGCACCCGGTTCTTCTCCAGCAACAGAATCGAACGACTCGATGACACGCGCGGCTCCCTGGTCTCGCGTCAGGACTCAGGGGCGCCCACATGTCGCACTGCCGTGCGCTGTGAGGTGCGCCTGAGTGGTTTTTATGCACACAAGGCTTTGATAATACTAGAACTTACAGGACCACGGTAAGTCCCTCACGGTCACTTTGGGACAGGGAATTTTCTCTGGCGAAAATTCCAGGCCGGCGGTGTAGGCGCGCCAGGGGCCCGGGGCGGCTGGCCGCTCCCGGACGCGAGTCGCGGTGTCTGCGCGTTGGGTGCCGCCTCGAGCAGCATCGACCGATGGCCTCACGCTCGAGAACTGGGCGCTGCGGCCTTCTTCAGCCCTGCGCGGGGATGCCTTCGGGGCGGGTGGTGGTGCGGGCGGCGACGATCTCTTCGACGCGCGCCGAGAGCGAGAGGTCGGCCTGCAGCGACTGGAGGAAGACCTCCCGGTCGAGCACCAGCAGCAGCGTCTGCGCCGTCGTCTTCACCGTCGCCGTGCGCGGCACGTTGCGCAGCAAGGCGATCTCCCCGAAGTGTTCGCCGTCACCGAGCTTCGTGAGCAGCTTCCCGTCGGCCGAGAGCACCTCCACGCTCCCGCGCGCGATGAGGAAGAACTCGTGGCCCGGCTCGCCGAAGCGCACCACCTCGACGCCCGCGGGCACCGAGCGCGGCACGAAGCGGCTGGCCAGCGACGAGAGCCGCTCGGGGGGCAACCCGCGGAACAGCTTGCTGGTGCCGATGGTCGAGGCCGCGCGCAGCACCGCCGCGAAGTCCACGCCGCCCACCGTGGCCAGCATCTGCTCGAAGGCCTCGCTCGACAGCTCGATGACCAGGGCGTCGGTCACCGCGCGTACCGTGGCCATGCGCGCCCCGTCCTTGAGCATCGCCGTCTCGCCGAAGCAGTCGCCCACGCCCAGGCGCGCCACCACGCGCGGGCGCTGCGTCGCCTCGCCCTGCACCACCGACACCAGCCCGCGTTGAATCGAATAGAACGTGTTCCCCGGCGAGCCCTCTTCGACGATGCGCTCGCCCGCCCCGTACGAGACCTGCCGCGAGTGCACGGCCATCTTCTCCAGGTCGGCGTCGCTGAGCTTCGAGAAGAGGGGAATGGTGCGGAACGCCTCGAGTCCCGCCGCGCCCAGCGCGCGCTTGCCGCCGGTCTCGCGGGGCCAGAAGAATTCGAAGGCCGACTCGATGAGCTGGAACGAGGCGAGCACCAGCGCCGCCGGGCACAGCACCAGCAACGCCATGGCGCCCAGGGCCGCGAGCGCCTGCTCGATGACGGAGTCGGCCGCGGTCAGCAGCTCGATGAGGCGGAACGCCGTGGGCAAGCCCAGCCCGAGGATGCCGAAGAAGAGCGCGACGAGCCACGCGACGCTCAGCACGCCGCCGACCATCAACGCCGTGCCCCAGCGACGCAGGTTGAGCGTGGCGAGGCTCTTCACGAGGCTCAGGCCCACGAAGTTGCGCAGCTGCTCGTCGATGCGCGGCTGGCCGGCGTAGAGCGAGAGCAGCGACTCCCCGGCCGACGGGAGCAGCGGACACAGCGCCAGCAGCAGCACCAGGGAAGCGCCCGCGGTCATGCCCGCGGACGGAGACGAGAGCGCCACCGCCGCGGCCGCGCCGAGCAAGGCGCCGAGGTGCGCCAGGGCGCGCGGCACGCGGTCCATCAACACCAGCGGGCCGGTGTCGGGGCCCAGCCACCACACGAGTTGGAGGATCGACGAGAGCTGCGCGCGCACCGGGGGGAAGCCGGCGAGCGCGCACACCGCGGCCTGCAGGCGATCGCGCAGGGTCAACGCCAGCACCACGCCCGGGTAGAACAGCGCCACGTCGAGCGGCTGCAGGGCGGCCCGCGGCTGCGAGGTGAGCACGAAGAGCGCCAGCGCCGGCCACAGCAGCAGCTCCAGCGCGCGCAACGCCCTGGGACACGGGAGCTGGAAGCGCGCGCGCACCGAGGGCGCGAGCAGGTCGACCCAGGCGCTGCGGTCGAGGGAGTTGAGGCGCTCCAGGTTCCGCGGCGGGTGCATCAGCAGGCCCGCGGCCACGAGATCCCACGTCAGCTCGTCGATGGCGGCGAAGGGCACGAAGCCGTGCCGGCCCAGGTACTCGGCGGAGATCTCCAGCAGCGTGCGCTGGCCGTCGAAGAGCGGCACCAGGCCAGCCTGCTCGGCGCTGGCCTCCACGGTGTGCCCGGTGACGGGGTCGTAGATGGCCAGCGTTCCGTCAGACCTCTGCCGCACCACCGCGGTGGCGAGCAGGCACGGGCGAATCTGGTCGAGCATGGGGCGCCGAGCGTAGCCGACGATGGCCCGGCCCAGAGTGCTCGAGTGCACCAGGCCCCGGCGCGCCCTAGAACCCCGCTCCATGCGCACGCTCTGCTTCGTGGTGGTGATGGTGCTGGCCGGGTGTCGCAAGCCGGCGCCCGCGGTGCTCGCGTTCGCGGTGCCCACGGCGCCTTCCACGCTCTCGCTGCTCGAGCCGGTGGGGGCGAACTGCGAGTGGCGCCAGGTCGAACCGGTGAAGGGTACCACGGTGGTGCTCGCGACCTTCCCCGGCACCTGCGTGGGGGCGCGGCTCTCGTTCAGCCCCGACGCCTCGAAGGCCGTGGTGTGGTTCGACCCGAGCCTGGTGCAGCGGGGCGGCTACTCGACGCAGGTCTCCTCGAAGCCCGGCTTCCCCGACGAGGAGGTGGACGAGAAGGCCCTCGCGCGGGCCTTCGTGGTGTCCACGCGCAAGCCGCAGGTGGAGCCGGTCCCGCTGCCGGCGCTGCCCGGGCTCACGCTGCAGGAGTTGGGTGTCGACGCGAAGGGCGCGGTGCTGGCGCTGCTCGAAGAGCCCGTGTCGGACGAGGCGGTGAAGCGCGGCGCGGTGACCTCGGGTGCCGAGACGTTCTCGCTCGCGGAGATCACCGACGGCCTGCCGGTGATGGTGCATGCCTACCGACGCGAAGGCGCCGCGTGGAAGCGCGTGGAGACGAAGCTCTCGACCACTGGCTGGGACTACGGGCTGGGCGTCAAGGCGCTCGAGGCCCACCAGCAGCTCGGCCCGCGCAGCATCGACCTGTGTGCCTCGCATGCGCAGGGTGACGCGGCCGGAGGCGACGAGGCCGCGAGCCTGCAGCAGCTCAGCCCGCGCGATGCGGGCGCCGACGACGGGCAGTGGATCTTCCTCGGCGCGGGCGGCGCGCGGGTCTTCGCCTGGGAAATCTCCGGCGAGTTCGCGCACACCACCGGGCTCATCGCCAGCGGCGCTCCGGCGCCGAAGGTGTTGCCGAAGCTGGGCTTCACCGACGGTGACCTGGTCGCCCTGCGCACCAGCGGGCCCCACCTGTTGATCAGCGCGTCCAACGTGGGCACGCACCCGAGGCTCTACGAGTTCCCCGCGGGCACGCTGGTCTTCAGCTCCGACACCGCGCGGGCCGCGACCTTCTGGCCCACCACCGCGAAGCCCGAGAGCCACGAAGCCGACTGAGGCTCGCGCCCGAGCAGTTCACCGGACCCCGGTCGATCGCCGCTCCGACGTCTTCGGCCTGGGCATCGTGCTGGGGGCGTTGCTCACCAACAGCCCGCGCTTCCCGCTGCAGGGAAGGCCGGGCGCCGTCGAAGGCTGTCAACCGGCGTCGAGCACCGAGCCCGTTCACGACGCCTTCGACTGCAGGGCGCCGGAAGATCGCCTGGCCATCACCCGCGTGCTGGTCACGCCCGGGCCGCTCATGGCGAAGGTCGGCGCCGACGGCCACTTCAAGCGCGACGAGGCGGGTGACCTTCGGCAGAACGTCGCGACACGTAAGTGTGTCTACTTGTGTGTCATTGAGTCTGAATCACAGCTACTTCGGTTTGAGGCCGGGTGTAGACGAGGGCATGCGGTCTTCACGCTCGTGGTGCCTGCTGGCCTTCGCCGTTGCTGCCTGCACACCACCCGTGGCGGGGCCGGGCCCAGACGGCCACCAGGGCCTCGATGACGACGCGGGGACTGGAGCGTTCGATGCGGGCGCCTCTGCTGACGGAGGCTCCGCGTGGGACGCGGGCTTCGCCGACGACGCGGGCTTCGCCGACGACGCGGGCTTCGCCGACGATGGAGGCCTCGCGCTCCTCGATGCGGGGATCGTGGAGACCTGCAGTTCGTGTCATGGCGGGCCGCTCAACGACGCGCCCCCGCGGGACACCACGGGGCGCACGGATCGCGCGCTCCCTACCATTGGCGCCCACCAGGCCCACCTGCGCACCGGGTCGTGGCACCGCGACGTGAAGTGCGACGACTGCCACGTGGTGCCCGCGACCACCTCCGCGCCCGGCCACCTCGACCCGACACCGGCCGAGGTCACCTTCAGCGCGCTCGCCAGCCAGGGCGTCACCGCCGCGTACGCCGGTGGCACCTGCAACACCTACTGCCACGGCTCGGCGCGCACCGCGGGTCGCAACACCACCCCTTCGTGGACCGCCGGTATGCCCAGTTGTTACGACTGCCACGCGCTGGCGATGCCTCCGCCGCACCCCGCGGCCACCGAGTGCTCGCTGTGTCACCCCACCGTCCGCGCCGACCTCTCGTTCATCCAGCCCGAGCGGCACATCGACGGCGTGGTGGATGTAGACATCGCCAATATTCCCTGCGGCGGCTGTCACGGGGTGCCGCCCGCCACCGGCGCCCACCTCGCGCACTACGGCGAGCAGGCCACGCCGCCCCGCGCGGTCTACGGAGACCTGCGCACCCTCGAGGACTTCCAGCCCGACGGTGGCGCGACGTACCTCTTCGGCTGCGGCCAGTGCCACCCGCTCGACGCGGCCCGGCACCTCGACGGCGTGGTCGAGGTCGAGCTCCACGACCCGCTGGCGCCCGCGGCCTCGCTCAAGGCGCGCAACCCCTCGAGCGCGGCGTACTCCGGGGCTCCCTCGCGCACCTGCAGCAACGTCGCCTGCCACTCCAGCGGCGAGGCCGCGCCGGCCTTCGTCACCACGCCCGGCTGGAGCTCCGGCATCGACCCGGGCTGCGCCGGCTGCCACGGCAACCCACCGCGCTACCCGAGCACCGACGGAGGTCGGGCCAACAGCCACCTGTGGGTCGACATCTACGGCTCCGAGGCGGGGCACTTCGGCGGCGTGATGGGCGCGCACGGCAACCCGGGCTCGGGCTCCGGGGCGGTCACCTGCCAGGCGTGCCACTTCGACACCGTCGACCCCTCGAACACCGGCCCCTCGGGCTTCTACTACCTCGACACCACCGGCGAGTACGGGCTCGACGGCGGGGCGCGGCAGTACACCTGCACCAACGCCGCGTGCCATTCCGCCACCTCGCGCGTGGCGCCGCTGGGCACCGGGCGGGTGCTGCCCCTGCGGCACGTCAACGGGCGCCGCGACGTGGTCTTCGACCCGCGCACCGCGTTGCCCGCGGGCTACGACGGCGGGGTGAGCGCGCGCCCCACGAGCCCCTTCTGGGTGTGGCGTGAATGGAGCGCGATGCTCTCCGAGAAGAACCTCAGCGCGGCGAGCTACCAGCAGGGCACGAAGACCTGCACCAACGTCTCGTGCCACCAGGGCGTGCTCGTCTCGAACCCCGCGCCGCGCACGTCGGCGCAATGGGGCGTGCTGGGCGCCGACCCGGAGCCCTGCAACTTCTGTCACTGAGCGCGGCCTCGGCCGCTGGCTGCCTTCATGAAGTTGGCGACGATGGCCTTGACCCCCGTCGCCTTCGGTACCGAGCGAATCGATGGCGTGTGGACGGTCGACCCGATGGCGCTGGGCGCTGGGCGCGGTCGACGCGACTCCGACGGCCCGGCTGCAGGCGCTCGAGTAGTTGGCCACGTGATGCACTCCACCTGGGCCCGAGCGCCACTGCGTTCGACCATGGTCGCGACGTGCTGCTGACACGTACCGGCCCGGGCCTGGCGAACCGCGATGGTGGCACACTGAGAACATGCGAATCGCTCACCTCGCCTGGATCCTCGTCGGCGCCGCGGCGATCTCGTCGACAGCGCACGGCAGGCTCGCGCCCCGGTCTCTCGACTCGTTGCTGGCCAGCTCCGAGCTGATCATCGAGGCCACTCCCAGGCAGCTGACGCGCAAGGAACTGGGGGCGGGGGAGGCCACCTTCTCGGTGCTCCGGGTGCATCGAGGTTCCTTCAGTGGCACCGAGATCACCGTCCGCTGGGGAAGCGAGGTGCACGACCAGCACGTCAATGACCTCGACAAGGACTGGCTGCTCTTCCTCAAGCGCGATGCCTCCGGCGCGTACGTCGCCGCAGAATACGGGCGGAGCTACTGGCCGTTCACCAGCACCGTCACCGAGGCCTCGAAGGCGAACCTCGACCACGAGAGCCGCGGGTTTCTCCTCCAGTATCCGCTGACCCTGGTCGAGCTCACGGCGGCGCAGAAGAAGGACCTCTTCGCCTCCAGGGCGCCCCCGGGCGTGGACTCGAAGCTGCCGTACGTCGCCATGAATCGCCTCCAGGCGCTGCTCAAGGCCCGTCCTGACGCGGGCGTGGCCAGCGCGCCTGCCCTGGATCGCCGCGCGCTCGGCGTGGTCACCACGCCCGCACCGGGGATCTCGTGCTTCTCCGGCGGAGCCCTCGCGCGCGACGCCGAGGTGCTCCTCTTCGGGGACGGCGACACGGCCGCCGGCAAGGTGCGATCGACGGGCAGGACCTGCCCACCGGAGGCTGGCGGACACGAGGTGGAGGGGACGCTCGCGACCCGCACCGTCCTCGAGCCGAGCGGAGGCGCGGACCAGGCCATCCGCATCGGCGTCATGGCCAGGGGCGAAGGCGTACGGGTGCTCGGCCCCGGCAAGGTCGACCTGGACGGTGACGGAAGGGCCGAGCGGTTCGCCTCCTGCGCCTCGAGCGAGGGCCTGCACCTGACGGCCTGGTCCGGGGCGGTCGGCAAGAGCGCGCGGCTTTGGCACGCCTACGTCTACCTCGGCTACGACACGTCGCCGACGTGCACCGAGGCAGAGTCGAATCCCTGAGCGTCAGCTGACCACCCGGGCGGTCGACATCACCATCGACCACGCCCACGTCGTTCTTCATGGCCACGGTGAAGTCGCCGGCGGGGCGCGGCGCTGGCGTACCTGCACCCGCGGTGGGTGCGGCCGTGCCTCTTCGTGTACGACGGCGCGTTCGAGGGGACCGACAACCGCGGCGAGCGCGAGCGGCGACCGTGGACCCCCGGTCCGCACACTGGGCTCTTCGTCGGGGATCAGACGCGCGCGAGGCACGCTCAGGGGTGGGCACGCTTCACGGCCCTGGGCCTGCGGGCCAGCCCCGCGAGCACTTCAGGGCGCTGCGCAGGGCCGCTTCCTTTCCGAGGGAGTTCACGACTTGCGGCACGCGGCGAGGAGGGAGCCGGCGGCGCACACGGAGCACGACATCTTCGGTTGGAAGTCGCTGCAGGCGGCCCCGCCGCACGTGCAGGTCCCGCAGGTGTTGCTCTCGCGGCACGCGTCCACCGTCGCGGTGCACGTCGCCTCCACCGTCCACCACTTCAGCCCCAACTTCACGGTGGGCGTGGTCAGCGCC
>CAIVGN010000161.1 GCA_903905455.1 uncultured Archangium sp.
CCGCGTTCGTCGACGCCGCGGCCGCCCCCGACGGCCGAAGGCATCGCCACCCTCGCCCGCAAGGAGCGCGTGCCCAACCGCATCGCGCGCGGCGAGCTCGAAGGAAAGATGAAGTGCCGCATCTGGAAGAAGCTGCACGCCGAAGAGGCGAAGCGCTTCGACCAGGCGTGGACGCTGCTCGAGGTGACCCCCGGCCTCGACCTGGCCGACGCCTTCGGCATCGTGCAGAGCGGCATGTCGCTCGACGAGTTCCGTGCCCGGCGCGCCCGGGCCAAGCGCCGCGAGGCGATCAAGGAAGCCCGCGCCACGGTGGCCACCGAGACCATCGACGCCTTCGTCGCCGCGCGCATCGCCGAGAAGAGCGAGCTGGCGATCGTGATGGGCGAGCGCACGGCGCTCGACGTGTTGACCGCCGTGGCCCCGGTCTCTTTCACCGGCGAGCGCACCGGCCAGCTCGAGAAGCTCCACGTGGTGGTGCTCTCGCGCAAGTCGACCTGGGATGCCCTGCTGCCCCGGCTCGAGCGAGACTCGAAGTTGGCGCAGAAGCCGGCGTCGGTCGCCCGGCAGCCTGCCCGCCGGCCCGTCAGCGACCCGCGCGCGTTTCTCCCGCAGGTGGGCCAGGACATCGCCCTCGTGCTGCGCAACGGCATCAAGCTCGTGCAGCCGCTGCTCGCGGTGGGCCCCTTCGACGTACTGCTGGGCAGCGAGGGCGACGAGCTCTTCGTTCCGCTGCACGCGATGCTCTCGTGGGCGCCGGCGAGCTGATCAGAGGTGCAGGCGCAGCGCGTCGAGCACCTCGAGTCGCGTGCGGTTGCTGCGCTCGTCGAACTCGACCTTGCACAGCGACTTGATGCGCGACAGCAGGCGGTAAGCCGTCGCCCGTGAAACGCCGCGCCCCGTGGCCCAGGCCTCGAGGGGCTGGCCATCGAGCTGGGCGCGCATCAGGTCTTTCTCGTCGTCGCTCAGCAGCGCCACGATGCCCCGGGCCAGGCGCTGGGCGTCGAGGCGAGCCCCGATGACCGCGGGGAACTCCCGGCTCGACGAGTGGCTCGCCTCGGCAGGCAGGGCGCCGGCCACGTAGCGGGCGAAGAGTTCCTGGGTGGCCTCCCTGGCGCTGGGCTTGCGGCGCAGCTCGCTCCACACCGACGCCACGGCCTGCTCCACGGCGATGGCCGAGAACCCCTGCCGCGAGGAGATCGACGAGGGGTACCCCGACGCGCCCGGCCCGGCGAGAGAGTCGAGTGCCTCGCGCACGTGGGCCGAGAGCGCGTGCCAGGCCTGGTGGGAGTCCTGGCCGCCGGAGACGACCTGCTTGAAGCGGTGGCGCACGGCCCGCTCGAGTTCCCCGTGAGAGAGCGCGAGCAGCTCGGCGCGGCGCGGGTCGTCGAGCACGTGGCGTTCGAAGAAGAGCCCGATGAACCCGTCGAGGAGCGCGGCGTCCACCCGGCCCACGCTCGAGACCAGGCGGCGCAGCGCGAGGTAGTCCTCTTCGCCGAACTCGCCCCGGGCGTCGAAGGCGCGCAAGGCATCGTGAAGACGGGCGACGTCACCCATGGCGCTTAGCGACGCTGCCGGTAGTTCTGGAGCGGGATGACCTGGCTCACGTGCGTGCCCGCGTGGGCGCTCTGCGCGCGGCGAATGAGGAGCGGAATGTCACCCTCGCCCCGCTCGACGGCCAGCCGGAGATCGCCCAGGCGCTCGAGGTGCCGCCGCACGGGGATGCCCTCGGGCGAGAGGCTCACCACGCTGCGCAGGTGGCTCTCGGCGGCCTCGAGCTGCTGCTCGGCGCGCTCGAGATCCTTGCGCGCCAACGAGAGCCAGGCAGCGGTCTCTTCGCTCACCAGTTCGAGCTCGTGCGAGATGCCGACGATCAGCTTGCCGCGGGCCGACTCGGGGGTGACGCGCTCGAGGTCGAGCTTCCAGTGGCGCACGTCGGGCTGCTCGCGGGCGCTGGCGTGGAGCTGCACCGACCAGTCGGGCGCACTCACCGCGCCGGTCAACAACACCCGCCGCGCGTAGCCTCGCGAGACGTCGCCCAGGGTGACGGTGAGCGCCTCGGCGTCGAAGTTGGTGGGGAACGAGTGGCGGCAGGTCAGGGCCACGAAGCCGCTGGGCTGCACGCGCACGCTGGCCTCGGTCGCGACCTGGCCGTAGAGGCTGGCCATGAGGCCACCCATCGCCTCGCCGAGCCCCTCGGGCCCGTCGACGTGATCGAAGGCGTTGCCCGAGGGCTGGGTGAGGGCCTGGAGCACCTCGGCCACGTAGTGCTTGGCGAGGCCGAGCGCGTGCACCGACACCTTCTCGCGGGCCAGGCGGTCACCGAGCTCGTCGAAGGCGGCCTGGGTGTCGGGGCCCACCGAGGGCTCGCCGTCGGTCAGCAACAACATGCGCGGCTTGCGGCCGGGAACCAGGGTGCGCTTGAGGCCCTTGAGCGCCAGCTCGAGCGCGCCATGCAGCGCGGTGCCCTTGCCGGTCTGCACGCCCTGCAGCGCCTCGACCATCTGCCGCTTGCCGCGGGCATCCATCATCGTCAGCGGCACGCGCTGCTCGGCGAGCCCATCGAAGAGCACCAGGCCCAGGAAGTCGTCGGGGTGCGAGAGCTCGACCAACTGCTGGGCCGCCTCGAGGGCCGCGGACAACGGGGCGCCCTTCATCGAGCCGCTGCGGTCGAGCACCAGGTTCACCATCACCGGGGCGCGCGCCTCATGGGCCGAGGCCTCGCCGGTGATCAGCACGTGCCCCTCTTTGCGGTCGCCGCGGGGGGTCTCGACGCTCCAGGCTGTCCATTGCATGTGGGGCTCCTTCTCGTGCTGCGCTCAACCTTCAAGACGGCAGCACCCGCGAATGTGTCTCAAGACGCGGTCTCTTCAGCGTACCCGTGCGAGCCGACGGCCGTCGCGCTAGACACCTCCCCACATGCGCACACCAATCGCCCTCGCCCTCGCCACGGTCGGACTCTTCGCCTGCAAGAAGGAGGAGTCTCCCCCGACCCTGCCCCCGGTTGCGGCCCCGGTGAAGCCGGTCGTCGTAGCGCCCGCGCCGGTCGAGGCCCCGAAGGCCGCCGCGGGAGCCCGGACCATCGCCATGGAGGTCACGGGGGAAGGCTTCGTGCCCTCGAACGTGACCTTGAAGGGCGGCGAGCCGGTGGTGCTGGTGGTGACGCGGAAGACCGACGAGACGTGCGCGACGGAGATCCTCATCGACGGCACGGACATCAAGGTGGCGCTGCCCCTGGACAAGCCCGTCGAGGTCGCGTGGACGCCCGCCAAGGCCGGCAAGGTCAAGTTCGGCTGCGGCATGAACATGATGGTCGGCGGCATTCTGCTGGTCGAGTGACCCGACTTGTCAGTCCCCGCCAGTAGGGTGCGCAGCGTGGAAGCGATGGCGTCCATCCTGCGGCGGCTGTGCTTCGTGGACATCGAGACCACGGGCCTCGACGCGCGCACCGAGGAGATCGTCGAGGTCGGCGCGGTCTTCGTGGAGCGCGGCGTGGTGACCGGGCGAAAGCGCTGGTTGGTGAAGCCTGGCCGACCGATCCCCGCGCTGATCACCGCGCTGACGGGCCTGACCGACGAGGAGGTGCGCTCGTCACCCCCGCTGGGCGAGCTCGAGGCCGAGCTGAAGGACGCGCTGGGCGGGTGGACGCTGGTGGCCCACAACGCGGGCTTCGAGCGCTCCTTCCTGGGCGAGCGCATCGCCGGAAACGCGATGCTCGACTCGTGCGAGGTGGCGCAGCTGCTGTTCCCCGAGCGCTCCAGTCATTCCCTCGACTCGCTCGTGCGGTGGCTGGGGGTCGGGCGAGCGGCGCGACACCGGGCGCTGGACGACGCCGAGGACACGTTCCTCATGCTGGCCGAACTGTGCGACCGCGTGCTGCAGGAGCCCCGCTCCAACCGCCTCGAGCGGCTCCTCTTTCACCTCAGCCCCGGGGCCAGCGGAGATCGCGCGGCGCTCTGCGCCTTCCTGGGCGCCCTGCAAGACGCCGCAGCGCTGCCGGCGCCCCACCGGGAGGCCCCGGCGCCCCCGCCGCTCGACGCCGAGGCGCTGCGTCTCGCCGGGCACCTGGGTGATTGGCTGCACGCCCCCACCTTCGTCGCCGCGGAGCTCGAGCGCGACGGCCTGCTGCCCATCGCCCTCGTGGCGGCCCAAAAGGTCAGCGAGCCCGTGGCCATCGCCGTGCCGGGCCCCGTCTTTCGCGAGCACGCGCAGGTGCTGCCCGCCGTGCCCCGGCGCGCCGTGTGTTCGACCCGGCTGCGTGAGGTGCTCGAGGAGCGCGGAGGCGACGAGCTGGGCCAGTTCGGCCGGGCCTATGTGAGCGCCTGGTTCGCGCGCACCGCGACGGGAGATCTCGAGAGCACCAGCGGCTTCGTGCGCTCGCGCTGCCCTGACGTCGCCGAGGTGCTCGATCGTTGCGCGCGCTGCGCCTGCGACGACGAGACCTGCTTCGCGCGCCGCGCCGAGCGCGAGCTGCCGGTGATGTTGATCAGCCACGAGCACGCCCTCGATTGGCTCGAGCGGGGCGCACCGGTGAAGCTGGTGGTGCTGGAGGCCGACCGGCTGCCCGAGGCCGAGCGGTGGCGCACGCAGCGCGCGGTGGAGCTCAAGGCCTTCGAGCGCTTCGGCCTCGCCACCGGCGAACTGAAGAAGGCGCTCGCCGCCCTGCCCGTCGGGCCGGTGGCGCTCCGGGCCCGGCTGATGCCCGGGTGGCTCGCGCTGCGAGAGGCGATGAACCACCTCGCCCACGCGCTGCGGGCCGCGCCGGTGGCCGAGGCGCGCAGCCGGCTGCTGACGCACCTCGTGGAGGTGCTCGAGCCGCCCCCTCCGGGTTTCGAGACGCACGTGGGCCCCGAGGGGCTGCGCCGGGTGCCGGTGCGGGTCCAGGAGCGGCTCCTGCGCAGGTTGGGGGCCGGGCATTGCCTGGTCTCGTCGTTCCGCGGCGGGCTCGCGTGGACCAACCAGGGCGCGCTCACCGTGCCCTCCACCCAGCGGGCCGCGCGGCTCGAGTGGGTGACGGCGCCCACCACCCTCGAACAGCTCGCCACGATCCTCGCGCGCGAGGGGCCGGTGGTGCTCGTCGCGCCGGCCCCCCTGGCGCCCATCGCCGAGGCCTGCCTGCGCGCGGGGCTCACCATCAGCCTCGACGCCGAGCGGCCCTCGGCCGTGCACCTGTGCGAGTGGAAACGCGATCGCCCGGCGCCGGAAGCCGCGACCTGCGTCTTCTACGGGGTGCGGGAGTGGCGGCGCGCGGTGCTCTCGACGCAGTCGGCCCGGGTGCTGCTGCTCTCACCGTCTGGCCTGGCGCCCGAACCGCTGCGCCGGGCGCTCCAGGGCTTCGACCCGAAGCCGCTTACTTGCTGAGCCGGTCTTCGAGGGTGGCCTGCAGCTTCTTGAGCGACTCGGCGTCGCCCGCCTTCAGGGCGGCGAGGTCGGCCTCGGTACGCTGCCGCAGCTGGGTCACCATCTCGACGAACACGGTGAAGACGTCCTGCAGCTCGTCGCTGGGGCGCAGGCCGTAGGTCGGCGGGCGCACCATGCCGCCGGCGACCTCGCGGGCCATGCGCTTGATGCGGAACAGCGGCCCGACGATGCGGTGGGTGATGACGATGGCGGTCAGGGCGATGAGCGCGATGAAGGCGATGAGCACGCCGAGCAGGGCGTACAGCGTCCACTGCTGCTGCTTCTGCACCTCGACGCTCTGTTCCTGGGCGGCGGTGCGCTCCGACTCGTAGGCGGCGTCGATGGCCTTGCTCTTGTCGGCGAGCTTCGCTGCGAAGTCGGGGTCGTCCATGTTCGCGGTCAGCGCGTTGTTGAGCGTGCAGTTGCCCAGCTCGCGGCTGGTGTCCGCGGCCTTGCGACGCGCCTCGACCGAGGCGGCGATCTGCGAGAACAACGAGTCGGTGGTGCGAACCAGGAAGACGCCGAGCAGGCCGGTGATGATCAACGTGAGGGCCACGAAGTAGCCCGCGAACTTCAGCTGGAAGCGCGCGTCGAGGAGGAAGTTGCGGATCTTGCGATCCTTGGACCCCCCCCCTTGTTCTGCGCTGGCGCTGACGTGCCTTCAGACATGATCGGTTCCCCCAGACATCAGTTCTTCCACTCCAGATCGGCGGCTGCATCTTCGAGCACGCGCGGCACCATGGCCTTGATCAAGCTCTCGGGCTTGCCGCCCGCGGCCTTGACGTTCCACGTGCCCTTCAGTGCCTGCTCTGGGTACGACATGATCAGCATCTCGACCTTGAGGCCCTTGTCCGAGGCCCCGGGCATCAACTGCATGCGCAGCTGAAACCCCTTGAGCTTCCTCGCACGGATCAGGCTCGCAGCCGACTTCTTGTCTTCGTTCGGGGGGGCGAAATTCGCCCCGTACCCATTGAGCTTTTCGCGCATCAGCTTCTCGGCGAGCTCCATGATGTTGTTGGGCAGGTCACCGACCTTGTCCTGCACCGGCTCGACCTGGAGGTAGAGCGCGCCGGCGGTCACCGCGCCCTGGGCGAGGGACTTTTCCATGGCCGCGCGAACGCCGGGGTCGCCCTCGCCGAGGCCATTCTTCAGGCAGGCGACCGACGACTCGCTGCGGATCTCGCCCAGCGCCGAGGCCGCGGCCGAGCGCACCACCGATTCACCATCTCGCAGCGCCTGGCACAGCGGAGGCACCGCGAGATCGCTGCCGGTCTGCCCCAGGAGCAGCACGGTCTGGGCGCGCACGCGGGCATCCTTGGCGCCGGCCATCTGCTTGATGAGGAAGGTCACACGGGCGTCTTCGGCAGCGTGCGCAACCGGGAAGACACAAAACACAAGGAGGAAGACCGACCGCCGCACGTGCTTCGCAGTCTACAGGGAGGTGCGTCGTTGAAATCGAGGACTTCGTGGAATAACCCGTTGCGCATGGCATCCCACATGACCGCCCCGCAGATCCGTGAGGCGTTTCTCTCGTTCTTCGAAAAACAGAACCACCGCCGCGTCGCGTCGTCCAGCCTCGTGCCCGCCAACGACCCGACCCTGCTCTTCACGAACGCAGGCATGGTGCAGTTCAAGGACGTGTTCACGGGCCGCGAGACCCGGGACTACGTGCGCGCGACCTCCACGCAGAAGTGCGTGCGTGCAGGTGGCAAGCACAACGACCTCGACAACGTGGGCTTCACCGCCCGGCACCACACGTTCTTCGAGATGCTCGGCAACTTCAGCTTCGGCGACTACTTCAAGGCCGACGCGGTGAAGTGGGCCTGGGAGTTCGTGACCACGGTCATCCACATTCCCGTGGAGCGGCTCTCGGTCACGGTGTTCAAGGGGGAAGACGGCATTCCCGCCGACGACGAGGCCGCGGAGCTGTGGGCGAAGGCCGGCGTGCCGCGCCACCGCATTCACCGCCTGGGCAAGGCCGACAACTTCTGGTCCATGGGCGACACCGGCGCATGCGGCCCGTGCTCGGAGATCTACGTCTACCTGCCCGAGGGCCCGGTCGACGAGAGCCACAAGCCCGGCGAGTCCGACGCGTGGCTGGAGATCTGGAACCTCGTGTTCATGCAGTTCGAGCGCAAGGCCGACGGCACGCTGCTCAACCTCCCCCGGCCGTCGATCGACACCGGCGCGGGCCTCGAGCGCGTCACCGCCTACGTGCAGGGCAAGAAGTCGAACTACGACACCGATCTCTTCGCGCCGATCTTCGCCACCATCGAGAAGCTCTCGGGCAAGACCTACGGCGCGCGCTGGGACGACGCCACCGACGCAGCCATGCGGGTCATCGCCGATCACGCGCGCGCCACGGCGTTCCTGGTGGCCGACGGGGTGCAGCCGTCGAACGAAGGTCGCGGCTACGTGCTGCGCCGCATCATGCGCCGCGCGATCCGCCACGGGGATCAGCACCTCGACCTGGCGGAGGTGTTCTTCCCCCGCTGCGTCGAGTCGGTGATCGACACCATGGCCGCCGCGTACCCCGAGCTGCAGGAGAAGCGCGGCTTCCTGCTCGAGGTGGCGAAGCACGAAGAAGAGTCGTTCCGCCGCACGCTGAAGAACGGCCGGCGCCTCTTCGCGCAGGAGGTCGCGCGGCTCAAGGAGACGTCAGGCACCACGCTCTCGGGCGCGGTCGCGTGGGATC
>CAIVGN010000162.1 GCA_903905455.1 uncultured Archangium sp.
CTCTTCATGGACACCCGCTCGGCGGAGCTCACCAAGTACGCCTCGAACGCCATGCTCGCCACGCGCATCTCGTTCATGAACGACATCGCCGCCCTCTGCGAGAAGCTCGGCGCCGACGTCGACCAGGTGCGCAAGGGCATGGGCGCCGACAAGCGCATCGGCTACCCCTTCCTCTTCCCCGGCATCGGCTGGGGCGGTTCCTGCCTCCACGGCCGGGAGACGGTGCTGGTGCAGCGCGGCGAACGGCAGGAACTCCTGAGTCTCCAGCGGCTCTTCGCTGAGAGTGCGGGCCCTGACGCCGACGACTCGCCGGTGCCTTCCGTGGTGCACCCCGGCGGGCTGGAGGTGCATGCGTGGCAGGGCCAGGGCGGGGCGTTCCTGCGCGTGGAGGCGCTGACCCGGCGGCCGTGGGAAGGCGAACTCCTCGAGGTGCGCACCAAGTTGGGCCGCCGCGTGCGCTGCACCCCCGATCACCCCTTCGTGACCCGTGACGGCATCAAGCTGGCTTCTGCGCTGACGACCGAAGACTGGCTGCCGCTGGCCATCGGGGCCCCGGCAGGCGTCGCCTCAGGCACCGCGGCCTCCATCGACGTTCTCGGCGTGGCCCTCGCCCGGGCCGGGTTGCGCGAGGAGGACGTCATCGTCCGGGTCGGGCCCACCGGGGAGGCTCGGCTCGCGGCGCTCGGCATCGAAGGGCTCGTGACGCACCTCGGACCCCTGGCGCACCCCCGCGGGCGGCAGCGCATCTACGACATCCTCCGCGCCCGGGCCCTGCGGCTCGACGAGTGCCACGCCGCTGCAGTGCCCGTAGCCGATGGCTCCCTCGGCACCGCGAGGAACGGGACGTACGTCCCTGCGTTCATCGAGGCCACCGAGGACTTCTGGCGGGTCGTCGGCCTGTACCTCGCCGAGGGGCACTGCACGGCTGATGGCCGGCGGCGCCGACTCGCGTGGTCGTTTCACCCGACCGCCGAGCCAGAGCTGGTCGACACCGTCGCGCGCTTCTGGCGCTCGCTGGGCGTGAAGGCCGAGGTGCGGCGCGGTTCGACGACGATGCAGGTGTCGATCTCGTCCCGCGTGCTCGCGGCCTTCTGGGTCGAGGGCCTCCGGCTCGGCGCTGATTCATACTCGCACCGCATTCCAGACGCGGCCTGGTCGCTGCCGGAGTCCCACCGGCGCGCGTTGCTCTCGGGGCTGTGGCACGGGGACGGTTCGTGGTCCTTCATCGCTGGCGGCCCCAGCGTGGTGCTGGAGTACGGCACCGTCAGCCGTGCGCTCGCCGACGGCATCCTCCGGCTGCTCGGAGGGCTCGGGGTGAGCGCGCGCCTCAAGGTGGGTCGCGTCGCCAAGTCGACCCGGGACACGTACTGGCTGGTGGTGGCCGGCGCCGACCAGGTCGAGCGGCTGCTGGACCTCGTCCCCGAGGTGGACCGCGCCGACATTCGGGCCTCCCTCGCGCGGCAGTCGAAGCGCATCGCCCCCACGGGCTCGAAGCTCGATGAACAGGGCTCGACCTGGGTGCGCGTGCGCTCGGTGACGAAGCACCCCTTCACGGGCTTCGTGTATTCCCTCGAGGTGCCGGGCGCCGACACCTTCGTCACCACCGCCGGCCTGGTGGTGCACAACTGCTTCCCGAAAGACGTGAAGGCGCTGGGCGCCATGGCCCGCGAGCAGGGCCTCGAGTTCGACCTGCTCCGCGCGGTGGAGCGCACCAACGAGCGCCAGAAGAAGCTCCTGGTGGCCAAGGCGGTGAAGCACTTCGGCGCCGACCTCTCGGGCAAGACCTTCGCGGTGTGGGGCCTCGCCTTCAAGCCCAAGACCGACGACATGCGCGAGGCGCCCTCGGTGGAGGTCATCGAAGGCCTGCTGGGCAAGGGCGCCACGGTGCGCGTGTTCGACCCGGTGGCCCACGAGACGGCGAAGCGCGTGCTCAACGACCGGGTCACCTTCGTGGAGCGCCCCTACGACGCGCTCGAGGGCGTCGATGCGCTCTTCGTGGTGACCGAGTGGAACGAGTTCCGGCACCCCGACTTCGAGCGCATGAAGACACTGATGAAGCAGCCGGTGGTCTTCGACGGGCGCAACGTCTACGCGCCGGGGAAGCTGCGCGAGCTGGGGTTCACCTACTTCGGGGTGGGGCGGAAGTAGGGCGCTGGCCGAAGTCGTCGTCGCCGAGTTCGAGGGCTTCGGCCATGCGCTGCATGGGGGTGAGCGCTCGAACCCGCGCCAGCTCCTCGTGCCATGCGCGTTCGGCGGTGCGGCTGCGCCGTTGGCCCATGATGCCCTCGCCTGCGCTGGGCACCGGCAGAGGCAGGTCGTCGTGGGCGCTGCTCATGCCCGAGTTGCATCACATCGCCGTGCTGGGCGCGAGCCGGAGCGTGTCAGTGGTGTTTGGGCGAAATGGGCCCTCGCCCTCACTCCCCGGTCAGCGCCTTCATCGCCCGCTCGAGATCCTTGAAGGTCTGCGCGTCGATGCCCGGCGCCCCCGGCCCGGTGCCCACCTTGCCCAGCGCCTCGAGGTCGAACGTGCCCAGGTCTTCGTCGCCGTGGGCCTCGTTCCACCAGCGCACCCGCAGCGCCTCGAGCTTCTTGGCCTGGGCCGCGTTCTGCTTGCCCACCAGGTCGGTCAGCGTGTGCGAGGTCACCCAGCGGTAGCGGTTGCCTTCCACGTAGCTCTTGAGCCCGCGCAGCCACGCCTCGTCGCCCACCAGCTTGCGCTGCTCGTCGAAGAGCAACGGCGCCTTGCCGTAGATCAGCGCCGCGTACTCGCGCGTCGAGCCGAACTCGTGCGTGGGCCGGTTGGCCTTGCCGTCTTCCCCGCCCAGCATGCGGTGCACCTGGTACGCGGCCTTCAACTGGCTCTCGCGCATCTGGTCGGCCGCGGCCTTCCCCTGGCGCCACTCGAGCAGCAGCAGGGCGAGGTGCTGGGTCAGCGGCTCGTCGGCCACCGGCTCGGCGATGGGGTCGCTGCCCACGAGCATCGCCGTGTACTGGTGGGCCACCTCGTGATCGATGGTGAACTCCAGCGACTGCTTGAGCAGCTGGCGCACCATGGGCCCGAGCATCGCCTTGACCTGGTCCCCGCCCAGGCCGAGCGCGGCGAAGGGATCGGCGTCGCCGGAGATCAACGACGAGGACACCGTCACCAGCCCGGGGAACTCCATGCCGCCCGCGCCGCCCGCAAGGCGCATCTCCACCACCCGCAACGTCTTGAAGGGGTAGGGCCCGAGCTTCTCTTCGAGCATCGAGAGCGCCTTGCCCGCGTGCTCGGTCACCTGCGCCGCCTGCTTCTCGTTGGTGGTCAGGAGCACCGCCTCGATGTCCACCTCGCCCACCCGCCGGGTGCTCACCTTCGCGTGCTTGAGCAGGAACAGCGGCAGCTCGCGCGCGGCGCCCAGGGCGAAGGCGAAGCGCACCGTGCCGTTCCCCGTGGGCACCTCGCCCATGGCCAGCCCGCTGGAGACCACCCGGAAGGCCGACGGCGCGGTGACGCTCACCACGAAGTTCGAGGGCTCGAAGCTGCCGAGATCCCCGATGCCCGAGGGCCCCTCGAAGAGCTGCCCGTGCCGCTCGGGGGGAATCATGGGCATCAACCCCACCAGCGAGATGACGTCTTCGCTGCTGGAGAACGCGCCGTAGTCTCCGCCCGGCCCGTCGTTCTGCAGCGCCGACAGCCCGCCCGAGTCGCGGGGCAGGGTGGGCACCTTCGCCTTGAGCTCGAACTCCAGCGTCGCCTGCTCGCCCTTGTTGAGCGGGGGGTCGAGCTTGAGCTGGTACAGGGAAGGATCGGGCTGGCTCAAGGCCACCGTGCCCCCGCTCACCTTCGCCTTCGAGAGGGTCACCGCCCCGGGGTGGTTCGCGTTGGGGGTACAGCGCAGGTACACGTCGGACAGCGGGCCCTTCGCCGTCAGCGTCAGCGAGACCCGGCCCGTCACCAGGCGCTTGAGTGGGTCGACGGTGAAGTCCCCGCGGTAGAGGGGCAAGAGCGTGGCGTCGCCCAGCACCGGCTCGAGGCGCGCGCGCTCGGTGGGCTTGAGGGCGCTCAGGGCGAGCTGGGCCTCGGGCGGGGCGTCGGCCGCGAGGCAGGGGAGGGCGAGGAGGAGCGCGAGGGGGAAGGGGGACTTCATCGGGCGGGCTTCAGGAACCGACGACGCGCTGCGAGAGGGCCTTCTGGGCGGGGCGGTCAACCGGCGACATGGATCGGAGTCTACTTCATTCGGGCGGGGTGCTGCGTTGGCCCCTCACCCCAGCCCTCTCCCCGCTTCGCAGGGAGAGGGAGAACGGGTAGATGCCCGCGCATGGCCGAACCGTCGCTCGGACCCCTCGATGTCACGAAGATCCTCACCGGCAAGCGCGTGCTCTTCGCGGGCGCCACC
>CAIVGN010000163.1 GCA_903905455.1 uncultured Archangium sp.
CCGCGTTCCTCGACTGCTACGACGCGCTGAGCGCCTGTACCGCGGGCAAGGAGAACGAGTTCGCCGCCAGCATGCTGGCCTGCGCCGCGAAGAGCTCCAGCGTCTCGGCGACCTGCAACGCCGCGCTCTTCTCGAACTGACCTCAGCGGCGGTGGAGGTGCGTTCCCGACACCGCTGAAGGTCACCGTTTGAATGGTGGCTCGCCTCCTGAGGGACGTTAACGTTCGTGGCGGGGGCCTGGTGCTCGAGCGCAGTGGGCAGTCGTTCAGGAAGTGGCTCGCACCGGCGCCAGGCACCGCGCACGAAGAGCTGTGGCGCACCCGGCTCACCATCGAGGCCGAGTTCCTCGCGTGGGTGCTGAGCCTGCCGCTGGCGCTGGGCTTCCTCGCGCTGGGGCTGTGGCCCCAGGCCCTCGTGGTGGGCAGCTTCTCGCTCGCCTGCTTCGTCCTGCACCGGGCCATCCTCAAGGGGGCGAACTTCCAGCGCGTGGCGAGCATCTCGCTGGGGCTGGTGTTGGTCGAGCTCTTCGCCTCGACGCGCTTCGACGCGGTGCTCGACCCGGTGGCGCTCGCGTGGCTGGGGCTGATTCCGATGATCGCCGGCACGCTGCTGGGCGGTCGCGCGTTGCTCAGTTGGTCCGCGCTCTCGCTGGGCGTAGGCGCGCTGACCGTGTGGCTGGCCCGCGACACCTGGGGCCTCGCGCCGGACCCGCGCCGCGCGCTGCTGCGGGCCTTCTTCCTGGCCGTCATCGTGGTGGTCTACGCGTGGCGCCTGGAGCACGAACGCCAAAAGGCGCTGTGGGCCATGGCCGACGCCGACCAACTCAAGCGCCGCTTCCTCGCCAACGTGTCCCATGAAATCCGCACCCCGATGAACGGCATCCTCGGCCTCACCGAGGTGCTGCTCCACGGCGAGGCGACGCCGGCGCAGCGCGACGGGCTCGAGGTGATTCAACGCTCGGGGCAGGCCCTCGTCTCGCTGGTCAACGACCTGCTCGACCTCTCGAAGATGGAGGCCGGCAAGCTGAGCCTCGAGCTGGCGCCGCTCGAGCTGCGCGCCCTGGCCCACGACCTCTCGCTGCTCTTCCTCGCCCCCGCACAGCAGAAGGGGCTGGCCCTCACCTTCGAGGTGGACCCTGCGCTGTCCCCCTGGCTGAGGGCCGACTCGCTGCGGCTGCGCCAGGTGCTGGCGAACCTGGTGAGCAACGCGGTGAAGTTCACCAGCGAGGGCTCGGTGCGCGTCGACCTCACCCCGCGCGCCGGGGGCGCCGTCCGCTTCGAGGTGCGCGACACGGGCCCGGGCATCGCCGCGGCGGTGGTGCCCCGCCTCTTCACCAGCTTCGAGCAGGGCGACTCCGCCACCACGCGGCGCTTCGGAGGCACGGGCCTGGGGCTCGCCTTGAGCCGCGAGCTGGTGACGCTGATGAAAGGCCGCCTCGAGCTCGAGACCGCCGAGGGCCAGGGCTCGTGCTTCTGGTTCGAGCTGGCCCTGCCGCCGTGCGACGCGCCGCCCGAGGTGCTCACCGCGAGCCCGCGTGCCGGGGCGACGACGTTGCCGGTGCTGGTGGTCGACGACAACCCGGTGAACCTGAAGGTCGCCTGCGCGCTGCTCACGCGCCTCGGGGTGGCGACGCGCAGCGCAGTCAACGGCGTGGAGGCCGTCGCCGCGGCGCAGGCCGACGACTTCGCGCTGGTGCTGATGGACTGCCAGATGCCGGAGATGGACGGGCTCGAGGCCACGCGCCGCATTCGCGCGCTTCCGGGCCCGCGGAGCCGGGTGCGCATCGTCGCGCTCACCGCGTCGGCCATGACCGACGAGCTCGCGGCGTGCCGTACCGCGGGCATGAACGACGCGCTCTCGAAGCCGGTGACGCTGGCGGCCCTGGCGCGGGCGCTCGAAGGCGCCTGAGCAGCGCAGGCGAATCGAACCGCCGCGCATCGCGTACACTCGCCCGATGCTCGCCCTCGCCCTGACGCTCACCGTCCTCGCCGCCCCGCCGCGGGGACTCCCCGCCGCCCACACCATGGAGCTCGTCACCCAGGTCGAGCAGCGCCTGCCGGGCTGGCTCCTCGGAGGCGGCGACCGCAAGGCGTTGCTGGCCACCCCGAAGGAGCTCGAGGCGTTCTTCGTCTCCGGCGCGATGAAG
>CAIVGN010000164.1 GCA_903905455.1 uncultured Archangium sp.
GAATGAGAGCTTGTTCATGTGATCTCCACGCGTGCGGGTTGAAGAGCGGGCGAGGTGCGGATCAACCGGGAGCGGGGGCCGACGCGCAGCCGCTTGCCGCGCCAGGTCACCGACCGAGACCCCAGGCCGTGGAGCCAGGTGATGAAGATCAACGTGTCCTTCACCACCACCGCGGGCAGGGTCCGCCAACCGGGCGCCTCGCAGCAAAGGGCGCGCGCGCAGCTCACGTCGAGCAGCGTCTTGATCAACACCCCCACCACCAGCGCAGCCAGCGTGGCCGGGGTGGGCGACGCCAGCGTGGCGAAGAAGAGGAACGGCAGCGGGTTCACCAGGCCCTGCGCGAGCGAGGTGGGCAGGGTGACGGCGGTGCGATGGATGACGCCCCAGCGCAGGTAGCGCGCGAAGAAGCTCTTCACCGGGCGGTGCACGGCCACGTTCCACACCGGCGTGCGGGCCACGCGCACCTCGAGGCCCAGGCGGCGCAGGTCCTGGCCGATGACGAAGTCCTCCGCGAGCACGTCCGCGTAGGCGGTGAAGCCTCCCAACCGCGAGAGCGCGGCGCGGCGCAGGGCCATCGACTTGCCCACCACCAGGTCCTTGCCCACGAGCGCCTTGGTCGCGACCTGCGCGGCGCCCACCGACGAGACGAGGTGCAGGTTGTCGAGCAGCGCGCCGAACGAGACGTGCCCGCGCCCACTGACCGGGTGGGTGACGCAGGCCACGCGCGGGTCCTCGAAGAGCGCGGCCACCTCGTCCAGGGCCGCGGGCGGCAGGCGGGCGTTGCTGTCGGAGACGAGCAGCAGCTCGTGGCGCGCCTCCGCGGCGAGCGTGACGAGCTGGTTCACCTTGGGGTTGAGCCCGGGAGACGAACGTTGCTGCACCAGCCGGAAGCGCGGGTCGCGCACGGCGAAGGCCAGGGCCAGGGGCCACGCGGCGTCGTCGCGGTCCTGGAGGCCCAGCAGCACCTCGAAGTCCGGGTACTCGAGCCGGGCGAAGGCCTCGAGGTTGTCCTCGAGCGCGTCGTCGAGACCGCAGAGCGGCTTGAGGATGGAGATGCCGGGGCGACGGGTGGGCACCGGCGCGCGTCGCCGCAGCGCCACGGCCAGCGCCACGCGCTGCACTGCGAGGATGAGGAAGCCGACCGCCGAGAGGCTGAGCAACAGGTTCGAGACCAAGAGGATTGCTCCTTCTGGTCCGAGACTGTCGGCGGCCCAGGCAACGCGGGCAGGGCGGGCCCGCAAAGCTCTGGCGACGGCTCTGCTACGGTCAGGTCACGGCGCGCAGAAGCGCCGCGCGTACACCTTGTTCCGGGTCGACCACGCCACGCCGAACATCGGGTCTCCAGGCACGTGGGCCACCAGGAAGTTCCCCGAGGAGTTCGTCAGCGGCACCACCACGTCGTCGAGCTGGCGGCGGGTCAGCTGCAGCTCGTTGCTGGTGATGCCTTCGATGCGGGCCACCACCAGCCGCTGCGTGGTCTCGTTGCCGTACACCGCCACGACGTCGCCCTTGTCCGAGAGCGTGAAGTCGCTGTCGTGCCACCGGCCCGCGACCTCCACGTCGAAGTACCGGCCGGTGGTCTGCTGGGCGTAGTCGCGCCAGTAGACGACGCGGGTGTCGTCCATGCCCATGACCACGGGGATGATGTCGAAGTGCACCAGCTGGCCCGTGGGCCGGGTGATGAAGCGCTGCGACTTCCAGAACGGGGCCTCGAGGTTCACCGGGTCGGGGGCCACGTTGTCCTGCACCAGCTCGACATACCCGCCGTCTTCGGCGTCGGCCTCGAGGATGCTGAACGTGCCGTCGGTGCTCGAGCCGACCCACGTGATGACGCCGCCGTCAGCCAAGGCGAGGTCACGCACCGCCGTCGCGCCGCCGTCCAGCGCCCAGGTCGCGACGCGCGCGGTCCCTTCGAGGGAGAGGTAGTTGGAGATGACGCCCCGGGCCCCGGCGCCGACGTTGATGCGGCCGTCGTAGCCCGCGTCCAGGATGGTGGCGACGTGCTCCACCGTGCCGTCGGGCAGCACGCGGCTCAGGGCGAGGTCCGGGTCTTTCGAATAGCTCACGTAGATGGTCTGCCCCACGTTGATGCTGTCGGCGCGGCGCCAGTCGTCAGCGGCGAAGGTGACGATGCTGTCGGACTGGCCCTGGGGCGCGAAGTGCCGATCGTAGCGCAGCGCGCGCACGTCACCGCCGCCGTCGGGGCCCTCGAGCACCGCCACCAGGGTGAAGCCGGCGTCGTGCCCATGCAGGCGCCAGTGCGCGACGTAGGGGCCGTTGTTGTTGTCGATGATCAACTGCGCCGGGCCGACGTCGACGAGGCCATCGCAGTCGTTGTCCACGCCGTCGCACAGCTCCTCGCTGGGCTTCGTCTCACCGGCGCATTCGCCCCACGTGCCCCCCGGAAGGCACGCCTGCGTCCCGGGGACACACACGCCCACGGCGCTGCCGCACGCGCGGCTCTTGCCCACCGCGCACTCGCAGTCGGCCTGGGCGCTCGCGCCGCGGCACAACCCGCCGCGACACGAGAGGCCCTGGGGGCACGCGTCGTTGGCGCCGCACGCCAGGGTGCAGTCGGCCACCGTCGGCGTGTAGAACGAGCACGACGCGCCGAGCACGCCGAGAATCAGAACGAACCGCATGCGGACACTCCTGAGGCCGTCGGCGCGAACGACACCTGCACCGGTTGCTGCGAAAGGTTGATGATCAGGGTCACGAGGCCGGTGGCGGCGATGGCCGAGCCCGCGCCGATGAAGACCCAGGCCAGCACGTTGTTGCGCTGGCCCGTGGACTGGATGGCCAGGGCCTGCGCGTCGAACGTGCCGTTCGTCTTCGAGAGCGCGGTCAGCTCGTTGCCGGCGCCGTTGGCGAGGGCCGCGAACATCGCGCCCAGCCCGCCGACCACCACGCCGCCGCCCAGCAGGCTGACGCTCGCCACGGGGAACGGTCGCTTCGGAGGCTCGGGCGCGGCCATGGGCACCAGCGTCAAGCGCACCGACCGGGGCTGCGCGGGCTGCACGATGACCTCGGTGCGCTGCGCCGCGTAGCCGTCGGCGCTGGCGAGCACCTCGTGGGTGCCGGGCGAGAGGTCGAGCTGCAGCGGGCAGCGCGCGGGGGCGGCGTCGTCGATGGTGAGCATCGCGCCCGCGGGCGTGCACTCCAGCGTCACGTGGCCCGGCGCGGTCAGCGAGATGGGGCTCAGCTCCACGGCCTGCGCCTCGCCGGAGACGACCTCGAGGGTCTTCTGATCAGCCGAGTAGCCGTCGCGCTCGGCCCGCACCAGGTGCTTGCCGGGGCCCAGCAACACCAGCTCGGCCAGGGGCGTGTTGCCCACCGGTTCGCCGTCCACCAGCACCTTCGCGCTCGGGCCCTTGACCACCACCGCGATGGGCGCGGTCAGCGAGCGGATCTGCTGGAGCTCGTCGGCGACCGCGGCGCGCCGGTCCTTGGACACCTTGGCGCCGCCTTCCCCGAGGTAGCGCTCGAAGGAGGCGATGGCCGCGCCGTACTGAAAGAGGCGGCGTTGGCACAGGCCGAGGTTGAAGAGCACCTCCCAGCCGGGCATGGCGGCCTGGGCGGCCTTGAACTCCGAGAGCGCGGCTGAGTAGTTGCTCTCTTTGTAGAGGCCGATGCCCCGCTGGTAGTGCGTGGCCGCCTCCTGCTTGGACTGCGCGGGAGACATGGAGAGGAGCGCTGCGACGACGAGTGAGAGGCCCACGGGGCGGCACCGTAGCGCGCCCGGGGCCCGCGCGCGTTTTCCCTTGTCAGCGCCGGGAGCGTGGGGCTTGATTGGGTCATGAAGACCTTTTCTGAGTCATTGACGCGCGTGGCCGCCGGACTCACCGAGGTGAGGGGGGACACGTCGATCGTCGGCCGGGTCGAACGAGAGGTCCAGCGCAGCCCCTCCTGCATCCAGTTCGACGCGCGCGGCTTTGCGACGTTGAGCGCCGCGGGTGGTCGTTGGGAGGCCGGACGGTTCGAGACGCCGACGCTCGCGGAGCTCCGGGGGCGGGCCGCGGCGCAGGCGAGGCAACCCGGCGCCCGGGTGACGTTCTCGGTGATGAGTGGTGCGTCGCCGCTCAGCGACATCGGCACGCTGCAGGGCTTCGCGGAGGACGGCTCGTTGTTCCAGGTC
>CAIVGN010000165.1 GCA_903905455.1 uncultured Archangium sp.
CGCCAGCGTCTTGCCGTCGTCCGTGTACGCCACCCACACCGAGCAGCCACAGCCGCACCCGCAGCCGCCGCCCTCTTCCTTCGGCTTGCCGCACGACGAGCCCAGGCACTCCGGGTTGTCGTTGCTCTGCGCGAACGCCGGGGCGGCCATCAGGGTGAGACACGAGACGGCAAGCCAGAGTGAGCGACGATTCATCGGACGGCTCCTTTTCGATCAGATAGCGAGAACTGACAGGCTGCTGAGCAATCTCCGATCCACCTCGTCAGCCTCAAGGGGATCAGCGGCTTGGCGTTTGAGTCGGGGCAAAGTGGGGGGCCAGCTCCCCAGGTTGAGTGAGGAGCCCACTCCCCACGCGGATCAGTAGCCGTTGACGAAGTCGTCCGGCGTGAAGGCCACGATGCCCCGTGGCTTGCGCGTGGCCGGCGGGGTGAAGGTCACCTGCGGCACGAAGAGGGCGCCGATGCCGGTGCCCCGGGGATCGTTCTCGCGGCCGACCTGGAGGTAGACGTACACGTCGTTGGTGCCCTTGGGGATGGTGAGCCCCGAGCCGTCGGGCGAGGGCCGCGACTTCGTGCCCACCACCGTCACGTTGTAGAGGTCGATGTCGTAGCAGGCGCGGCCATCCGGCGTCGGCGTGCCGGGGAGGATCGAGTACCCGTAGCCGCGCTCCTTCTGGAACTCGATGTCGGCCGAGATGGGGTCGGTATGCTTCTCGATCTCGCCCACGTTCGACAGGCCGTCGCGATCGTCGTCCTGCAGGTCTTCGGCGATCAGCGGGTTGGTGCCCCCGAGGAACTCGGCCAGGTCGGGCAGCCCGTCACCGTCGGTGTCGGCGATGCAGGAGTCGGTGCCCAGCACCCGCTCTTCGCAGTCGTTGAGCCGGTCGCCGTCGGTGTCGTTCTCCGAGTTGCACCCCTTGATCACGTCGAGGTTCGCCCCGGCCGTGTCGAACTGGGGGCGCAGGCCCATGCGCTGCTCCACGCCGTCGCCGATGCGATCTCCGTCGGAGTCGACCAGCGTGGGGTCGGTGCCCAGCAAGGCCTCGTCTTCGTCGGACACGCCGTCCCCGTCCGAGTCCACGAGCACCTCGCCGTTGCGCGAGAGCGTGTTGCGGTTCATCACCACCAGCCGCTTCAAGATGAGCGAGCGCTGCAGCGAGGCGTAGTTGAGCGACGCCAGGGTGCGGCCCACCGCGTCGGGCGTGGTCTCGATGAGCTCGGTGCCCCCGGCGCGCGCGATGGCCGCGGCCTCGTAGCGCGTGGCGACGTCGGCCACGGTGCGCACGTAGACCGGCTGCACGGTGACTTCGCCGGCGTTGTAGCGGCGCGCGAGATCCTTCAGGTCTTCGGTCACGCGCGACAGCTCGCACGCGCTGCACTCCGAGTCGTTGGGGAGGAAGGCGTTGCACCTGGGGTCGATGCCCGCGTTGAACACCGGGTTGGCGCAGCTGGTGTCGGCGGTGAGGATCACCTGCACCACGTAGTAGCGGGTGCGGGCGACGAGGCCGCGACAGGAGGTCTGCATGTCGCCGCTGATGATGCTGTGGGCGAGCTTGAGCGGCGCGCGGTGCGAGACCGGCCCGGCCTCCTGGAAGGCGCCGTAGCGCGCGAGCGCCTGGGCGATGCGCTCGTCGCGCACGAAGCTGCCCTGAAAGCCCGTGGCGATGGCGTGGTAGCCGACGACGGCGAACGAGATGTACGGCGTCGAGAACTGCGCGGTGACCTCGCTGAGCGAATCGACGACCGAGCCGACGACCTGGCGATCGACGCCCGCGCCGCCCTCCACCGCGAACACCACCTTCACCGGGAACGCCTCACCGGCGGCCAGCGGCACGCACGCGGTGCCCTTGAGCTCCGCGCGATCAGGCCCGCTGGGCCCACCGGCCCCCGCGGCGTAGAGCCCGGAGTCGGTGCACGACACGGTGAAGAGGGCTGCCGTGAGCAGCGTGAGTCGGCGCATGGGCGCGCACTGTAGCCTCAAGCCCGCGAGCGGGAAGCGCTCACCTACAACGACATCACGTAGGCCAGCAGGTCGTCGCGCTCTTCCACGCTCAGCAGATCGGCGCGCCCGTGCTTCGGCGCCCACTGCTCCACGGCCGCTCGCAACGGAAAGCGCGAGTTGACCCGCACCGCCCCGTCGGCGCGCACCTCGAGCCCGGCGAGCCCGGTGGTGAGCATGGGAAAGACGTCCCAACTCCCGACGAGCGAGGGCGTGGCGAAGCCCTCGAAGCGGGTGTTCTGCCAGGCCTGGCGCAGCGGCATGACCTGGGGCGTGCCCACGTCGAGGTAGCGCGCGCGCGTCTGGGGGTCCTGGTCGAGGGTGAACTGGGGCGCGGGGTGACACGCGGCGCAACCCGCCTTCCCCTCGAAGAGCGCGAGGCCGGCGCGGGGATGGCCCACGCGGCCGTCGGGCAAGGTGAGCGCCTCGAGCGGCGCGCCATCGGCGCCGACGAAGGGGTTGGGCAGCGTGGGCAGCAGCGAGACGTACAGCGTCAGCGCGTCGATCTCCTCGGGCGTGGGATCGGGGTTGTGAAAGCGGTTGCGGCCTCCGACGATCTTCGAGGTCTCGCCCATGGAGTGCGTCGAGGCGGGCGTGAAGTACGGCGGCGTCTCGCGGCTGCCGCGCACGGTGGTGCTGCGGTAGATGCGCAGCGGCATCGTCTTCTCGAAGAGCACGCCCTCGCCGTGGCCGTCGACGTGGCATGCGTCGCAGGTCATCGCCGTGCGGCCGAGATCAGCGTGGTACAGCACCTGGCCCAGCCGCCGCCCCCGCTGCGCCAGCACGTTGGTGACCGGGAGCTGCGCCTTCCACTCCGCTTTCCCCGCGCGGCTCACGTCGAGCACGGCGAGGGTGCCGGTGAAGCGCTCGAGCACGTAGAGGGTCTTGCCGTCGGCAGAGAGCGCGAGCGCGCGCGGACCCGCGTGCAGCGACGGCCCCGCCCTGCCCTGCACGTTGAAGTCGGAGGCCGGGCGAATCGACGGGAACCCCGGCGGCGGGCGCAGGGCGAGCTCCTGGAGCAACGCCTGGCGCGCGGTCGCGTCGCTGCCGGCCAGCTTCTTGGCGTCGAGCACCCGCACCAGGCCCAGGCCCACGTCGCTGGCGTAGAGCAGGCCGCGCGCGTCATCGAGCGCGAGCGCCTCGGTCACGCCGGCCCCGAAGCCGAGGTGCCGCAGCCAGCCCTTGCGCGGGTCGACCACCCCGACGCCGCCGTTCATCGAGACCTCCATCTGGTCGCCGTTGGGGCCGATGTTCGGGCCGATGGACGTCACGAAGGCCACCGCGAGCTTCTTCGACCACGCCAGGGCGCGGGGCGCCTTGCCGTTCATCACCTGGGCCGCGTACTTCGCGGTGCCCCCGCCGACGATCGACGTGCCGGGGCCGGGCTCCACCGAGGCCAGCACCGCGCCGGTCCGGGCCTCGAGCAGCTCCAACGCACCGGTGGCCAGCGAGCCGACGATCAGCCCCGCGGTCGACGGGGCGGGCACCATGGCGCGCGGGTTGGGCGCGACGGGCGTGCGCCACCGCTCGACGCCGGCGACGAGATCGACGGCCGCCACGCTGTCCCGGGCCTGCTCGGCGACGAAGGCCACGTCACCTTCCACCACCACCCCGGCCGCCATCGCCGGCGAAGGCAGCGTGCGCCGCGCGCTGACGTCGAGAGTGCCCACCAGCAACAGCGTCGGCGAGTAGAGATGGCTGACCACCAGCCACTCGCGGTGCTGCGCGTCGGTCCACGTGGCCAGGGCGCTGGGCCCGTCGTCGGTGGTGATCGGCGTCACCACGCCAGTGCCCAGCTCGACGCGGAACACGGTGTCCGTGGTCTGGCTCAACGCGAAGGCGAACCGGCCGTCGCCCGAGAGCGCCAGCGCGACCAGGTCGGGGAAGGAGGTGTCCTCGATCAACCGCAGCGGCGCCTGCCCCGCGAGGCCGGGAATGGTGGCCTCCACGACGACCTCGGCCAGGCCGCCCAGGGAAAGGCCCCCGGGGAGCCGCGCGAAGGCGTGGCGCCCGTCGAGCACGGTCAGCGGGAGGCTGCGCGCGAGGGGCGCGCCCAGTTGCAGCAGCAGCCCGTCGTGCAGGCCCTCGCCCACCACGCTCAGCGGCTGGCTGGTCTGGTTCGAGAGCAACCGGGGCCCGACGCTGATCAGCCGGCCCGCGACGCCCGCATCAGGAACCGTCGGCCCCGAGGCCGTGTCAGGCTTGCGGCAACCCGCCACCACCCACACCAACAGCAGAAAGAAATGATGTGCCCGCACGTGGGGCCGAGTAGCACAGGGGTCGAGAGTCCTCCCCAGAACGTGGGGTCCACCCCTCGTTCCTCCCCGCACAGCCGGCGCGTGTAATGCTTGACGCTGTGGCACAGCCTTCGCTTTCATCGGAATAATCCCATGCGGCCGATTCTCTTCGCGCTTTCCCTGCTCGTGACCCTGACCGCGAGCTCCGCGCTCGCGGCCCCCAAGAAGAAGCCGGCCCCGGCGGCGGCGAAGAAGGCGGCGACCCCGGTCAACACCACCTCACCCTCGATGGACGCTCCCGCCACGGCCTCGGCCGACGCTGGGGGAGCGCCCGCGGTGCGAGGCCCCACGCGCATCGACTTCGACGACCGGCTCATCCAGGGGCAGTCGAACAAGTCGGGCGCGGTGTACCTCTACGATCGCAAAGAGTTGAAGATCCGGTCGATGATCAAGAAGCGCGAGAACTTCCGCGAAGAGATCGTCGGCTCGCTGTACGACACCTGACGCGCGGTAGCGCACGCTTCACGAAGGAGTTTTCTTGAGCGCACAACCGACCGTGCTCCAGGTCGTCATCATGCGTGACGGCCTCCTCGTCGGAACAGAGGTGTTCGTGCCCGGGCAGTACACCCTGGGCTCGGGCGAGGGCGTCGATCTGAAGCTCGATGACCCGAGCGTCGGGGCGAACCACGCCCACCTCTTCTTCCAGAACGGGCGCGCCGCCATTCAAGACGGCGGCAACGGCCTCACCTTCGTCAATGGCCACAAGGTCACCGCGTGCGAGGTGCGCCCGGTGGACGAGATCGCCTGCGGCCCGTTCACGCTCAAGATCCGCGTGATGAGCCAGAAGCCCGCGGTCAAGCCCGCGCCCTCGGCCGAGATGACCGCGCTCCTCGGAGGCCCGCCGGTCGCGCAGCGCCCCGCCGCCGCTCCGCACCGCAGCGCCCCGGTGGCCGTCGCCCCCGCGCCTGCCAAGCCACAGCCCCCGGCGACCGTGGTCAGCAACCGGCGCCTGAGCACCGCGCCGCAGCCGTCCGAGCCCGTGGCCGCGCGCGCCTCCCACCTGCGCCCCGTGCCGCTGGAAGACTACGAGTCACGCACCGAGAGCGTCTCGCTGGGCGCCGAGCTGAACGACGCACCGACCGCGCAGCGCAGCGTCACCGTCGACGAAGAGATGCTGACCATGCCGCTGCCCATGCCCGCCGCGCCGCCCTCGAGCGCCGCCACCGTGCAGCAGCGGCCCCACGCGCCCGTCCCCGCGCCGGCGGCCCACGGCAAGGCCACCGCGCAGGCGCCGAAGCAGGCCGCGCGCCCCGCCCACACGCCGGCCCGCGCCGCGCCCCAGGGCCGCCACTCGCCCGAGGTGCCCTCGGCCTCCGACGGCAAGGGCAAGCCGAACCTCTTCGTCGAGCTCTACTGGGGCGACACGCGCAAGTACGCCAACTCGTACCGGTCGATCGACTCGAAGAAGAAGCTGGTGGCGCGCGAAGACGACACCGCGCCGTTGCCGCTCTTCGGCTTCCCCCTCGAGGGCAAGGACTTCGTGTTCGCCGAGCAGAAGGGCGACCTGTACCGCGTCTTCGTGCCCCCCGGCGCCGCCGTCGAACGCCGCGCACAGGACGGCAAGTTCTACCCGGTGCAGGTCGAGACCCTCGAGCAGTCGCCCGACCAGCGGCGCTGCATCACCCTGGGAACGGGCCACGCGGTGCGCTTCACCGCCGGCCGCGACGTGCTGCTCATGGCCTACGTGCAGCCGGCCATTCCCCGCCCCTTCGTCAACCCCTTCAAGGGCATGCCGTGGCTGGTGCTGGCGGTGCTCGCGCTGCTCACCACCGCCTTCGGCGCCTTCGTCTTCTACTTCGCCGAGATGCCGCAGGAGGCCGACTTCACCGGCAAGACGCTCAGCCCGGTGGCGGTCAAGCTGATCGCGCCGCCCAAGCCTGAGGAGAAGAAGAAGCTGGAAGAGAAGGTGCAGAAGCTGACCAGGAAGGTGGAGAAGGCCGAGCCGATCGCCAAGGTCGAAAAGCAGCTGCCCAAGCAGGTCGCCCCGGAGACGCGCAAGGCGCTCAAGAGCATCGAGAAGCTCGCGGCCGCCGGGCCGGCCATGAAGGACCTCCTGGCCGCCGTCGACAAGCTGGGCTCGGGCCCCGGCGCGAAGAACGCCAAGAACGACTTCAAGCTCTCGGGCCTCATCGGCAAGGCGCCCATCGCCAACGCGGGCATCGGCACCTTCGGCCTGGGCGGCGGGGGCGCGGGCGGCATGGGCATCAAGGGCGCGGAGCTCCTGCGCGGCAAGGGCGGCGGCGGCATCGGCGCGCTGGGCGCGGGCACCATCGGCAAGGGCTCGGTCGCCGGCACCGTCACCCACGCGGTCAGCCGCAACATCGGCACCCAGGGCTCCATCGACAAGGAAGCCGTGGCCAAGGTGATCAACTCGCACCTCCACGAGGTGTCGAGCTGCTACGAGCGCGCGCTGCTCAAGACGCCGGGCCTCGCGGGCAAGATCGTCCTCGAGTGGCAGATCACCACCGCGGGCGGCGTCGGCTACGCGAAGACCAAGTCGTCGTCGATGCAGAGCGCGGCGGTCGAGAGCTGCATCATTTCGACGCTGAAGACGTGGCGCTTCCCGCCGGCCAAGGGCGCGGGCGTGGTGATCACGTATCCGTTCATGTTCAACAGCGTCGGGTACTGACGACGCGGCGTCCGAAGCTCGACATTCACCTTGAGTTTACGGTGCCCAGCGACTTCATTTCGCGCGGGCATCGCCATGGATTGGTCGCGTAGCGCGTGGGAGGGGTAGACGTGCAAAGAGCACTGTTGGTGCTGTGGGTCTCGGTTGCGGCCATCTCACAGGCGCAGGTCGCAGACCTGGAGAACCCCGGCTCGGTGAGCGCGATTCAAGAGCGCCCGTTCCGCATGAAGCACGAGCTCGACCTGTCGTTCGGCGTGCTCCCCATCGACGCGTTCTACGTCGGCCTCTACGGCCAGGTCGGCTACACGGCCCACTTCTCGGACACGGTGGCCTGGCAGATCGGGCGCGCGGCCTACAACTACGCGGCGCAGACCGGCCTGCGCAAAGAGCTCGAGACGCGCTACGGCGTGATCCCCACGGCGCAGGACGAGGTGCAGTTCTTCCTGGGGTCCGACCTCATCTGGACGCCGCTGCACCTCAAGTTCGCGGTGCTCAACCGCTGGGTGCTGCACGGGGAGGTCTTCCTCATCACCGGCGCGACGGTGTTCAAGTTCACCAACTCGTTCCGCCCCGCGGTCAACGTCGGCCTCGGGGCGCGCGTGGTGTTGACGCCGAACGTCGGCTTCCGGCTCGACGTCACCGACAACGTCGTCATCCAGGCCAGCAGCACCGCGGCCCCGGTCATGAACGTGATGGCGACCACGCTGTCGCTGGCCATCAACTTCGGCGCCGCCGAGTGAGGGCCTCCATGGAGTGCACCATCGTGATGACGAGACAGCCATGCTGAGAGTGCTCGTGGCCGTGAGCGTGCTGGGCTCGGCGCAGGCCTGGGCCCAGGTCGAAGAGCCCACGGTGATGAACGCCGTGCAGGAGCGCACGTACCGCATGCAGCACGAGCTCTCGCTGGGCGTCGGCGTGCTGCCGCTCGACCCGTACAGCAAGGGCATCTACGCGCAGTTCGCGTACACCGCGCACTTCAGCGACACCTTCGCGTGGCAGGTGGCGCGCGGAGCGTACAACTACACGGCGAAGACGTCGCTGCGCTCGCAGATCGAGCGCGACTTCGGCTTCCTTCCCACCGCCTTCGACGAGATCCAGTTCTTCGTGGGCACCAACGTGGTGTGGACGCCGATCTACGGGAAGCTGTCCGTCGCCGATCGCTGGGATGTGCACGGAGAGGTGTTCCTCACCGCCGGCGCCACGCTCTTCAGTTACACCCGGGTCTTCCGGCCCGGCGTCAACCTGGGCCTGGGCGGTCGCGTGTTCCTCTCGCGCGCGCTGAGCCTGCGGTTCGACCTCGCCGACAACGTCGTCATTCCCGTCGGGGCCAGCGCCCCCAACCTGGGCAACGTGATGGAGCTGACGCTCTCGCTCGCCCTGAACCTCGGTGCCACCGAATGAGCGCGCTGAAGAGCCGACTCGTCGCCTTCTTCGTCCTGGGTTCGTCCATGTCCTTCGCGCAGGGCGCGGCCGCCGCGCTGGCCGATGCGGGCGTCGGTGACGCAGCAGCCGTCGCCGCGGCGGGCTCCGCGCCCACCGGTGCAGCGCCTCCGGCCACGCCCGCGGCGGCCCAGCCCCGCAAGATCGACCCACGGATCTTCGATTCGGCGCTCAACGACTACTTCACCGGCCACCCCAAGGACGCCGCGCCCAAGCTCTTCGACTACACGGAGAACCTGCCCTCGACCGACGAGAACTACGCCTGGGCGCAGTTCTTCCTCGCCAAGTCGCTCATCGAGCTCAACCTGCGCCACGCCGGCGCGGTGTACCTGGCGCGCATTGCCCGCGAGCGCAGCAACCCCGCGGTGCTCCCCAAGGCTCTCGAGGAACTGCAGAAGCTCACCGACCTGCCCCACGACGAGGTGATGATCGACGAGCAGGTCTTCGGCGCCCTCGACCTGGGTTTTCTCCCCGAGGAGGTCGCCGGCTACGCGCACTACCAGCAGGGCCTCGTCGACCTGCGCGTGGGCAACGAGCGCTGGGCCACCACGCACTTCTCGAAGCTCACCGAGGGCTCGGCCGAAGCGAGCCGCGCGAAGTACGCGATGCTCGTGACCCGCCTGCGCAGCGCCAAGCGCGACCTGCCCAAGGAAATGGTCGACCAGTTCTTCGAGCTGGCGAAGGACGAGAAGCTGACCCAGGAAGCGCGCAACGACGCGGTGCTCGCCGTGGCGCGCCTGCGCTACGAGCAGCAGGACTTCAAGGGCGCCCTCGAGGCCTACGGGCTGGTGAAGCTGGCCGAGCTCGATACGGGCCGCGCCACGCTGTACCTGGAAGAGGCGTGGACGCGGTACCAGCTGGGCCAGGTGCACGCGGCCATGGGCCTGCTCACCACCCTCGACGCCCCCTCGTTCCGCGAGGAGTTCCTCCCCGACAAGTACCTGCTCAAGGCGCTCATCTACCGCGACCTGTGCCACTACCTGCCGGCCAAGCGCTCGGCCAAGGAGCTGACCCGCAAGTACGCCGAGTCGCTCGAGGCGGTGCGCGAGCGTGAAGACCTCACCACCGACAACCGGCTGCTCCGCGCGGCCTCCGCCCGGGGCACCACCAAGCGCGCCCGCAAGTTCCTCGAGTCCCTCGAGCTCGAGGGCGAACAGCTCGGGCGCTACGCCGGCACCTTCGGCGATCGCATGTTCGGCTACATGACCCGGCTCTACGATCTCGCCCGGGCCGAGGGTCAGCGCGTCTACGCCGAGCGGCTCAACGCCTCGGTGCGCGTCGAGGCCGACAAGCTCCTGCGGGCCGCCGAGCAGGTGCGCCTCATGGAATACGAAGTGGGGCTCAAGCTGTACGAGCGCGTGAAGCGCGGCTCGAAGCTGGTGCCGCTGCTCGAAGAAGAACCGGTCAAGCCCGACCAGGTCGCCTTCAAGTTCGTCGATGAGTACTGGAACGACGAGCTGCGCGACTACCGCTTCTCACTCAAGTCACGTTGCATCGAGGAGACGGCCCGATGATGGCGCTCTGTCTGGCGTTGCTGGCGCTCTCCCAGGCCCCCAACTCCTCGCTCGAAAATCCCCTGGTCACCAAGCAGCGCGAGAAGACCGAGCTCATCGAGAAGCTGCGCCGCGACATCTTCAAGGTCGACCGCAGCGTCGGCGAGACCGACAAGCTCATCGCCCGCAGCCGCAACGCGCCCTACCTCCCCGATCTCCAGTTCCGCCTCGCGGAGCTCTACGTCGAGAAGAGCCGCTACGTGTACTACCTCCAGGCCGAGACCCGGCCCGAGGGGCAGAAGGGCGCCATGGTGTCGCCCGAGACCAAGCTGCTCAAGCAGAAGGCGATCCAGATCTACACGCGCATCCTGCGCGAGTTCCCCGACTTCAAGGACGCCGACAAGGTGACCTTCTACCTGGCGCACGAGCAGCGCGAGCTCGGCGAGTTCGACGCCATGCTCCGGGCCCAGGGCGACCTCATCAAGAAGTACCCCAGCTCCCCCCTGCGCCTCGACGCCGAGCAGATCCTCGGCGACTACTGGTTCGACAAGGCAGACCTGAAGCAGGCCGAAGATCACTACCGGGCCATTCTCGACGCGCCGCCGTCGCCGGTGCACGACCTCGCCCGCTACAAGATGGGGTGGATCCGCATCAACCAGCAGAACCACGCGGAGGCCGTGACCTTCTTCGAGGCCGCCGCCGCGAGCGCCCCCCTGCCCGGCGTCGACGTGGCCAAGGCCCTGTCGGTCAAGCGCGAGGCGCTGCTCGATCTCGTCTACTCGTACACCGAGGCCCGCCCCGCGAAGGGCGCGATCCAGTACTTCGAGAAGCTGTCCGACTCGCGGGCCACGTTCTCGCTGGCGCTCGACAAGCTCGGCAACCGCTACTTCATCAAGCAGCAGTACGAGTACGCCATCCCCGCGCTGCGCAAGCTGCTGGAGATCCAGCCCGACCCGGAGCTCGAGGTGGAGCGCGTGGAGAAGCTCTACGACTCGCTCAAGGCGGGCAAGGGCAAGGTGCAGCCCAAGGCCGAAGACGTGATGTACCTGACGCGCGCAGCGGTGCAGATCAAGACCGACCCGGCGCGTGACGAGGTGGCCCGCAAGAAGGTGCTGGTCGAACTCGAGGAGATGGCCCGCGACCTGTCGACCACCATCCACGTGCAGGCGCAGAAGAAGGAAGACAAGGCGCTCTACCTGGAGGCCGCCGCGGCCTACGAGCAGTACCTCTCTCTCTTCCGCCCGCGCCAGTTCGCCACCACCATGATGCAGAACCGCGCCGACGCGCTGTTCGCCGCCAAGCGCTACCCCGAGGCCGCGCGGCAGTTCGAGGAGCTCGCCCGGTACCTCGACTCCAAGAAGGTCACCACCAGGGCCGACGGCGACAAGCTCGACGTGAGCAAGGAGCCCGTCGCCGCCGCCCCCGCGAAGGACCCGAAGGCGAAGGATGCCCCGAAGGACGCCAAGGCCGCCGCGGTGGCCAGCCTCACCAGCGTCGCGGGCAGCAAGACCATCGGCGGGGAGATGAAGTCGCACGACGAGGCGCTCTACGGCGCCCTGCTCTCGCACTACTCGTCGCTCAAGCCCGGCGAGGTCGAGCGGCTCAACGCCTTCGAGGTGTCCGACGCCCGCCAGGCGCTCAAGCTGCTCGGCGCGCAGTACCTCGGCCGCTACCCCAAGAGCGAGCACGCGCTCGAGGTGAAGTTCAACATCGCCCGCGCCTACTACGAGGACGGCGACTACAAGAAGTCGGCGGAGCTCTTCAAGGAGTTCGCCCTCAACCACAGCGATCACAAGGACGCGCCGGTCGCCGGCAACCTCGCCTTCGACTCGCTGCGCCAGCTCAACGACTTCAAGGCCATCGACGAGTTCGGCAAGGCGTTCCTCGCGGCGAACCTGCCCGCGGCGTTCAAGGCCGACGTGCAGAAGATCCTCACCCAGAGCAAGAGCGAGGCGCTGGGCGAGCTGGCCCTCAAGTCGTCGGAAGAGACCGGCGACGTGGTCACCGGCCTGCTCAAGGTGGCCGAAGAGAACAAGGGCCAGGAGATCGGCGAGAAGGCGCTCTACGGGGCCTTCGCGGCGGCGCGCGAGAAGCGCGACCTGCGCAAGGAACGGGAGATCGGCGATCGCTTCGTCAAGGAGTACGTCAAGTCGCAGTACATCTCCGACGTGATGCTCACCCTGGGGCGCCACGCGGCCGAAGCCGGTCGCTTCCAGGACGCGGCGGCCTACTTCGAGCAGATGGGGCGCCAGTTCGCGGGCGACTCCACGGGCCTCGACTCGATGATCGCCTCGGCGCGCCTGCGCACGGCCATGGGTGACTTCCCAGGCGCGGTGAAGGTGCTCGAGGCCACCGTCGACCAGGCCGGCGCCCGCAAGGCCGAGGTGCTGGTGCTGCTGGCCCAGACGTACATGAAGATGAAGTCGCCGGCCAAGGGCCGCTCGACGGCCGAGCAGGCGCTCAAGCTCGACAAGACCAACGCCGCCGCGGCCGCCATCGTGGCCGAGGTCGCGGCCTCGGGCCCCCCCGAGAAGATGGAGCCGCTGGTGGCCATGATGACCGCGGTCACCAACTCGCAGAACGGCGTGGGCGACGACGCGGCCCGCGGCCTGTGGTTCATCGGCGACATCCTCTACCGGCAGTTCAAGACCATCCCCGGCGACAAGATCGAAGAGAAGGTGGCCGCGCTGCAGCAGATGCAGGGCGTCTTCCAGCAGGCCGCGTCCATGGGCAGCAGCGAGTGGGCCGTGGCGTCGCTGTGGCGCATCGGCAACGGGCTGCAGAACATCGCCGACGCGGTGGACGCCACGCCGGCGCCCGCGGGCCTCAAGCCGGCCGAGCTCGAGCAGTTCCGCGCCGCGGTCAAGGGCCAGGTCGACCCGCTCAAGGCCAACGCCGAGAGCGCCTTCGAGACCTGCATCAGCCGCGCAGAGTCCCTCGAGGTCTTCACGGCTGCCGCCATCGGCTGCCGCAAGCGAGTCGACGAGGCGAGCTCGCCGCTCAAGGGGCCGCCGGCCGAGCGCGCGGTCAACGTCGAGGAGCTGCAGAAGAAGGCCGAGACCACCCAGGCCGCGGCCGACTTCGAGGCCCTGGGCCTCGCCTACCTGGGCGCCGGGCAGGTGAACAACGCGGTGCTCAACCTGAACCGGGCCATCGAGCTCGACGAGGCCCGCGCCTCGGCGCACTCCGCCCTGGGCTACGCGTTCCTGCTCAACGGTGACGCCGCGGCGGCGCGGGGCGAGTACGGCCGCGCGCTCGAGGCCGACCCCACCTTCGACAAGGCGCGCGCGAACCTCGCGGGCCTCAAGTGCCGCTACCTCGACGTCGAGGGCGCGCGGCGCGAGAGCGCGGTGGTCAAGGACGCGGCGGCGGCCAGCGGCGTGGACGTCGACCCCGAGTGGAGGTCGTGCAAGTGATCACCCGGGGCCGAACCGTACGCGCGCTCACCCTCGCCTCGCTGGCGCTGGGCTTCAGTGCGTGCGGCGTCGACCCCAAGAAGGCGCCCGCGAAGTTCAGGCTCGAGGGCAGCCTCACCCAGGTGATGGACCTCGGCTACGACGAGGCCCGCATTCTCATCGCCCCCGAAGACGTCTCCCTGGTCTTCGTGCGCATTCGGCCGCTGGTCTCGGCGCCCACCGACGACGCGGGCACCTCCAGCACCGAGCCCGTGGCCGGCACCAGCGAGGACTACCCCTTCAAGCTGGCCTACCGCCTGCTCGAAGACGGCCTGCCCTCGGGCGGCCGGGTGGACCTCGCGGCCCTCGACGCCAACGGCAAGCAGCGCGGGGTCTTCTCGCGCAACGTCGCCGACGACCCGCGCAACAGCTTGCCGCCCATCGTGCGCGGCACCATCTCCTTCAACCGCCCGCTCGATCCGGACACCACGGTGACGGGCGACTTTCACGTGACCTTCGAGAACGGCATCGAGGCGGCCAGCGGTCGCACGGTCTTCTCGACCTACTCAGCCAGGGTGCAACCATGAAGCGTCTGCTGATCCTGAGTGCGCTCGCCATGTTCGGCAGCGCGTGCGGCATCAAGCGCGTGCCGCTCGACGTGCTCGAGAAGCTCCCCTACGAGGCGAAGATCGAGCTGCTCGAGGCGGAGAACGACCTCGCCCTGGCCGTGGATCGCCTCGACGAGGCGCGCAACGAGGTCACCCGCGCCCGCGACCTGATTCGCCGCGGCAAGGACCGCCTCTCGGCCGCGAAGGACGAGGTAGGCGCCGCCGCCGACCAGACCAGCCGCGAGGTCGCCGAGCTCGCCGTCACCGAGGCCGACAAGCGCGTCGAGTACCTGCGCGCCAAGCAGCGCGTGAACGTGCGCGAAGAGGAGCTCGCCGCGCAGAACTTCACCTGCGCCCAGGCCCGCTACGAGGTCTCGCGGCTCGCCGCGGCCCGCAAGGCCAAGCTCGAGGGCAGCGAGTCGCTCGACCCCGCGAGGTTCGACGAGCAGCTCAAGGGCTGCGAGGCCGACTACGCGGCGCTCAAGGAAAAGACGAAGGAGACCAGCGCCGAGGCCGAGACCATGCGCGTGGACTGGGACACGGCCCGCGCCGCCCTGGCCAAGAAGACCTTCGACGCCCGCGCCAGCCCCTTCGTGGAGTGAGTGATGACGCTCGCAATCGCCCTCGCCCTCACGCTCGCCCAGCAGCCCCCCGCCCTCGACGCCGAAGCGCTGCGCCGCACCGTGGCCGTCGAAGCCGCGGCCGTGGAACGCGCCCCCGACGACACCGAAGCGCTCTACCGCCTCGGCCTCGCCCACCTCTCGCTGGGTGAAGCGAAGAAGGCCATCAAGCCGCTCGAGGAACTGGTGAAGACCGACCCCGAGTCGGTCGACGGCAAGTTGCTGCTGGCCCGCGCCTACCGCTTCGCCGGCGACGTGGAGAAGGCCAGGGCGCTGCTCGACCAGGCCATCCTCCAGCTCCCCGAGGACTCGTCCCTGCGCGCCGAGCGCGGCCAGCTGGCCCGCGGCACCGAGGACTTCTCGGGCGCGGTGAGCCACTACCGCAAGGCCGTGGAGCTCGCGCCGGAAGACGCCGACCTCGTCTTCAACCTGGGCGAGGCGCTGCAGGCCAGCCGCCACCTCGACGAGGCCATCGCCACCTACAAGAAGGCGCTCTCGATGAAGGGCGACCTGAGCCAGGCCAAGGTGAACCTCGGCAAGGCGCTGGCCGAGAAGGGCCTCTTCGGCGAAGCGAAGGACGTGCTGGCGTCGGTCAACAAGGACACGCTCACCGACGCCGAGGCCCACTACAACCTGGGCGTCATCTACATGCGCGAAGGCGCCATCGGACAGGCGACGACCGAGTTCGAGCGCACCCTGGCGATCAACCCGAAGCACGCGCAGGCGCTCAACAACCTCGGCGTGGCCTGGGACGCGCGGGCCGACACCAGGAAGGCCCTGGAGTACTTCAAGAAGGCCACCACCGCGGACCCCACCTTCGCCGAGCCCTTCTTCAACCAGGGCATGAGCTTCATGAAGTTGAACCAGCAGCAGCAGGCCACGCGGGCCTTCGAGGCGGCGCTCAAGCTCGAGCCGGGCTCCTCGGGGCCGTACGTGCAGCTGGGCGGGCTGTACTTGAAGCAGGGCAAGAAGGACCGCGCGCTGGAGGCCTTCAAGAAGGCCCTGGCGGCCTCGGAAGAAGACGAGAAGAAGACCGGCGGGTTCCTCCAACTGCGCAAGCTCAACGACGTGCGCCGCACCACCGACGCCTACCGCGGGCTGGCGCTGACCTACCTCTCGATGGGCAAGGTCGACGAGGCGGTCAACACGCTCAAGAGCGCCGTCGACAAGATGCCCAAGGACGCCTCGAGCCGCCTGGCGCTGGGCGAGGCGTACATGGCCCAGAACAACTTCGACGGGGCCGTGGAGCAGCTGACCGAGCGCCTCGTGCTCGAGCCCACCACCGACGCGCGCCTCGACCTCGCGCGGGCCTGGGCCAAGAAGCGCGTGGCCAAGCAGGCCGAGCCGCTCTACCGCGACGTGCTCAAGGCCGAGCCCGACAACCGCACCGCGAAGATGGGCCTGGTCGATCTCTACATCTCCATGGGCCGCTACCCGGACGCGGAGACCATGCTCAAGGACGCGCTCAAGGCCGACGACAACGACCTGCAGGCGCTCTCCCGCCTGGGCATCCTCAAGTCGCGCATGGGCCGCCCCAACGAGGCCCTCGAGCCGCTGGAGAAGGTGTCGACGCAGAACCCGCTGCTCTACGACGCGCGCGCCGAGTACGCCTTCCTGTTGTTCCGCGGAGACCCGACGAACAGCGGCCGGTGCATCAACACCATGACCGACATCCTCACCTCCGAGCCGCGGCACGTGCTGAGCCTTCACTACCTGGGCGTGTGCCTCTACGCGAAGGGCAACAAGGCGCGCGCCGAAGAGAGCTTCAAGGCCGCGCTCAACGTCGACCCGAAGTTCGCCGCGGCGCAGTTCTCGCTGGGGGAGCTGTACGAGGGTGACGGGAAGAAGGACGAGGCGAAGAAGGCCTTCGAGGCCGCCGCGGCGCTCGATCACCCCGAAGCCCGCGAAGCGCTCAAGCGGCTCGCCGGGAAGTAGCCGCGACGCCCGCCCGCGGTGCCGGGCTGGAAAAATACGCCCAGGTCGAGATTCGGGGCTCCCGGCGCTGAAAAAAGGCGTCGTGGGGCCCGACTTCTGAGGCTCCGTCGGTGCTCAAGACACTCGCCAGAAAGTAGGCTGCGCGCAGAGGTCTCATGGCCACACGCGCAGCGTCCGCGCAATCGAGTCAGGCTGATACGGCGGTGGCGGTGCGGGAGGCGGTCGGCTTCGCGGCAGGACAACTCGGGGCAGCCCCCACCGTGGGGTTCCTCTTCACCTCGGCCAGGCACGAGCTGGGCCTGGCCCTCGAAGCGGCGATGCTGCAGGCGCCCGGGTGCCAGTGGCTCGCCTGCCAGACCGCCGGCGAGTTCACGGAGCGGGGGCAGACCAGCGGCGGCGTGGCGGTGCTGCTCACCACCCTTCCGCCGGGCTCCTTCGAGATCGCAGGCGCGAGCGGCGTTCGCAGCGACCCGGCGGGCGTGGCGCAGAAGCTCACCGTCGCCTTCCCCGCGCTGAAGGCCCGGGCCGCGAAGTTCGGGGCCGGGCTCTCGACGACGGTGCTGCTCGTGGATGGCCTGGCCGGCACGGGTGAACGCCTGGTGAAGGAGGTGCTCAACCACACGCGGCTCTACCAGCAGGTGGTGGGCGGCGCCTCGGGCGACGACGGGAAGTTCTCGGCCACCGAGGTCGGCACCAACCAGTTCGCGGGCACCGACGGCGCGGTGGCCCTGCACGTCTTCGGGCAGCAGGCCTGGGGCGTGGGCGTGGATCACGGGCTCGCTGCGCGCACCCCGCCCATGACCGTCACCCGGGCCGAAGGCAACGTGCTCTACGAGATCGACCAGAAGCCGGCGCTCGAGGTGTACCGGGCCTACGCCCGCACCCGGGGCGTCGAGCTGACGGCCGAGAACACGCTGCGCTTCCTCATCGGCAACGAGCTGGGGGTCTACTTCCTCAAGGAGGTGGCCCGCGCGCGCGCCCCGGTGGGCGTCGGGCCTTCAGGGGAGCTCAAGCTGGTCGCAGACATCACCCAGGGCTCGCAGGTGTGCATTCTCGACGGCGAGCCCGACGCGATGGTGGCGGCCTGTCAGCGCGCGGCGGAGCAGGCGCTGGCCCACCTGCAGGGGGCGAAGGCGGCGGGCGTGCTGGTCTTCGACTGCATCTGCCGCGGCATGATCCTCCAGGACGCCTTTGGGCGGGAGATCGACGCCGTGCGCCGCGTGTTCCCCGACGTGCCGGTGGCGGGCTTCCTCACCTACGGGGAGATTGCCCGGTTCCGCGGCAAGCTCGACGGCTGGCACAACACGACGGCGGTGGTGGTGGCGATCCCCGCGTGAGTCAGGCGTGGCACGCCTTGAACTTCTTGCCGCTGCCGCAGGGGCACGGGGCGTTGCGTTCGACCTTCGTCTTGGTGACGTCGGGTTTCCCCGCGTCGTAGATCCACCGGCTCTCGCGGAGGGTGAAGGTGCTGCGCTCGTGCAGCCCGAAGATGGTGCCGTCCTCGAGGTAGCGGGCGGTGAACTCCACCACGCCAGCGTCGTCGCCCGGGAGGCCGCGCTCGCGGTCGTGGAGCTCGAGCGAGAGCCACGTGACCGACTTCGCCCAGCGCGCGGTCTCTTCCCAGCTCTCGTTGCGCGTGGGGGCGAGCTGCGTGTCGCGCAGGTAGAGCGCGTCGCCCCGGGTAAACGCCGTGTAGCGGCTGCGCATGAGCGCCTCGGCGGTCTCCGCGGGGTGGCTGCGATCGTGCCGGGGGCCGCAGCAGGTCTCGTACGACGGTCCTCCGCAGGGACAGGCGGTCATGACTTGACGGCCTCGGGCAGGGGTTGCACGCGCTGCGCCTCGGGCGAGCGGGCGCCGGTGATCAGCCGCGCTCCACGGCTGAAGGTGATGAAGGCCCACGCCCACTGGATCATCACCAGCAGCCGGTTGCGGAAGCCGATCAAGTACAGGATGTGGATGAAGAGCCACGCGCACCACCCGAGGAAGCCCCAGAGCTTGAGGCGCCCGGCCTGGGCGATGCCCGAGGCGCGGCCCACCGTGGCCATGATGCCCTTGTCCCGGTACTGAAACGGCTCGGTGGGGTTGCCCAGGGCGGCGGCCATGATGTTGTCAGCGGCGTGGTGCCCCTGCTGAATGGCGCCGGGCGCGAGGCCGGGCACGGTCGTCCCGTCGGCCTGGGTGACGCACGCGAGATCGCCCACCACGTAGGCCGTGGAGAAGCCGGGGATCGAGAGATCGGCCGCGACCTTCACCCGCCCCGCGCGATCGAGCTCCACGCCCAGGGTCTTCGAGAGCGGCGAGGCGGTCACCCCGGCGGCCCACAGCACGGTGCGCGCCGCGACGTGCAAATCGCCCAGCTTCACGCCCGTGGCATCCACGTGGGTGACGCGGGTCATCAGGCGCACGTCGACGCCCAGCTTGCGCAGCGACTGCAGCGCATGTTCGGGCAGCGGCTGTTCGAAGGCCGAGAGCACGCGATCGCCCGACTCCACGAGGATGATCTTCGACTTGCGCGGGTCGAAGCGGCGGTAGTCGCCAGCGACGGTGAAGCGCGCGAGCTCGGCGATGGCCCCGGCGAGCTCCACGCCCGTGGGCCCGCCGCCGACGATGACGAAGGTGAGGCAGGCCTCGCGGCGCTGCTCGTCGGTCTCCTTCTCGGCGTCTTCGAAGGCGGTGAGCACCCGGCGGCGGATCTCCAGCGCGTCTTCGAGGGTCTTGAGGCCCGGGGCGAATTGTTCCCACTCGTCGTGGCCGAAGTACCCGTGACGCACGCCGGCCGCGAGGATGAGGAAGTCGTAGTCGAGCACGCCCTCGACGAGCTGCACCTGGCGCTTCGCGAGATCGATGCGGGTGACGTCGCCCATGCGCACCTCGACGTTCGACTGCCCGGCGACGAGCGCGCGAATGGGCGTCGCGATGTCCCCGGGCGAGAGGCCGGCCGTGGCCACCTGGTAGAGCAGCGGCTGGAAAAGGTGGTGGTTCTGACGGTCGACCAGCGTGACCTTGACGTTGCTCTGGGCGAAGCGGCGGGCGGCATAGAGCCCGGCGAAGCCGCCTCCGACGATGACGACGCGGGGAATCATGCCGGGGAAGATACCGGCGGCGACCTCAGGGCGTGAGGGTCAATGCACCGTGCACGCCCGAACGGAGGGCTTCGAAGTCCATGAGCATCGGGACCAGTTCACCGGTGCGCCAGGCCTCGTACTGGTCGCCGTAGTGCGGCGAGCCCGGCCAGCCGCTGGCGCCGGTGTCCACCACCCACCACGCGCGCTTCGGGTCGGCCATGTCCACCACCGAGCGCAGCACCGGCCCGGCGACGACCTTGAACGGCGCGGCGGCGTTGCCGAAGTCGAAGTGGGTCTTCCAGATCGAATCGAGCTCCCCGGCGGCCTCCATCTTCGGGAGGTTCACCAGGCTGTCGAGCACCCCGCGGGCCCCGAAGGCGTGCATCGGGCGGTGCCAGTGGAGCGTGCCCCAACGCCAGCTCGCCACGTCTTCACCCAGCGAGCCCACGGCCTGGGTGAAGGCGGCGCGCACCACGTCACGCCGGGTCTCCACCGCGGGCGTCGTCCGGTCGTCCCACACGGGATGATCGTCGCGCTCGAACCACAGGTCCGAGGTGTTGGTGGAGTAGCGCTGGCCCAGGAAGAACTTCACCGCGGGCGCGGGGAGCTCGTCGCTGATCGCCGCGATCACCGCGCGCTGGTAGGTGGTGAAGAAGATCGCCGCCTCGGGGCGATCGCTCTTCGCGTCGAAGTCCCAGGCGCGCAGCAGCGCGAGGGCCGCCTGCTCGTTCTTCGAGAACCCGGCCCCGTCCCCCAACGACTCGAGCATGCGCGGCACCACGGCCTTCGCGCGCAGCGAGTAGGTGTCCACGAGCATGCGCTTGAAGCTCGCGAGGTCGTGCTTCGGGGTGGCCTTCGCGAGCGCGACGATGCGCTCCACGCGGAACGGCGGCGCGGAGTCGACCTGGATGCGGACGAAGTCGGGGCTCGCCGGGTCGGCCATCAGGTTGTTCGCGTGGGCCACCACGCCGTCCACCGGGTCGATGACGTGCGGCATGCGCTCGCCACTGGCGAAGTCGGTCCACTCGTACTTTCCGACCCAGCCGGGCACGGGGAAGGTACCGCGGTGGTTCGGGCGCAGCGGCACGTCGCCCGAGGGGAACGAGGCGATGTGCCCGCTGGCGTCTCCGACCGTCCACGTGTTCCAGGTCGAAGGCAGCTTGGCGACGATGCGGCCCACGTCTTCCACCGAGGTGGCGCGATCGAGCTCGAGGATCACCGCGAACGAGCGCTCGACGCCGTCGACCCGCCAACGGATGGCGACCAGCGGCGACCCGGGCGGGAACAGCTCGGGGTGGAGATCGTTGTACAGCGGCCCGTTGCACGTCTCGCGCAGGGGCAGCTTCTTCTCGAGGAACTCGGAGCCCTCGCGCACGCGGATGATCTCCTCGCGCGTGGTGAGCGCGCACGCGCCGCCCTCGTGGAGCACGAAGCCGGGGCGCGCCGGGTCCTCCTTCTCGATGACCAGGTCGACCACGTCGGTCATCGTGGAGGTCATGCCCCAGGCGACGTTCGCGTTGTGGCCGCCGAGCACCCAGGGGAACCCGGGCACGGTGACGCCGATGACGTCGAGCCCCGGGGCCTTCAGGTGCAACTGCACGAGGATGCCGGGCACGAGGTGCGAGAGGTGCGGATCGTTGGCCACCATGGGCTTGCCGCTGACGGTGCGCTCGCCGTTGACCGCCCAGGAGTTCGAGGCGCCGGCGACCGGCAACACGTCGATGGTCGCGCGGCCGATGAGCGCAGGGTCCACCGAGGCCAGCTTCATGGGGAAGAGCCCGTCGAGCTCACTGACCACGTTGGGCGGGAGCGGCAGCGGCGCCCCGGTGGTGGCCACGGTGCGGCCGCCCGCGAGCGGATCGGCCGGGTAGATGGCGTTCATCCGGTCCACGCCCACCGACATGGCGAGAATCAGCCGCGTGGCCTCCTGCTGGTAGTTGTGGGTGATGCTCCAGACGTTGAGCAGGCCCACCGCGAGACAGTCTTCGGGGCGCCACGGCTCGGGCTCGATCCCCACCAGCCGGTACTCGAGCGGCTTCCACTTCGCGACGGCGGCGTTGACGCCCTCGGAGAACGCCACGGCGAGCGCCTTCTGTTCGGCGTCGAGCAACTGGTAGCTCTTCGTCGCGCGGGCCTCGATGCGCCAGCCCCGCATGGCCTTGTCGTATTCGACGGTGGTGGCCGCGGCGAGGGGCTGCTCGCCGACGATCTCCGAGACCCTTCCCCGGGCCAGGCGCCGCATCAGGTCCATCTGGAAGAAGCGCGCCCTGCCCTGCACGAAGCCGGAGGCCCGCGCGAGATCGAGCAGGTTCTGGGCCTCCACGTGGGGCACGCCCTGGGCATCGAAGAGCACCGTCACCTTCGCCTGCAACCCGTTGAGCGCCAGCGACTCCTTCGCGCCGTCGTCGGGGAAGTCGGGGGCGAGCTTGTAGCCGAGCAACGACGTCGCCGCGCAGCCCGGGAAGAGCAGCGCGAGCGCCAGCAGCACGAGCTTCTTCATGTCAGTCACCAGAACTTCGCGATGAGGCGCACGCCGGCCGAGAAGATGTTGGCCGGACGCGAGAACCGCCCGGGGATGAGGTCGCCCGACTGGTAGCGCGCGTAGACCTGCAGCGGCAACCCGACGCGCAACAGCGAGACCGTGGCCGTGGCGCGCACGATGTTCTTCTCACCGGGCTGCCAGTTCTTCTCGCGGTCGTAGTCCCACAGCGGCGACTGGCTCTGCCAATCACTCTGGAAGGTCTGCACGCGGGTGTAGCTCAGCGACAGGGTGAGCATGGGGGGCAGCGCGTTGGCCTTCTTCTCGTCGCCTCCCGAGACGATCGACGCGCGGGTCGGCCCGAGGAAGGGCGCGAAGTCCACCGACAGCGTTCCAGCGATCCAGTCGCCACCGTCGACGGTGTACGTGTCACCCACGTAGGGCGCGATGTTGTTGAGCAGCGGGTTCTTGAGGCCCTTGCCCGCGGTGTACTGGCGGGGGCGGAAGAACGCGTAGAAGACGTCGGCACCAATGTTGAGGCGGTTGACGCCGAACTCGTCGACGAAGAAGGCCTTGTCGGCCGACACGTGGGCCTCGACGTCGCCCGCGCCGTGCAGCTCCCACAGGTTCGTCCCCACGCTGACCGCTTCTTCGGGGTCGAAGTTGGTGCCAGTGGGCAACGCGACCTGCAGCGTGGTGGCCCAGCGGAAGTGGTGGGTGGTCATCCACTCGAACTCCGGCAGCAGGTAGCGCACGCCCAGCACGATGTCCGAGAGCTTCACCCCGCCCTCCCACTTCGAAGGCACGCGCGGCTGGCCCAGCGAGCCGGCCCAGGCCCAGAAGTCGTCCTCCGAGTACCGGCGGCCGAGCTGCGACTGGAAGTCGCCCTCTTCCCACGAGAGGTTGGTCGACACCTGCGAGCGCAACACGATGGGCACGTAGATGCCCGCGGTGAGCCGGTCGGTGATGCCGTACAGCGCCTGGATGAAGAGGAAGTCGAACTCCGCCTTGGGGCGGGCGCGCAAGATGCCCTGGAGGCCGGCGCCGGGCTCGTAGCGGCGGTTGTCTTCGATGAGGGAGATGGCCTTGCGATCGCCGTTCCACTGCTTGTCGATGCTCGAGCGCCAGTAGCTGAAGTCGAAGCTGAAGGTGTTCTTCGGCAGCACCTGCGTCTCCATGGCGGAGGACACGGTGGACACCAGCAGCACCATCACCAGGAGCGCGCGGTTCACGGCCGCACCTCCGTCACTTCAAAGGGCACACTGGTGGCAGGCACCGCGCCCATCGCCGAGCGGACCTCGAGCTTCGCGAAGTCGAGCACCACGGCGTTCATGCTGTCGGACTGGTCGACGAACTGCGGGTCGCCTACCAACGCCTGGAGGAACTCCGCGTCGATGGTCCCCCTGGCGGCCTCGATGCGGTTCTTCACCCCGTCGGCGGCGCGGCGGCTCCGGTAGAAGAAGCCCGACCACTGGCGCTGCGGAATGATCCGCTGCCCGGCCACGTTGAGCGAGGCGATGTCCGGCACGTTCTTCACGAAGTTCGAGCCCAGGACGAAGTCGTCGTCGCTGGTGCTGGCGTAGCGGCGCCCGAGCAGGTCGAGCTCGGTGCTGGCGATGGGGAAGTTGCCCTTCGAGCCGTCGTTGAAGATGTCGGAGTCCACCTCGATGGCCTCCATGCCCCCGGTGGCGTCGGCGGTGACGCAGGTCCACCCGTAGACCCGTTCGGCGGCGGCGATGACGTCGCGCGCGCTCGCCGCGTCGGTGGCCTGCTCGAGCATGCGGCGCCCGAGGAAGCCGATGGGCATGCCCTTGCCGATGAGCTTGGCCTTGCTGATGTCGGCGACCTGGTCGAGCACCGAGCCGACCACGGAGTTATCGAGGGTGTCGCTGGGGTTGCACGCGTAGCCCACGCCGCGCTCGGACATGCCGGCGAAGCCGTACACGATGCCCGCCCAGCCGATGGTCACGAAGGCCGGGCCGGTCTCGGGCACGTGGCGGATGGCGACGGTGTGCTTGTAGGCGGTGTTCGCGTCGAGCAGCGAGAAGTGGTGCGCGATGAAGGGCGAGCCTCCCGCGGTCATCGCGCGGCGCACGGCGATGGCCACCGGGGGCGCGCGGGTGCGGCCGTCGGTGAGCGCCACGCGGCGCAGGTCACGGCGGGCCACGCCGGCGCCGCGGGTGGTGAAGGCGATCTCCTCGTCGCGCATGATGCTGAAGCGCGCGGGCGGGGGCAGTTCGACGAGCTTCTTGTCGCCGGCCCCGATGACCAGGGTGGTGGTGATGCCCATCGCCAACGGCTGCGGCGGCGTCAACGTCACCTGCAGGTCGGTGGGCGAGAGCTCGGTCAGCTCCAGGCCCGGGCTGCCCGCGGTGTAGAGCTGGTTGTCGAGGAACAGGCGCACCGTCGAGGGCTCGATGCCGTCGACCTCGGTCAACACGATCCGGATGGCGGCCGTCGGCGAGAGCTCCACCGCGGTGCCGAAGACCTCGGGCACGTAGGGCTCGAAGTGCCCTTCCCCGGCCTCGTCGATCATCCCGTCGCTGTCGTTGTCCACCCCGTCGGTGGCGGCGCCGACGAACTCGATGCTCTTGATGAGCGGCGCGCGGGCGAGGCGAATGGCCAGCGCCACTCCGCGCACGGCGAGCACCGTGTCCACGAAGGTATTGAGCACGAGGATCTGGTCGTACGAGAGCCCGCTGCCGTCGGCGATGCCCTGCAGCTCTTCACGCGTCGCGCGGCCCAGCGAGCGCTCGATGTTCTTCGCCGAGTCGAGCATCAACTGGTAGGCGAAGTTCCCGTTCTGGTACTTCTCGTTCGCGTACTCCGGCAGGAACGACGCGATGTCGGGCTGCTCGCGCGAGAGGTAGGGGAAGAGCGAGTTGGTCAGCAGCGTGGTGTAGAAGCTGCGGATCTTCGACTTGAGCTGCGTGCCGTGTTGCAGGCCGCGATCATACGGAGTGCCCCGCAGCTCGATGAGCTCACGGGTGGGCGGCCGGTTCAACGGGCTGCAAGCGACGAGCGCGGCAGCGAGGGTCAGCGACAAAAATGAGCGGGGGTTCAAGGCGCGCGAACCCTACCCGCGTCGCCCCTCACCGCAACCGCTGGATGTACGAACATCCGTACACGTCGCGATGTGTTCACCGCACCGCGTCAGACTTCCAGGTCACTCGACCGAGACGCGGATGACGCCTTCGACGATGGCCCGCGAGACGAACTCGATGAGCGCGCCGTTGATGGCAAAGGCCTCGCCCTCTTCGCCCTGCACCACGAAGCCGGCTTCCTGCAGCCGGTTGAGCGCGTCTTCGGTGGCCTCGCCGTCCTTGCCGGCCGAGAGCAGCTCCATGACCGTGCGCTCTTCCGCCGACATCGCGGTGACCAGGATGCGCAGGTGGTTGTCGAGCAGCGCGCGGCCCTCGTCGCTCTCGCCGAGCGTGTCGAGGTTCACCAGCTCGTCGATCTGCGCGGCGGTGATGGTGCCCTTGAAGTCCTTGGGCAACTTCGAGGTGAGCACCGCGCACAGCGAGAAGATCTCCCACGGGCGGTTGCCGGAGATCTCCGCCAGCGCGCCCAGGGCCTCGTTCTCGAAGGTCACGCCCAGCGCCATGGCCGGGTCCTGCACCAGGGTGACGAGCTCTTCATCCGAGATGGGCGGCACCACCACGGTGGCCACGCCGGCGTGGGCGACGACGACCGACTCGAAGAGCGCGTCGAGATCGCGGTGCCGGTGGCACACCACGGCCACCTTCACGTTCTTGGGCGTGGTGAGCATCGACTCGATCACCGTGGTCATGCCCTCGGGGCCGAGCGCGGAGAGGGCGATCAGCTCGTCGAAGGCCACGAAGATGGGCGCGGCCAGCTCGCCGAGCACCTCGAGCGGCTTCTTGGGGTCGGCCTTGAGCTCCTTGGCGCCCACGCGGCCGAGGAACTCGTTCACCTTGGCGGAGATGCGGGCCATGACCGCGTCGACGGTCTGCGGCAGCCCGTCTTCGCGATCGGGATCGCGCATGTCGAGCATGAAGGCCGCGCCACCAGAACGCTCGCAGGCGCGCTGGAGGATGCCCTTCATCATGGTGGTCTTGCCGATGCGCCAGAAGCCACGGATGCAGATGTGGTGGCCACCGGTCATGTGCGCGGCGAGCTCGTCGTCGAGCTCCTTGCGCGCGCGGAGGTCATCGGGGAGTTCGTAAATCGCGTCCAGGTACCGCTCGGCCAGCGGGTGCAGGTCGGAAGACATGCGTCTCTCTTACAGCAAGCACCGCGACCTTCAATGAACCGTCTTCAAGGGGTCGGTCTTGAGCCGCACCACCCCTTCGAAGAGGTGCTTCTCGGTGTACAGCGCGCGGTGCGAGGCCCGCTCTCCGGGCAGCCAGCTCTGGGGCTTCTCCAGCCACTGCAACACGCGCACCTCGCCGTTGTAGGCAAAGGGGGCAATGAGCTCGGGCGGGAGGCGCTTCCAGCACCGGCGCTCGATGGGGGCGAACTCGGCCTCGAAGCCCTCCCCGGCCTCCTCGTGGCGCCGCAGGTGATCGAGGGTGCCGTCGAAGGCCTTGGAGATGTGGAACAGCTCATGGAGCACGGTGCCCACGCGCTGCCGGGGGGTGGAGCGGCGGAAGAAGAGCGGGCGCAGGGTGATGACGTAGAGCATCTGCTTGCCGTGCACCTTCACCAGCGGCTTCTTGCGGCCCATGGAGTCGAGGCGCTTCTTGTCCGCGAAGGTCAGCGGCTTGACGGTGCCCCGGGAGGCCCGCCGCGCTTCGCCGGCCACCACCAGGATGCGCGAGGCCTCGAGGTGCCGGTACTCGGCGTGGGCCCGGGCCACGTGCTCGATGAGGCCGCGCACGGCTTGCGTGAAGTCTGGGCGACGGCGGGGTTTCTTCACCACGGCGGGGCCGACTCTGCCCCACTCACGGGTCGCAAGAGTACGGCTTTCTGCTACATGCGCCGCATGCGCCTCCTCCCTGTTTCGTCCTTCGTCGCCGGGTTGCTCTTGCTCGGGTGTGGCCCCGCCAAGCCCACGGTCGATGCCGGCCCGGACACGACGTGCGGCCTCGACTGCGTCGCGCAGGAAAACTACGGCCTCATCGTCAACCGCTGCTTCGAGTACTCGGCCGACCGCCGCACCAAGCAGCCCACGCCGTCGTTGGGTGTCTGGGTGCGCGAGGTGTTCGAGCTCGAGGGTGGCGTGAAGACCATCCCCGTCGAGTACCGCCAGGGCGGGCAGACGATGCAGACCGACTACTTCTCCATCAAGAACGGCGACCTGATGCTCATGCGCCGCAGCGTCAACCGCTCGGTGACCTACCGCACCGACACGGCCATCACCGGCGTGAAGTGGCTCTCGCAGGGCACGGCCGCGGGCGAGAACTTCAGCACCAAGACCACCGCCTTCCTCTCCATCGACGACTCGTCGACGGCCACTACCTACAAGGTCGACACGCTGGTGCCGGGCGCCGATGAGATCCTCACCCCGCTGGCGACCTACGACCTGGGGATCAAGGTCATCTTCAGCGAGACGCCCACCGACCACGGCTCCGACCCGCGCCGGGTGTTCATGCCGGGCCTGGGCTTCACGCTCATCGCCACGCCCTTCAACCTGCTGGGCAACTCGAACACCGTGCCTCACTACCTGCAGCGCGTCCGCGACATCGGGACGGCCGACGCGGGCCCTGAGGCCTGCAGCCTGGGGAACCCGTGATGAAGCGCTCCATCGTCGCCCTCGTGTTGTCGCTGGCCGCCTGCAAGACCGCCCCGGAAGTCGTCGCTGACGTGACGCCGCCCACGGTGCCGCAGGAAGAGTTCACCATCGTCACCCAGAGCCTGAGCCAGGTGGACGTGAAGTACGACGGGGTGATCGAGGCCGGCAGCGAGGACCTCACCGTCGAGTCGGCGAAGTGGGAGTTCGTGGTCGACGGCGTGGTGAAGGAGTCGGGCGTGGCCAAGCTGGGCCTCGCCGCGGCGGCCGGGCAGAAGACCCAGTTCGCGCTCACCGAGAGCCTCAACTACGTGAAGACCCACGAGGAGCTCGAGGCGATGGACGCCCGCGGCGGCTCGCTGCTGCTGGCCATGCGCGGCACCCTGGTGGTCTCGGTGCCCGTGCCGGCCGCAGGGGACAAGCCCGCAGGCAAGCGCACCGTGGAGCTGCCCTTCGCCAAGTCGCGCGAAGTGCGCACCCCGCGCCTGCCGCACTTCAAGGTCATCGACTTCGACGCCGGCCGCTTCAGCGACACCGAGGTGCAGGCCACCTTCCACCTCGGGGTGGAGAACCTGAACCCCTTCCAGCTGAGCCTCTCGGGCATCGACTACAGCGTGCTGCTCGGAGGCAAGGAGGTGTCGAAGGGCACCATCGGCGCCGGCGAGCGCGTGCTGGCCGCTTCCACGGGCGTGTTCGACGTGACGGCGACGCTCAACGAAGAGTCGCACGGCAAGGACGCGGCGAAGATCGTCAAGAGCCTCGTGGTGCCCTACGTGCTGACCGGCACGGTGCGCGCGCAGCTCTACGCCGAGCCGCTCGAGAAGCGCGGCGACATCAAGTTGAAGGCCCAGAAGTAAGGCTCGCCCGGGTCCCGCCATGCACTTCCTGGGGCCCGACCCCACGCTCTTTCCTCCCGTCGACGAGGCCGACGAAGACGGCATCGTCGCCGTCGGCGGAGACCTCAAGCAGGAGCGCCTCGTCGAGGCCTACCGGCGCGGGATCTTCCCCTGGTACTCCGAGGGGCTGCCCATCCTGTGGCACTGCCCCGACCCGCGCTTCGTGCTCGAGCCCGCGACGATGCACGTGCCGAAGAGCCTGCGGAAGATGATGAAGCGCGGGGTCTACGACGTGCGCCTCGACACCGACTTCGAGGGCGTGATCGACGGCTGCGCGCGCACCAAGCGCCCCGGCCAGCGCGGTACGTGGATCACCCGCGACATGCGCAAGGCCTACGTGCGGCTGCATGCCCAGGGCATCGCCCACAGCGCCGAGGCCTGGCTCGACGGCGTGCTCGTGGGCGGGCTGTACGGCGTCTCGCTGGGCAACGTGTTCTACGGCGAGTCGATGTTCTCCACCGCCGACGACGCCTCGAAGGTGGCCTTCGTGACGCTGGTGGAGTGGATGCGCAACTGGGGCGTGAGCCTCGTGGACTGCCAACAGGAAACGGCCCACCTCGCGCGGTTCGGCGCGGTGCCCTGGCCCCGGGCGCGCTTCTGCGAGGCGCTCGTCACCCTCACCGCGGCTCCTTCCCATCATGGGAAGTGGTCGCTGCCGACAGGAACCCCATGAACCCCGAGCTCTACGACGCCCACGATCGCCTGGAAGACCGCCACTGGTGGTTCGAAGGCCGCCGCCGCGTCATCCGCGAGGTGATGCAGCGCCACCTCCTGCCGCGCGCCAACCGCCGCATCCTCGACGTGGGTTGTGGCACTGGCGGCATGTTCCCCCTGCTCTCGGAGTTCGGCGAAGTGGAAGGCGCCGAGGCCTCGCCCGACGCCCTCGAGCGCGCGCGCCGCAAGTTCCCGAGCAAGCGCATTGAGTCGTGCTCGCTGCCCGGCCAGCTGCCCGAGGGCACCTGGGACACGGTCACCTGCTTCGACGTCATCGAGCACCTCGACGATCCGATCGAGAGCCTGCGCACCATGCGCTCGCGCATCGACTGGGACGGACAGATCGTCGTCACCGTGCCCGCCTTCCAGTTCCTGTGGAGCAAGCACGACGAGGTCAACCACCACAAGCGGCGCTACTCGCGGCTGCAGCTGGTCTCGCACCTCTCGAGCGCGGGCCTGCGGGTCAGCTTCGTGAGCTACTTCAACACCCTGCTCTTCCCTGCCGTGGCCACGGCGCGCGTGCTGGAGAAGCTGATGCCCTCGCGCTTCGGCGGCGACAAGGCCGACCTCGAAGAGACGAGGGAGCCGGTCAACGGGCTGCTCACGCGGCTGTTCGGTAGTGAGCGACTTGCCGTGGGCCGGGCGTCGTTGCCGTTTGGCGTGTCGTTGATCGCCGTCGCGCAGAAGGCGTGACGGAGGGGATCAAGGCAGGACGTCACGGCGCGAGCCCCCACGTTGTCCACTCGCTCCCGCCCGTGTAGAGCGTGCGAAGGGCGAGAGGGGAGAATCGATGACACGGGGCATCTCGATTGGGGCGGCGTGCATGTTGGTGGTCGGGCTCACCAATTGCTCGGTACGTCAGGCCGATTGGGCGCGGGAATTCGGCACCGCGCTGTGCAAGCACGAGCAGGAGTGCCGCAAGGTCTCGCAGTCGGTGGACTGCACGCGACCGGGCTACTGGACTCCCTGGTCCGAGGAGCTTGATGCGCTTCGCGAGGGGCTCGTCGGCTATTCGCCTGAAGACGCTCGCCGCTGCGTCGACCTGATCTCGAAGCTGGGTTGCGTCGAATACCCCGAGTACACGCTCTTCAAATCAGCCGAGTGCCACGCGGCCTTCCCGGGCCAGGTTGCGGAAGGTGAAGCGTGCAGGTCGGGATGGGTGGAGGTCTGTGGTCAGGACCTGCGCTGCGATCTCCGTGATCCGGCCACGGGACCTTTGCAGGATTGTGGGACGTGTGTGCCGACCGCGCGAGAGGGCGAGGAGGTCATGCTGCGCGAGCGGAAGGAATGCAGCCACGGCCTGTATGGAAAGCTCGATGGAGGCACGACCGCACTCTGCGTGACTCGGTCGTCCGTCGGCGAGTCATGCCGCGGCCCTTGGGAGTGCCTTGAGTGGCTGCAGTGCACTCCCGGGTCGGGGCCGGGCGTGTGTGCAAGCGGCGCCGCCCCTCCAGATGCTGGCGCGGGCGAACCTGGCGAGGAGTGTCGGCCAGATCGGACTCGGCAGTACGACCAGGGGCCTATTTCTTTCGACCCTGCGTGGGTTCCGCCTTCCCCCCCGGGTTGGTGTGCGTGGCCGGTGACCTGCGAGGAGAATCGCTGCGTCGACCGCTCTGCGAAGATCGGCGAACCGTGCAGCGCGAACACCCATTGCGAGTTCTCCGGGTCGTGCCTCGATGGCGTGTGCGCCGCGCCCGCGTTGTTTGGTGAGTCCTGCGGCCCAAACCGCTGCGCCGACCCGTTCTTTTGCGAGAACGGCACCTGTCAGAACCTCATGTCCCTCTGTCGCTGAGCACGACGCACCACGTTCCTGACGCTTTGCCAAACCCTGGAGACTTTCCCAATGACCTACGCAGAAGAGGGAATCCCGCTGCTCACGCGCGGCAAGGCAATTCCGCGCAGAGTTTCGGACATCGCCGGAGGGTTCTGATGAGTTCCTTCAACCTCGTGCGCGGAGCCGCGTCCTGTCCGAACTGCAACCGCAGCGCGAACTTCGAGGTGCAGTTCAAATACGGCGATACGTGGCAGCACTCGTATCAACTCGGCGACGACCTTCGCTGGGGCGCCAACGACATCGGCAGTCCAGGGCGGAAGCGCGTCCTCGTTGAGGGCATCGGTGGGCCGTGCCCTCATTGCCATGCGGACAACCTCGACTTCGATGTCCTGCTCAAGAACGACGAGTTGGTTGAGATTGAGC
>CAIVGN010000166.1 GCA_903905455.1 uncultured Archangium sp.
CGGAACATCACCGCCGCGCCCACGTCGACCAGGGCCTGGGCGTTGACCGCCTGGTGATCGTCGGTGGCGTGGGGGAACGGCACGAGGATCGACGCCTTCTTGCAGACCGTCAGCTCGGCGAGCGTGGTGGCGCCGGCGCGGCACAGCACGAGGTCGGCCCCGAGGTAGGCGCTGGCCATGTCGTCGATGAACTCGCGCACCTCCGCGGGGAAGTTCTGGTCGGCGTAGCCCTTCTTCACCGACTCGAGGTCGTTCTTCCCGGTCTGGTGGATGACGTGCAGGTTGCGCTTCAGGTCCTGAAGGAAGGGCAGCGCCTCGACCACGCGGGTGTTGAGCCCGCGCGCGCCCAGCGAGCCGCCGAAGATGAGCAGGGTGAAGCGCTCGTGGGCCACCTTGGGGCGCAGGAAGTTCTCGAGCAGCCCGCGGCGGATGGGGTTGCCCAGCACGTGCGCGCGGCGGTTGGGGAAGAACGAGGTCGCGGCGTCGAAGCTCACGAAGCTGGCGTCCACCACCTTGCCGAGGATCTTGTTGGTGAGGCCGGGCAGCGCGTTCTGCTCCTGGATGGCGGTGGGGATGCGCAGCAGCCACGCCATGAGCACCACGGGCCCCGACGAGTAGCCGCCCACGCCGACCACCACGTCGGGCCGGTACTTGCGCAGGAGGAAGAGCGCGCGCACGAAGCTCAACGGCAGCAACAGCAACGCGAGCACCAGCTTCACGAAGCCCACGCCCTTGAGGCCACGGCTCTTGATGGCCTCGAAGACGAAGCCGTTCTGCGGCACCACGCGCGCCTCGAGGCCGCGATCCGTGCCCACGAAGACCACGTCGTTCTTCGGGTGACGCGTCACGACCTCCTCCGCGAGCGCGATGCCCGGGAAGAGGTGGCCCCCTGTACCGCCGCCGGCGATGAGGACTCTCACGCCGGCTCCATCGCCCCCGAAGGCATGGCGGGGCGATCGGTGCGCGAGGGCTTCGCCTTGCGGCGGGCGCCGGTCTCGGCGGTGGCGCTGATGGACAACAGCAGGCCGGCCGAGCCCATCAACATGATGAGCGAGCTGCCGCCGTACGAGATGAACGGCAGCGTCAGGCCCTTGGTGGGCACCACGCCCATGGCCACGGCCATGTTGGTCACCGCCTGGAACGAGATGAGCGAGACGATGCCCAGGCCCAGGTAGGTGCCGAAGGCCTCGCTGGCGTTGAGCGCCGCGCGCAGGCCGCGCCAGATGACGATGGCGTACAGCCCGATGAGGAAGAGCACGCCCAGCAGCCCGAGCTCCTCGCCGATGATCGCGAAGATGAAGTCGGTGTGCGCCTCGGGGAGGAAGAAGAGCTTCTGCCGCCCGTCGCCCAGGCCCAGCCCGCTGAGCCCACCCGAGCCGATGGACATCAACGACTCGGCCACCTGGTAGCCCGAGCCCTGGCGGTTGGCCCACGGGTCGAGGAACGCGGTGATGCGCTTCATGCGGTACGGCGAGGAGGCGATGGCGATGTACGCGAAGGGGATCGCCGCCAGCACCATGCCCACGATGTACGAGAGCCGCGCGCCAGCCGCGAAGAGCATCACGAACATCAGGAAGAGCAGCGAGACCGACGAGCCGAAGTCGGGCTCGAGCATGCACAGCGCCACGAGCACGCCGGCCAGGCCGAGGTGCGGCACGAAGCCAATGGAGAAGGACTTCACCTTCTCGCGCTTCTTGGCCAGCGAGTACGCGAGGTAGATGACCCACGCGACCTTGGCGATCTCCGCGGGCTGGATGGAGACGCCGGGCACGCGCAGCCACCGCTTGGCGCCGCCGACCGTGGTTCCCAGGCCGGGGATGAGCACCGCCACCAGCATGATGATCGCCAGCACCAGCAGCGGGTACGCCAGCCGAGCCATGCGCCGGTAGCCGAGCTTCATCGCCACGGCCATGCCGAAGAGCCCGAGGCCCGCGGCCACCGCCTGGCGCTTCAAGAAGAAGAACGAGTCACCCAGCTTGTCCTGCGCGGTGATCGCGCTGGCGCTGTAGACCATCACCAGCCCGAAGCCGACGAGCCCCAGGACCGCGGTGAGCAGCAGGGGATCGTACGAGGGACGACGCTCGCTCACGACAGCACTCCCCGGGTCACGGCAGTGACCTCACGAGAGCTTTGAAGACATCCCCACGGTGCTCGAAGTGTTTGAACTGGTCGTACGAGGCGCACGCGGGAGAGAGCAACACGATGTCGCCCGGAGTCGAGATTTCAGCCGCTTGAGCCACGGCCTGCTCGATGGTTTCGCAGCCATGAACTGGACAGAGCGGCGCAAAGGCCTCAGCGATGATCGGCGCGTCCTTGCCGATGGTGAGCACGCCCTTGACCTTGCCCCGGGCCGCCTCCACCAGCGGCGCGTAGGGCGTCCCCTTCCCCTTCCCGCCGGCGATCAGCCACACGTTGCCCTTGAGCGCGCGCATGGCCACCAGCGACGAGTCGACGTTGGTGGCCTTGGAGTCGTTGATCCACTCCACCCCGTTGCGCTCGCGCACGAACTCGAGGCGGTGCGCCAGGCCGGGGAACGAGTCGAGGCCGCGCTGGATCGCGTCGTCGGGGATGCCCGCCAGCCGTGCCATGAGCGCCGCGGCCATGGCGTTCTGCAGGTTGTGATCTCCCCGCAGGGCGCGGTTCTTCACGGTGAACACGGCTGCCTTGCCGAAGGTGAAGGCGAACTTGTCCTTGCTGCCCACGGCGAGGCCCGAGAAGCCCGGGTTGGTGCGCCGGCCGTCGAGGGTGAAGCCGTAGAGGGGCACCTTGGCCAGCCGCGAGAGGGCCATCACCTCCGGGTCGTCGGCGTTGACCACCGCGAAGTCGCCGTTCGACTGGGCGTCGAAGATGCGCGCCTTGGCCAGCCCGTAGGCCTGCTGGTTGGCGTAGCGGTCAATGTGGTCCGGCGTGAGGTTCAAGATCGCCGCGCCGTGGAAGCGCGCGGTGAGGATGCCCTCGAGCTGGAAGGACGAGAGCTCGATGACGTGCTGCGCGTACGGCGGCTCGCTGGCCTTCTCGTACGCCAGGGTGAACGCGGTGCCGAGGTTGCCGCCGACGAAGGTGCGCGGCACGTGCTGCTTCACCAACTCGCCTAAGAGCGCGGTGGTGGTGCTCTTGCCGTTGGTGCCGGTGATGCCCAGCAGGGGCCCGGCGCCCGCGGGCATGGTGCGAAAGGCGAGCTCGATCTCCCCGTACACCGGGACTCCGGCGTGACGCGCGGCCTCGAACTCGGGCCGGTTCAGCGGGACGCCGGGGCTGACCACCACCGCCGCCGCGCCCTTCCAGAACTCGGAGGGGAACCGGCCTGCGTGGAGCTCGAAGCGCGGGTCGTCGATGGGCTTCGTCGCGTTGATGTTCTCATCGAGCGCCAGCACGCGCGCCCCGCGATTGAGCAACAGGTTCGCGGCGCCAATGCCGCTCTTCCCCAACCCGATGACGACGAACTTCTGGCCCGAGAACAATGGGTTACCTCAACTTGAGAGACGCGAGCGCGATGGCCCCGAGCAACACCGAGACGATCCAGAAGCGGATCACGATCTTCGTCTCGCCCATGCCGAGCTTCTCGAAGTGGTGGTGCAACGGCGCCATCTTGAAGACGCGCTTGCCGGTGAGCTTGAAGCTGGTGACCTGGATCATCACCGAGAGGATCTCGGCGAGGAACACCCCGTGGATGATGGCGGAGAGCACCTCGTTCTTGCTGAGCATGGCCACCGTGCCCAGCGCACCGCCCAGGGCCAGCGAGCCCACGTCGCCCATGAAGACGCTCGCGGGGTGGGCGTTGAACCAGAGGAAGCTGATGCCCGCGCCGATGATGGTCGCGCAGAACACCGCGAGCTCCGCGCCGCCGTTGACCCGGGTGATGCCCAGGTACTCGTGCACCGGCACGCCCACCAGTTGCCGGACGCCGTTGATCGTCTCGTAGTCGGCGATGGAGACCGAGGTGCCGGCCGCGTAGCAGAGCACCGTGAACACCAGCGCGGAGATCATCGTCGGCGCGATGGCCAGGCCATCGAGGCCGTCGGTCATGTTCACCGCGTTCGAGGTCCCCACCACCACGATCCACGCGAAGACGACGTAGAACCACCCGAGGTCGGGGTTCGCGTAGCGCGTCGGCACGAAGGGCACCGAGAGCGTGGTCTCCATCAGCAGCTTCGGGCCGTGGCTCCAGTCGGTCATGATCCCGAACACCGCGACCAGGAAGAACACCGTCTGCAGCACGATCTTGTAGCGACCGGCCAGGCCCTTGGAGTTGCGCTTGCTGAGCTTCAGGTAGTCGTCGAGGAAGCCCGTGAAGCCGTAGCCCGCGGTCATCAACAGCGCGACCCACACCACCCGGCTGCTCAAGTCCGCGAAGAGCAACGTGCCCAGGAAGATGCTCAACAAGATGAGCGTGCCGCCCAGCGTGGGGGTGCCCTTCTTCTTCTGGTGCGACTCCGGCGTGTCTTCGCGCACGTTCGACTGGCCGTGTTGCGCCAGCCGCAGGCGGGCAATCAGCCGCGGTCCCACCAGCATGCCGATGAGCAACGACGAGGTCGCCCCCGCGACGATGCGGAACGTGGGGTACCGCAGGAAGTTGAAGTACTTCCCGAAGTCACCCTCTTTGAGCCATTCGTAGAGCAGGTACAGCATTGGTCAGTGGCCTCCGCCCTGAGACGTGCCGGTGAGCGCTTCGACGACTCGCTCGAGCCGCATGCCGCGGCTCCCCTTCACCAGCACGTAGTCGTTGGGCTGCAGCGCTTGCTGGAGCCATGCCACCAGGGCACCGACGTCTTCGAAGTGCTTCACGTTCGCGCCGAGCTTCTTCACCGCCTGCGTGTAGGCGTGGGCGGTGCGCGGGCCGAAGAAGGCCAGCAGGGAGACGTGCTCGGCGGCGATGACGCCCAGCTGGGTGTGCTCCTGGGTCTCTTCGGCGCCCAGCTCGAGCATGTCGCCCAGCACCGCGACCGCGCGGCCGGCGGTGGCCAGGTCGTGCACCGTGCGCAGCGCCGCGCTCATCGAGGCCGGGTTGGCGTTGTAACAGTCGTCGACCACCGTCACCCCGTGCGGGGCGTCGAGGAGCTGCAGGCGGCGCGCGTGGGCCTGCGCGGCTTCGAGGCCTCGCACGCACTCTTCGGGGGAGTAGCCGACGGAGAGCGCGAGGGCGAAGGCACCGGCCGCGTTCATCGCGTTGTGATCGCCCACGAGGTTCAGCGCCACCGGGTAGCGGGCGCCCGCGTAGGTGATCTCGAGCGTCAGGCCGTTGCGGCCTCGGGGTTCGACCTTCGTGAGCCGGACCTGCGCGGCCTCGGCGCGGCCGTAGGTCAGGGTCCTGGAGTGGAGGCCCTGGGACTGGGTGACGATGCGCGCGTCGTCGAGGTTGATGACCGCGGTGGCCGTGGGTGCGAGGCCACGGAAGAGCTCGCCCTTGGCCTGCGCCACGCCTTCGATGCTGCCGAGGCCTTCGAGGTGGGCGGGTTGCACGATGGTGATCAGGCCCGCGTCCGGACGGGCGATGTCCACCATGCGGGTGATTTCGCCTGCGTGGTTCATGCCCATTTCGATGATCGCGGCGACGTGCGTCGGCTCGAGCCCGAAGAGCGTGAGGGGGACGCCGATCTCGTTGTTCAGGTTGCCGTGGGTCTTGAGGGCGGGACCACGGACCGCGAGGATCGAGGCCACCAGCTCCTTGGTGGTGGTCTTGCCGTTGGAACCGGTGACCGCTGCGATCGGGATGTGGAAACGATCACGGTGGAAACGTGCGAGCCGGCCCAACGCGTGGAGCGTGTCGGGGACCGTGTAGATCGCGCACGGCCCCTCACCCTGACCCTCTCCCCACGCAGTGGGGAGAGGGAATGTGGCGTTGACCAGGACGGCGGCGGCGCCGTTGGCCACCACCTGCTCGAGGAAATCGTGGGCGTCGAAGCGCTCACCCTTGAGCGCCACGAACAGGCAGCCCTTCGTCAGCTGCCGGCTGTCGGTGCAGACGCCCTCGAAGGACAGTTGCGTGCCCGGGCGGGTCTTCACCGCGCCCGTCGCCTGCAGCACCTCTGAGTCGTTGAACCGGGCCGTCATGACGTCAGACGCCGAGCGCCTTCTTGGCCTCTTCGACGTCGTCGAAGTGCTTCTTCTCGCCCTTCTGCTCCTGGTACGTCTCGTGGCCCTTGCCGGCGATGAGCACGGTGTCCCCGGGCTTCGCCAGCGAGATGGCCAACGCGATGGCCGCGCGACGATCCGCCTCCACCAGGTACCCACGCTCGCCGGTGCGGGCCTTGGCGGGGCTCATGCGGCGCAGCTCGCTCTTCTCGAGGCCGTGCACGATGTCCTGGATGATCTCGTCGGGGTCCTCCGAGCGCGGGTTGTCCGAGGTGACGATGGGAAGGTCGGCCTGCGCCGCCACTTCGCCCATCATCGGGCGCTTGCCGCTGTCGCGATCGCCGCCGCAGCCGAAGACCACGATCAGCTTGCCCTTGGTGACCGAGCGCGCCGACTCGACCGCGCGGGTGAGCGCGTCGTCGGTGTGCGCGTAGTCGATGAGCGCGGTGATGCCGCCGTTCTCCACGCGCTCCATGCGACCGGGCACGCGCACCACGCGCTCGATGCCTTCCTGCACGTCACGCCGCGAGGCCCCCGCCGCCAGGGCGATGCCCGCCGCGCAGAGGATGTTGTCGAGGTTGTGCGCGCCGATGAGCGCCGACTTGACGATGATGTCGCCGGCCGGCGTCTTGAGCGTGGCCTTGATGCCGCTGGTCGAGAACTCGACGTTGCTGGCCGAGAGCTCGCCGTTGCCCGCGCGCGAGAACTTCCACGACTGGCGCTTGAGCTGGCGCATCTCGTTGTAGACGCGCGTGGTGTAGGTGTCGTCGCCGTTGACCACCGCGAGCCCGCCCGGGGACAGGTTCTCGGTGAAGAGGCGCCGCTTGGCCTGGAAGTAGGCCTCCATGTCCTTGTGGTAGTCGAGGTGATCGCGCGACAAGTTGGTGAACCCCGCGGCGCGGAACGTCAGGCCGTGCACGCGGTCCTGCGTCAGCGCGTGGCTGGAGACCTCCATCACCACGGTGTCCACGCCGCCGTCGACCATCTCGCGGAACGTCTTGTGGAGCGTCAGCGGGTCCGGCGTGGTGTGCGTCGCCTCGCGCAGCTCGCCGTTGAAGCGCACCCCGATGGTGCCGAAGACGCCGGTGTTGTTCATGCCGGCCAGGCAGATGCTCTCCACGAGCCACGCGGTGGTGGTCTTGCCGTTGGTCCCGGTGACGCCCAGCAGCACCAGCTCGCGGGCGGGGTTGCCGTAGAAGTTGCCGGCCACCAGGGCCAGCGCCTTGCGCACCGAGGGGGTGATGAAGAGCGGCACGGTGAGGCCGCCGATCGTCTTCTCTGAGAGCACCGCGACTGCGCCCCGCTGAATGGCCTCGTGCGCGAACTGCACGCCGTCGGTCTTCGTGCCAGGCACCGCGACGAAGAGATCGCCGGGCTTGACGCTTCGAGAGTCCGCAGAAACACCGGTGATGTCTGCCTTCGCCTTGCTTGAAGCGACCGGCTCAGTTCCGACACCTGCGAGCAGTTCCGTGAGTTTCATGTGTGTCTTCCTGACCGCGCGGTGGCGGCCTTCAACGAGGTGAAGCTGGCAATTGTCCTGCCAGCTCCACGGTGATGCGGGTGCCCTTCTCCACGAGGCTCCCCGCTGCGGGCTTCTGCGAAACCACACGTCCACTACCCGCGAGGTGCGGTTCCAGGGCCGCGGTCAGCAGCTGTGCCACCGCTGCTCGGCCCGCAAGGCCCTTCACGTCCGGCACCCGAACCGCGCCTTCGGCGGCGACGTCTTCGGTGACCGTGTCCATCTGCTCCAGCTTTTCGATGCCGGCCGTGACGGCCGACTTCTCGGGCTTGCTGCTCTTCTCAGGCTTCTCCGCGACCATCGGCATCTCGCGGGACTTCGGCGCGCCCACGTGCGGCATCATCTGCAGGGCGATCTCCTTGAAGGCCGGCGCCGCGACGAGGCCGCCGTACACGTCGGTCTTGGGCTCATCGATGACGATGAGGATCACCGCGCGGGGATCTTCGGCCGGCACCATGCCCACGAAGCTGGCGATGCGCTTGTCGGAGTACCCGCGGGCGATGGGGTCGACCTTCTGCGCGGTGCCCGTCTTGCCGGCCACGCGGTACTCGTCCATGCGCGCCTTGGTCGCGGTGCCGCCGGTCTCCACCACCGTCTCGAGCATCGCGACCACGGCCTTGGCGGTCTTGGCGCTCACCACGCGGCGGATCTGCGTGGGCTTGTTGTCGATGAGCACCAGGCCGTCGGCGTCGATGACCTTCGAGACCAGGTACGGCTTCATCAGCACGCCGTCGTTGGCCAGGGCCGCGTAGCCGGCGGCGATCTGCAGGGCGGTGGCGCTGATGCCCTGGCCGAAGCTCTGGGTGGCCAGCGCGATGTCCGCCTTGGGGAAGGGAATCTGCCCGCGGCCTTCACCGGGGAGCCCCAGGCCGAAGCGCTCGCCGAAGCCGAAGTTCCTGTACGTCTCGACCAGCTTCTCGCGGCCCAGCTTCTGCGCCACCTTGGCCGCGCCGATGTTCGACGAGACCTGCAAGATGCCCCGCGGCGTGAGCAGGCCGTGCGGGTGCGTGTCGTGCACCACGTGGCGGCCCACCGCCCAGCGACCCTTCTCGCAGTCGAACTCGGTGCTCTCGGTGATGAACTTCTGCTCGAGGGCCGAGGCGATGACGAAGGCCTTGAAGGTCGAGCCCGGCTCGAAGGCGTCGGTCACCGCGCGATCCCGGAAGGCCTCGCCGTCGGAGCCCTTGGGCGAGTTGGGGTTGAAGCGCGGCCAGTTGGCCAGCGAGAGGATCTCCCCGGTGCGCGGGTCGAGCACCACCGCCATGCCCGCGGTGGCCTTGGCGTCGACGACCGCCTTCTCCAGCGCGCGCTCGGTGGCGTACTGCAGCGTGGAGTCGATGGTCAGCGTGAGGCTCGCGCCGTTGCTGCTCTGCGTGTCTTCCACGCCGTTGGTGAAGAGCTTGCGGCCCTTGGCGTCGCGGAAGCCCTCGCGGCGCACGCTCTCGCCGGTGAGCTCCTGCTCGAAGCTCAGCTCCAGGCCGTCGAGGCCGTGGCTGTCGGTGCCCACCAGCCCGATGACGTGGGCGGCCAGCTCGCGCTGCGGGTAGAAGCGGCGCGGTTCCTTCGCGTAGCCGATGCCGGGCAGCCCCAGGGCCTTGACCCGCGCGGCCTCGCCGTCGCTGACCTGGCGCTTGATCCACGCGAAGCGGCGCGCCTTCTCGAAGCGCTCGTACAGTTCCTTCCAGTCGAGGCCGAGCACCTTGCCGAGCTTCTTCGCGGCGTCGCGGGTGTCGGGCAGCATCGAGGGGTCGACCCACACCGAGTCCACGTCCACCGACGAGGCCAGCTTCACGCCGCGGCGATCGACGATCTCCCCGCGCTTGGCCGGGGTCTCCATGGCGCGCACGTACTGGTCTTCGGCGAAGCCCTTGAGGCGCACCTTCTGGTTGACCTGGAGGTTCCACGCCCGGCCGAACACGCCCAGGAGCAGCACGAAGAACACCACCCCGAGCAGGGACACGCGGAAGCGCATCCACTTCGTCGGGGCCTCCGTCGTCTGCATGTTCTTCAGGTCGCGCATCAGTTCTTGACGGCGATGACGACGGAAGGGAGCCGCATCTGGAGCTGTTCCCGGGCCAGCGGCGCGAGGCGCGCGGGCGACGTGGCCGTGGCCAGCTCGACCTTGAGCGCGTCGTTCTCGCGGGCGAGCTCGGTGTTCTTCGTGTCGAGCCGCGAGAGCTCGTAGCCCAGCTTCACCACCATCACGCGCGAGGTGACGTGCACGATGCCCACCGTGGCCAGCAGCAGCACGGCGAGCGCGGCGGGGAAGATCTCCAGCAGGATCACGGACAGGGACAGGCCACCCTTGTTCCGCCCTTCGAGGACGACGCTCATGACACCTTCTCCACGCCGCGGAGCTTGGCGCTCCGGGCCCTGGGGTTCTTCTCAGCCTCTGCTTCCGAGGCGGTGATCGGCTTTCGCGTCAGCGACTTGAAGTTGGCGACCTGCACCTTGAAGACCGGCAGCCCGCGCGGGGTGTCGTCGGGGGCGTCGCCGCACAGCGCCCGGAACGACTGCTTCACCGCCCGGTCCTCGAGCGAATGGAAGCTGATGATCGCCGCGCGCCCGCCCACCTTGAGCAGCGTGGGCAACGAGGCCAGCGCGTGCTCCAGCTGCTCCAGCTCCGCGTTCACCGCGATTCGCAGCGCCTGGAAGGTGCGGGTGGCGACGTGGATGTCCTTGGGCCAGGCCTTGCGACCGAAGCCGGCCTTCACCGCGTCCACGGCCGCGAAGGTCGTCTTTGGCAACCGGGCCTTGAGCTCCCGTGCGATGCCCCGCGAGTGGCGCTCGTCGCCGTAGTTGAAGAGCACGTCGGCCAGCTCATTCTCTTCGAGCCGCTCGATGAGGTCCGCGGCGGTCTCGCCCACGTCGGACATGCGCATGTCCAGGGGGCCGTCGTTCATGAAGGAGAACCCGCGGGCCGCGACGTCGAGCTGCGGCGAGCTGACGCCGAGATCCAGCAGGAACCCGTCGACCGGGCCGGGCACCAGGGACACCGCGTCACCGAACTCGCCCTTCACCGGGGTGAACCGATCGCCGAAGCGCGCCAGCCGCAGCGCCGCGGCCTCGAGGGCGCGGGGGTCCCGGTCGATGCCGAACACCCGGGCGCCGCGCTCGAGCAGCGCCTCCGCGTGGCCACCACCGCCCAGGGTCCCGTCGATGATCACCCGGCCCTCCAGGGGCTCGACCAACGCCACCGTCTCTTCGAGGAGGACGGTCTGGTGAGAGAACGTGATGACGCTCACCCGTAGAGCAACACGCCGCGCTCGAACGAGCGGACGGCATCGGAGGCCTGCGCGAAGTAGTCGAACGCGTCGTGGGCGCCCGCGCTGCGGAAGATGGCGTGGAGATACGGCGTCAGCGAGGCGAGCTTGAGATCGCCGCCCAGCTCGCGCAGCACCTCGGCGCGGCGCACCAGCGGCTTGACCCCGCGGTAGTCGAAGTGGGTGACGTCCGAGAAGTCCATCACCACGTCGATCACTCCCTGCTCCGAGAGCCGGCCGAGCATGTCGATCACGTCCTGCGCGTCGGACCGGTCGAGCTCACCTTCGAGCACCATCGTCATGACGCGCGACGTCGCTGTAGCGGCGTTCGTGCGCTTCACCACTTCCTGATTCGCCAGCTCGGTCACGTTGTCCCCTCTTCGAAATGCCTGGTGCTGCTTCAGCCCGCGCGCAGCTCGGTGAGCACGCGCATCACGTCGGCCGACTCGGCCTCAGTGCGCGCCTCTTCCTGTGCCTTCGCCCACCCATTCTTCGACCAGACCTCGACCACCTTCACCATGCCCGCCCAGACGAGGTCCTTCTCCAGCCCTGCGTGCGCGCGGAGCTGAGGGGGAATGAGCACCCGTCCCAGCTTGTCGAGCTGCACTTCCTGGGCGCTGGCCACGTACAGCCGCAGCAGCGCCTTCACCCCCGGCTCCATCGGGTTCCTTCGCGCCAGCGCGGTCTCGAGCTGTTCCCATTCGCGCACCGGGTAGCAGTGCAGGCACGGGTCGAGCGCGGTGGTGACGATGAGCCGGTCGTCGTACCCGCCGACGAGCGTCTCGCGGAGCTTCACCGGGAAGCTCGTTCGCCCCTTCGCGTCGATCTGATGCTCGAAGACGCCGCGGAACACTGCTGTGCCGCTCCGTTGGTTGAGTGCTGCCGAGAAGGAACCGCCCTGCGCCCTGATCCACCACCACGAGGGAATCTGATCCGCTCGTTACCACTTTCTGCCACCGCGCCGCGAAAATAGGGGCGCTTTTGCGGGGGGTCAAGAAAGCGAGATCAGGCCTGTAGCGATCACCGGGGCGGGTCGTGTGCTACACCCACCGCGCACCGCGTCATGTTTTCAGCCGCTTGGGGTGAGCCGCCCCTTTGTGACGAAAGGGCTGTAAGAGAGGGGCCTTGTGACCACGCCAGTCCGCCTGAAGGTCGCCTACAAGACGCCGGAGTCGCTGCTGGGCGAGCTCACCAAGAGCGTCGGCCGGGGCGGCGTGCGCATCGAGACCAAGAAGTCGGTGCCGGTGGGCACGAAGTTCATCTTCGAGCTGCGATCTCCGGGGGTTCGGGACCCGGTCGAGGTGTCGGGCACGGTGCTGTCGGTGACCGAGACGGCGCCGGGCAGCTTCGTGCTGCACATCAAGTACGAGCCGCCGCGGGTGCGGCTGGGCCTGGACGCGGTCATCCGGCGCATCTTCGAGACCTCGCAGTTCGACAAGAACCGCAAGGCGCCGCGCATCCCGCTCCATGTGCGGGCCACCGAGAACAACCCCGACGCGCCGACCTACCGCCTGCGCGACATCAGCGCGGGGGGCGTGGGCATCGACGTCGAGGCCGACACCCTGCCCCGCCACATCCGCGTGGGCACCGCCTTCCAGATCCAGATGAAGCTGACGACCGGCATGCTCACGGTGCCCGGGCAGGTGGTGTGGGCCGTCTCCTCGCGGCAGAGCGACACCATGCCGCCGCGGGTGGGCGTGGCGTTTGCGGGGCTCCCCCCGGCGGTCGCGGAGATGCTCAACGATCTGCTGACGCTCAAGGCCCTGCCCACCCCTCCGTGGATCGCCCGCGTCTCGTTCGGGAGCTGATGATGTCCACGGTGCTCGAGGTGCTGGGGCGCTTCGCCGCGAAGCAGGCCACCACCCACGAGGTGATGCGGGCGCTGGCGAGCCACGAGGGGTACTTCGTGCAGTTGGGCTTCGCGCCGAACCTGGGCCGCAGTGAGTTCGAGCGCATCGTGATGCTGGGGAAGAACGGCGCGCCGCCTCCGGGCGAGCTGTACGTGTTCACCGACGAGTCGTGCCTCGACCTGGTGGCCACGCAGCCGCTGGGAGGCTTCGTCACCCCGGTCACCGGCATCGAGCTGTTCTGCGCGCTGGAAGACGGCCTGGTGAAGATGAAGGTCAACGTCGGCGGGCCGCTGGAGCACTTCTGGTTCGTGGGCAAGGACGCGGTGCCGCTGGCCCGGCTGTGGGGGCGCGCGGTGCGGCTCGAGGCGCTGCTGGCGACGCCGGAGGTGCGCAAGGACGCGCTCGCCGCGGCGCTGCGCACGTTCGAGGCGTTCACCTTGCTGGTGCACCCCAATGACTCGGTGGCCACGGCCGTGGGCGCGGGGGGCTTTGAGAACCCGGCGATGGTCTTCACGTCGCCCGATAGCTACGAGCGCGTGCTCGAGAAGAACCCGGGCATGCGCACGGCGCACGTCAGCGGGCGGGAGCTGTTCGAGCTGCTGCCGCGGGCCGGGGTGGATGGGATCGTGTTCAACCCCATGGGACCCGGGGCGACCGCGGTGATGCCGTTGAGCGTGGGTGTGAGCGTGTTGCAGTTGAGCTGAGGCCTGGGCGGGCGCTTCGTCCGAGCAGCGACATGAGCTATAGCTGTGTTTATGGCACTTGCGCGCAGTCATAAGCCATCAAAGGCCCCCTATGCGGTCCTCCAGGCCTGCCATGACCTGGGGGAGCGCCTCGCGGTCGCCCGAAAGCGGCGCCGCCTGACCCAGAAGGAACTCGCGAAGCGTGCGGGACTCTCGAGCTTCACGGTGATTCGCATCGAAAAAGGCGTCGCCAGCACCGAGCTCGGATCGATCGTCCGTGTGCTCTGGGCCCTCGGCCTCGAGGCAACGCTTGGGCACGTGGCGCACACCACGGACGACGAGGTGGGCCAGGCCCTCGAGCGTTCGCGACTCCCGAAGCGCGTGACGAAGGGGAAGGATCGGCTCGATGACGACTTCTGAACCGCGCTCGTGCTTCGTCTTCATCGAGCTGCCCTCCGGCGAGGAGGTCGTGTGCGGCCGCTTCACCCAGGAAGCGATCCCGGCAGGTGGCTGGCGCGGCCGGTTCGTCTACGCGCGCTCCTACCGCGAACGCAGCGATGCGGTGGCGATCGATCCGTTCGAGCTCCCCATCAGCGCCGCGACCCGCGAGATCATCGACGAGGCCGGCATCTTCGGGGCACTGCGCGATGCCTCACCCGACGCGTGGGGGCGGCGGGTCATCGAGGCGCGCCTGGGCCCCATGGAATCGGAGATCGACTTCCTCTTGAACTCGCCCGAAGACCGCGCGGGCGCCCTCTCCTTCTCCCGCAAGAACGAGCCGCCACCCACGACGCAGCGCTTCAACCGCGTGCTCGAGCTCGAACGCTTGTTCACGATCGCAGCTGAGATCGATGAGGGCCGCTTCGAAGCGCGGGAATCGACGCCTGCGCGGCAGGTCTCTGCGCTCCTCGAGCCCGGGACGTCGATGGGCGGTGCACGACCCAAGAACGTGGTGCAGGACGAAGAGGGTCTCTGGCTCGCCAAGTTCCCCATGCGAGGCGACCGGTGGAACGTCTCCGCGGTGGAGGGCGCGATGCTCGAGCTGGCCCGCGCCTGCGGCATCAGGAGCGCAGAGCACCGACTCATCACGATCGCCGGTCAGACAGTCCTGTTGGTCAAGCGCTTCGATCGGCTGCAGCTGGCCGACGGCACGCTGCGCCGCTTTCGCATGGTGAGCGCGAAGACGGTGCTGCGCGCCCGGGACGGCGTCACGAACCGGGAGAACTGGTCCTACCTGCGGCTCGCTGACGAGCTCCAGCGCTGGGTGGCCAACCCGCACGCCGACCGCCGCGAACTCTTTCGGCGCGTCGTCTTCAACGCCCTCATCAGCAACCTCGACGATCACCCGCGCAACCACGCCTTGATCGCCCCCTCCGACGAATGGCAGCTCTCGCCCGCGTACGATCTGACACCCGCGCCGGTGCGCTCACTCGATCGGCGTGATCTCGCGCTCGAGCTCGGCCAGCAGGGCCGCTGGGCGAACCGCACCAACCTGCTGTCCGAGTGCGAGCGGTTTGGCTTCGAGCGTGAAGAAGCCAGCGCGCTGATCGACGGAATGAAGGCACTCGTCCACGGCCGGTGGGAGGCCGTCGTCCGCGCCCACGGAGGCAGCCCAGCCGATCTCGCCGCGATCGCCCCGGCCTTCGAGTACCCGGGCTTCGAATACTGACTTCAGCGTTCGACGATGACCCCGTCGACGTGCGAGTTCCCGCCCAGCTTCCGGTAGCTGGGCCTGATGTTCGAACTGCTCCCGCGCGCTCACCCGCGAGTGCCGACCTGTGACTGCGCCACGCCCAGGAAGAGCATCGGAGCTAACTTGGGAGGATGGCAACGCCGGGGAAGACGCGAACTCAGAAGAAGCGGTACACGTCCGTCGAGGAACAGGTCGAGTACGCGGTGGCCAAGGTGTCGGCGGCGGAGACCGTCCGAATTCCACTCAAGGACTTCATGTTCGTGTTCGAGACGCTTGGCGAACTGCGTCGCTTCTTCCACCAGCCCCAACACTGGACATCGTTGGTGGACGTCGAGCGCTTCATGGGAAATGTCGACGAGGGAGCGGTCCGCTTGGTCGCCGAAAGCTATCGGCGTCTCGGCGACATCTTGCCGGCCGAGGTTCTGCGGCTGATGGATGATGGCGAACTCGATAATCCGATTCCGCCGTACTACTTCGCGCAGGAACATCCCAAGCCACCCGGGCGCGTGTCGAAAGCGAAGGGAAGTCGGAAACAGCACGAAAGCCGGCGACCCTGATACTCGGCCGCCTCCCCACTCACCGAACACCGCGCCATGCGCAGGCGGGCTCTACCTGACGCGAGGCTGCGACAGCAAGGAACCGCGGCATCACGCAAATGATGCCGTCTGCTGACGTGTGCTGGCGTGAACGCCCACGCCTACCCCAGCGGAAACCCTTGCGCCGCCTCGACCGCCGCGGCGAGCACCTCGTCGACCGCCTCCGCATCACCCGCGAGCCACACCTGCAGCGCCTGCACTTCCGCGAACCGCGCCTCGAGCGCCGCGCCCTGCACGCACGCCGACATCGCCCGCCGCGCCGAGACGATGGCCCGCCCGTGCGCCTCGTTCGAGTAGCGCTGCACCGCCGCCACCCGCCACGGCTCGAGGGCCCTTGTCTTCGCCACCTGCCGGTTGCGCGAGGTCATGGCGTCGAGCGCAAACGCATCCATCACCAGGTCCGCGACACAGGCGAGCACCACCTGGTGCTTCTCGAGCTGCGGCCCGTGCGCCTCGACCGCCACCCGCAGGGTCAACCGCGCCAGGCGCTTCAAGTTCTCCACGTGCGCGTCTTCCGCCGACGGCTTTGGCCCGAAGTCCTCGAACAGCTCCAGCGGCCCCTTCATCGCGCGCTTGAGCAGCGTGCCGGCGATCAACAGCCGGTTGATCTCGTTGGTCCCCTCGAAGATGCGGTTGATGCGCGCGTCGCGGTAGGCCCGCTCGATGGGGTACTCCTCGATGTAGCCGGCGCCGCCATGAAGCTGCACGCCGTCATCGACCAGCGCCCCGAAGAGCTCGCTGCCCAGCACCTTCAAGATGCTCGCCTCGGGGGAGAACTCCTCGATGGCGGCCAGCAGCGGCGTCCCCGCGGCGACCTGCGCGTCGATGAGGCCCGAGGTCCGGTAGGCCATGGACTCCACCGCGTAGAGGCCGGTGAGCATGCGCGCGAGCTTCTCGCGGGTGAGCCCGAAGCGGAGCAGCGGCGTCTCGAACTGCTTGCGGTCGGCGGTGTACGCGCACGCCCCCGCGAGGTGCAGCTTCATCGCCCCCAGCACGCCAGCGCCCAGCTTGAGCCTCCCCAGGTTCAAGATGTTGAAGGCGATCTTGTGCCCGCGGCCCACTTCTCCCAGCAGGTTCTCCACCGGCACCCGCGCGTCGTCGAGCATCAGCGGGCACGTCGACGAGCCGCGAATGCCCATCTTGTGCTCCTCGGGCCCCACGGTGAGCCCCTTCGTGTCCCGGTCGACGATGAAGGCGCTGAAGTGCTCGCCCTCGACCTTCGCGAACACGATGAACACGTCGGCGAAGCCGGCATTGGTGATGTACTGCTTGCTGCCGGTGAGCACCCAGTGCGTGCCGTCGGCGCTCTTGACCGCCCGCGTCTTCGCCCCGCGCGCGTCGCTGCCCGAGCCCGCCTCGGTGAGCGCGTAGGCCGCGACCTTCTGCCCGCTCACCAGGCCCGGCAGGTACTGCTGCTTCTGCGCCTGAGTCCCGAACCACGCGATGGGCAGGGTGCCGATGCAGGTCTGCGCGGCGAAGGTCACCGACCAGCTCCCGAGGAGGCTCTTGGCCTCGGCGACCAGCAGCGAGGTGGTCTTGTCGAGGCCGCTGCCGCCGTAGGCCTCGTCGACGTCGACGCCCAGCAGGCCCAGCTCGCCGGCCTGGCGCATCAGGTCGCGCAGCAGCTCGAAGTCCTGGCGCTCGATGCGGTCGGCCCGGGGGAGCACGGCCTCCAGGCAGAAGCGCCTCGCGGCCTGGAAGAGCGCGCGCTGCTCGGAGGAGAAGAACTCGGGGGCCATCACGGCCCGCACGCCAATGGGCTCGAGCAGGAAACCGCCACCCATCGCGTCGTGGTGCATCGTCACGGCTGGACCTCGGTACGACCTTTGAAAACAAAAACGGGCGGAGCCGCGAGGCCCCACCCGTTCAAGACTGCACGACGAACGACCTCAGAGACCGAGGCCAGCGCCCTGCAGGTGGATGTTCGCGCCCGACGCCGCGCGCAGGTTGCGCACCTTGTCCGCGCGCTCCTGGCTGACTTCGCCGATCGGGTGCAGGCGAACGGCCTTGCCGATCACGCGGGCCGACTTGCGCGAGTAGATGATGATGTTGAACGAGTCGGTCTCGTGGTTCAGCACGTAGATGCCGTCCGTCTCCTGGGGAGCCGAGAGCACCGCGCCAGCCGCCGCCGCGCGAACGAGCGGGTCGGAGGGAGCCGACTGGCCCGTGAGCGCACCGATGATGCCCGAGAGGGCCGCGCCGGCACCGCCGTCATCGGCGCCCCAGCAGATCACGAAGAGCACGCAGTTCATCGAAGCTTCGCCCTGGATGCGCTCACCGAGGGTGTAGCCAACCTCCTGCGGGCGCGACCACATCGCCGCCGGCTCGGGGCTCATGCCCGCGGTGGGGTCGATGTACGAACGCTGGCCATGCGCACAGCCCATGGCGACGACAGCAAGAGATGCAACGGCAACGAGATTTTTAAACATAGGTGTAGTCCCCTCCCTGAAATGGGAAGCGGAACCTACACACAGAGATCGGCGCTTCAAGGACGAAATGCTGAACGGTCTCGCGCTACTTCGGGACCGCGGCCCGCGGGTACACGAGGCAGATGGAGTTGAAGAAGGCGTTGTCCGGCTTCACGTAGTTGGCGGCCATGGCCCGCGCGACCTGGTGCAGCTCCATGCCGAACGAGGGGAGGAAGCAGAGGTCGGGCGCCGCCTTGAACCGCGCCTGGATGCGACCGAACCCGCGCTGCAGCGTGGTGAGGTCCATCTTCCCTCCGCGCACCGGCACCGTGGGGCCATTGGGATCGCCGCCGGGCAGCTTGCCGAGGTTGGTCTGGAGCTCGAAGCCATCGGCGCGGTGGATGACGCGCAGCTTCCCGGGCACCGGCTCGTCGAGCCATGTCTGGAACTGGGCGGCGTCGCGCAGGGTGAGCTGGAAGGCGATGTCCGCGTCGGGGTGCTTGAGCCACACCTCGCGCTTGGTGTCCGCGAGCTTCTCGAGCAGCGGGGCGACCTGCGAGAGGTACACCTCGGGGTTGGCGGCCACCAGCAACAGCACGCCGGTCGCGGGGATCTCCGGCAGCACGTCCCCTTCGAGCGTCACCACCGTCGCGCCGGCCGGCGGAGGCGGGCCCACGGGCGGCAGCGGCACCACGTCGAAGAGGCGATCGCGATCGTCCCCCGCATCGGCCACCACGCGCTCGAGCGGCTCGAGGGGCTGGGGCTGCGCCCTCGGAATGGGCGTCGCCTTCTTCTCACTGCACGCCACGAGCACCAGCACCGACAGGGACAGCAAGCGCAGTCGCATCACTTCTTCTCCACGGTGGGAAACGCCTGCTCGACACAGGAAGCGGTGGCGAGGCCCTTCTGCACGGCATCGAGCGCGGCTTCGCGCGGGTGCTTGAACAACACCATGCCCTCGAAGCGCGGCTCGTTCGAGCGGCCCGCGTCGCGAATGTAGATGGCCTTCACCCGTGCGGGGAACTCGGCGCGCAGCTGGGCGTAGACCTCGGGGTCGTGCTCGCCCGAGTCGCCCACCAGCACCACGTCGTTGGGCAGGTCGTCGAGCAGCGCGCGGATGACCGGCTGCTTGTAGTTCGAGAGCGTCGAGGGGCCGAAGTCGCGCAGGTACACGCCGAAGGGGGGAAAGCGGTGCGCGCCCAGGAACTCGCGGACCCGACCCAGGTATTGCACCGGTGAGCCGCTGACGAGGGCGAAGCCGGGCCGCGCCAGCTTGTCGGCCTCGAGGCACCCGTAGAAGGCCGCCATGCCCTCGACCACCGGCTGGGTCTTCTCGTCTTGCAGCAGCGAGGCCTTCACCAGGGCCGACTTGTCGAGCACGTTGGTCACCGCGAGCGTGTCGTCGAAGTCGGAGACCACGAAGAACGGCGCGGTGGTGGGCACCACGTGGACGGTGGCGATGCCGGTGTCGGCGCCCTTCACGCTGGCCTCGGCGGTGGCGAAGCCGGTCTCGAAGGGGTGCTCTCCCCCCGGGAAGGCCACGTGGAAGTTCCCGTCGTGGCCGCTGGTGACCTGGGCGCTGCGGCCGGCGTAGCGGACCTCGACGGGCGCCCCCACCCAGTTCGAGGAGGTCAGCCGGCGCAGGTTCCTCGAGAAGGTGGAGCTGCCCTTCGAGGGCGCTTCCTTGAGGACCCGGCCCGAGACAGTCACCAGGCCCGGCGTGCCCAGCGAGGGAAAGAGGAGGACCGCGGCGCCCGCCCAGGCTGGTGAGGCGAACAACGCAACTAGGATGAGGGGGCGCACCGCGGGCATGTTACCGTCCCGCCGCCTTCGCGGGACGCCCACGTTGTCATCACCCGAAACCACCAGGTTTGGAAAGTACGAGCTCCTGGACCGCATCGCGGCCGGCGGCATGGCGGAGATTTTTCGTGCGCGCTACGAGCCGGCGAAGGGCGTCACCAAGCAGGTGGTGATCAAGCGGATCCTCCCGCACTACGCCGAGAACAAGTCGTTCATCGCCATGTTCACCAACGAGGCGAAGATCGTGATGGGCCTGTCACACGGCAACATCGCGCAGGTCTTCGACTTCGGCGCCATCGACGGCGACTACTTCCTCGCCATGGAGCTGGTCGACGGGCACCCCCTGTCGAAGGTCGTCAAGCGCGCCCGGACCATGGGCATCCCGGTGCTGCCGCCGGAGTACGCCGCCTTCGTCTGCGCGGAAATGCTCAAGGGCCTGCACTACGCCCACGCCCGCCTCGATGAAGAGGGCCGGCCGCTGAAGATCGTGCACCGCGACGTGAGCCCGCAGAACGTGCTCATCGGCTACGAGGGCCAGGTCAAGCTGGTCGACTTCGGCATCGCCAAGGCGCGCAACGCGGGCTCGGAAGAGACGGCGGCCAACTCGGTGAAGGGCAAGTACGCCTACTTCGCCCCCGAGCAGGCCCGCGCCAAGGAGCTCGACGCGCGCACCGACGTCTTCGCCTCGGGCATCGTGCTCTACGAGCTGGTGACCGGGCAGCTCCCCTTCCAGGGCCGGATGATGGACGTGCTGGCGCGCATCGTGCGCGGGCAGTTCCAGAAGCCGCGAGAGTTGAACCCCCGCATTCCTCCCGAGCTGGAGCGCATCGTCCTGAAGGCCATGGCCCTCGAGAAGGGCGATCGCTACCAGACGGCCGAGGCCTTCCAGCAGGACCTCAACCGCTTCCTCTCGAACAACCACCCCGAGTTCACCGGCACCATGCTCACGCTGCTGTTGCAGCTGCTCTTCGAGGAGGAGCTGGTGAAGGACGGGCGCCCCATCCAGCTGCCCCGCGACTTCGTGGAGCGCGCGCAGAAGTGGAAGGAGCCGCTGCCAGCCCCCGTCGCCCCGGGCAACCGCGACGAGTCCGAAGAGCCCACCGAGATGGTGGCCATGCACGACGTGAAGGTGAACTTCACGCCGGCGCCGAAGTTCGACGACGTGCCCGCCCCGCCTCCGAAGTTCCCCTGGGCCCGGGCGGCGTTGCTGCTGGTGGCCGCGGCGGGCGTGGGCTTCGGCGCGGTGACCCTGGTGCAGCGGCTGCGCGACGCGACCCTGGAGATCACCAGCGTGCCCGCCGGCGCGGAGATCGTCCTCGACGGGCGCACCCTGCCCCAGCGCACGCCCACGCAGCTCGCCGGGCTGAGCGCCAACCGCACCTTCAAGCTCGAGCTGCTCTCGCCGGGCCGCGCGCCGTGGAAGAACGAGGTGCCGCTCAAGCCGGGGCAGCACCTGGTCATCGCCGCCACGCTCGAGCTGCTGCCGCCTCCCGAGCCGCCCAAGCCCGCGCCGGTGCTCGTGCCCGTGGCGCCGGTCAAGCCGCCCGAGCCCCCGCCCGCGCCGGACATCGTCAGCTGGCCGGTGGCGAAGTTCGAGCTCGACGCGACCCGGCACCGGCTGGAGCTGGCCACCTCGGGCGCGGCGATGGTGACCCTCGAACCGAAGCTGACCTACCGGGTGACGCTGCAGGGCAAGCCGCCGTCGTCGAGCTGGGGCTTCTACGTGGTGAGCGATGGCGGCGCGCAGCCGGGCACGTTCGGCGTGGACCCGCTGCAGATCAAGAGCGCCTCGAAGTTCTTCGCCTTCCACGTGCCGGCCAGCGTGCTGGGCTCGTCGGAGAAGAACGAGACGAAGCCCCGGTCGCTGTCGGTGCTCATCGAGGGCGGGAAGAAGGCGCTGATCAAGGCCGTGCCCGCGACGCTCACCTTCCCCGCTTCGCAGCGGGTGACGGTGACGGGCCTGAGCGCCACCACCGCCTACGAGCTGACGCCGCGCCAGGGCACCCCGCCCGCGGTGGCCCGCGAGAAGGGCGCCTCCATCAGCCGCGTGGTGGTGGGCACGCCCGGAGGCCTGATCATCGCGCCCATGGACGAGAGCACGCGCATCGAAGGCGCCACCTCGTTCTGGGTCACCTTCCTCGACGACGCGCCGGACGACGAATCAGGCCGCCTGCAGTTCGAGCTGCGCGAGGTCAAGCTTCCGCGCAAGAAGCGCCGCTGATCAGCCCGCTACGTCGCAACCTGTAGCCGAAAAATTGATCATCTTCGCCGTGCACCTACTCTGTGCGTCGCTGGCACACACACGGAGATGCACATGAAGAAGCTCCTTTTCTCGATGGTGGCGGTGATGACGGTCGGCGTGGCGCTCGCGGGTTCGATGACGCGCAAGCCCAGCGAGGCCGACGTCGAGAAGGCCATCGACTCCCGGCTCCACGCGATGCTCGTGAAGCTGAACGCAGAGAAGAAGTGACTTCGTAAAACGGTCGTGGTGGAAGTCACACCATGCCCGACATGACGTCGCTCGCCGTCGGCGACAGACTCGTCTACCCGAACCAGGGTCTGTGCACCGTCACCGAGATCAAGACCGAAGAGATCGCCGGTTCGAAGCTCACCTTCGTCAGCCTGGTCATCACCGAGACCGGGGCGAAGGTGAAGGTTCCGCGTGAGAAGCTCGAGAAGAACGGCGTGCGCCGTGTCTCGACGCCCGACGACGTGAAGGGTGTCGTCGACTACTTGCGCAGTGACTCCGAGAAGGCCTCGCTCGACTGGAAGAAGCGCGCCCGCGACAACACCGCGCGCCTCTCCGAAGGCGGGCTCATTGGCCTGGCCGAGGTGGTCAAGGGTCTGCAGGTGCTCTCCGAGCTCCGCCCCCTGCCCCCCAAGGAGCGCGAGCAGTACAACGACGCGCGCCACCTCTTCGTCGAGGAGCTGGGCGCCGCCATGAGCGTGCAGGCCGCCGACGCGGAAGACGCCTTCGACATCCTCCTCTTCGTGCCGGGCAAGGACCGCCCCAAGCGCAGCGTCGAGGAGTTCCAGGCGCTGGGCCTGGGCGGCGAAGACGATCTCGGCCTCGAAGGCGACCTGCTGGGTCTCGACGGCAGCGAAGAGACGCCCGAGGAGCCCGCCGAGCCTGAAGAGAAGGCCGAAGAGGGCGAGGGCGACGCCGAGGGTGGTGACGAGGACGAGGGCCCCAAGAAGAAGAAGTCGGCGGCCATCGCTGCGCCCAAGCCCCCCAAGGGCAAGAAGTCGCTCATCTCGGATCTCGAGGTGACGGCGCCCGCGGCCACGGCGCTGGTGGAGCCCGCGCCCAAGAAGCGCGGTCGTCCGCCGAAGCCGAAGCCCGAGGTGACCGAACCGCCCCCGCCGCCCAAGAAGCGCGGTCGCCCGCCGAAGCCGAAGCCCGCGGTGACTGAACCGCCTCCGCCGCCCAAGAAGCGCGGCCGCCCGCCCAAAGCCAAGTAAGTCTGGAGACCCACCGTGATCCGCATCTTCACGCTCGACGAGTTCGATCCGGCGCTGCTCAAGGCGCTGACCAAGTCTCTCTACACCGCGTTCGGCGTGGGCTCCGAGCACAGCGGCGCCGTCACCGCGCCGCACGGCCAGCAGGAGCCCTACGACGCCAACAAGCTCCTGGAGACGCTGCCGAAGGTGCACGCGCTCAAGGACGACAAGGTGCTGTTCCTCACCTCGCGCAAGCTCGCCCCGCGCAAGCTCGCCTCGGGTGAGGCGCCGACCTTCGGGCTGTCGCGCTACTCGGCGCAGCTCGCGGTGGTCACCGCCGTGCACATCAAGAACGTCGCGGACAACGTGAAGCTGCTGACCCGCTACGCGATGCACGAGGTGGCGCACACCTACGGGCTGCACCACTGCCTCGACCCGCGCTGCTCGATGTACCCGCAGTGGACGCCGTCGTACGCCAACGGCGATTGCATCTTCTGCACCTACTGTCGCGACTCCGTCGACGCGAAGATCCGTACGACCAAGTCGTGAACGGCGCGGCTTTGAAGAACCTGTCCCGGGCCGAGGGGCTCCTGCTCCTCGCCGTCGCGCTCGCGGCGTTGGTGTTTCAGCTGTGGCTCCCCAGCACCCACGTGGCCGAGGCCGACTACCAGGCCATGGCCCAGGTGCTCGCCGCCGAGCGGCAACCCGGGGACGTGGTGTTGCTCGCGCCCTGGTGGACCGAGCGCGCCCGCATCTACGTGCCCGAGGGCCTGATGGTGGTGGGCTACCAGGGCAGCGACGCCGACCCGCTGGAGAAGTACCCACGCATCTGGGTGCTCTCGCAGCCGCACCAGCCTCGCTCCGGCATCGGGGCCTTCGAGGCCGCGTTCAACCCTTCGCGCACCGCGGTGGGGCCGGCGCGCACCTTCGGGAACCTGACGCTGCAGCTGTTCACCAACGGCCGGCACCACCCGCTGGCCATCGACGCGGCCGACGCGCTGGCCACCGCGCAGGTGTACCTGGAGACGCCCGACGGGAACCGCCAGCCCTGCCAATGGACGGGCACCGGTCACCGCTGCCCCAACGGGAAGGTGGTGGCGAAGGAGTGGCACGAGGTGCACTTCGCGCCCTACCAGTGCCTCAAGCTGGAAGCGCCCGGTGGGGCGACGCGCGTGGTGGTCGACTTCACCGCGCCGGCGGCTGACTTCAGCGCGCTGGAGGCCGGGTACATCTGGGAATACGGCGCGTACAAGGACGGCGTCACGCCCTCGAGCGTGTGGTTCGAGGTCAACGGCCAGGCCCAGGTGATGGAGCTGCCCACGGGCAGTGAAGTGATGCACCGCCTCACGGGCCCCGCGTTGCCGGAAGGCGCGCACGTGCGCCTCGCGCTGGCCTCGCAGAACCCCAACGCCCGCATCGTGTGCGTGGTGATGACCGGCACGAGGAACGCGCGATGACGGACCGGAAGATCGCCTGGGCCCTGTTCTTCGCCGCCTTCTTCGCGCTGCTGATGACCGAGCAGCCCGTGGGCTTCGGCCGCGACGAGAGCGTCTACTTCCACGCCGCCGAGAGCCACGCGCGGTGGTTCCAGCTGCTGGTGACCTCGCCCTCGCAGGCGTTCAAAGACGAAGCCATCACCCAGGCCTTCGACTTCAACCACGAGCACCCGGCGCTGATGAAGAACCTGTTCGGGATCAGCTACGTGGTGTTCCACGAGAAGCTGAACGTGCTTCGCCCGGCCGCGGCCATGCGCCTGCCGGCGTTCCTCTTCGCCGCGTGGATGCTGCCGTTGATCTTCGGGCTGACCAGGAGGCTCTTCGGCCAGCCCGCGTCGATCTTCGCCGCGCTCTCGTTCCTGCTCGTGCCGCGGCAGTTCTTCCACAGCCACCTCGCCGCCTTCGACGTGCCCATCGCCACCATGTGGGTGCTGACGATCTATTGCTTCGTCGAGGCCCTCGAGAAGCCGCGGTGGTGGATCTACACCGGCCTCGCCTTCGGCCTGGCGCTCGCGGCCAAGCACAACGCGTACTTCATCGTCGTCACCCTCGTGCCCTTCATCCTGTGGCGCGGCTGGCAGCTGACGAAGGCGTCACCGGAGGCGCGCGCGCTGTTCTTCGGCATCAACGGGGTCTTCGTCTTCGGAGCCGCGTTGTACGGGCTGATGGTCGCGGTGCTCGGGGGGCCGAAGCTGCTGGCCACCTTCGAGTTCCAGAGCCCGCAGCTGGCGCTGTACGTGGTGACCTGCGCGGTAGGCGCGTGGCTGACGTGGAAGCTGAAGGCCGTGAACGTGGAGGCCTTCCGCACCATCGCCCCCCTGGTGTCGATGGCGATCCTCGGGCCGACCGTCTTCTACCTGCACTGGCCGTATCTCTGGCACCACCCGGTCGATCGCACCGCCTGGTACCTGTCGTTCCACCTCACCCACAACCACTACACCTGGTTCTACTTAGGCGAGCTGCTGCGGGCCCCGCCGTTCCCGTGGATGTACGTGATCAACAAGACCGCGCTCACCGTGCCGGTCTCGCTGTTCGTGCCCATGGTGCTCGGGTTCGCCTGGGTGTCGTGGCGCGCCGTGAAGCGCCAGCTGACCGGGTTCGAGTTCATCGTCGCCGCCAACGCGGTGATGTCCATTGCCCTCATCAGCCACCCCAACGTTCCGCACTTCGGGGGCGTGAAGCACTGGTTCCCCTCCATGCCGTTTTTGTCGCTGCTCGCCGCCGGTTCGCTCGAGCGGGGCGCGGCCGGGCTCGCCGGGTGGCTGGGACCGAAGTTCAAGGCGGCCACCGAGCCGCGGGTGTTGGTGGCGCTCGCCGTGCTCCTCGGGGCTCCGGCGTTCATCGCCACGGCTCGCGTGTATGAGTTCGGGACCAGCGCGTACTCCGAGGTCGCGGGCGGGCTGCCGGGCGCCGCTTCGCTGGGCATGCAGCGGCAGTACTGGGCGAACAACCTCTCGGGCGTGCTCGAGTGGCTCAACAAGAACAGCCACCCCGGCGAGCGGATCTACTTCCATGAGAACCATGGCGGGCAGATTCGGGACCTGCAGGCCAACGGGATGCTGCGCAAGGACGTGCAGCCCGTGGGCGGGCCGGACCAGGCCGAGACCGTCGTCTACCAGTACCACCAGGAATTCAGAGAGACCGAGTTCAACACCTGGCAGGCATTGGGGACCATGCGGCCGGTGTTCGGGCTGTACCTCGATGAGACCCCGCAGATCATCGTGTACCGGCGGGCGAAGTAGGAGCGCTGGGCCCCTCACCCTGGCCCTCTCCCCGCTTTCTCAGGGCGAGGGAATGGAGGAGGAGGTGCAGCGCCACGGCGAGGATCCCGTTGATCAGCAGCGCCCATTGAACGCCCAGGTAGTGCGAGCTGATGCCCGTCACCAGGCTGCCCGTGGACATGCC
>CAIVGN010000167.1 GCA_903905455.1 uncultured Archangium sp.
CCTGCCGATCCGCCTGGGGCTGATCAACGCGAAGGCCGAGCAGGACTTGATCGTGCACATCCTGGCGAAGAACCAGCGCTACGAGGTGGCCAACTACCCCAACGTCACCATCCCCACGAACATCGACCTGGTGCCGTCGGCCAAGGCCGAGTTCCCGTACTTCTACGTGAGCCTCTTCGACCGCACGCTCAAGGCGAACCCGAAGGCGGTGGTGACCGAGTACGCGTGGCAGGCCTCGAGCTGCGACCCGTGCCCGACCTCGCCCCTGAGCGCGGCCGACTTCCAGACGCTGGGCGCCGACGTGGTGCCCTCCAGGGGCGAGGTGAAGGACGCCTACGACGCGAGCCAGGGGTACGTGCTCACGCGGCTCCACGCGCGCTACAGCAAGGCCTCGCTGGGTGAAGACCTGGTTTTCAAGGCCGCCAAGCCGATCGTCGGAGGCCGCGAGTTCCTCACCGACGGCAAGGGGCTGGAGCAGGGCTACCGCGTCGACTCGCTCAACAACTTCCAGGCGCGCTACGCCATCCGCTACCCGTGGACCGGCGAGGTGGCGTGCAAGGACCCGCACTATGGTCGCTGGGGTGGGCCACCGGGAGGCACGGCGCAGGCAGGCACGCAGGCCGCGAAGGACACCGCGTTCGTCGCCCGAGACCCCTCGAAGGTCGAGAAGCTCGCCGAGAGCCCCATCGCCGAGTTGCACCTCAAGGGCCTCAAGGCCAAGGCCGGCGACGCGCTGCGGAGCAAGAAGTGATGTGGCCGCTCCTGCTCCTCGCGCTCGCGGCCGCTCCCCGGGTGATGCTGCCCGACGAGTCGGCGCCGCGATCGCCCGGGCAGGTGCGCGTGGAGGGGGCGGACCTCATTCCTTCCGCCAACTTCAGCGACGCGAAGAACTGCGGCAGCTGTCACCCCGACATCGCCGCGCAGTGGAAGACGAGCACCCACGCGCTCGCGTCCTTCACCAACCCGATCTACCGCGTGGCCATCGACAAGCTGCGCGTCGACCGGGGCCCCGCGGCAAGCCGCATGTGCGCCAGCTGCCACGACCTGGCGCTGCTGACCTCCGGGGCGATGGATTTGCCGGAGATCGCCGCGACCGACCCGCGCGCCCACGCCGGCGTCTCGTGCACCACCTGCCACTCGGCGGTGCATGCCACGCGCGACGGGAACGGGAGCCTCACCCTGCGGTCCGACGAGGTGTTCCCCTCGAAGCCTGAAGAGTCGACGCTGGAGAAGCACCGCGCGCGGGTCGCCTCGAGCACCCTGCGCACCGCCGAGCTGTGCGGCACCTGCCACCGCTCGTTCCTCGCCGCGGAGACGGGCAACGCCTCGGCCTTCTTCGGCATGGACGACTACGGCGCCTGGCAACACTCGGCCTGGGCGGGCGCCTCGGCCGAGCGGCCGGATCACGTCGCGGCGCAGGATTGCCGCGCCTGCCACATGCCTCGCGAGGCGGCGGTGCTCGGCGACGTCGCGGCGAAGAAGGGCACCGTGCCGTCGCACCGTTTCCTCGGAGCGCACACCACGCTGGCGGCGATGCGGGGCGACGGCGCCCAGCTCGCGCGGCTCCAGTCGTTCCTCGAGAAGTCGGCGACCATCGACGTGGCGGCGGCGCGGGTGAACGATGGCCCCTGGGTGATGCCTGCCGAGGCCGCGCGCCCGGCGCCCGGTGACGTGGTGGAGCTCGACGTGGTGCTGTTCAACGAGCGCACCGGCCACCGCTTCCCCGGCGGCGTGCTCGACAACCAGGGCACGAAGGTCGAGGTCTTGGTACGCACGGCGCAGGGGCGGGTGATCGCCCTCTCTGATGAGCACCAGGTGCGCGCCCAGGTGGTCGACGCCCAGGGCGTTCCCCTGCAGCGCCGCGAGACCCACGAGTTCGTCACCGCCGTGTGGAACCACACCGTGCCCTCCCGCGACGCGCGGGTGACGCGGGTTCGGGTGCAGGTGCCCGCGACGCTCACCGCCGACGAGCTGCCGCTCAAGGTCGAGGCGCGCCTCACCCACGTCGCCCGTTCGGCCGAGCTGATGCAACTGGCCTGCGACGACCAGCAGACGCCCCGTGGCCGGGCGTTCGCCGAGGCGGCCCTCGCGCAGGTAGGCCAGCGCCTCGACCCCTGCGTCGCCCAGCCCGTGACGATCATCGATCGCGCCGAGGTGGCCCTCATCGGCATCGCCACGCGCGATACGTGGAGCCGCTCGTACCGCCGGGGCCTCGGCCTCTCGGTGGGGCTGCAGGAGTACCTCGACGAGGCCGAGGCCGCCTTCGAGCACGCCCGGGGCCTCGCCGTCGGTGAGGAGGTGGGCACCACCCAGTGGGCGCTGGGGCAACTCGCCGGCAAGCGGGGGCAGCTGCCGCGCGCCCTCGAGCACCTCGCGGCCGCCGAGAAGATCCTCGGGCCGACGGCGGCGATCCTCAAGTCACGGGGCGACGCTTACGGCCAGGTGTGGAAGTGGCGCCAGGCCGCTTCCGCGTGGAACGCCGCCCTCCAGCTGGCCCCCGGGGAGCTGGCGCTGTGGCAGTCGATCGCCATGGCCGAGGCGAGCGTGGGCCGCTACGCGCAGGCGCTGACGGCCGCCCAGGGTGGGCTGGCGCTGCACCCCCGCGACGGCGACTGCCTGCGCGTGCAGGCCCTCGCGCTCGCCCAGCTGGGCCAGCCCAGCGACGAGGCGCTCGACGTGGCCCTCAAGTGGCGGGTTCCCGACGACGGGCCGCGCGCCAAGGCGATGTGCAGCGCGAAGGTGCCGGGCTGTGCCAACCGCCGCAACCCGGTGCCGCTGTACGAAGCCCACGCGCCCTGAGCTGCCCGGTTGATGAGCCAGTGTGGGGCGCCTTGAAAACGGGTGCCTGCGCCGCCATAAGGCCCCCCGAAGGTTCCCCTCACCGGAGAAGACCATGGCTCGTGAAGTCGTCATCGTTGGCGCGGCTCGTACCGCGATCGGAGCGTTTCAAGGTGCCCTCGCGTCGATGACGGCGCCCCAGCTCGGCGCGGTGGTCATCAAGGCGGCCCTCGAGCGCGCGGGCGTGGCGCCGGAGTTGGTGGAGCTGGTGATCATGGGCAACGTGCTGACCGCCGGCGTGGGCCAGGCCCCCGCGCGCCAGGCCGCGCTCGGCGCCGGCCTGCCCGTCGTCACCCCCGCGGTGACCATCAACAAGGTGTGCGGCTCGGGCCTCCAGGCCGTGGCGCAGGCGTGCCAGACGATCATGGCCGGAGACGCAGAGTGCGTGGTGGCCGGTGGCCAGGAGTCGATGTCGAACGCTCCGTACATCTCGCTGCAGCTGCGCACGGGCGCGCGCATGGGCAACGTCGAGTTCAAGGACTCGATGATGAGCGATGGGCTCACCGACGCGTACGACAACGTGGCCATGGGCGTGTGCGCCGAGCAGTGCGCCACCGACATGAAGATCAGCCGCGCCGCGCAGGACGAGTTCGCGACCGAGTCGACGAACCGGGCCATCCGCTCGCAGAAGGAAGGCCTCTTCAAGAACGAGATCGTCGCCGTCGCGGTGCCCCAGAAGAAGGGTGACCCGGTGCTGGTGACCGAGGACGAGGGCCCGAAGAACGCGCGCCCCGAGAAGATCCCCTCGCTCAAGCCGGTCTTCAAGAAGGACGGCACCATCACCGCCGCCAACGCCTCGTCGATCAACGACGGCGCCGCGGCCCTGGTGCTGATGAGCGCCGAGAAGGCGAAGGCCCTCAACCTCACCGTGTTGGCGAAGGTCGTCGGTCACGCCTCGGCGGCGCGCAAGCCGGTGGAGTTCACCATCGCGCCCACCGACGCCATCAACAAGCTGCTGACCAGGACGGGCAAGACGGTCGCCGACGTGAACACCTGGGAGATCAACGAGGCCTTCGCGGTGGTCTCGCTGGCCAACAACCAGTTGCTCAAGCTCGACCCCTCGAAGGTCAACATCCGCGGCGGCGCGGTGTCGCTGGGCCACCCCATCGGCGCCTCCGGTGCGCGCGTGCTGGTGACGCTGCTGCACACCATGAAGGACCACGACCTGAAGCGCGGCGTGGCCTCGCTGTGCATCGGCGGCGGTGAAGGCATCGCGCTGATGGTCGAGCGCCCCTGAGTTTCGCTTCGCTGGCCCGGTCCTCCTCGCGAGGCCCGGGTCAGTTCACGCGGCCTGGCGGAGCGCGGTGCTGATCGTCGCCAGCAGCAGGGCCGCGGCGAAGGGCTTTCCGAGGACGCGCTCGTCGGCGAGCGCCTCCTGGTGCTCGTGGAACCCGGACATGAAGATCACCGGTACGGGCCGCTGGGTACGCAGCGCCCGGGCCAGCTCGACGCCCCCCAGCCGGGGCATCACCACGTCGGTGAGCACGAGATCGAAGGTCACGTCGGGCTTGCGGCTGAGGGCGAGCGCCTCTTCCCCGTCACTCGCGGTCAAGACCCGGTAGCCCTCGCGCTCGAGCGTCAGCACCACGGTGCGGCGCACCAGCGGCTCGTCTTCCACCACGAGGATGGTGGCGGCCTCCGGCCGGTCGATCACGCCCTGGGTGGTGGTGAGCGCGCGGGGGACCTCCTGGCTGAAGGGCAGCCAGAGCGAGAAGGTGGTGCCGCGGCCGACGACGCTGGTGACGCGCACCGTGCCCCGCGCCTGGTTGGCGATGCCCCACACCGTCGAGAGCCCCAACCCGGTGCCGCGCCCCTCGCTCTTGGTGGTGAAGAAGGGCTCGAAGATGCGCGGCAGCACCTCGGGGGCAATGCCGGCACCGGTGTCGGTGACTTCGAAGCACACCCACTGACCCGCGGTCAGCCCGAGGCTGGCGGCGGCGTTGGCGTCGAGGGTCTTGCGTGCGCCGCTGAGCCGCACGGCGCCGGTGTCGGCGATCGCGTCGCGCGCGTTGAGCGCGAGGTTGAGCACGATCTGGTCGAGCTGCGTGGGATCGATGAGCACCGTGCACCCCGGCGCGCAGTCCACGTCGAGGGTCACGTTCTCGGGGAACAGCGGCCGCAGCAGCCTCCGGTTCTCCTGCACCAGTTCGCCCAGGTCGATGGCGCGGGGGGCCGCGGGCTGGCGCTTGGCGACGGCGAGCAACTGCCGGGTCAACTCGGCGGCGCGTTGGGTGGCCGCGAGGATCGCGCCTGCCGAGTCCTGCGCCGAGGGCGTGCTCTCGCGGTCGCGGAGGAGCAGCTCGGCCTCGCCGGAGATCACCGTGAGCAGGTTGTTGAAGTCGTGCGCCACGCCACCGGCGAGACGACCCAAGGCCTCCTGCTTCTGGGCTTCCACCAGCCGGGCCGCGAGGCGCACCCGCTCTTCGCTCTCGCTGACCAGCGCGCGGTTCGCCGTCTCGAGATCTCGGGTGCGTTCCTGCACCCGGCCCTCGAGCGAGGACTGCTGGCCCCGAATCTCCTGCGAGGACGCGGCGAGCAGCAGGCCCGTGAGCACCGCCACGCCCAGCAGTCCGTCGATCATCAGCAGCGCGGTCTCGCGCGGGTAGGCGCCGAACGGACCGAGGCCGTTGATCGTGGACCAGGTGACGAGCGCATAGAGCAGCACCGTCTGCACCCCGACGCCCCGGGCGCCCAGCCGCGCTCCCGCCCACACCACCGCGGGAACCAGGGCCCACGCCAGCGGCAGCACGGTGCCGCCCAGGCCCGGCAGCGGGCGCCCGAAGACCAACTGGCAGGAGATGAACAGCAGTGCGAGCGACGCGACCCATTCCCAGGGCCGGGGCGCGCGCGGGGCCCCGGCCGGCAGCGCCATCGGAGCCAGGGCCAGCATCCCGACGGTGTCCCCCAGCCACCAGGTGAACCAGAACGCGAACCACTCGGAGGGGGGGAGGGCGCCCAGCGCGAAGGTGACGAGCAAGCCGGCGGTGGCGTTGATCGCGCCGCCGCACGCCACGCAGGCCATGAACCGGAGGATGCGCCCCGGGCTGGCGAGCGCGTCGAGGCCGCCGGTGCGCGCCAGCGCCCAGCGGGTGAACGAGAGCCCCAGCGTCGAGCCCACCGCGATCGCCAGCGCCCCGAGGACCGTCGTCCAGGAAGTCGGCGCGCCGGGAAAGACGATGAGGTTGCAGATGAAGGAGCCCAGGGTGATTCCCGGCCAGGCGCGGGGCCCGAAGCGCAGGAGCGCGGCGAGCGCGATTCCTGCCGGCAGCCACACCGAGGTGACGTTCCCCGGAGGCGAGGCGACCTGCATGCCCAGCAGCCCGGTCAGCGCGTACGCCGCCGCGAGCCCGGGGATGATCCACAGGCTGCGCAGCCCGGGGGTGACGACGGCTGACTCCATTGAGAAGAACTGTAGCGAGGCCGGGGCGCTTTCTTCCGTTGAAAGCCGTGCTGCATGTGCGAAAGGGCAGGGGCTCTTCGCCGTGGAGGCTTGATGAACAAGGTCGTTGGTTCGGCCGCTGAGGCCGTGAAGGACATTCCCGACAACTGCTCGCTGATGTCTGGCGGCTTCGGGCTGTGTGGCAACCCCGAGAACCTGATCACCGCGCTCCTGGCGAAGGGGGTCAAGGGGTTGACGATCATCGCCAACAACTGCGGCACCACGGACCTGGGCCTGGGCGTGCTGCTCAAGAACAAGCAGGTCAAGAAGATGGTCTCGTCGTACGTCGGCGAGAACAAGGAGTTCGAGCGCCAGTACCTCTCGGGCGAGCTCGAGGTCGAGCTGACGCCCCAGGGCACCCTCGCCGAGCGCATTCGCGCGGGCGGTGCGGGCATCGGCGGCTTCTTCGTGCGCACCGGCGTGGGCACCGAGGTGGCCAAGGGCAAGGAGACGCGGATCATCGACGGCCACGAGTACGTGCTCGAGGCGCCGCTGAAGGCCGACTTCGCCATCGTGCGGGCGTGGAAGTCGGACACCTGGGGCAACCTCGTGTTCCGCAAGACCGCGCGCAATTTCTCGCCGCTGATGTGCATGGCCGCGAAGATCACCATCGTCGAGGCGGAGCACATCGTTCCGGTCGGCGAGCTCGACCCCGACCAGATCCACGTGCCGTCGGTGTACGTGAAGCGCGTGATCCAGTCGGAGAACCTCAACAAGTGGGTCGAGCGTCGTACCGTCCGCAAGCGCAGCTGAACCCTCCTTTCATAGAGCGAGAGACGACCATGCCTTTGACCCGTGAACAGATCGCTCAGCGCGTCGCGAAGGAGTTGCGCGACGGCTTCTACGTGAACCTCGGTATCGGCCTGCCCACGCTGATCCCCAACTACATCCCCGCCGGGGTGGAGGTGGTGCTGCAGTCGGAGAACGGCATGTTGGGCACCGGGCCGTACCCGTACGAGGGCGAGGAAGACCCCGATCTCATCAACGCTGGCAAGGAGACCGTGACGGCGCTCCCCGGCGCGGCGTACTTCGACTCGGCGGCCTCGTTCGCCATGATCCGCGGCGGGCACATCGACCTCGCGGTGCTCGGTGCGATGGAGGTCAGCGAGCACGGCGACCTCGCGAACTGGATGATCCCCGGGAAGATGGTCAAGGGCATGGGCGGCGCGATGGACCTCGCCGTCGGCGCCAAGCGGGTGATCGTCGCCATGGAGCACGCCACCAAGGACGGTGGGCACAAGATCCTCAAGAACTGCACCCTGCCGTTGACCAGCAAGCGCTGCGTGCACGCCCTGTGCACCGACCTCGCGTGGATCGACATCACCCCCGAGGGGCTGCTCCTGCGCGAGCTGGCGCCCGGGGAGACCCTCGAGACCGTGCAGCGCCTGACCGGGGCTCCGCTCAAGGCCGCGTCAGATCTGAAGACGATGGTGATCTGAAGAGGCTAGGCTGCGCGGACCATGAGTGACGACAAGGGCTCGCAGCCGGTACGAAAGTCGGAACGCCTCCAGCACGAGCTGCTGGTGGCCTACCGCACGGTCGATGGGTTCATCACCGACTGGGCGGTGAACATCAGCCGGGGTGGCATCTTCATCAACACGCGCAACCCGCTGGCCGTGGGCAGCATCGTGCGGTTGATCATCTCGCTCCCCGACGCGGCGTTCCCGTTCGACCTCACCGGCCGGGTGATCCGCGTGCACCCGGCGGACTCGAACTCCGACCAGGTGCCCGGCATGGGCCTCGAGTTCGTGGACGTGGACGAAGACAAGAAGAGCCGGCTGGCCCGCTTCGTCGATCGGCTGCGCGCCGAGCTGCCCGACGCGGTGATGCCGTCGCCCAAGAAGTGAAGCGCGAGCTCCTCATCGAGCGGTTGTCGAAGTCGGGAGACGGCGTTGCCCAGGTCGAGGGGCGCGCCGTTTTCATTGCGGGCGCGCTGAGCGGTGAGCGCGTGCTCGCCGAGGTCGACGAGTCGGCCCGCGCCATGCGCGGTGAGCTGCTCGAGGTCCTCGCTCCGAGCCCTGCGCGCCGGGTGCCCTCGTGTCCCGTCGCCGATCGCTGCGGCGGCTGCGACTGGATGCACCTCCACGAAGACACCCAGCTGACCGAGAAGGAGGAGATCGTCCTCTCCACCCTCGAGCACATGGGGGACGTGGACCGGGGCTCCTTCGAGCTGCTGCCCTTCGTCAGGTCGCCCGAGGTGCTGGGCTACCGTCGCCGCGCCACGCTGCACCCGGTGTCGGGCGCCCTGGGGTTCCACGGCAAGAAGTCGCACGACCGGGTGGTGGTGACCCGCTGCCCGGCGCTCACGCCTCCGGTCGCCGATTTCCCCGCCCGCCTCGCGGCCCACTTCGGCGCCAACACCCTCAAGGAGCTCGAGGAGCTGCGCCTGCTGGAATGCGATGGGCGGGTGGCGTTGAGCCTGCACTTCCGGGCGCAGATCCGTCCGCGGCACCGGGAGCTGGTGGAGCTCGCCGTGCGCGACGGGATGATCGACGGCGCGATCCTCCAGCCGGGGGACGGCAAGGGCGCCAGCGAGATCATCGGTGACCCGGTGCTCGAGGAAGAAGGCGTGCTGCACCGGCCCGACGGCTTCGCCCAGGCCAACGCGGCGGTGAACCGGCGGCTGGTGAGCCAGGCCGTGGAGTTGCTGCACCTCCAGGGCGGCGAGCGGGTGCTGGAGCTGTACTCGGGCAACGGCAACTTCACCTTCCGCGTGGCGCCCTCGGTGGCGCAGGTGATGGCCGTCGAGTCGTCGGCCCTCTCGGTGGCCCTGGCGCAGAAGGCGGCGCTCAAGCGCGGGGTGGGCAACGTGCGCTTCATGCAGGGTGACTCCGAGAAGATCGCCGCGGGGCTGGTGCGCGAGTCGGAGCGCTTCGATCGCCTGCTGGTCGACCCGCCGCGCACGGGCGCTCCGGGGGTGGGCGCCTGGGCCTCGGGGTTGCTGGTCAAGCGCGTGGTGTACGTGGCCTGTGACCCGGTGAGCCTCGCCCGCGACGCCCGCGAGTTGATCGAGAAGGGCTACCGGCCGCTGGCGCTGCAGCTGTTCGATCTGTTCCCCCAGACGCACCACGTCGAAGCCGTCATGGCCTTCAGTCGTTAGAAGGCGGCCAGCCATGGAACAGCGCATCGTCGAGTTCGTGGAGGTCCTCCGGCAGAACGGCCTCAAGGTCGCCATCAGCGAGGCGAATGACGCGGTGCGGGCGCTGGCGGAGATCGGCGTCGAGGAGCGGGATCTCACCCGGGCCACGCTCAAGGCCACGCTGTGCAAGCGGTCGGTGGACGTGGCGCTCTTCGACAAGGCCTTCGACTTCTTCTTCGCCGGCGCCTCGAAGATGCTGGAGAACGTCGAGAAGTCGCTGCTGGCCCGCATCCAGGAGGAGGGGCTGCTCGACGGCGACGAGCTGAAGATGATCGTGTGGATGCTCGATCGCCTCGCCGGGCAGATGACCCCGCTGACCCAGGCCGCGATGCAGGGCGACCGCGGTGGCCTCGCGCAGATCTTCCGCCAGGCCTCGCTGCAGCTCGACTACTCGCGCATCCAGAACGCGCTGCAGACCGGGTTCTACAGCCGGCGCCTGCTCACCGCGGCGGGCGCCGAGGGCATGCGCAGCGACATCGACAGCCTCAGCAAGGAACTGGCGGCCCGGGGCTTGAGTGGCCGCGGCGTCGAGGTGGTCTCCCGGCACCTCGCCAGCGCCCTGCGGAAGGTCGAAGACGCGGCGCGCCTGGAAGTGCAGCGCCAGTCGAACGCGCGGCTGCGCAGGGAAGGGGGGGGCGTCGGGGAGAAACCGCTCCACACGCTCTCCAGGCAGGAGGTCGACGTCGCCCAGCGCGCGGTGCGGGCGCTCGCCGACAAGCTCAAGGCCCGGCTCATTCGCCGCCAGCGCTCGAAGAAGAAGGGCCAGCTCAACCCCCGGCGCACGCTGCGCAAGAACCTCACCTCGGGCGGCATTCCCATGGTGCCGCAGTTTCGCAGCCGCAGGCCCCAGCGCCCCGACGTGATCGTGCTCTGCGACGTGTCGGACTCGGTGCGCAATGCCTCGCGGCTCATGCTGCTCTTCACCTGGTCGCTGCAGTCGATCTTCAACCGCGTGCGCAGCTTCATCTTCGTCTCGGAGCTGGGCGAGGTGACGAAGTACTTCAAGGACGCGAAGCCCGAAGACGCGCTCGAGGCGGCCCTCAACGGCGACGTGATCTCGCTCTCGTCGAACTCGAACTACGGCAACGCGTTGTCCACGTTCACCAAGAGCTACCTGGGCACGGTGACGCGCAAGACGACGGTGTTCGTGATCGGCGACGGGCGGAACAACTTCAACGCCCCGAACGTGTGGGCGCTGGAAGACCTCAAGCGCAAGGCCAAGCGGGTGGTGTGGATCTGCACCGAGCCCAAGGCGAACTGGGGCTTCGGCGACAGCGAGATGGCCAACTACGCGCGCGCCGTCTCCCAGGTGGTGACGGTGCTCAGCCTGTCGGATCTCGAGAAGCTCGCGCCGCAGCTCGTGCCGACCTGAGCCGGCGCGGTCAGGACGTCGGCGTCACCGCGGCCAGGCCCACCATCGAATCCCGCCGCACGCCGGCCTTCACGAAGTCCTGCACGGCCCGCGCAATCGCCGCGCCCAGCAGCCCTACCAACGGCAGGTGCTCCCCGCCTTCGCACGTCGCCTGGCCCGCCACGTCTTCCGCGTCCGGCACGAAGCGTTCGTCCCAGCGCACCAGGCCAAAGGTGCCATCGCCGCTGACCGCCGCGTGGAGCAGGGCAACCCCCGTGGTGCGCGCGTGGTCCGAGAGCACCTTGCGGCTCGCGGCGTTGTCGAAACAATCGACGATCAGCCCGGCCTCCCGGGTGAGCGAGGCGACGTTCTCGGCGGTGACGCGCACGCCGAAGGCCTCGCACTTCACCCCGTGGAAGTTCAGCAACTGCGCCTTGAGGGCCTCGGCCTTGTTCTTCCCCACCGACTGCTTCACGTAGGCCTGCGCGAGCAGGTTCTTCGACTCCACGCGATCGAAGTCGAGGAACACCGCCGTCGCGTCGAGGTTGCGGCACAGCACCGCCGCGGTGGACCCCAGGGCCCCCACGCCGCACCACACGATCCTCAGGGGCGCCGCGGTCTCCATCACGCGGCGCCGAAGGGGACCTTGGGGCGCAGGTACAGGCGCTGGCCGCCCTGGAGGCGATCGACCACGAAGCCGTCGAAGGCCGAGTCCGCGAGGTGGGGCAACGCCAGGCCCGCCACGTGGCCCGAGCGCAGCACCTCGACCGCGATGCGCTTCAAGTCCGCGTCTGACACCAGCGCGTCGAGCTCCATGGGGTAGTCCGCCGAGAGGCCGTTGTAGGTGATGTTCAAGGTCGCCATGGTGCACCTCCTCCTGGTGAGCGCTGCCCCCTGCCGACGCGCGCCGGCGGCCGCCCTGACGATCAGCCCAGGCCGTCGGCGTTCTTGAGGTCCTTGAGGCGCAGGCCGCTCTTCTTGAGCAGCCGGTAGAGCGACTGCATCGAGAGGCCGGTGCGCTCCTCGGCCAGCTTGATGTCGTAGCCGCACTGCTTCATCACCTCGGCGAAGTAGTGCTTCTCGAAGTCGTTCTGAATGCGGTCCTTGGCCTCGTGGTACGCGAGCTTGACCGCCACCTCGAGCAGCGACGTGCGGTCGGGGCGCCGGTCGGTGGGCACCAGGAGATCGAGCCAGCTGGAGTTGCCGGTGGCCTGCATCAAGGCGCCACGCTCGAGCACGTTGCGCAGCTCGCGCACGTTGCCCGGCCAGTCGTAGCCCTCGAGCAGCGAGAGCATCTGGGGCGAGAGATCGATGGGCGAGCTCAGCCCCTTGACCAGGTGCTTGGCCAGCATGGGGATGTCGATCTTCCGGGTGCGCAGCGGCGGGAGCCGGACGCGGGCCACGGCGAGGCGGAAGAAGAGCTCCTGGCGGAAGCGTTGCTGCTGCACCTCCTCGGCGAGGTTGCGCGCGGTGGCGGCGATGATGCGGGCGTCGAGCTTCTTGCCCCCGGGCAGTTCCTTGCTGTCGAGGATGCGCAGCAGCTTGGGCTGCACCGCCAGCGGCAGCTCGGCCACCTCGTCGAAGAAGATGATGCCGCCCTGGGCGGTGGTGAACGCGCCGTCGGGGCCGAACAGCTCGCGCTCGGCCGCGGCCTCGGAGAGCATCGCGCAGTCGACCACGCGGAACGGGCCGAAGCGCCGCACCGAATAGGCGTGCACCGCGCGCGCGGCGAGCTCCTTGCCGGTGCCGGTCTCGCCCTCGATGAGCAGGGTCACGTCTTCACGGGTCACCCGGCGCAGCTCGGCGAAGACGATGCGCATCGCCTCCGACATGCCCACCAGGTCGCCGAACTGTTCGCCCCCGTCGAGTTCGACCTCGGTCTCGCGGTTCTTCTGCTTGATGGTCAGGCGCGTCTTGCCGAGGTCGATCTTGTCTCCCGGCTCGACGAAGGCCTGCAGGGTCAGGCGGCCGCCCAGGAAGGTGCCGTTGCGCGAGTTGAGATCGCGCAGCAACAGCCCGCGCGGGGTGCGCTCGATCTCGAGGTGCTTGCGGCTGACGGTGTTGTCCGTGAGCACCAGGTCGTTGCCTTCGTCAGACCCGACGCGAATCAACCCCGACAACGCGGAGATCGACTTTCCCTTGTCCGGCCCGCCGATGATCTCGACGGTCCACTCGCGAATGGGGACGCGCGTGATGCTGTCCCCGGGCATCGTCACCGACTCGGTGGTCTCAACCATGTCGGCGGACTGTAGCCTACGGAATCACCGCGTCCCGCTCGTTTCCACCCCGGCCCACACGCACCTCCACCGGGACACCGGTGAGCCGCTTGCGCGCCAGCACTTCGGGCAGCGGCGGCTGGCCGTCGACGGAGAGGATCAGGTCTCCGGGCTTCACCGAGGCGTCGCCCGGCGCGGCCACCACGGACAGCGAGGGCACGGTGCGCGCGAGCTTCGCGGCCTGGTCCTCGGTGAGCCACGGCGAGAGGAAGCGGGCGCGGGCCTGCATCCAGATCTCCGCCTGCAGCGCGTCGGGTTGGGCCGCCGCGGCGTCGGGCTGGGCCGCGGTGATCGCCGGCGACAGGGCGAGGGTGAGGCCCGAGTCGCGAACCCTCGGGCGATCGAGGGCCCAACGGCGCGCCACCCCCAGGGCCTCCCGGGTCATCGCCTCGAGCAGCCGCGTCATCGGGGGCGCCGGGTCGAAGTCCTCTTCGCCGGTGGGCTCGGCGAAGGGGTCGATGGTCACCTGCGCCGCGAACTCGGCGAGCACTTGGCGGCTCGAGGGGTGGAGCAACTCCACGGTCAACAGCCAGGTCGTCTCCTGCGACGCCACGCCGCCCTTCTTGAGGCCCTTGCCGTCCTCGCGCTCCTGCATCGAGCTGGCCTGCCGCTGCTCGGCCGTGGACCGGATCAGCACCGCCTGCTCGACGGGGATGGCCGCCCGCGCGATCACCGGCAGCGCGGTGTTGCCCAACCACCCCGGCTCGTCCCACCGCGAGACGTGCACCTCGGCCGGCCCGAAGATCGCCAGGCGCTCGCCCACCTCGCGCAGCGCCACGTCGACCTGCCGCTGCGCCAACTCGAAGCGTCGCCAGCCCGGCGCCTCGGTGCCCGTCAGCCGCACCGGGGTGATCACCACCGCGGCCAACGTGAGCGGGTCGGTCGGAGGCTTGAGGGTGCGCGTGATGCCCGAGGCACAACCGACCAGCACGACGCTGAAGAGCAGGGCCAATCGCATGGGCGCTGCGGAGAATAGAAAAACGAGTGCCGGCCCGTTCAGCTTTCCTCACTACGAGCACGTCCCCGGGAGCTTTCGCTGCCTCGGATCTTGTGTCGGGAGGGCGGCGAACGGGCCGGCACTCGCCTCCTGAATACCACGCCGATCCCCCCCCCGCACCTGCCCGATCGCGGCCCCGGCGATGGCTGTGCAACTCATTGAAATCAAAACGAAATCGGGCCATACCCTTGGGGGTGCGCGAGCTGCTGACACCGGCCCTGGCCGTGGTGAATCCCAAGGCCTACATCGCGCACTACAAGCGACTCGAGGGCGACCTGCAGCGCCACTACCTCGCGCGGCTGACGCCTGAAGATCTGAAGACGCACTTCAAGACCCTGGGCGAGACCGCGACGGTGGGGCTCTTCCTCACGGTGACCGCGACGGACGCGAAGCTCGAGGCCACCGTGGGCGGTGCTCCGCTGGGCGAGGCGACGGGCGCGGATCTCGAGGCGCTCCAGGCGCGCGCGCTGGCCCTGGGCACGGCCATCGAGGCCCGGGTGGTCAGCGGCATGCTGGTGGGCTCGCTCACCGTGTTGCCCGCCCTCGAGGCCGCGCTGCAGCGCGCGCAGTGGGCCATCAAGACGGTGATCCTCGCCGGTGACTCGGGCGGCAGCGACTGCGCCCCGGCGCTCGGCTGGGCCCTGCGCGGCACCATCACCGACGCGGGCACGTTCTACATGCCCAACGAGCCGTTGATCTGGGCCGAGCGCGAACAGGTCGAGGCGATGCTGCGCGCGCTGGCCGAGCGCTGCGGCGCGGTGCTCGACGTGCGCCTGGGCTGATCAGCCGTTGAGCTTGGGCTCGAGCTGACCCTTCTGGTGCAGGGTCATCATGTCGGAGTACCCGCCGATGGCTTCGCCGCCGATGAAGATCTGCGGCACCGTGCGCCGGCCCCCGCTCAGCTCGATCAGCTTCTCGCGCATGGCGTCGTCGTCGGTGACGTCGACCTGCTGGAAGGGCACGCCCTTGTCGGTGAGGAACTTCTCGGCCTGCCGGCAGTAGGGGCAGTAGTTCGTGGTGTAGATGACGACGTCTTTCATGGGCCGCTTCCTTAATGCGCTCGGGGGGTGAAAACACGACGGCCCCCGGTCAAAAGACCGGAGGCCGTGTGCAGCGATGAGGGGAAAGACGTCTTCCCCCCACCCTCTGTCCTTCTCCCGCGAGGGGAGAAGGAAGGGCTTACATGCCCATGCCGCCCATGCCGCCCATGCCGCCGCCGCCGCCGCCGCCCTGCATCGACGGAGCCGAGTCGTCCTTCGGCTTCTCGGCGATCATCGCCTCGGTGGTGAGCATCAGCGAGCTGACCGACGCCGCGTTCTGCAGCGCGCAGCGCGACACCTTCGCCGGGTCAATGACGCCCGCGGCGATGAGGTCTTCGAACACGCCGGTGCCGGCGTTGAAGCCGAAGGCACCCGTGCCCTCCTTGACCTTGTTGACGATCACGGAGCCTTCGAGGCCGCCGTTGCCGACGATCTGGCGAAGGGGCTCTTCGACCGAGCGACGGATGATGTCCACGCCGAACTTCTCCTCGGAGTTGACCTGGATGCCGTCCAGGGCCTTGAGCGCGCGGATGTACGCCACGCCGCCGCCGGGGACGATGCCCTCTTCCACGGCCGCACGAGTCGCGTTGAGCGCGTCCTCGACACGGGCCTTCTTCTCCTTCATCTCGGTCTCGGTGGCCGCGCCGACGTTGATCACCGCCACGCCGCCGACGAGCTTCGCCAGACGCTCCTGGAGCTTCTCCTTGTCGTAGTCCGAGCTGGTCTCCTCGACCTGCGCGCGGAGCTGCTTCACGCGGGCCTGGATGTCCTTCTCGGCGCCCACGCCGTCGATGATGGTCGTGTTGTCCTTGTCGACCTTGATGCGCTTGGCGCGGCCGAGGTCGGCGAGGGTGATGCTCTCGAGCTTCAGGCCGAGGTCCTCGGCGATCAGCTTGCCGCCGGTGAGGACCGCGATGTCCTCGAGCATCGCCTTGCGGCGATCACCGAAGCCAGGCGCCTTGACCGCGCACACGTTGAGCACGCCGCGGATCTTGTTCACCACGAGCGTCGCGAGCGCTTCGCCCTCGACCTCTTCGGCGACGATCAGCAAGGGCTTGCCCGAACGCGCAACCTGCTCCAGCACGGGCAGCAGATCCTTCATCGAGGAGACCTTCTTCTCGTAGATGAGGATGAACGGGTCGGCCAGCTCGACTTCCATGCGGTCGGGGTTGGTCACGAAGTACGGCGAGAGGTAGCCGCGGTCGAACTGCATGCCCTCGACCACGTCCAGCGTCGTCTCGAGGCCCTTGGCCTCTTCAACGGTGATGACGCCTTCCTTGCCGACCTTGTCCATCGCGTCGGCGATGATGTTGCCGATCGTGCTGTCGCCGTTCGCGGAGATGGTCCCGACCTGGGCGATGTCCTTCTTGCCGTTGGTGGGCTTCGCCATCTTCTTGAGCTCGGCGACGATGACCGTGACGGCCTTGTCGATGCCGCGCTTGATTTCCATCGGGTTGTGGCCGGCCGCGACGAGCTTGGCGCCTTCGCGGAAGATGGCCTGCGCCAGCACGGTGGCGGTGGTGGTGCCGTCGCCGGCGATGTCGGAGGTCTTGGACGCGACCTCCTTCACCATCTGCGCGCCCATGTTCTCGAACTTGTTCTCGAGCTCGATTTCCTTGGCGACGGTGACGCCGTCCTTGGTGATCGTGGGCGAGCCGAACGACTTCTCGATGACGACGTTGCGGCCCTTGGGCCCGAGGGTCACCTTGACCGCGTCAGCGAGGGTGTTGACGCCGCGGAGAATCGCGTCGCGGGCCTTGGTGTCGAAAATGATGTCTTTAGCGGACATGAGTTCTTTCGCTTCTTTTGGGTAGGAGAGGGGAACGAATTACTTCTCGATGACGCCCAGCACGTCCTCTTCACGGAGGATGAGGTGCTCGTCGCCTTCGATCTTGATCTCGGTGCCCGAGTACTTGCTGAAGAGGATGACGTCGCCGGCCTTGATGTCCATGGGGCGAACCTTGCCGTCCTCGAGAATCTTGCCGTTGCCGACGGCAACCACGGTGGCCTCGAGGGGCTTCTCCTTGGCCGAGTCGGGGATGATGATGCCGCCCTTGGTCTTCGTGTCTTCCGCGATGCGCTTGACGATCAGCCGGTCGTGCAGGGGACGAATCTTCATGGTCGGTGCTCCTTGAGGTGAGGGACTGCGGGTTCCCGGTTGGCACTCGACTTGTCCGAGTGCCAGAGCCGATGGCGGCATCGATATAACCGTGATCCCCCCGGGGTCAAGGCACCCACTGGCACTTGCTCTGCCTGAGTGCCAAACATGGAGCGGTGCGTCATTGGCGCTCTCGAACGGGGAGCGCCAGCGCAACCTGCCGGAATGGTTCAGGGATTTTTGTCAGCGAGGAGTTGTGTCGATACCATTCATGAGCGGCACGCAGTCGCAGGAGGTCACGTTCATGAGTCAGCTCGTCCTCGGTGGTTCGCTGAAAGAGTTCTTTCGGATGCTGGTGTCGGAGGTGGTTCGGCGCCAGCGGGTCTCGATCGAAGAGGTGACCGAGTTCTACGTGGTGAACCTGCTGTCGGATTATGCGCAGGCCGAAAAGCTGTTCACCCAGGAGGTGGACGGCCGGCGCGAGGCAGAGCCGCTGGCGATGCTCTACCACCGGGCCCTGCAGCAGGAGCGCGACGAGAAGATCCGCACCCTGCGCCGCCTGGGCGACGTGTCGCTCTACACCGCGGGCTTCTTCAACGGCTCGCTGCAGGACCGGGCGGTGGGCGCCGACTACTACGTGCAGATGGGTCGGAACGCGTACAGCGCGCTGGCGGATCTCGCGTCGGGTTCGTCGTTCGCCGGGGTCTACGACGAGCTGTGCCTCAAGTTCTCGTCGCTGGTCGAGGTGCTCGAGGAGATCTCCGCCCGCGGGCTGGCGGCGACCGGGCCCCAGGGGCAGCTCAAGGTCTTCGAGTCGTGGTCGCGTACCGGCAACAGCCGCCTCGAGCGGGTGCTCATCGAGTCGGGGATGTTGCCGCAGAAGAAGCTGCTGGCGAGCTGACCTGCCGATGCTCGACGCCATCCAGGAGCAGCTCGAGGCGATCTACGGCATCCGCTGCGAGTACCGCGCGAAGGACTTCCTCATCGACGCCGAGTCGGCCCGGCAGCTGGGGGGCTCGGGGCGCGCCCGCGAGGAGTTGCTGGTCTCCGAGGGCCGGGAGGGCCTGGAGCTGGCGCTCTACCTCGAGCCGGAGCTGCTGGAGCGCGTGACCCGCGAGGGGCCGCTCGCCTCGGAGCTGGGCGACTTCTGCGAGGTGGCCGAGGGCGTCTCTCACTTCCTGTACGTGGCCCAGACCGCGGGCCTCGAGCGCAGCGTCTCGCTGCTCGAGCTCGAGGCCCAGGCCGAGGTCGACAAGTTCGCGGTGTGCACCCTGATGCGCTGGGGGCTCAACGTGGGGCGCTGGGCGGGCACCCTCGTGGGGCGCCTGTTCGACCAGATGGTGCTCCGGCCGAACCTCTCCGGGCCCGAGCGCTGGCGCTACACCGAGGCCAACCGGCTGGCCAAGCGATACTGCGAGCGGCTGCTGCCCATGGTGCGCGAAGGCTCGATGGAGCGCCTGTTGTCGGAGCTGCGCCACGCCTACCGGCTGGGCGCCGAAGCCAAGCTCCAGTACTTCGCCCGGGTGCGCTGATTTCGGGCGTGCCCGGTGCGGCGGGCATGACTAAAACCCACGTGTGGTTGCGACGCGCGAGTACTCAGCAGGTGGCGTCGTGCTGCGCGTCGTCGACGGGCGTACGGAGGTGGCTGTCATCAAGCCTGCCGGTCGCAACGTGATGGCGCTGCCCAAGGGGCACATCGAGCGCGGCGAGACCTCGCAACAGACCGCCGAGCGCGAGATCACCGAAGAGACCGGCATCACCGTGAGCTGCATCAAGAAGCTCGGCGACGTGAAGTACGTCTACCGGTTCAAGGGCAAGACCATCTTCAAGTGCGTCAGCTTCTACGTCTTCCGCTACGAGGCGGGCGAGATCGACCAGATCACCCTGGGCATGCGCAAGGAAGTCGACGTCGCGCGCTGGGTGTCGCTCGAGGAGGCCGTCGCCAAGTTGAGCTACCCCGGCGAGCGCGAGATGGCGGGCCGGGTGCTCGACGAGCTGATCAGCGAGGTCGTCTCGCCGTCGTGAAGGCCCGCATACACATCGGCCCCGCCTCCCGAATTGGGAAGCAGGGCCGGTGGGGTGCGGCAGGAGCGGGTGTTCAGCTCTGCGCGGACGGCTGGTTGAACTTGCCCATGAGGGCCTCGCGCACGTCACGGTCGAACTTCACGTGGCCCGTGGCGATCTCGCGGATCGCGAGCACGCACGGCTTGTTCTTCGAGTGCTCCACGAGGGGGCGGGCGCCGGCCATCAGCTGACGCGCGCGCTTGCTCGCCAGCAGCACGAGGGCAAAACGGTTGTCGACGTGGGGGAGGGCGTCTTCGACGGTTACGCGGGCCATGGTGGTGTCCTTGTTCGAAAAGGCTACGGAAAGAGGACGGTCCTAAGCGGCGCGAGGGGTTGCGTCAAGGCCCGAGGACCGTCACCGCCGGGCGCGGATCACCCGAATCGCCGGGCGGGCCCCCTCCGTCCGCGCTCTAAAAATCCGTCGCACCTACACGGATTCGACGCCTACTCTTCGCGTCCTCGGCGGCCCCGTGGTGAGTCAGACCGCCCCAATTTCTCCTCGAGGTACGCCTCCATGTCGAGCGACGCCGGATCACCTGAAGCCGCAGGTTTCGACCCCTTCGCCGGTCCAGCCATCCTGTCGGCCGCGCCCACGACGGGTCCCCAGCGGGAGCTGTGGCTGGGCTCGGCGACCAGCCCGGGCGCGTCGCTGAGCTTCAACGAGTCGGTGACCCTGCGCTTCGGCGAAGGCCTGCACCTCGAGGCGCTGCTCGAGGGCTTCAGCGACCTGGTCGCGCGCCACGAAGCGCTGCGCAGCACCTTCTCGACCGACGGCACCACGGTGATGGTGACCGAGGCGGCGTTCCGCGTGCCCTTCGAGGATTGGAGCGCGCTCCCGGCGCCCGACCGCGCGGAACGCCTCGCCGAGCTCAAGGCCGAGGAGGTCGAGACGGCCTTCGACCTCGAGCACGGGCCGCTGTTCCGGGTGAAGGTGGTGCGCTGCGCGCCCGACGAGGTGATCGCGGTCTTCACCGCCCATCACATCGTGTGCGACGGCTGGTCGATTGGCGTGTTGATGAAGGACTGGGGCAGCCTCTACCAGGCGCGCGTCGCGGGCGTTCCCGCCCCCTTGCCACCGGCCGAGCGCTTCTCGGACTACGCGCGCGCCGAGGCCGAGCGCATCGCGAGCCCCGAGGCGGCCGTGCACGAGCGCTTCTGGCTGGGGCAGTACGCGGGCGAGATCCCCGTGCTCGAGCTGCCCACCGATCGCTCGCGGCCCCCCACGCGCTCCTACGAGTCGCGGCGCTGCGACGTGCCCCTCGACGCCGAGCTGGTGCAGGCGGTCAAGCGCGCGGGCGTCAAGCAGCGCGCCAGCTTCTTCGCGACCCTGCTCGCGGGCTTCAACGCGCTCCTCTTCCGCCTCTCGGGCCAGGAAGACCTGGTGGTGGGCATCCCCTCCGCGGGGCAGTCGGTGGGGGGGCACGCGACCCTCGTCGGGCACTGCGTGAACATGCTGCCGGTGCGCACGCTGCTCGAGGCGAAGGTGCCCTTCGGCGAGCTCGTGGGCCGGGTGCGCAAGGGCATGCTCGATGCCTCGGAGCACCAGGAATATACGTTCGGCACGCTGCTCACGAAGCTGCCCATCTCTCGCGACCCGAGCCGCCCCCCGCTGGTCTCGGTGGTCTTCAACGTCGATCGCGCGCTGACCGGCGAAGCCATGGGCTTCGCGCAGCTGCCGGTGGTGATGAGCACCAACCCACGGCGCTCGGAGAACTTCGACCTCTTCATCAATGCCGTCGAGACGCCGAGCGGCACCATGGTGCTCGAGTGCCAGTACTCGACGCCGATCTTCGACGACGCCACCATTCACCGCTGGCTGCGCTCGTTCGAGCAGTTGTTGCGGGCCGCGGTGGCATCGCCGGACCAGGCCATCGGCGCGTTGCCCATCGTCTCGCCAGAGGACCAGGCGCAGATCGCCGCCTGGAACGCCCAGGCCACGGCCGAGCTCCCCCCGGAGCGCACGGTGCACCAGCTCATCGCCGCCCAGGTGGCGCGCACGCCGGGCGCCCGGGCCTGTGTCGGCGAGACGCACACGTTGCAGTACGCAGACCTGGACCAGCGGGCCAACCAGCTCGCGCGCAAGCTCCGCGCGATGGGCGTGAAGAAAGGCTCGCTGGTGGGGCTCTCGGTCGAGCGTTCGCCCCACATGCTGGTGGGCCTGCTGGGCATCTTGAAGGCGGGCGCGGCCTACGTGCCGCTCGACCCCGGCTACCCCCGCGATCGCCTGGCCTTCATGGTCGAAGACTCGGGCATGCAGGTGCTCGTCACCGAGGACAAGCCGCGCGCGGAGCTCAACCTCGCCGCGCGCCACGTGGTGTCGCTCGACGGCGACGCGGTGCTGCTGCAGGCCGAGCCGGGCGCCGCGCTCGAACCCGGAGCCGATGATGCCGGCCCCGACGACGGCGCCTACGTCATCTACACCTCGGGCTCGACGGGCAAGCCCAAGGGCGTGCTGGTGCCGCACTCGGCGGTGGTGAACCTGCTCAACAGCGTCAAGAAGCGCCCGGGCCTGTCCGCGAAGGACGTGGTGCTCGCCGTGACCACGCTGTCCTTCGACATCGCGGTCTCCGAGCTCATCCTCCCGTTGACGGTGGGCGCGACCATCGTGCTCGCCTCTCGCGAGGTGGCCGCCGACGGCGGGCGGCTCCTCGAGCTCTTCACCCGCTCGAACATCACCTTCATCGACGCCACGCCCGCCACGTACCGCCTGCTGCTGGCCGCCGGCTGGACCGGAGGGCCCTCGCTCAAGGTCATCTGCACCGGCGAGGCGTTGCCCAAGGATCTCGCCCAGGATCTCGTGGGCCGCGTCGGCGAGCTGTGGAATGGCTACGGCCCGACCGAGACCACGGTGTGGTCGACGTTCTTCCAGGTCACGGCGCCGGTCGATCGCATCCTCATCGGCAAGCCGGTCGACAACACGCAGCTCTACGTGCTCGACCCCAGCGGTCAGCCGACGCCCCTGGGTGTGCCCGGCGAGCTGTTCATCGCGGGCGCGGGCGTCTCCAGCGGCTACCTCTGCCGCCCCGAGCTGACGCGGGAGCGCTTCCTCCCCGACCCGTTCTCGCAGGAGCCGGGCGCGCGCATGTACAAGACCGGCGACGTCGCCCGCTTCTTGCGCAGCGGTGACGTGGAGTGCCTGGGCCGCAACGACAACCAGGTGAAGCTGCGCGGCTACCGCATCGAGCTGGGGGAGATCGAAGACGCCCTGGGCCAGCACCCCGCGGTGCGGCAGTGCGCGGTCATCGTTCGGGAAGACCGGCCCGGCGACAAGCGGCTCGTGGGCTACGCCGCGCTGCGACCCGACGCGACCGTCACCGACGCCGAGCTGCGCACGCACCTCAAGCGCTCGCTGCCCGACTACATGGTGCCCGTCCTCTACGTGCGCCTGCCCACGTTGCCCCTGACGCCGAGCGGGAAGATCAACCGCAAGGCATTGCCGGCGCCCGACCCGGGCTCCAACGCGAGCACCGGGTACGTGGCCCCCACCACGCCGTCGCAGAAGCTGCTGGCCAAGCTCTGGCAAGAGGCCCTGGCCATCCCCCGCGTGGGCGTGACCGACGACTTCTTCGCGCTCGGCGGCCACTCGCTGCTGGCCTCGCAGATCCTCGCGCGCCTCCGTCGTGACCACGGCATCGAGCTCTCGTTCCGGAAGATCTTCGAGGCCTCCACGCTCGAGAAGCTCGCCGAGCTGATCGATCACGCGGAGGTCAGCGCCCCCGGCTCCGGCACGCCCCCCGTCACCCGGCGCAAGGGCGAGGCGCCGGTGCCGCTCTCCGTGGCCCAGGAGCGCATCTGGCTGCTGGAGGAGATGGACCCGGCCCAGGAGCTGGTTCACAACCTGCCCGCCGCGTGGCTCTTCAAGGGCGCAGTGAAGCGCGACGTGCTCGAGCGGGCCCTCGAGGAGATCGTCCGGCGCCACGACACCACGCGCACCGTGTTGCAGGTCGTCGACGGGCGCGCCGAGCAGGTGGTGATCAAGGACATGACGTTGCCGCTGCGCCTCGTCGACTTCCGCGATCGCACCGAGGAGGCGCTGCTCGAGGCGCTGGCCGAGGCCACGCGCGAGAAGTTCGACCTCGCGAAGGGGCCGCTGCTGCGCTGGTCGCTGTACCAGGTCAGCGAACAGGCCTTCGTGCTCTTCACCGTGCGCCACAGCCTCATCTGGGACGGCTGGTCGTTCGACGTGTTCCTGCGCGAGCTGACCCAGCTGTACGCGGCCTTCGATGCGGGCCAGCCCTCGCCGCTCAAGGAGCTGCCGGTCAGCTACGGCGACTACGTGCTGTGGCAGCGCGACTACCTGTCGTCGAAGGCCATGGAGAAGCAGATCACCTTCTGGCGGCGGCAGTTGGCGGGCGAGCTACCGGAGCTGAAGCTCCCCAGTGACCGCGAGCGCCAGACCAAGACCGGGCACGGGGGCGGGTACACCACCTTCAAGTTCACCCGCGCCGACGCGGAGGCGTTCACCGCCCTGGGCCGGGCCTCGGGGGGGACGCTCTTCATGGCGCTCTTCGCGGCGTATTCCGTCGTGTTGCACCGCTACAGCCAGCAGAACGAGCTGCTCATCGGGAGCCCGGTGCGCGGTCGCGGTCGCCCCGAGCTCGAAGACCTGATCGGCGCCTTCATCAACGCGGTGGTGCTGCGGGTGAAGCTCAAGCCCGACATGACCTTCGCGCAGCTCATCGAGCACGTGCGCGACATGACGCTCGACTCGTTCAGCCACGAAGACATGCCGCTCGAGCGTCTCGGTGCGCGGCCGCCGGTGGTTCGTGCGCTGTTCTCGCTGCAGGACGCGCGGCTCCGCCCACCGTCGCTGGGCAGCATTCCCGTCGAGCAGAAGCACGTCGAGCTGAGCGCCGCCTCGAACGACATGATGGTGTGGATGATGGACCAGCGCCTGAGCCTGATCGCCGTCGTCAACTTCAGCACCGAGCTCTTCGACAAGGAGACCGTCGATCGCTTCTTGCGTGGCTACGCAGCCGTGCTGCAGGCCGCCGTGAAGAACCCGGGCACGAAGCTCTCTGAGCTGCCCATCGCTTCGCCCGAAGATCACGAGCAGGCCCGGCGCTTCGGTCAGCCGGAAGCGGCCGTTGCGCGTTCGGTTTCGGCCTCGCTGGGCGAGCTCGGGTCCACGCGCGCCGGGGAACCGGCGTTGGCCGTCGGCCAGGTCACCTTGAGCGGGCGCGAGCTGCTCGCGCGCGTCGACGCCGTCGCCCACGCGTTGGCCGGCTGGCGCGCGGGCCAGAAGCTGGTGGCCGTGCTCGCCGCCGACCCGCTCGCGCGGGCGCTCGGCGTGCTGGGTGCGCTGCGCGCCGGGGTGCCGTTCACCGTGCTCGACGCCACCGGCCCCGCTTCGCGGGTCGCCGGGGTGTGCGCGGCGCTCTCGCCCGACGTCGTGCTCGTCGACGCGGGGGCCAGTGCCCCTGCAGGGGTGCCCTCGATCAACCTGGGCGAGCTCCCCGCCGCCGAAGCCTTCGCGGCGCCCGAGATCAACGGCGCGGCGCCGGCGTGGGTGACGTACCGCTTGGACGCCTCAGGCCGGGTGCACGCCCGTGCGGTGTCCCAGGCGGCCCTGGCGTCGCTTGCCCGTGGGGTCGCCGAGCGCGTGGGCCTCACGCCCGGCGCGCAGGTCGCGTCGCTGTCAGCTCCGACGGTCGATCGCTCGCTCCTCGAGCTGCTCGCGCCGCTGCTGGCGGGCTCCACGGTGTGGCTCGCGAGCCCGGCCGTGAAGTTCGGCGCGCTGGGCCCGAGCACGGGGCTGCAGGCCGCGTTCGCGCCCGACGCGTTCTGGGCCCGGGCCACCCCCGCTGACGTGGCGCGGGTGGAGCGCGTGGTGGTGACCGGCGGCACGACGACGGAGCTCGTCGACGGGTTGCTCCAGGCCTCCCGGAGGGTCTTCCGGATCGACGGCTTCGGCGAGGCCACCTTCGCGCAGGAGCTGGCGAAGGGCGCGGCGCCCGCCCGGTTGGGGCGGCCCGTGTTCCCCACGCGCGTGCTGCTGCGCGGCTCGGACGCCCAGCCCGCACCGGTCACGGTTCCCGGCGAGCTGCTGCTGGGCACCGCCCAGCCCGTCGACGCCGCGTTGGACCGCTGGTCTCCGCGTGCGGAGGCCCTGGCTGCGACGGGCCGGCGCGCGCGCTTCCTCAACGACGGGACCTTCGAGCTGACGCAGGACCTCGCCGGCGAGGTCCAGGCCGCGGGCCACCGCTTCGAGGTCGGCGAGCTCACCGGGGTGCTCGAGCGCTACCCCGGGGTGAAGGCGGCCCACGTGGCGCTCGCGCGCAAGGGCACGGGGCTCCCGCGGCTCACCGCGTTCCTCCAACTCGAAGCCCGCGCGACGTACACCGAGACCGAGCTTCGCAAGCACGTGCGCAGCGTGTTGCCTGAGCACCTCATGCCCCAGGCCTTCGAAGAGGTGGAGGCTCTTCCCCGGACCGGGGGGGGCGTGGTCGACGAAGTGGCGCTCCTCGCCCGGTTCGCCGAGCGGGGTCAGACCTTCGTGGCGCCGCGCACCGCGAGCGAGAAGTTGGTGGCCCAGGTCTGGGCCGAGGCGCTCAACGCCCAGCGGGTCAGCGTGTACGACAACTTCTTCGCGCTCGGCGGCTACTCGTTGCTCTGCTTCAAGGTGATCGCCGCCCTGGAAGAGCGCACCAAGGTGAGGCTCGGGCCCCGCGTGATCCTCCAGGGCTCGCTGGAGCAGGTAGCCGCGGCGCTCGACGGTGCGGGCCGCGCGCCGGTCGCTGCCCCAACGCCCGTCGCGGCACCGCGCGCCCCGCTGCCCGAGGCCAGGGCCGAAGGTGGCGGGCTGTTCCGGAAGCTGCGCGATCTCGTCAAGGGCCCGCGGGACTGACCCGCAGGCCTGGGCGGCGGGCCACCCCTCAGGGGTGGCGCTTCCGCAGCCAGCCCACGATGCGGCGCTGCAGCGTGCCGCGCTCACCGAGGTCGAAGAAGGTGTGGTCGGCCTTCGGGTAGTAGGTGACGTCGATCAGGCTGCGGTCGAGCGCGGGCGTGGCGAACATCTCCCAGAACTGCGCCACGTGATTGAACGGCGAGTCGTTGCCCACGTAGGCGAAGTGCAACGAGACGCCGCGCCCGGTGAGCGTGACGAGGTCGGCGCTGAAGTCCGGCCACGCCGGGTAGTCGCGCTTGAAGACGGCCTCGGTCGGCTCCTCGGGGGCCTGTCCCGCGAGGCGCCGCTCGAGGCGGCTCTTCTGATCGACCGCGAAGCGTCGCCAACGCTCGACCGAGAGCAGCTTGAGCGGGTTGCGCTTGCGGTAGCCGCCGGTGTGAAACGAGTACCCCTCCACGTGGACCACGCCGACCACGCGCGGGTCTTTCACCGAGACGCGGTGGGCCGCGTCGATGCTCGAGCAGAAGCCGACGATCACGAAGCGGGTCTGGCCGGTGCGCCGGGTCACCGCGTCGAGCGCGTCTTGCACGTCGAGGTCTTCACGCTCGGTGCTGCTGATGGCGTCGCGACGCACTTCGCTGTCGCCCATGCCGGACGCGTCGAAGCGCAGCGCCACGTAGCCCTCGGAGGCCACGGCGCGGGCGAGATCCACGTAGAAGCGGAACGGCCCGACCCGGTGGTTGACGCCCACGTTCCACATCACGATGGCGGGGCGGTCGGCGGCCGGCGTCGAGTCGGGCAGGGTGAGAATGCCCACCTGGTCGGACCAGCGGCCAAACGAGAGAACGCGCTCGATCATGGCCGCTCCCCGCGAACCAGGGCCGCGACGATGGCCGTGAGCGTCGCCGATGAGAGCAGCGCCGTCTGTCCATCGGCGACCTGGGCGCCGACGTTTTCCTCGACGAATTCCATCGTGGCCCTGCTGCCTGCCCGCGTGAGGGCCTCGACCGTGCGGCCGTAGGCGAGCCGGGCCTGGTTGGCGACGAGGGTGATCGCGCCGGTGACCCGCGGCGCCGTGCGCAGGAGGTCGAGGTGCGCCAGGGCGGTGCGCTGCGCGCGCGGCACCGCGAAGCCCAGCAGTTCGTCACGGTGGCCCGGTGGCGCCGGCGGGCACAGCCGCGACAGGCGTTGCTGGGCGTCTACGCGCTCGAGCTCGGCGAGGTACTCGGTTCCGGAGACGACCGGGTCCCACCACACGAGATCGCGGGTCGGCACGTCGGCGGTGGCCAGCGCGGCCAGGGTGGCCCCGAGGCCCTTGCCCACGAGGCAGAGCTCCCGGGCCCCGCTCAGCTCGCGCACCTCGCGCGCCGCGGTGGCGATGTCGCCGGCCCAGGCGTTGATGTCCGCGGAGGCGGTCGTGCCCATCGAGTCGCCCATGCCGCCATAGTCGAACCGCAGCACCGCGAAGCCCGCCCGCGCCAGCAGCGTGGCCAGGTTCCGGAACGCCCAGTGCGTCATGTTGTATTCGGCGAGCCACGGGTAGCAGAGCACCACCGCCGCCTCGCGCACCGGGCCTTCGTCGGAGGCCGCGTGGTACGCGCCGAAGAGCTGTCGTTCAACGTTGCCGAAGAAGATCGCCTTCATCAGTTTCCCGAGGGGGAAGAGGTCAGAAACACAGCGACTGCACGGTGCTGCGATAGCACGGCGGGCGGGTAAAACTGCCCCTGATGTCTTCTCCTCGGGGACTCTTGTGTTACGCGGCGCCCCTTCATGAGGCGCCGGGTCTGGTTGGTCATCGTCGTGCTGGGACTCGGAGGCCTCACCGGCTCCGTCGTGCGGCAGCGGCTGCATCGCACGCGCTGGGTCACGACCTACGCGCTGGCCCAGCGCACCATCGAGGAGAACGCGAGCGAGGGGCGGCGCGCGGGGTTGCGCCCCGTGCAGGTGGGCGGGCAGCGGGGGCTCCTGAGGCCGCCCAGCTCCGGGCATGACTGGTTCCTGTACTGGGGGGGCAACACCGCCTCGTACTTCAAGGAGGCCGTCGACGTGGTGGCGGCCCTCGAGCTGCCGCCCGAGGTGGGGGTGCTGATCGTCGCGCCGCCTGGCTACGACTCGGAGGGTCGCCCGTCGCCCGAGATCATCGAGGCGGAGGCGGTGAACGCCCGCGAGTGGCTGCGCGCGCAGCAGGGGGCGCAGCGCATCGTGCTGGGCTCGTACTCGATGGGGTGCTTCTCGGTCTTCGCGGCGGCCGAGGCCCACGTGGTGGGCGCGGTGCTGGTGGGCGTGTCCGAGGAGCTGCAGTTCGGCACCCCGGGGCCCTTCATCCGGCTCGAGACCCCGGAGGTCTTCGCGCGAAAGCCGGAGGCCCCGGTCGTCTCCGCGCTGGTGATCCAGGGGGACCTCGACTGGCCGCCGGAAGAACCCGAGGTAGTGGCCGCCTGGCTCAACGCGCGCCGGTTGATGGTCCCCGGCGCGACGCACGAGGACTCGCGCCTCCACCCGACGGTCATCCACGAGATGCGGGACTTCGTGCTCGCCGCGCTCAGTTCACCTTGAGGTACTTGCCGGGCTCGTTGGGGTTCGGCACGAACCAGGCCGGGTTGCCCTGCGGATCGCGGCCGAGGCGGGCGCCGGGCGCCGGGGGCTTGTTCGAGTCGAACGCCGGCACCGAGCTCGCGGGCTTCGGCGTGCCGGGCAAGAAGCCGGCTTCCTGCATCTCGGTGACGCTCTCGCGGATCACCTTGAGGATCTGCGCGAGGTCGGCCTCGGTGTGGGCCGTGGTGACGAAGCACGGGAACCCGTCCCAGATGTGCACGCCGCGATCGCGCATGAAGCAGAACAGCAGGTCGCCGTGGGCCTGGTCCTCGGTGAAGAGCAGCTTCCACAGCGAGCCGAAGTGCTTGAGCTTCAGGGGCACGCCGGCCTCGGCGAAGAAGGCGTTGGCCTGGGCCGCGAGGCCGTCGGTCTTCGCGTTGAGCCCCAGCTGCAGCGCCGGGCCCTTCGCCTTCATCTCGTCGATCACCGCCTTGGCCGCCGCGAGCGCGAAGGGGTGCCGCACGAAGGTCCCGGCGAAGTAGGTCACGCCGACGGTGGGCACCGAGGCGTCGCCGAACTGCCAGGCGCCGCCGTCCAGCGCGTCCATCCACTCCCGCTTGCCGGCCATCACGCCGATGGGCTGGCCTCCGCCGATCACCTTGCCGTAGCTGCAGAGGTCGGCCTTCACGCCGAAGTGGGCCTGCGCGCCACCCTGGGCGAGGCGGAACCCGGTGATCACCTCGTCGAAGATCAGCGCGCACCCACCCTGGTCGGCGATGGGCCGCAGAGCCTGGATGAACTCGCGCGGCTGGAAGTCGGGGCGGCGGCTCTGCACCGGCTCGATCATGATCGCCGCGAACTCGTGGGCCCGCTCGCGGAGGATCTGCAGCGTCTCCGGCGTGCCGTAGTCGAGCACCACCACGTTCTTCACCGCCTCGGGGAGAATGCCGGGCGACGCGGGCACCGACTTGAGCGTCTTGGTCCCGCGGACGATCACCTCGTCGAAGATGCCGTGGTACGAGCCGCTCATGATGGCGATGAGGCTGCGGCCCGTCACCGTGCGCGCGATGCGCATCACCCCCATCACGGCTTCCGACCCGGTGTTGCACAGCGCGGCGCGGTCATTCCCGGTCAGCTCGCAGATGCCCCTGGCCACCTCGCCTGCCAGCGGGTGCTGCGGCCCCAGTTCGTAGCCGCGCTCGAGCTGCGCCTTGAGGGCGTCGACGACGAAGTCCGGCGAGTGGCCAAACATGTTCGATCCGAAGCCGTTGAGCGTGTCGATGTACTCGTTGCCGTCGAGGTCCCACAGGCGCGACCCCTTCGAGCGGTCGACGACGATCTGGTAGATGAGCTCCTTCACCAGCGGGCGGAACCCGGTCACCACGCGCGGGTCGGCGAGGTGGGGGCGGTGCTCGGTGGTGTAGGCCTTCGAGCGCTTCGTCTTCGCGTTGTAGCGCCGGGTCAGCTCATCGAGCTTGGCGCGCTGCCGGGCCGTGAGCTCGTCACCGCGCGTCGTCGAGATGCGCGCCATGGCCCCGAAGGCCTTCTTCACGTCGTACCGGGTGTGCGCCAGCTCCTCCTCACCTGACTTGACCGGCGCGGGCGCAGCGGCAGGCACCGGGGCCGCCACGGCGACCTGCGGGGCGATGGCCGTGGGCACCGGGGCCGGCGTGCCGCCCAGCAACTGGAGCTGCGCGGCCATGATCCGCAGCTGCTGATCGATCACGTCGCGCACGTGCCCGTTCGCGCCGCTGGAGGCCGGGGCCATCGCGGGCCAGGCGGTCATCACCGGCGGCGCGGCCACGGGCGCTGACACCGCCACCGGCGTCGCGGCGACGATCATCGGCGCGGCCACGACCACGGCCACGGCCGGCAGCTGCGCGTCGAGGAAGGTCGCCAGCGCGTCGAGCGTGGTGAAGTCTTCGACCAGCTGGCGGAACTGGAACTTGATGCCGTGCTGCCGCTGCAGCTCGGTCGCCACCTGGGTCAGCGCCAGCGAGTCGAGGCCCAGCTCGAGGAACGACGCGTGCACGTCGGCGCCCGCGAGCTCGAGGCCCGAGTACTCCTCGAAGGTCTTCTGCAGCTGGGGAAGCAGCGATTCTTTGCGGGACATGCGGGGCTCTCCGAGGGTGACGACAGGTGCCTGGGTGACGGTGGGCGCGACGGCGTGGGGTTCGACCCAATGCCGGGTGCGCTCGAAGGCGTAGGTAGGAAGGGCGATGCGGCGACGTGACTCGTGCTCGTGGTAGCGGCGCCAGTCGATCGGCACGCCCGCCGTCCACAACTTGCCCAGCGTGCCCAGCAGGGTGACCCACTCGGCGTCGCCCTGGGCGGTGTCCGGCAGCGTCGACAGGCAGGGCTGGGTGCGATCGCTGACGAGCTGGCGGGTGAGGGTGGCGAGGGTGGCGCGCGGGCCGACCTCCACGAAGGTTCGCTTCTCGTGCGCCAGGGTCAACACGGCCTCGCGGAAGCGCACCGTGTCGCGCAGGTGCCGCGCCCAGTAGGTCGGGTCGGTGGCCTGGGCGTCGGTGAGCCACTGCCCGGTGGCGCTGGACACGATGGGCACCTTCGGGGCCGACAGCGTCACCTTCGCCAGCGCGAGGCGCAGCGGCTCGACCACCGCGTCCATCATCGACGAGTGGAAGGCGTGCGAGGTGTGCAGGCCCTTGACCACCACGCCCTTCGCGGTGAGCGCGTGCTCCAGCGCCTCGATCTCGGGGGTGGGCCCGGCGACGACGCACAGCTGCGGCCCGTTGTCCGAGGCCAGCGTCAGGCCTCCGGTGAGGGAGGCCGCCACCTGGGCGGCGGGGAGGCGCACCGAGAGCATCGAGCCCGGCGCCTGCGCCTGCATGAGCATGCCGCGCGTCGCGACGAGGCGCACCGCGTCTTCGAGCTGGAACACCCCGGCCAACGTGGCGGCCACCCACTCGCCGATGCTGTGCCCGAGCATCGCGGTGGGGTGCAGGCCCCAGGTCATCAGCAGGCGCGCGAGCGCGTACTCGATGGTGAAGAGGCCGGTCTGGGTAAAGGCCGTGTTGCGCAGCGCCGCGCGGGCGTCCTCGGTGTCACCGCCGGCAGGGAACAGCACCTCGCGCAGGTCGCGGCCCAGCACCGGCAGGGCGAGCTCGGCGCACTGATCGACGATCACCCGGAACTCGGGCTCGTCGCGGTACAGCGCCTGTCCCATCTCCACGTACTGCGAACCCTGGCCGGGGAAGAGGAACGCGAGGGGGAAGGTGGGGCCGGCGGTGGCGCTCGTCACTCGAGGTGACTGGAGCGCGGCGATCGCGTCGGCCACGTCGTGCACCACCACCGCGCGGCGCTTCGAGAACGCCTTGCGGCCGACGTGCTGCACGAAGCTGGCGTCGGCGAGGTTCGTGCTGGGGTGGGCCTGGAGCCACTTCACCAGCGCGGCCTGCGAGGCGTCGAGGCTGCCCTCGGTGCGCGCCGACCAGGTCAGGAGGTGCCGCGAACGCGCCTCGCCGCTCGGCCTGGGCGGCGGCGCCTCTTCCAGCACCACGTGGGCGTTGGTGCCGCCGACGCCAAACGAGCTCACGCCGGCGCGGCGGGGGCTGGCTTCCCACTTCGTGAGCGTGTTGCGCACCACGAAGGGCGTCTTCGCGAAGTCGATGGCCGGGTTGGGCTGCTCGAAGTGCAGGGTGGGCGGCAGCAGCGCGTGTTCCACGGCCAGCGCGGTCTTGATCAGTCCGGCGACGCCAGAGGCCGCGGTGAGGTGCCCGAAGTTGCTCTTGAGCGAGCCCAAGGTGCAGAAGCCCGTGTCCTGGGTCTTGGCGCGGAACGCCTGGGTGAGGCCCTCGACCTCGATGGGATCTCCCAGCGGCGTCGCGGTGCCGTGCGCCTCGACGTAGCCGATGGTGCGCGGGTCGACGCCGGCCAGGTCGTGCGCCATGGCCACCACCGCGGCCTGGCCCGAGACCGAGGGCGCCGCGAAGCTGGTCTTGCTCGCGCCGTCGTTGTTCACGGCCGCGCCGCGGATGACCGCGTGGATCGTGTCTCCGTCGCGCTGGGCGTCGGCCAGGCGCTTGAGCACCACCACGCCCACGCCGTCGCTGAAGAGCGTGCCCGTGGCCTTCGCGTCGAAGGGCCGGCAGTGGCCGTCAGACGAGAGCATGCCGCCCTCGGAATAGAGGTGGCCGGTCTCGCGGGGCACCGTCAACGCGGAGCCGCCCGCCAGCGCGACGTCGCACTCGTGGTTGCGCAGGCTGTTGAAGGCCTGCACCACGGCCACCAGCGAGGTGGAGCACGCGGTGTGAATGGAGAGCGCCGGGCCCTTCAGGTCGAGCCGGTGCGCGACGCGCGTGGCGACGTAGTCCTTCTCGTTGGCCGCCATCACCTGGAAGGCGCCGAGGCGCTCGATGGCCTCGGGGAAGTGCAGGACGTTGTTCGGGTAATAGCTGTTGTTGTGCGCGCCGGCGAAGACGCCCACCACGTGGTCGCTGGTGCCCGGGGCGGAGCCAGCCGCTTCCATCGCCGACCACATGGTCTCCAGGAGCAGCCGCTGCTGGGGGTCCATCAACTCGGCTTCCTTCGGAGTGATGCCGAAGAAGGCCGCGTCGAAGTTCTCGATGCCCTCGAGCACGCCGCGGGCGCTCACGTAGCGCGGGTCCTGGCGCAGCTTCTCGGGGACCGAGGCGTGCGGCGTGAAGGACGTCACCGACTCGACGCCCCCGGCGAGGTTCTTCCACAGCGTCTCGACGTCGGGCGCGCCGGGGAAGCGGCCCGCCATGCCGATGATCGCCACCGGCGCGTCGTCACCACGCTTCTCGCGCTTGCGGAAGGCCGTGGGGCCGGAGCCCGCGAGGAACGCCGCGAGGCCGGCGATGGTGGGCGACTCGAAGAGCTTCACCACCGGCACGTCGAGCTGGAGTTCGAGCCTCAGCTGCGAGACGCACTTGAGGGCCAGCAGCGAGTTGCCGCCCAGCTCGAAGAACGAGTCGTCGACGCCGACGGTGTCGAACTGCAGCAGCTTCGCCCAGGTCTTCGCCAGCTTCCGCTCGAGGTCGGTGCGGGGCGCGACGTACTCGTGTTGCAGCGCGGGCCGCTCGGCCGAGGGCCGGGGCAGCGCGCGGCGATCGATCTTCCCACTCGGGGTGCGGGGCAGGGCGCTCAGCAGCACGAAGGCCGAGGGCACCATGTATTCGGGCAGCTTGCCCTCGAGCCGCGCGCGGAGCTCGGCGACGAGGCCGGCGTCATCGCCCTCGGTCACCAGGTAGGCCACGAGGCGCTTGTCGCCCGGCGCGTCTTCCCTGACGGTGACGGCGACCTGGGTGACGCGCGGGTGCGCGGAGATCGCCACCTCGACCTCACCCAGTTCGATGCGGTAGCCGCGCACCTTCACCTGCCCGTCGATGCGCCCGAGGAACTCGATGTTGCCGCCGGCGCCGACGCGCGCCAGATCGCCCGAGCGGTACCAGCGCTGCCCGGCGTGGGTGATGAACTTCTGGGCCGTGAGCTCGGGCCGGTGCAGGTAGCCGCGCGCGACCGCGACGCCTCCCAGCAGCAGCTCACCCTCTTGACCGGCGGCGACAGGCTCGAGGCGCTCGTCGACGATGGCCGTGGCCACGTGGGAGATGGCGGTGCCGATCGACGGGAGCGCGGGCCAGGTGGACGGCGCGCCCTGCAGCGTGAGCGAGGTGACGACGTGGGTCTCGCTGGGGCCGTAGTGGTTGAAGAGCACGCACTGGGGCAGGTGCTCGAAGAAGCGCACCACCTGCGGCGTGACCTGCAGCTGTTCCCCGGCGGTGACGACCTCCCGCAGCGACGCGGGGTACAGCCCGTGGGCGGTGGCCACCTCGCACAGGCTCTGCAGCGCGATGAAGGGCAGGAACAGCCGCTCCACGCGCTCCTGCTCGAGCAGTTGCAGCAGCTTCACGGCCTCGAGGCGCAGCTCCTCGCGGATCATCACCAGGGTGCCGCCGGCGCACCAGGTCGAGAACATCTCCTGGAAGTGCACATCGAAGGACAGCGGCGCGAACTGCAGGGTGCGACCGCCGCCGAACTTCGAGTCCTTCAGCTGCCACTCGATGAGGTTGAGCAGCGGCGCCTGGTGCATCGCGACGCCCTTGGGCTGGCCGGTCGAGCCCGAGGTGTAGATGGCGTAGACGAGGTGCTCGGGCCCGCTCGCGGGTGGCACGTGGGGAACGTCGTCGACGGCGAGCTCGTCCACGCACAGCGTGGTGATCTGCGCCTGGGGGAAGGCCGCCCGGGTGTGCTTCTGGGCGACGATCACCTGCACCCGCGCATCGTCGAGCATGAAGGCCAGCCGCTCGCGCGGATAGCTCACGTCGAGCGGAAGGTAGCCGGCGCCGGCCTCGAGCACGCCCAGCACCGCGACGGCGAGGTCGAGCGAGCGCTCGACGCTGATGCCCACCACGGAATCGGGGCCCACGCCCAGGGCCCGCAACGCCCGGGCCAGGCTCGCGGCGCGCTTCGCCAGTTCCCGGTAGGAGAGGGTCGTTCCTTCGAACGTCACTGCCGCGGCGTCGGGCTGGCGCGCCACCTGCTGCTGAAACGCATCGACCAGGTTCTTCATGGTTCCCCCAACCGCGTTACGTCGCGGCCCGCGCCGCCCTTTGCGCCCTGAGCTGCTTCACGAAGCCCAGGGTGTCCTTCATGGAGATGGCGCCGGTCCCGAAGACCAGCGCCGCGTAGATCACCGCGTCGAGCAGCAGGCGGGCCGGGCCGAGCGCGCCCCGGAGCTGCCGGTCGATCACCCCGACCAGCACGCAGCTCAGGATGGTCTTGACGATCATCTTCACGAGGCGGGCGTCGACCGCGCTGCGCCCCAGGCGATAGGTCATCACCGCGAGGACCACCGTCTCGGTGCCCACGATGGCGAACGCGCACGCCGCGCCACCGCCGCCGGGCCCCCAGTCGCTCGAGAACCCGACGAGGAGGATCACCAGCGCGGGGTTGATGAACATGCTCATCACCGAGGTGATGGTCACCGTCCACTCGCCGCCGGACACGTTGAGCGCCACGGCGATGACCGACACGGTGTACGTGAGCAGCAACGTCGGGCCGAGGATCGCCAGGGCCCAGGCCGCCGGGGCGTACTGCTCACCCAGCGCCAACTGCACCCACACGTCGGAGCCGACCGAGACCATGAGCGACATGGGGAAGATCAGCGTGAGCACGAACTCGAGGGTGCGGCGCAGGATCGCGCTGAACTCGGCCTGGCCGCGCGCGTGGGCCCGCGCGAAGAGCGGCATCACCACGCCGGCGAGCATGGGCATCAGCACCAGCGTCATCTGCGAGAGCTCGGCGGCGGCGCTGTAGAGGCCGATCTCCGAGTCGACGCTGCGCACCTTGAGCACGTTGACGTCGAAGCGGTTGACCACCACCAGGGCGATGGCGCTCACGTAGAACGGGAACGCGGCGCGCAGGGTGGGGATCACCATCGACCAGTCGACCGCCAGCTTCAGCTTCACGTGCTTGCGGGCGAGGAAGTAGCCGACCACCAGCTTGAGGAACTCCGAGGCCGCCACCGAGAGCGGGATGCCCACCAGCGGCAGGTGCAGGGCCATGGTGAGCACGAAGCCCGCGGCCCAGAGGATCTTCGAGATGACGTTGATCGTCGACAACCCGTCGACGGTGCGCGCCGACTGGAGCAGCGCCACGAAGGTCTGGTTGAAGGTGATGAAGAGCTGGGCGAGCCCGTAGGCGTAGACCAGCGTTCGCACCTCCGGCGGCTGGCCCATCCACGACAGGACCACGCCCATGGCTGCGAAGACCGCCAGCGCGATGCCGGCCCGGATCACGAAGATCGCCCCCAGGAAGGCGTTGGCGCCGTCGAGCGTGACGGGCACCACCTTGCGCACGTACGTCTCGAGCCCCAGGCCGAGGAACACGAAGGCGGTGGTGCTGAAGGCGTCGGCGAAGTTCACCGGACCGATCACCGCGGGGCCCAGGAAGCGCCGCAGGGCGATGCGCACCCCGAAGCCGATGCCCAGCGTGAGGACCAGAGAGCCCCCCAGCTTGAGGGCGTTTTGCATCGAGGTCGCGACGTCGTGGTGGGAGGCGTCGCTCGTGGAAGATTGCTGCGTCACTGTCGGCGCACCCTAGCTTCCCGCCCTCCCACTGGGGGGCAAAAGTCCCGTCAGCTTCGCCGGTCATCACTGGTAGATCCGAGAGGTGCTCGAGGTCTCACTGTGGCTGCTCTCGCCTGCCTCGCTGCCCGACGCGGGGCAGGGCTGGGTGCACCTGCTCGATGCGCAGGAGCGCTCCGTGTACGAGCGGTTCAGGTTCGCCGAAGACCGTCGCGCCTACGTGGCCGCGCACGGGCTGCTCCGGCAGGCGCTCACGTTGCGTGACCCCTCGACCGCGGCGGAGGCCTGGCGCTTCGCAACCGGCCCGCAGGGCAAGCCGTTCCTTCCCGACTCGCCGCTGAGGTTCAACCTCTCGCACTGCCGAGAACTGGTGGCGGTGGCCATCGCCACCGAGGTGGAGCTGGGCGTCGACGTGGAGACCATCGACGAACGGCATGCCACCGGCGACGTCGCGCGGTGCGTCTACGGCCCCGCGGAGCTCGAGGAGCTCGCCGCGCACCCAATCCGCGTTGAGCGCTTCTACGAGCGGTGGACCTTGAAGGAAGCGTGGGTCAAGGCGACGGGCGAGGGCCTGTCGGATGATCTCCCGGGGTTCGAGCTGCGCATCGAGCCGGGCCGAGCCTCCGTGGCCCGGGGGGACGTGCGGCCCTGGTCGTTCCGCTGGTGGACCCCGCGGCCCGACGTGAAGCTGGCCGTGTGCGTGGGTTCGAGCGAGGCCCTCGAGATCACGCCCCGATGGTGGCCGACATGAAGCGGTTCGTGCTGGTCGGGTTGGGGCTGGCCCTGGTGGGGTCGGGGCTCTTCGTGGTCTCGCGGTACCGGGCCACGCGGGACATCACCATGTACCTGCTGTTGGCGCGCCCGGTCGAAGAGAACGCACGAGAGGGCAGTCGCCTGGGCCTGGAGCCGGTGGCGGTGGGGCCGCTGCGGGCGCTCGTGGGCCGGCCCTCGACGGGTCACGCGTGGTTCATCTTCTGGGGTGGCAACAGCGCGACGTACTTCCACGACGCGGTGGCGGTGGTGGAAGGCTTCGCGTTGCCGCCCGAGGTGGGCGTGTTGATCGTCGCGCCGCCCGGCTACGACTCGGAGGGGCACCCGTCGCCCGCGGGCCTCGAGCACGACGCGGAGTTGGTGCGCGCGTGGGTGATTGAGCGGGAAGGCGCCGAGCGTGTCGTGGTCGGCGGGTTCTCCATGGGCACCTACTCGGCCCTGGTCGCCGCCGAGGCCCACGTCGCCGGGGTCGTGCTGGTGGGCGCGTCGACGGACTTCGGGGCCAACGACCCGGGGCTGTTCTTCCGGCTGAAGGAGCCGACGCGCTACGTGCGTCGCGAGCAGCCGCCCCGGGTCCCGGCGCTCGTGATCCAGGGGGACGAGGACGTGCCGTGGGAAGCGCAGACGGTGGCGACGTGGCTGGGGGCGCGGCTGGTGCTGCTGCCCCACACGACCCACCCGGGTTCGCAGACGCACCCGGTCACCCAGCGCGAAGCGCACGCCTTCATCGTGAAGTCGCTCGAACTGCCTTGACGCGGTGGCTCAGGCCAGCAGCCGTTCGAGCGCGAGGCGCGTCTCGGGCGGGAGGTTCGGCGTCAGGCGCAGCGCGCGACGGGAGAGCAGCCGGTAGAGGCTCCCCAGCTCGGGCGGCAGCGACTCCAAGTGCGCCTGCACCACGCCGACGTCGCCGCGCACCACGGGGCCGGTGAGGCCCTTCTCGAGGCCGCGCGACTCGACGCCCTTGAGGGCCGACTTCGACAGCGGGAGCAACGCCTTCATCGCGTCTTCCCGCTTGAGCCCGGCCTCCTCGAGGGAGGACACGGCGGCGTCGAGCAGGGCGACCACCAGGCCCGCCGAGAGCACCGCGCCCGCGTGGTACGCCGAGCGGCCCGTCTCGGGCACCTCCAGCGGCGTCATCTGCAGGTCGGCGGCCATCTTCTCGAGCAGGGCGTGCAGCTTCTTGTCGGTCGACGCCAGCGCCACGGCGTGGCCGGCCAGCGAGTCCTTCGCGTCGGACACGGCCGCGAGCGGGTGAAACGAGCCGAAGGGCCGCTTGGTGCGCGCGGTGGCGAAGACCGAGAGGGGCAGGGCGCCGCTGCAGTGCACCAGCGCGGTGGACGGGCCGAGATCGTCCTCGACCAGTTCCATGGCGGGCACCACGGCCGAGTCGGGCACCGCGAGGATGCAGACCTGAGCGGCCCGGAGATCGTCGTGGTCCGCGAGGAAGACCCGCAGGGCCGCCGCGCGCCGCACCGAGTCGGCGGAGCGGGGGAGCACCGACACGTCCCACCCCGCGTCACGCAGGCTCAGCGCGAGCACGCCGCCGATGCGGCCAAAGCCGACGATGACGACTCGAGGCGGGCTCCGCGGGGCCGCAGGCTTCCGTGCCGTCTTCTTCAATTCGCGCTCACGATCGACAAGAACTGCAGTTGGCCGGCCAGCAACTCGACGCGCACGCGATCACCCTCGGCGAAGTCACCGGCGAGAATCCGCTCGGCCAGCGGGCCCTCGACCAGGCGCTGCACCGTCTGGCGCATGGGACGGGCCCCGAGGGCGGGGTCGAAGCCGCCGCTCTTGAGCAGGTGGCCGACGACCTCGTCCGTGGCCTCGTAGGCGATGCCCTTCTCGCTGTGCAGCCGCTTGCTCGACTCGGCGAGCAGCAGCGAGGCGATCTTCGCGACCTCGATCTCCCGCAGCGGCTTGAACGCGCAGCGCTCGTCGATGCGGTTCCACAGCTCGGGGGGCAGCGACTTGCGCGCGATGTCCGAGGCGGCCTTCTCGCCCGACACCTCCGCGCTCTCGGCCCCGAAGCCCATGGAGCGGCTCTTCTGGTTGAAGGCCTCGGCGCCGAGGTTGGTGGTGAGGATCACGATGGTGTTCGAGAAGTCGATGTGGCGACCCTTGCCGTCGGTCAGCCGGCCTTCCTCGAGCACCTGGAGCAACAGCATCAGCACTTCGCGGTTGGCCTTGTCGATCTCGTCGAGCACCACCACCGACGAGGGCTTGCGACGCACGGGCTCGGTGAGCTGGCCGCCTTCGCCGAAGCCCACGTAGCCGGCCGGCGCGCCGATCAACCGCGAGACGCCGTGGCCTTCCGACATCTCCGACATGTCGATGCGGATCATCGCGTCGCGGCTGCCGAAGACCACGTCGGCCAGGCCGCGGGCCATCTCCGTCTTGCCCACGCCGGTGGGGCCGAGGAAGAGGAAGCTGCCCATGGGGCGCCGCGAGGAGAAGCCCGCGTAGTTGCGGCGGACCACCTTGGCCACGCGATCGATCACCTCTTCGTGACCGATGACGCGCTTGCGCAGGTCGCTCTCCATGGAGAGCAGGCGCGCCGAGTCGTTCATCAGCAGCCGCTCTTCGGGCAGCTGCGCCAGCTTGGCGATCACCCGCGCCACGTCCTGGGGCTCGACCACCGTGCGGCCTTCGCGGTGGCACCGGGAACCGGCGAGATCGAGCACCGAGATCGCCTTGTCGGGCAGGAAGCGGTCGGTGATGTACTTGGCCGACATGGAGGCCGCGGCCTGGAGCGCCTCGGGCTGGTACTTGAGCCGGTGGTGCTGCTCGTAGCGGCCGATGACGCCGTTCAAGATGTAGACGGTGTCAGGCACCGAGGGCTCGTTGACCACCACCGGCGTGAAGCGGCGCTCGAGGGCCGGGTCGTTGGCGAGGTGCTTGCGGTACTCGTCGTGCGTGGTGGCGCCGATGCAGGGGAACTCGCCGCGGGACATGGCGGCCTTGAGCTCGTTGGCCGCGTCTTGCGGGCCGTCACCGGTCGAGCCGGCGCCCATCAGGGTGTGCACCTCGTCGATGAAGACCACCACGCGGGCGGCGTTCTTGACCTCGTCCTTGAGCGCATTGAGCCGCTCGCTGAACGAGCCGCGCAGCTGCGTTCCGGCGACCAGGGTGCCCATGTCGAGCTCGATGATCATGCGCTCGCCGAGCGGGCCCTTGAGCATCGCCAACTGCTGCGCCACGCCCTCGACCACCGCGGTCTTGCCCACGCCGGGCTCGCCGAGGAGCACCGGGTTGTTCGTGCGGCGCTTGCCCAGCACGTCGATCACCTCGTCGATCTCGCGGGCGCGGCCGACCACCGGGTCCAGCTTTCCTTCCCGGGCCAGCGCGGTGAGGTTCTTCCCCAACGAGGTGAGCAGCGGGAAGGTGCGCGGGTCGAGCTGCCACTTACCCGAGACCGCGGAAGGCGCGGCGTGGGCGTGGGCGGGCACGGGCGGCGAGGCCACCGGCGGCGCGGGCATGGCGCTGAGCGCGGACACGTCGTCTTCGCTGACCTCGTCCACGAGATCGCGGATGGACATCGCCGGCTTGAGCGTCGCGGGCTTCGGCGCGGGCGGCGGCAACATCACCGAGGTGCGCGAGGGCGGCGCGAAGGGCAGGGGAGGCGCACCGACCGGACGACCCGACGAGGCGCGCGGCATGTTGGGCGGCAGCTCGCGCTGGAGCATGAGGCGCCGCGGCATGCGCCCGGAGGTGAAGTACGAGAGCGCGGTGTTGCGCAGCGCCGTGAGATCCATGCCCGTCTTGAAGAGCAGGTCCTGGGCGGAGCAGCGCACGCGGGTCATGGCGATCATCGCGTGCAGGCAGTCGGCTTCGCTCGAGCCGCAGTTGGCGGCGATCTCCCGGCCTCGCTCGCGCAGCTCTTTGACCAGGCCGTCGGGCTCGCTGGGCGCGGAGGTGAGCAGCTCGAGCAGCACGTCTTCGTTGACGCCCTTCTCGGTGAGCAACATCGCGGCGCGGTTCTCCACCGTGAACATCGCGAGCAGTACGTGGGCCGTCGTCAGGCGTTGGTTGACGCTCTTGGCGATGTCCTCTGCCTCCAACATTGTCTGCGCGAAGTCGCTGCTCTCGACCATGTGGCGGTGAACTCCCGTGGAGGCGGTAGGGGGCGAGTTGTACCCCCGCGAGATCGCTGCCTCAAATTTATCGCTACAGGGTTGTGGTTCCCTGTGTCGGCCGGGGAAGCCTCGAAATTCCGCAGGGTTGGAATTCCGAGTTTTCCGTGGCGAAACCGGGGGCTTGGTGAAATCACCTCGCGGCGTGCGCGTTACGTGCGCGCTCCCGCGAGCCCCCATGGAAGCCCTGACCCTCCCCCTGCGTGCGCTGATCGATCCCGTGGGGGCGATTCCCCGGGCCGTCGAGGCGCGTCGTTGGTTCGTGCCCCTGCTCCTCATCGCGGTGCTCACGGCGGCGGCCGGGGCGGTGATCGCGTTGCGCCTCGATGCCTCTCGGGTGGTGATTCCGAAGCTGGCGATGTCGGGCGAGCTGATGAAGGCCAGCGAGCGCGAAGTCGGCGAGGCCATCGAGCAGGCGGAGCGGGTCGCGCTGGTGGGCGGCATCGCCAAGGGTCTGCTGCTGATGCCGATGCTGGTGTTGCTGCTGGCGATCGCGCTGAAGATCGCGGCCTGGCTGCTGGGTCGCAAGGCGCTGTTCGCCGACCTCTTTACTGTCGCGGCGCTGACCATGCTCCCGGTGGCGGTCTTTCACGGCATCGAGGTGGTGGCCGCGCTCAAGCTCGAGGTGATCACCCCCGGCATGCTCGAGGGCCTCGTTCCCTCGTCCCTGGCCGCGGTGGTGGGGATGGCGTCGCCGGCCCTCAAGCGCGTGTACACCGCGATCGATCTCATCAACATCTGGGCCTCGCTGGTGATGGGCCTGGGCTTCGCCGCCGCCTCGAAGTGGAGCCCCTGGAAGGGCGCGCTGTTCGGCCTCTTCCTCTACGTGCTCTTCGCGGCGGCGTTCTTCGTGGGTGTGCCGGGGATGATGCCGGCCGAAGGCATGGGAGGTCACTGACGTGAGCGCCTTGAGTCTCCTCGTCGTCACGCAGCTCGCGGCGACGCCGATTACCCTCGACGAAGTGCGACAGGCGTCGCGGCAGTCGCTCGATGCGATCCGGGCCCAGCTCGACGTCACCCGGGCCGAGAGCAGCACGAAGACGGCCCGGTCGGTCATCTTCCCCCAGCTCGATCTCAACCTCGGGGCGGGCGTGTCCTTCATCGGCTCCCAGCGCGCGTTCAGCACGGTGCCCACCTTCGAGAACGGCGCGCTCACCGGCTTCGAACAGAAGGTCGTGAACACCCAGCCCAGCGAGCAGGGGCGCTTCACCTTCGGCCTCGGGCTCAACCAGCTGATCTACGACGGTGGCCGCTGGTGGAACCAGATCGCCCAGTCGGGCGCGCAGGAAGAAGCGGTCCGGGGCCAGCTCGCAGAGCAGCAGCTCTCGAGCGAGCTCGAAGCCACGCGGCGCTTCTTCGAGCTGCTCAAGGCGCAGTTGGCCCTCAAGGTGTTCGTCGAGTCGGTCGCGCGCAGCAAGCAGCAGGTCGATCGCGCCAACGGGCTCTACGAGGCCGGACGGGGGCAGCGCAGCGCGGTCTATGACGCGCGCACCAGCCTCGCGAACGACGAGATCAACGCCGTGCGCCAGCGCCAGCGGGTCGGCCAGGCACGCCTCTCGCTTTTGCAGTGGCTCGGCCGGTCGGATTCCGAAGTCGAGGCCGTGGTGCCCGAAGCGCTCACCCAGCCGGCGCCCCACTTCGAGACCGCCAAGGCCATCGAGTTCGCGCGCAAGTCGCGGCCGCTCTTCAGGTCGCTCGAGGCGAACGTGCGTGCCGGCGAACTCGGGGTCTCGGTGTCGCGCGCCGACTACTTCCCCCGCATCAGCGCCTCGGCCCAGTACCAGCGCCAGTCTCCGGAGATCGGCCTCTTCTTCGACCCCACGCGCCAGAACGTGCTGGCCCTGGGCGCGAACCTCACCTGGGACCTGTTCAGCGGCTTCCAGCACGTCGCCCAGGAAGAACGCGCCCGCGCCGATCTTTCCCAGGCCCAGGCCCAGCAGCACCAGACGATCATCGACCTCGAGGCGGAGATCGCGCGCACCAACGAGGCCTACGCGACCGAGGTGGAGGTCCTGGCGATCTCCGAGATGAACGTCGGCGTCGCGAAGGAACAGGCGGCGCTCGAAGACGAACGCTTCTCGGCTGGCGCAGGCTCCTCGCTGGAAGTCCGCAACGCGCAGATCAAATACACGCAGGCGCAGTTGTCGGTGCTGCAGGGCAGGGCGGACGTCGCCACGGCCCGGGCCGCACTCGAGCGCACCGTCGGAGGAACACCATGACGTGGTGGAAGGGTCTGATCGCGGCGCTCATCGTCGCTGGAGTGGGCGGGATCACGTACGCAGGGCTGCGCGAGAAGCCGCCCCCGGCCATCGAGGTGCAGTTCGGCAAGGTGAAGAAGGGCCCCATCACGCGCACCGTGACCGGCGCCGGCAAGGTCGAGGCCGCGACCACGGTGAAGATCAGCTCGAACCTCTCGGGCGATCTCACCGAGCTCCCGCTCAAGGTGGGTGACGTGGTGGTCAAGGGGCAGGTGCTGGCCAAGCTCGATCGCCGGCGCTTCGAGGCCAACGTCCGCCAGTCGGCCGCCGCGCTCGCCGCCGCGAAGTCCGAGGTGGCGACGGTGCAGGTGGACATCGACCGCCTCACCCGCGAACTCGAGCGCGTCAACGGCCTCGTCGCCAAGGGCCTCGCCTCGGCCGCCGAAGCCGAGCGCTCGGTGTCGGATCTCGCGTCGGCCAAGTCGCGCCAGGCCGCCCAGTCGGACCGCGCTGCCCAGGCCGCCGCGGTGCTCGACGAGGCCCAGAACAACCTCGGCAAGACGACCCTCTTCTCGCCCATCGACGGCAACGTGATCGAGGTGACCCGCGAGGTCGGCGAGCGCGTGCGCGGCTCGGACTTCAACGAAGACGTGGTGATGACGCTGGCCGCGCTCCACACCATGGAAGTGAAGATCGAGGTCGGCGAGCACGAAGTGGTGCACCTCAAGATTGGCCAGAAGTCCGACATCAAGATCGACGCCTTCGAAGGCCAGACCTTCGAGGGCACGGTGGTGGAGATCGCCCAGAAGGCCCTCATCCGCAACCCGGGCACCGAGCAGGAGACCACCTCCTTCCCGGTCACCGTGGCGCTGGTGGCCAAGCCCGACGGCGTGCTCCCCGGCATGAGCGCCGAGGTGAAGGTCACCGCCGATCAACGCGACGCGGCGTTCATCGTGCCCGTGCAGGCCGTCACCGTGCGCCCCGAGCGATCGCTGGCTGACACCTCCGCCAACGTCGAGGGCAACAAGCTCGCGGCGCCCAAGAAGGGCGAGACCTTCGCGAAGATCGTCTTCGTGGTCGACGCCGACAAGAAGGTGCACACCCGCCGCGTGAAGACCGGCATCTCGTCGGACACCGACATCGAGATCATCGAGGGCCTCACCGAGGGCGAGGAGATCATCGAAGGGCCCTACCGCACGCTCGCCAAGGACCTGAAGGAAGGCGATCTCGTCGAAGAGCAGAAGGCCGGCGGCAAGGGCCCCGGCGGTGCTGGTCGCAAGCGCGGTGGGTGACCATGCTCATCGACCTGAAGGACATCTCGCGCGAGTACACCGTCGGCGGTGAGTTGGTGCGCGCCCTCGACGGCGTGTCCATCGGCATCGATCGCGGTGAGTGGGTGGCGATCATCGGCCAGTCGGGTTCGGGCAAGTCCACGCTGATGAACGTGATCGGCTGCCTCGACACCCCGACGCGCGGCTCGTACCACCTCAACGGGAAAGACGTCTCCCACATGGGCGACGACGAGCTGGCCGGCATCCGCAACAAGGAGATCGGCTTCATCTTCCAGAACTTCCAGCTGCTCCCCCGCGAGACCTCGCTGGCCAACGTCGAGCTGCCCCTGGTGTACCGCGGGGTGCCGGCGAAGGAGCGACGCGAGCGCGCCATCGAGGCCCTGCGCAAGGTGAAGCTCGAGCCGCGCATGCACCACAAGCCCACCGAGCTCTCGGGCGGCCAGCGCCAACGCGTGGCCATCGCCCGGGCCCTGGCGGGTTCGCCGTCGTTGCTGCTCGCCGACGAGCCCACCGGCAACCTCGACTCGAACACCGGCGAGGAGATCGTCAGGCTCTTCGAGGAGCTGCACGACGCGGGGCACACCATCGTGCTGGTCACCCACGAGCCGAAGCTCGCCGCGCGCTGCCCCCGGGCCATCCGCTTGAGCGACGGCAAGGTGATCGGCGACGGCCCCGGCGCGAGCATCGCGTTCCTCGACGCGCCCCGCGCCGCCCCGGTGCCCGCATGAGCCTGCGTGTCGACCTGATCGAAGGCAGCCGCATCGCAGTCAGGTCGCTGGTGAATCACCGCCTGCGCACGGTGCTCACCACCGTCGGGGTGGGCATCGGGGTGGCCACGCTGCTGGCGATCCTCGGCATCACGCAGGGCATGGACACCAGCTTCCAGGCGCAGCTCGCGAGTCTCGGCAGCTCGAGCGTCTACGTGGCGAAGCAGCCCTGGGTGCAGATGGGCAACTGGTGGGAATTTCGCGGCCGCAAGAACCTCACCCTCGAGCACCTGGAGGCCGTTCGCGCCCAGTGCACGCTGTGCGGCGCGGTGGTGCCGGTGCTCGATGAGAACGACGACGTGGAGTTCATGGGCCGCACGCTCAACTTCGTGTCGATCACCGGATCGACCGGCGAGTACATGACCGTGGCCGGCTTCGAGACCACCAGTGGCCGGTTCCTCACCGACGCGGACAACGAGGGGCGCAGGTTGGTGGCGGTGATCGGCGCCGACCTCGCGGACACCTTCTTCCCCGACGGCACCAGCCCGCTGGGCTCCACCATTCGTGTCGCCGGCAAGCCGTTCACGGTGATCGGCGTGCTCTCGCGCAAGGGCAAGCTCCTCGACCAGAGCCAGGACCTCACGGTCATCATCCCCTTCAACACCTTCAAGTCGTTCTTCAAGGGGCGGCGGTCCATCGACATCGGCATCCAGATCAAGGACCCCGAGCAGATGGACAAGGCCGAGGACCAGCTGGTGGGCATCTTGCGCCGCGCGCGCCAGACGCCGCCGGAGAAGCCCGACGACTTCGCGATCAACAAGCCCGAGCAGCTCGCGGCGACCTACGAGCAGCTCACCGGCGCGCTCTACGCGGTGGCCCTGGGCATCGGCTTCATCACCCTGTTGGTCGGCGGCATCGGCATCATGAACATCATGCTGGTCTCGGTGCGCGAGCGGACCCGGGAGATCGGCATCCGCCGCGCGCTGGGCGCCACCAAGCGGACGATCATCACCCAGTTCGTGCTCGAGGCGACGCTGGTCTCGGCCATCGGCGGCGCCATGGGTACCCTCGTCGGCCTCGGCGGCGCGAAGCTGGTCAGCCTGGTCACTCCCCTGGCCGCCACCGTCAAGCCCAGCACCGTGGTGTTCGGCATCGGCTTCGCCGCGCTGGTGGGCCTGGTGTTCGGCATCTGGCCGGCCGCGCGCGCCGCGAACCTCGACCCCGTGGAAGCCTTGAGGGACGAATGATCCGCGCCTTCTTCGACAACCTCGGCCTCGCCTTCGGCACCTTCGTCGCCCACCCGCTGCGCACCATGCTCACCCTGCTGGGCATCGTGATCGGCGTGTCCACGGTGATGACCATGATGGCCCTGCTCGAGGGCCTGCGGGTCAAGGTGAACAAGGACTTCAGCCAGCTGGGCGCGAACGTCTTCCGCGTCGACAAGTGGCCCCAGGGCGTGCACTTCGGGGGCGGCGGCGTGGACTGGAACCGCATCGCCAAGCGGCCCCCGCTGACCGTGGCTGACAAGCGCGCGCTCGCCGAGCAGTGCCCCTCGGTGATCCGCACCGCGGCCTCGTCGTGGCAGCCGGCGCAGAAGGTCCGCACCGCGAACTCCGAGACCCAGCCCTCGGTGTTCATCATCGGCGCCACCGTCGAGTTCCCCGAGACCTCGGGCATCACCATCGCCAACGGGCGCATGTTCAACGACGCCGAGGAGGTCGACGGCCGCCGCGTCGCCGTGCTCGGTCCGGACGTCGCCGACAAGCTCTTCCCCTCGCTCGACCCCATCGGCCAGGAGGTGCGCCTCAAGAACCGGCCCTACACCGTGGTCGGGGTGATGGAGCGCCGCGGCAAGCTGCTGGGCATGTTCAACCTCGACAACCAGGTCATCGTGCCCATGACCGCGTTCCTCTCGCAGTACGGAAAGCGGCGCGGCATGTCGATCAGCATCGAGGCTGCCGACAAGGAGAGCGTGGACAAGGCGATGGAAGAGGTCACCCGCGTGCTGCGCCAGCGCCGCGAGGTGCTGCCCATGGACGACAACAACTTCGAGGTCTCGACCAACGAGTCCATGGCCAAGTCGCTCAACGATCTCTCGAGCGTGGTGACCGCGGCGACCTTCGGGGTGTGCATCCTCTCGTTGATCGTCGGAGGCATCGGCATCCTCAACATCATGCTGGTCTCGGTCACCGAACGAACCCGGGAGATCGGCATCCGCAAGGCGCTCGGGGCGAAGAAGAACCGCATCTTGATGCAGTTCGCCACCGAGGCCGTGGTGCTCTCGCTGGTGGGCGGGGTGCTGGGCATCGCCATCGGCTTCGGCCTCGCCTTCCTCGGGCGCTGGACCTTCGGCCTCTACACCTCGGTGCCCCTGTGGTCGGTGCTGCTCTCGCTGGGCATGTCCAGCGGGGTGGGGCTGATCTTCGGCATCTACCCGGCGGCCCGCGCGGCGAAGCTCGACCCCATCGAGGCCATGCGCGCCGAGTAGGCCCCGGCCCTTGCACTTGGGGGCCAACTGAGGTGTCACCCCGCGGTCTGGCCACCACCGGGGTACCCACTTGAAGACCTTCCGCCTGTTGCTCCTGTCGACGCTGCCCTTGTGGGCCCTGGCCGGCTGTTCCCCCGCACCCACCGCCTGTGACGCGACGAGCTGCTCGGGCTGCTGCGACTCGTCGGGCCAGTGCCAGGGCGGCAACCTCAGCGACGCGTGCGGCTCGGGCGGCAACGTCTGTGCGCCGTGCATCGCCGGCAAGACGTGCAGCCTCGGGTTGTGCCAGGCCAGCAACACCGGCGGCGGGACGGGTGGGGGAACTGGCGGGGGCACTGGCGGTGGCACCACCGGCCCGCTGGCCTGCGCGACGGGCAAGGTCGCCTGCTCGGGCGCCTGTGTCGACACGAAGAGCGACGAGCGCAACTGTGGCTTCTGCGGCACCCTCTGCAACTCGAACCAGTTCTGCAACGGCGGCATGTGCTCGCTGCTGCCCAACGCGTGCGCCGGCGGGTGCCCCAGCGGCTTCTTCTGCGCCACCAACGAGTGCAAGCCCGGCTGCTCCACCAACGCCGACTGCCCGCAGCCCGGGGCCTGTGACACGCGGCTCCACGTCTGCTCGTGCCTGCAGGGCTTCCACGCCTGCGGTGAGAGCTGCGACGCCGACAACAACGTCTCGTCGTGTGGCGCGTCCTGCGCGAGCTGCGAGGGTGTGCAGAACGCCGTGCCCGCGTGCACCAACAGCCTGTGTGACTTCACCTGCAACCAGGGGCTCCACCGCTGCGGCAACGCCTGCGCCAGCAACACCGACATCGCGACCTGCGGCGCCAGCTGCACGCCGTGTGCGCCGCCCGCGAACGCCACTGCGTTCTGCACGGGCCAAGCCTGTGACTTCACCTGCGACCCGGGCTTCCACAAGTGCGGCAGCCAGTGCGCGGCCAACACCTCGGTGAACTCGTGCGGCAGCGCGTCGTGTACCGCGTGCGCGCCGCCGGCCAACGGCACCGCGACCTGCAACGGCGTGAGCTGCGATTTCACCTGCAACGCCGGCTTCCACCGCTGCGGCAGCCAGTGCCTGTCGAACAGCGCGATCGCCTCGTGCGGCACCTCGTGTACCGCCTGCGCGCCCCCGGCCAGCGCCACCGCGACCTGCAACGGCACCACGTGTGGCTTCAGCTGCAACACCGGCACGCACGCCTGCAACGGCGCCTGCGCGTCCAATAACTCCACCGCGAGCTGCGGCACCTCGTCGTGCACGCCCTGCAGCCCGCCGGTCAACGGCACCTCGACCTGCAACGGCGTCGCCTGCGACTTCACCTGCGCCGCGGGCACGCACCGCTGTGGCGCGGCCTGCGCCGACAACCTCAACGTCAACTCCTGCGGCTCGTCGAGCTGCAACCCGTGCCCCGCGGGCCCCGCAAACTCGGTGCGCACCTGTGACGGCTTCTCGTGTGGCTGGCAGTGCGGCGCCGGGTTCCACGCCTGCAACGGCGCGTGCGTGGCCGACTCGAGCGTCACCCAGTGCGGCGCGAGCTGCGCGGCATGCACCGCCCCCACCAACGGGGTCTCGCTGTGCCTCACCGGCGCCTGTGACTTCACCTGCACCACGGGCTTCCACAAGTGCGGCGCGGCGTGCGTCTCGAACACCTCGGTGGACTCGTGCGGCACGACCTCGTGCACCCCGTGCCCGGCCGGCCCGCCCAACTCCACGCGCACCTGCAACGGCACCTGCGGCTTCACCTGCGGCGTCGGCTTCACCTCGTGCGGTGGGCAGTGCGTGCCCGCCGACTACGTGAGCGCGTGCGGTGCCTCGTGCAGCCTGTGCACCGCGACCGGTACCTTCGACCGCCCCCTGTGCGCGTCGGGGAGCTGCGGTTCGTCGTGCATCACCAGCTGCAACGCCGCCTGCGTCGACGTGAACCGCGATCCCTCGAACTGCGGCGCCTGTGGCACCCTCTGCCCGGCGGGCCAGGCCTGCACCGGCGGCGAGTGTCGCGCCACGTGCACCACGGGCCCTGCGTTCGCCAACACCGTGCCCTTCGTCAACGTGGTCAACGTCGCCGGCTACAAGATGCTGGTCGACGATCTCAACGGCGACGGCCGCGTCGACCTCGTGGACAACGGGAACACCGGGGTCCAGGTGCGGTACTCGAATGCCGACGGCACCTTCCAGCCGGCCGTGGGCATCGCCCTGACCACCCGCGCGATCAACTTCGTGCTGGTCGACGTGAACGCCGACGGCCTGAAGGACATCGTCACCATTCGCGCCGCCACCAGCACCCAGGTCGCGGTGATCCTCAACAGCGTGAGCGGCTTCGGGGCGCCCACCACCTACGCGACCTCGACGGCCACCCCGACCGGCGCGCTGATCGTCGCCGACATCAACGCCGACACCCGCCCCGACATCCTCGTGACGGGCAGCGCGTCGACCTACTACCTGCTGCAGTCCGCGACCCCCGGCGTGTTCAACACCTTCCTCTCGTTCGCCACCGGCGTGACCAGCCCGACCCTGGGGGAGACCGCCGACTTCAACAAGGACGGCCGGCCCGACCTCGTGTTTGCCACCAGCGCCCAGTACCGCGTGGCCATCGCCACCGCGACCGCCGGCACCTACACCCTGGGCCTGGCCACCAGCCTCGCCATCACCTCGATGCAGGCGGTGGATCTCAACAGCGACACCAACGTCGACCTGCTCTTCCGCTCCGGCAGCGGTGGCTACCAGGTGCTGGGCAACGGCGACGCGGCGGGCAGCTTCCAGGCGGGCACGACGATCACCTTCCCGGGCGTCGGGCCCCTGCTCGCGGCCGATCTCAACGGCGACTCCCTGGTCGACCTCGTCGGCGGCAGCACCTCGCTGGTCTACGTGGGCCTCGCGACGGCCGCGGGGGTCTGGCCTGCGGCGCCGCCCTGGTTCCTCGCCAACTCGCCCGGCGGCGTGCAGACGGGCTTCGCGGTCGGCCAGCTCATCGGTGATGCGCGCCCGGAGATCTTCTCCAACGGTATCCTCACCGCGAACACCGTGAGCATCCTCCTCAACGACGGCACGGGGCAGTTCAAGGGTGCGCGGAGCGTGGGCACCAGCGGCGCGACCGACGTGGCCGCCAGTGGTGACGTGGACGGCGACGGCGATCGCGACCTGGTGCTCGCCCCGCTCATCGGCGCCGGCGGCAGCGGCACCGGCTCGGTGGTGCTCGGCAGCAACGACGGCAGCTTCGGCGCGGTGGTCTCCACCGTGTCGCTGCGCGGCGACGAGCTGGCCCTGGGCAAGCTCAACGGTGACGCCTTCGACGATCTCGTGGCCCTCAACGAGAGCACCACCGCCCCGGGCGTCGACCTCTTCCTCGGCGGCATGGGCGGCACCTTCGGGGCGCGTACGACCGTGACCGTCTCCTCGCTGCCCACGCGGGTGGTGTTCGCCAACCTCAACGGCGACGGCTTTGGCGACCTGCTGGTCGGCACCTCCACCGGCGTCGAGTGGCTGCAGGGCAACGGGGACGGCACCTTCGCCGCCGCGCGGGTGATCGCCACCGGCCTGGGCTCGGTGCAGGCCATCGCCGTGGCCGACCTCAACCTCGACGGTCGCCCCGACGTGCTCGCGAACTCCGGCAGCCAGCTGCGGGTCTTCACCGGCCTGGGCACCGGGAACTTCTCGTCAGGCGCGCTGACCACCGTCGCCACCGCGGCCGTGACCACCGACCTGGGCATCGGTGACTTCGACCAGGACGGCCGGCCCGACGTGGCCGTGGCCACCAGCGGCGGGGTGCTCCTCTTCCGCGGCACCGGCAACGGCGGCCTCACCGCGCAGCCCAGCCAGACCTCGCTCCTCGGCCGGCTGCGCGTCGCTGACCTCGACAACGACGGCTTCAGCGACCTCGTCGTCTCCAACGGCGACCTCCAGATCGCCCGCGGGCAGGCGAACTTCAACTTCGCCAGCCGGCAGGTCTACGCCCCCGCGCGCACGCTCTCTCCCGCCGCGCTGGTGGTCGATCGCTTCACCAACGACGCCTTCCGCGACGTGGTGCTGCTCGCTCCGTCGGAGATCTGGGATTACCTGGGGCTGTGCCGCTGAGTCGCCGAAGTAGCTGAAATGATGGACTCCCCCGCCGAAAGGCGTGCGGAGACCATGCAGTTCAAAACGGCTTGAACTATATGAACGCCCCATGGACACGTTCGCGGCGTTCAAGCCGTTCCTGTCGCAAATCGAGACTGAGATCGTCGCGCAGCTTGGCGGCGATCAGCCCAAACCCGACGACACGCTGATGCTGGCGGCGCGGCACCTCTGCCTCAAGGCCGGCAAGCGCGCGCGGCCGATGCTGGTGAAGATCTTCGGCGACACGCTGGGGGTGCCCGAGGGCAAGCTCATCGACGCCGCGGTCGCCGCCGAGCTGATCCACGCCTCGTCGCTGCTGCACGACGACGTGGTGGACAACGGCATGTTCCGCCGCGGCAAGCCGACGGTGAACGCCCGCTGGGGCAACATCGTGGCGGTGATGTCGGGTGACCTGTTGCTCTCGGGGGCGCTGCTCAAGCTCTCGAAGTTCGATCCCCGCATCGCCCAGCACGCGCTGGCCGTGGTGCAGGAGATGACCCGCGCGGCCATCGACGAGGTGCAGGCCCGCGGCAACCTCGAGCTCACCCTCGACGGGCTCAAGGCCATCGGCGAGGGCAAGACCGGTTCGCTCTTCGGCTTCTGCGGCGTGGCCTCGGCCCTGGTGGCCGGCGACGAGGAGGCCGCGCGGCGCTTCGACGCCTTCGGCCGCCGCATCGGCGTGGCCTTCCAGATGGCCGACGACATCCGCGACATCTCGGGCACCGACGAGGGCAAGCCGCAGTACGCCGACCTCCAGTCGCGCACCCCGAACCTCCCCGTGCTGCTCGCGGTGCAGCGCAGCCCGCTGCTCAAGAAGCGCATCGCCGATGCCTGGGGATGGACGGCGCTCACCCAGGACAAGGTCAAGGAGCTGGGCACCGCGGTGGTGGTCACCGGCGCCCTCGACGACGCCACGGTGATGATGAACGCGGAGATCGACGCCGCCGTCGACGCCCTCGGCTCGTATGCCCAGCGCGACTCCGGCGCGAACCTCGTGATGTGGGCCCGCACGCTCGCCCGCGGCATCGCCCTCAAGGGAGCGGCATGAAGGGGTACCTCTGGCAGGCGACGCCCTCCAACGACGTGCACCCCGCCAAGCTCCTGCACTGGGAGTCGGTGGCCATCGACGCCGTGGGCAACGTCATCGAGTTCTGGGGCTTCAAGCGCAACCAGGGCCGGGTGTGGGCGCTGCTGTACCTGCGCGACGTCGCCCACACCGCCGCGGAGATCGAGAAGGAGCTGGACCTGAGCAAGGGCGGGGTGTCCATGCTGCTGCGCGATCTCGAGCGCTGGGGCGTGGTGCTGCGCGTGCGCACCCCCGGTGACTCGTGCTGGCGCTACCAGGCCGAGACCGACCTGCTCCACATGGCCCGCCGGGTGATCGAAGAGCGCGAGTTCTCCTTCATCGCCCGCATCCGCGCGGACCTCGAGGAGGCCCGCAAGCTCGCCGAGGCCGACGCCAGCACCGGCAAGGCCCAGATCCAGCGGCTCAAGCGCATGGAAACCCTCGCCGACGCCACCGAGAAGGCCCTCAAGCTCTTCCTCAAGACCTCCCGCCTCGACGTGGGTGGCATGTTCGACGTCTTTCGCGGATGAACGATCATCGTTAGAGAGCGCTCCATGGACGCGCACTACGACATCGTCATGAACGCCCGCGAAAAAGCGGGGCAGGGCACGCGGTACTACTTCGGCTACTCCACGGTCCTCGACCGGGCGGCCTTCGAAGAATGGCGCGGCCAGCACGGCTACGACTTCTTCTCGCTGCCCCCGGGGGCCGTCGGCGAGGCGCTCGATCTCACCCTCGTCTACGACTTCGCCTCGCGTTGGTGGGGCGGGCGCGTCGCCGGCTTGAAGGACGAGCGCGGCAGCGTGGTGCACGGCCTGGTCTTCGAGATCTCCGAGAAGGACTGGCCGATCATCCAGCACAAGGAAGGCGTGGTCACCGGCATGTGCGTCGAGCGCCCGGTGCGGGTGAAGGTCGGCGGCAAGGAGATCGACGCCATCGCCTTCACCACCAACCCCCAGCGTGCCACGAGCGACGGCCCGGTGAGCGAGCGCTTCGTCGAGGCCCTCACCCGGGGCGCCACCGCGGCGAACCTGCCCGCGGACTGGCTGCTGCGCATCAAGTCACTCGCGCGGTGAGGTCTTGCCTGGCTCGTCGATGGGGGCGAGCCAGAGGACACCCAGGGGCGGCAGCTGCACCACGAGGCTCGCCGGCTGACCGTCCCACGGCTTGAGCTCCGCCTTGCGCGGGGCGTTGACCACGTTCGAGCCACCGAACTCCGCGGCGTCGGTGTTGAGGATCTCCGACCACCAGCCGCCCCCCGGCACGCCCACGCGCCACTCGCGCACCACCGGGGCGAGGTTCGCCACGCACACCACCTCGCGCCACGCGTTCCGGCCGCGCCGCACGAAGAGGTACACGTTGTCGGCGGCCGCGTCGGGCTGCACCCACTGGAAGCCCTGGGGCCAGAAGTCGGTCTCGAAGAGCGCGCCCTCGTGGCGGTAGAGCGCGTTGAGCTTGCTCACCAGCTTCATCAGGCCCGCGTGGCGCTCGTTGGTGACCAGGTGCCAGTCGATGGAGCTGTCGTGGTTCCACTCGCTGCGCTGGCCCAGCTCGCCGCCCATGAAGAGCAGCTTCTTGCCGGGGTGTGCCCACATCCACCCGTAGAGCGAGCGGAGGTTGGCGAACTTCTGCCAGTCGTCACCCGGCATCTTGTTCACCAGCGAGCCCTTGCCGTGCACCACCTCGTCGTGGCTCAGCGGGAGCACGAAGTTCTCGGAGTACGCGTAGACCAGCCCGAAGGTCATCTGGTGGTGGTGGTGCTGCCGGTAGATCGGGTCCTTCTGGAAGTACGAGAGGGTGTCGTGCATCCACCCCATGTTCCACTTGTGGGTGAAGCCCAGCCCGCCCTCGCGCGTGGGGCGGGAGACGCGCGGCCACGAGGTCGACTCCTCGGCCATCACGTGCACGTCGGGGTAGAGCGCGTGCACCGTGTCGTTGAGCTCGCGGAGGAAGCCGATGGCCTCTTCGTTCTCGCGGCCCCCGTGCTGGTTGGGCACCCACTCGCCCTCTTTGCGCGAGTAGTCGAGGTAGAGCATCGAGGCCACGGCGTCCACTCGCAGCCCATCCACGTGGTACTGCTCGAGCCAGAACAGCGCGTTGGCCACGAGGAAGTTGCGCACCTCGTTGCGCCCGAAGTTGAAGATCAGCGTGCCCCAGTCGGGGTGCGCGCCCAGCCGCGGGTCGGCGTGCTCGTAGAGCGCGGTGCCGTCGAACTGGCCCAGCGCGAACGCGTCCCGGGGGAAATGCCCGGGCACCCAGTCGACCAGCACCCCGATGCCTTGCTGGTGCAGCGTGTCGATGAGGAAGCGGAAGTCGTCGGGCGTGCCGAAGCGCGCGCTGGGCGCGTAGTAGCCCGACACCTGGTAGCCCCAGCTGCCGCCGAAGGGGTGCTCGGCCACGGGCAGGAACTCCACGTGGGTGAAGCCCATCGCCTTGACGTGGGCCGCCAGCTTCGGCGCCAGCTCGCGGTAGGAGAGGCTCCGGTTGCCCTCTTCGGGCACCCGCATCCACGAGGCGAGGTGCACCTCGTAGATGCTCATCGCCGCTGCGTTGGCGTCGACCTGCTTGCGCGCCTTGAGCCACGCGTCGTCGGCCCAGCGGTACTGGTTGAGGGGGTGCACCACCGAGGCGGACAGCGGCGGCGGCTCGGTGCGGAACGCCAGTGGGTCGGCCTTGAAGAAGGGCGCGCCGCCGCGAGGCGAGATCTGGAACTTGTAGCGCTGCCCCGAGGCCACGCCGGGAATGAAGAGCTCCCACAGGCCCGAGGCGCCCAGCGAGCGCATCTGGTGCCGCCGCGCGTCCCAGTAGTTGAAGTCGCCGACCAGCGAGACGCCCTCGGCGTTGGGCGCCCACACCACGAACGCGGTGCCCGAGACGCCCTGGTGCACCATGGGGTGCGCGCCGAGCCGATCCCACAGGCGCCGGTGGCGGCCTTCGCCGACGTAGTGCAGGTCGGCCGGCCCCAGGGTGGGCACGAAGGCGTAGGGGTCCTTCTCGCGGCTCGTCCCGCCCTCGAAGTGCAGCTCGAGCTCGTAGGGGGCCGGCGCCGGCGCGGCGAGGCGACCTTCGAACACGCCGGGGAAGTCGTCGCGGGGGCGCAACGGCAGGGCCGTGCCCGAGACGTGGACGATCACCTTCAGGGCATCGGGTCGGAAGACCCGAAAGAACAGCTCCCCGTTGGCGAAGTGGGCACCGAGAATCGTGTGGGGACTGGCGAAACGCAGCGCAAGCAGCTGCCGCAGGGCGTCTTCGAACATGGCGCCACTGCCTAACAGAACCGCGCGGGAGTTACTGCGCGCGCGGCTTGTAGAAGAGCATCAGCGAGTAGCAGTGGAACTCGTTGTCGCTCGACTGGCGGACCACGCGGTCGACGATCTCGAGGTCCGCGTTGCTCTTGATCCAGCGAGTGACGTTCTCGCTGAGCTCTTCGCGTTCCTTCGCCTTCGTCGCTGAAAACACCTTGACGCCAGTGAACATGCCGGGCTTATCCCATTGGCGTTTCCCCCCCACAAGGCCCTCCATGCTGATCGATCTGCACGTCCACTCGTATCTCTCGCGCGACTGCCAGCTCGACCCGCGGGCGGTGCTCTCGCGCGCAGAGTCCTTCGGCCTCGACGGCGTCGCCTTCACCGAGACCAACACGCAGGATGGCTGCGATGAACTTTTCGATCTCCAGCGGACGACGAAGCTGAAGATCTTCGTGGGCCTGGAGCTGGCGACCGACAAGGGCCAGTACCTCTGTTTCTTCGAGAAGCCCGATCGCGCGCCCGAGCCGGTGCAGATGTGGGGCAGCAACCGCGAGACGCCCTGGAAGGCCGACGAGGCGTTGCCCAAGCTCAAGGCCCTGGGCGCGGCGATCATCGCGGCCCGGCCCTACGACAAGGAATTCCCGACGCCGGCGCTCGACTCGATCAAGGCGCTCAAGCTGCTGTCTGCCGTCGAGGTCTACAACCCCAAGGTGCGCCCCGGCGCGAACGAGCTGGCCATCGAGGCGGCCACCGCGCTGCAGGTGCCCGGCGTGGCCGGCAGTGATGCCCGCGGCTCGCTCGACGAGATCGGCTACGCGGCGACGCTCTTCACCCGGCCGGTGAACACCCAGTCCGACCTCGTCAAGGCGCTGCTGGGCAAGGACTACTACGCGGTGCAGATGGGAGAGCTGCCCTACCTGCAGCGCCCGGGTGACGCGCGCACCGCGGAGCTCAAGGCGAAGAAGAAGAAGAAGCGCCGTTGGCCGCGGTGAAGGTGGTGAGGCGGCCGTCGAGCAGCACCGCCGACCGCAGCCCTTCTGCCCAGCGCCAGGTCTCCTTGCGCTGAGTCCCCACGAGCTCGATCTTCTTCGACTCGGGGTAGCCCCAGGCCATCTCCAGCGCTTCGGCCGGCATGTCGGTGACCGCGCTCTTGGTGCGCACCGCCTCGCGCACGCCCTCGGTGAAGCTCTCGAGCCGGCGCGTCTGGTCTTCGCGGGTGAGGTGGCGCTCGAGCTCGGTGAGGAACTCGGTGTTGCTCTTGAGGCCGGGGCGCAGCACCAGCACGTACGGCGGCGCCTGCTTCGGCGTGCCCGCCACGTCGAGGTACAGCCAGGCCAGGGTGCGCGGGGTGTAGAGCACCCGCTCGGTCATCACCCAGGCCGAGGGGAACTCGACCTTGATGATGCGCACCGCCGTCCCCGCGGGGAAGGTGCGCTCGATGGCGCCGGGGTTGAGGGCCTTGCCGCCGGTGTCGTCGACCAGGCGCACCAGCTCCGGGGGCACCGGGCTGAGCAGCCGCTTGGTCGCGTCGCCGAAGAAGGGCGTGCCGTACATCGACACCCTCAGGAACCGCTGCTCGCCGTTGAGCGCGCGCTCGAGATCGGCGACCTGCGTGGGGGGAATGGCGACCTGCGCGGTGACGCAGCTCGAGAAGGCCAGCGCAGCGACCGCGACGAGGGCTTTCACGTGCTCGAGCCACCCGAAGAAGAGCCGCTGCCCGACGAGCCACCCGAGGTCGACGCCGGCGCCGCGGCCGGCGCGCTGGGCGTGGTCGAGGTGGCGCTGCTGGTGCTGGGCGTCGAGGTCGACGACGAGGCCGACGCGCTGCCGCCCGACGACGACGACGACGACTCGCTCTTCTTGGTGCTGCCGTAGAGATCCGAGTACCAGCCGCCGCCCTTGAGCTGGAAGCTGGTGCGGCTCACCATGCGCTCGAGCGTGCCCGCGGTGTGGCACTCGGGGCACTCGGCCGGGGCCGGGTCGCTGACCTTGTGCAGCACCTCGAGCTCCTTGCCGCACTTGCTGCACTTGTATTCGTAGATCGGCACGTCGTTACCCCTTGTCCTTCTTCGTCCAGGGCTCGAGCAGCCCGAGTTTGTCCAATGCGCGGCGCAGGCTCTCTGCGTGCAACGCGTGCTGCCGGGCGAGCAAGTCGACCAGCGTGGGCACCGACGTCGCGGCGTCGCGCACCTCGTCGATCAGCTCCACCAACTGCTTCTTGAGCACCTCGCTGAACTTGCGGTCGATGCCCAGGTCTTCGAGGTAGCGCGCGCGGAAGAGCATCTCCAGGCGCAGCGTCAGGTTCCCCGGGGCCAGCGCCTCGCGCGAATAGCGATCGCGCACTTCGTCGATCTCGCGGTCGATGCCCAGGGCGCCGATCAGCTTCTCGAGCTCATCTTCACTCAGCCCCAGGCTCTGGGCGGTGCGCGTCAGGGAGCCCTTCTCGTCGATGATCGACGTGAGCACGACCTCGCGCTCCTTCTTCTCGATCAGCTCGAACAGCGAGTGGTGCTCGAGCACGTCTTCCACGTCACCGACCGAGAGGATCGCGCCGCGCTTGCCGACGTAGCCGGCCTCGAGCGTGCGAAGCAGCGCCACGCGGTGCGGGACCTGCTCGATCAGCGCCTCCATGGTTTCCCGGCCCTCGTTCCGGAAGAGCGACTCGAAGCTCGCGCGGGACGGGTCGACGGTGGTGAACCGGCCGCGCGGGGCGGGGAGGCTGCGCTTGGGGAGGAACGCCGTGCCGGGCAGGGCGCGCGGGAGCCTGGGGATCACCGGCTCGACCTCGCCGGCCTTGCGCTTGTGCGGCGCGATGCGCTCCTTGACCGTCTCGCCCCGGGGCTTGCGCGCGCGGGTCTTGGCGGTCTCGGAGCTCGCGTGCACCTCGACCGGCGCGCGGCTGGGCGCGGAGGCGGTGAGCACGGGGATCTTCGAGGCCGCCTCGGGCAGGGGCGCCTTCTTCGAGTTCTCCTCGGAGACCTTGCGCACCATCTCGTAGTAGCCGGTCAGCTCGCGCTGCTCGGCCACCTGCTCGTCGGTCCCGAGGATCACGTCGACCACCGCGAAGGGGCCGAGCTTTCTCGTGGGCTCGGCGTCGGCGAGCTCGCGCACCCGGAAGTCGTCAGACTCCGCGAGCAACGCCAGCGCATCGCGCACCAGGCCAGGTGAAGCCGGCGCCTTGGCGCGACGGCAATAGTCGGACACCGCCACCGCAATGGGCGTGGGGACGTCTTCGGGGTGTCGCTTGCGCTGCAAGTCCATCATGCCGGTGTCCAAAGGGTGCCGCGGTGCGTATAAGCAGTCCTCGGAACCTGTCAATGAACGCCGAGTCCCCCTCCCAAATGACTGCGCGCGAAGAGCCCAGCGTGGTCGGGGTGCGCGTGAAGCCCCTGTGGTCCATGGTGCTCTACGGCCTGCTGGTGGTCTCCGCGGGCGTGGCGCTCTACGCGCAGCGGGCCCACGACGTGGATCCCACCTTCGCCCTGGCCGCGCCCTGGCTGTTCCTCGTCTTCGCCCTGGGCTTCTCGATCTACCGCCTGGCCATCGTCGCCGCGGGTCGGTACTCGCCCTTCAAGGCCTTCATCCAGATCTTCCTCGCGGTGCTCTTCTTCCTGCTGCTGCTCTTCCCGAGCGTGCGGCAGCCGGTGGTGCAGGGCGGGGTGTTGCTGGCCCACGGTGATGCCCGTGTGCGCGCGGTGTCTGCCGAGGTCGTCGGCTGGCGCCAGGAACTGGCCCAGGCCAGCACGCTGGTCTCGATGCTCGTCGACCCCTCGGCCGACGTGCGCGCCGCGGCCCACGACGCCCTGGTGAAGCTCAACGGCGGCGTCGATCTCGGCGCGGCCGATGACGCGGCGGCCCGAAAGGCCTGGGGCGCCCGCTTTCCATGACCGTCTCCAGCGCGCAGCGCGAGGAGCTGGGCAAGACCCTCGAGCGCTACATGGCCGAGCGGGGCCTCAAGTCGACGCGCCAGCGCACGCTGATCGTCGAGCTCTTCTTCGACATGCACGGGCACTTCTCGGTCGAAGAGGTCTGGGCCCGGGTGCGGCAAGACGACCCGCGCGTGTCGGTGGCCACCGTGTACCGCACCATGAAGCTGCTCTCCGACAGCGGCCTGGCGCACGCCAACAACTTCGGTGACGGGCAGACCCGCTACGAGGCCGCCGTCGGCCGCGAGCACCACGACCACCTCATCTGCACCCGCTGCGCGACGATCATCGAGTTCGAGAACGATCAGATCGAGCGCATGCAGGACGGCGTCGCCCGGCGCCACGGCTTCAAGGTGACCTCGCACAAGATGGAGCTCTACGGCCTGTGCAAGGCCTGCCAGAAGCTCGCCGAGCAGGGCGCTTGATCTCCCGTCGCGGGTTGTTGCTCGCGTCGCTCGGCGCGGGGTGTGCGCGGCCGGCCGAGGTCACCATCGCCAGCTTCCGCACGGCCATGAACGATCTCCCGCACCAGACCGCGGGCCGCATCCCCTTCGAGCCGTGGACCCTGGAAGGCAAGGTGGTGCTGGTCACCTTCGTGGCCACCTGGTGCTTCCCCTGCCTCACGGAGCTGGTGGTGCTCTCGCGGCTACAGCGCGATCACGCCGAGGCCGGCTTCTGCAACGTGATGGTGGGCATGGACCTCGAGGGCCGCGCTGTGCTCGACCCCTTCGCCGAGGGCTACAAGCTCGACTACCCGCTGCTGGTGGCCGACGACCGGGTGCGCGCGGGCGAGACCGTGTTCGGGCGCATCCGCGAGCTGCCCACGCGCTTCCTCTTCGCCCGCAGCGGCGAGGTGGTGCTCGGCTACACCGGGGTCTCGACGTACGAAGAGCTCGAACGCGCCGTGGCGTCCGAGCTCTCGAAGCACTGACTTCGCTGTCTTGAACCGCTGCCTTACGCCTGGGCGGCGGGCGTCGGCTCGGTCGCGGCAGGGGCCGGCGTGGCCTCCGGCGCGGGGACGGCGGCGGGCTCTTCGAGGTGCGTGGCCGGAGCGGCCTCGAGCTTCGCCAGGGCCTCGGCCTCGGCGACGTCTTCCGCCTTGTGCTTGGCCTTGACCTGCGCGTCGCTCGACGCGATCTCCTCGGCGCTCAGCTCGAGGCGGCCGGCGTCGACGCCCGACTTCTTCTCGAGGTCCTTCAGGGCGCGCTTGAAGAGATCGTTCTCCACCAGCGTGCGGTTGAGGCGCATCTCGATGGCGCGGAACTTGTCCCGGGCCAGCTCGGCCTCCTGGTACACGCGCTTGCTGTCGCGGGTGTGGCGGTCCAGCTTGGCCTTGATGCTCTTGAGCTCGCGGTCGAGCTCGTTGGCCTTCTTGCGATCGGTGCTCGACTGCGCCTCGAGCTTGGTGATGCGCTCCTTCTCCACGTCGGAGAGCTCACGGATCACGCGGGTGATGACTTCCTGGGGCCGCTCGACCTTGATCTCTTCCTTCTTCTCGACCGGCGCCGCGACCACGTCGGGGCGCTTCTTGCCGCGCGTGTCCGCCTCGGTCTTCAGCTTCTGGATGTCGGCCAGCGCGGTCGCCAACTCGGCGCGCGTCGCGTCGAGCTGGATCGAGGCCTGCCGCTCCACTTCGGCGCGGGCCTTGGAGAGATCGTCGCCCGACTTGTCGCCTTCACGCTGCTCGTGGAGCTTCTTCTTGGTCGCCTTGAGGTCGTCCTTCAGCTCGGCCTGGGCCTTCTTGACCTCGGCGAGCTCCTTCGACTTCTTCTCGAGCTCGGCCTCGGCCTTGCGGGCGCGGTCGTCGTCGGTGCGGACTTCGCTCTTCGACGAGGTGTTGGCCGCCATCTGGGGGGAGGGCTGCTGCCCACCGCCACCGACGAGGCCGAGATTGAACGCCAGGCTGGCCGCGAGGGCGATGCCGAGCAGGATGATGACGATGGTCACGTAGACTCCTTCAGGGGGTTCGACGACTGCGCACCCTATACAGGCACGACGCGCCCCGAGGAAAGACCTCAGAGTCGCTTGCCGGACCCCCAGGGTGAAGGCAGGGCTACCCGGCGAGCCAGGCGACCAGCCGCTCGAAGACCTCTGGCCGGTTGAGCAGGTCGAGGTGGTTGCTGCCGTGAACGATGTGCTGGTGCGACGGCGGCAGGGTCAAGCTCCGGGCTCGGTCCTCGTGGCGACCCAGCGCGCTGTCCACGGGCACCAGGCCGTCGCCCAGGAGGCGCTTCGCCCCGGCCAGGGAGGTGGTCGCGGCGACCGCGTAGCACTCGACCCCCTCGGGCAGCGGCACCGGCGTGCGTGGGTCGCCCTGGCTTTTCTCGAACCGATCCTGGCCCGTCCAGTCTTCGTCGAGGAGGTTGCCGAAGCGCAGGTCGGTCACCCCCGCACTGCGCAGCTTCGCCAGGGTGGCGAGCGGCGCGCTGTAGCGGCTGACCCCCAGCAGGAACTCGATCCAGTTTCCCCCGCGCTCCAGCGGCGCGCCGTGATGTGGTGTCCCCAGGGTGACCAGCCTCGTGAGCGTGCGGCGCCAGGGGTGGCCGGCCCCCACGTGGGCGGCGCTGCGGCACACGAGCCCGCCCATGCTGTGCGCAAGCAGGGTCAGCGACGTCACGGGCACTGGCCAGGCGGCCACGAGGCGGTCGAGCAGGGCGTCGAAGGCGCGCCCGTTCTGAGAGACGTGCAGCCCGCTGTTGTAGTGGAGGTAGAGCGGGGTGAACCCCAGCTCCCGGGCCAGCCGCGCACCGTGATCGTGGCCCTGCCGCGCCCACTGGAGATCGTTCATCGACGAGCCGTGCACCAGCACCAGCACCTTCCCGGTCGCCTGGGGGAACGCCGCGCGCAGCGACTCCCGGTCCAGCGTCAGCGCATGGCCCTCGTGGCGCAGGCTCATCTCGATGGCCAACGGGTTCTTCGTTTGCGCGAGATGGTCGCCGATCACCCCGTTCAGGGCAGCCTGCACCGCGTCGCGCTCCGGCCCCGGCGTGCTTTCCCCCAACAGCGGCGCCAGCGTGGACAGCACCTGCTCGATGGTCTTGCCCACCAGCCGGGTCACCCCGCGAATGCTCCCGTAGACCAGCCCGTTGACCAGCTTCAGGGGCCCCGAGAGCGGCTGCCCCAGCACCCCGGGCCCTGAGCCGATGGTGGTGTGCATCGCCTGGACGACCTCGGTCACCCGCTGCGTCGCGTCGACGGCCAGCTTGCTCGCTGCGCTCAGGTCGTCGGCGTGCTTCCGCGTCTTCTTGGCCATGGGCCCGCACCCTAGGCTCGTTCTTCAAAGCGTGACGCATGGCGTAACGGTGCGCGAAGACAGAGCTTTTGTGGCGAAACGCTGTAAAAGACCCGCCATGTCAGGCCTCTTCGTCACCGATGAGCAGATCGCCGAGGCGCGCCAGCTCGCCAGCGACATCACCGACCCCATCTTCGATCTCATCTCGAAGAACACCACCATCTCCGTCGAGCGCACCGTGCTGCGCTGGTTCGGCGTCGACGGCGTCGGCAACCTGGGCGCGCCGCTCGTCAACCTCATGTGCGACCGGCTCAAGGAAGCCGGCGTGCTCAACAAGGGCGCCGCGTATTGGTACGGCCGCGCGCTGCGCATGGGCGCCACCAGCCCTCTGGACGCCGTCGAGCGCCTCACCGCCGCGCCGCTGGAGATGCTCCAGCCGCTGCCCCCGGAAGAAGAGAAGAAGCTCCGGGACGAGGTGCGCGCCGAGGCCCGCGCCGTGGTCTCGGAGTTCAAGGGCCGCGTCGAGCAGCGCAACGAGCTCAAGCGCGAGTTCCCCATGGCGCCGGCGCCGCACAAGTACGTGATCGTCGCCACCGGCAACATCTTCGACGACGTGGACCAGGCGCGCGCCGCGGCCCAGGCCGGCGCCGACGTGATCGCGGTGATCCGCTCCACGGCCCAGTCGCTGCTCGACTACGTGCCCCAGGGCGCGACCACCGAGGGCTACGGCGGCACCTACGCCACGCAGGAGAACTTCCGCATCATGCGCGAGGCGCTCGACGACGAGTCGCGCAAGCTCAAGCGCTACATCGAGCTGACCAACTACAGCTCGGGCCTGTGCATGACGGAGATCGCCTTCATGGCGGCGTGGGAGCGGCTGGACATGCTCCTCAACGACTCGATGTACGGCATCCTCTTCCGCGACATCAACATGCGGCGCACGTTCATCGACCAGTACTTCTCGCGCCGCATCTGCGCCATGGCCGGGATCATCATCAACACCGGCGAAGACAACTACATCACCACCGCCGACGCCTACGACGCCGCGCACACGGTGATCGCCAGCCAGTTCATCAACGAGTGTTTCGCCCGCCGCGCCGGCTTGCAGGATTGGCAGCTGGGCATCGGCCACTCGTACGAGATCGACCCGCACATGCCCGAGACCCTGCTGCTCGAGCTGAGCCAGGCGATGCTGGTGCGCCGCTGCTTCCCCAACGCGCCGCTCAAGTACATGCCGCCCACCAAGCACAAGGAGACCGACATCTTCTTCAGCCACGCCTACGACGTGATGGCCGACCTGGTCGCGGTGTGGACGCGCCAGGGCATCCAGCTGCTGGGCATGATGACCGAGGCGATGCACACGCCGTTGCTGGCCGACCGCTACGTGGCCCTCAAGGCCGCCTCCTACGTGCACCGCGCCGCCCGCGGCATCGACGAGGAGTTCACCGTGCGCGAAGACGGCAAGATCGCCAACCGCGCGCGCTTCGTGTTCGGGAAGGCCCTCGAGCTGCTGCGCGAGTGCAAGGGCGACGGCATGGTCGCCGCCATCGGCCGCGGGCGCTTCGGCGACGTGAAGCGCGCCGAGACCGGGGGCAAGGGGCTCGACGGCGTCATCGAGAAGGCGCCCGATTACTTCAACCCGTTCCTCGAGATCATGGAGGCGTCCACGTGACCGCCCTCGCGCTGGTGCTCACGCTGTCCCTCGGCGGGGTCGACTCGCTGGGCAAGGTCTCGCTGGTGGGCCTCACCTTCAAGGCGCCCACCCAGTGGAACAAGTCGCAGGCCGACGCCAACTCGCTGACCTGGGAAGAGCCCATGTCGGGCGCCTCGCTCGCCGTCAGCGTGTACGTCGTCGACCCGCAGCGACCGCCCGGGGCCTGCGTGGCGCAGTTGATCACCGCCCTGGGCACCGAGGGCTTCAGCACGCTGACGCTCGGTGGGCAGCCCGCGGCCAAGAAGGTGATGTCCGACTACGTGGGCGACGGCGAGGCCGCGAAGATCGAGGCCAACCGGGTGACCACCACCACTGCCACCGGGTGCAACGGGAAGACGAAGTGGGTCCTCACCTGGACGGCGAAGACCTCCGCCGGCGCGCGCTTTGGGCCCATGCTCAAGCGCGTGCTCGACTCGATCAGCTACGGGAAGTGACCACGATGACCGAGAAGAACCTCATTCGCGCCTACGGAGATCGCCGGGACGACGGCATCATCCAGATCTCTTTCACCTTGCCCGTGGCGGCCAGCGAGAAGGCGAAGGAAGCCGCCCAGCTCTACTGCCAGAAGCTCGGGCTGACCGACGTGAAGGTCGCCGCCGCCGAGCGCGCCGCCGACCAGTACACGTTCTTCATCGTGTACGCCCGGTCTCCGGTGATCATCGACTACAACGAGATCGACACCCCGGAGATCTCGATCAAGAAGCTCGGGTTCTACGAGCTCAACGACCTGATCGAAGAGCGCCTGGCCCGCAAGGTCGTCGTCTTCGGCGCCTGCACCGGCACCGACACCCACACCGTGGGCATCGACGCGATCCTCAACATGAAGGGCTTCGCCGGCGACTACGGCCTCGAGCGCTACCCGTGGTTCGACGCGTACAACCTGGGCTCGCAGGTGCCCAACGCCGAGCTCATCCGCCGCGCGAAGGAGAAGAACGCCGACGCGATCCTCGTGAGCCAGGTCGTCACCCAGCGCGACGTGCACAAGGAGAACTCGCGCCAGTTCATCGACGAGGCGAAAGCCGCGGGCATCGTGGGCAAGACCACGCTGCTGCTCGGCGGCCCCCGCGTCGATCACAAGCTGGCCCTCGAGCTGGGCTTCGACGCGGGCTTCGGCCCCGGCACCAAGCCCTCCGACGTCGCGAACTTCGTCGTCCACCAGGTGCTGCAGCGCCACGGCAAAGAGGCCAAGGGCACCCACTTCCAGGGAGAACCCACGTGAGCGAGCCTGCCCCCGGAGTTGGTCTGAAGGTCGTCTTGCGCCTGCGCATGGGCACCCACGACGCGCACTACGGCGGTGATCTCGTCGACGGCGCGCGCATGCTCGCGCTCTTCGGCGACGTGGCCACCGAGCTGCTCATCCGCCTCGACGGCGACGAGGGCCTCTTCCGCGCCTACGACAAGGTCGAGTTCCTCGCGCCGGTCTACGCCGGGGACTACATCGAAGCCGAAGGCACCATCACCGCCATCGGCAACACCAGCCGCAAGATGGACTTCGAGGCGCGCAAGGTGATCCGCTCGCAGCCCGACGTCAGCCCCTCGGCGGCCGAAGTGCTCGACCCGCCCATCGTCGTCTGTCGCGCCAGCGGCACCTGCGTCACCCCCAAGGACAAGCAGCGGAGGCCCGCATGAACCCGATGGTGATCACCGCCGCCATGGTCGGCGCCGAGACCAGCCGCGAGCAGACCCCGTATCTCCCCATCTCGCCGGAAGAGATCGCCGAAGACGCCGCGAAGTGCCGCGAGGCCGGCGCAGCCATGGTGCACCTCCACGTGCGCACGCCCGACGGCAAGCCCAGCCAGGACACCGAGCTGTTCCGCGCGGCCATTCGCGCCATTCGCAAGAAGTGCGACGTGCTCATCCAGGTCTCGACGGGTGGGGCCGTGGGCATGAACGTCGACGAGCGCTGCGGCGGCCTGCGGCTGACCGGTGACGACCGCCCCGACATGGCGACCCTCTCCACGGGCACCGTGAACTTCGGGCCCGACGTGTTCTGGAACCCGCGCCCGCTCATCCGCGACATCGCCACGCGCATCAAGCAGCTGGGCCTCAAGCCGGAGCTCGAGTGCTTCGACGTGGGGATGATCGACGAGGCCCGCGCGCTCGAGAAGGAAGGCTTCATCACCTTTCCCGCGCACTTCGACTTCGTGCTCGGCGTCGGCGGCGCGCTGGCGGCCACGGCCGAGGGTCTCGACTTCATGCGCTCGTACGTTCCTCCGGGTTCGACCTGGACCTGCGCGGCCGTCGGTCGCCACCAGCTGCCCTTCGTCGACCTCGTCGCCGAGCGCGGGGGCAACTCGCGGGTGGGCCTCGAAGACAACATCTACCTCTCGAAGGGCGTGCTCGCGAAGGGCAACTTCGAGCTCGTCGCCGACGCGGCGAAGCGGGCGAAGGCCAAGGGCCGCGAGCTGGCGACCCCGGCCCAGGCCCGCGAGCTGCTGCGCCTGAGCTGAACCATGGGCGCGCGCCGGTCACTGCTGCTGCTCGCGGGGCTGCTCGGCTGCACCGAGCCCACGGAGCCCCAGGTGCTCGACCGCACCGGCGTGGTCGAGGGACCGATCTCCACCCAGGCCAGCGGCGACGCGTGGGTCTTCCTCTATCGCCCCGGCGAGGGCCCCCCGGGCGCGCCGGCCGAGCCCCGGGCCGTCACGGCCCTCAGCGCCGCGCGGCTCCAGGCCGACCCGCGCTTCGTGTTCGCCAACGTCAAGCCCAACGCCTACCGGCTCTACGGCCTCATCGACGTCGACGGCGACTTCGACGGGACCATCGACGTGCTCAGCCAGGTCACCCTGGGCGACCGCACCTCTGCCGGCGTCGCGGTGCAGTCTCAGCCCGGGCGCGGCGCGCACGTGGCGCTGGAGATCGACACCCCGGTCTTCACCGAGCCGCCGGCCTTCGCTTTCGAGGGCGAACCCGATCTCGACGTGGTGCTCGACCCCGCCCTCGACGCGATCACCCCGTTGACGCTGGTCTCGGACCCGGTCGGGCGGTTCGACCCGAAGCGCGTGGCTTTCACCTTCGGCCTCGTCGACGCCGACGGCGACCAGCGCCCCGACGACGCCAACGGCGACGGGACGCCCGACCTCTCGCTCCAGCTCTTCCTGCGCTGGCGGCCGTTGCCCGGTCAGCTCGCCGCCGACACCACGGTCATCGTGCCGCTGGCCTTCGACCCCTCGCCCTTCGTGCGCACCCTGGAGGGCCGCCTCGACACCACCGTCACCTCGACGCGGCTCCAGGTGGTCATGGTGCCCCAGGCCCTCGCCCTGGGCCCCGACGCCGACGGTGGGGTAGGGCAGACCGCCTTCGGCGCTCCCCCGGCGGGCGACTACGAGCTCGTGGCGCTGGCGGCCGGCGGGCAATTCTGGCGCATGCCCAACCAGCTGGGGGCCACGGTGCCGTCCCAGTCGGCGCGTTTGCACATCGACCGAGTCAGTCGCTGACGTTTGGCCGAAACCTGATTAGGGTCTCGCCCTGCGCATGAGCGGTGCTCCGGAATCCGATGCAGTCATCGTGAATCCCCTGCGGGCGAGCGGGTTGCTGGATTCCATCGGCCTCGATCGCGCCCGTGCCCACGTCCGGGAACAAGGCGGGCTTTTGTCCGACGCCGTGCTCCGCCTGGGCCTGGTGAAGGAAGGCGACTTCCTCCGGGTCTTCGCCGAGCTCTATTCGACGCGGTTCGTGAAGGCCGAGAAGCTCAAGGCCATCCGGCTGGACGACACGCTGCTCGAGCGCGTCGGGGTGCGCAGCGCCGAGCGCCTGCGCATGTGCCCCATTCACTGGGACGGCGCGAAGCAGGAACTCCACGTCGTGGCCTCGGTGCCCTTGAGCTCCAGCCTCGAGCCCGAGCTCCGGCAGATCGTCGGGGCCCGCAGCATCGTGGTCTACGTGGCCACCGCCGGCGCCGTGGCCGCGCTCATTCGGCGCGCGTACTACCGCCAGGAAGACGCCTTCAAGGAGGTCACCGCCAACGGCGCCGGCCCCGCGATGCCCGCCAGCGCCAAGCCCGGCGAGACCTTCGAGGAAGAGCCGCGCGAGGTGACGCTCGAGCGCACCAGCACCAACATCGAGCTGGCCCCCGATCTCGGTGGCCAGGTGTTCGAGGACGCCCCGCCCGAGGCCCCCGCTTCGACCGAGGGCAAGACGGTGATGGTGAACCTCGAGGCGCTCACCATCGCCACGCTGCGCCGCGAGAACGCCCGCTACCGCATCGCCCAGGAGTTCCACCGCCGCGTCTCGCTCGAGCGCAACGTCGAGCAGATGGTCGACCGCATCCTGTCGGTGGTCTTCGAGCTGCTCAACGCCGACGGCGCCGCGGTCTGGCTCACCTCGGGGCGCTACGCGTCGAAGTCGCGCAACGGCGATCACGTGGTCGAGGTTCCGCGGGCGATCATCGACCAGGCGCTGGTGTCGAACTCGGGCCTGCTCACCAACAACGCCCTGCTCGACGAGCGCTTCGATCGCTCCAAGAGCGTGATGATCCGCGGCATCAAGAGCGTGATGGCCGTGCCGCTGCGCACGCGCAACGGGACCATCGGCATCCTCTACGTCGAGTCGGTCTCGATGAGCGCCGCCTTCACCGACGAAGATCTCCCGCTGCTCGACGCGATCGCCGCGCAGGCCTCGATCCTCCTCGACAACGCCGCCCTCGTCGCCCAGGTGCAGCGCGAGGTCGAGACCCGCGCCAGCCTCTCGCGCTTCCTCTCGGCGGCCGCCGTCGAAGAGGTGCTCTCGGGGCGCATGAAGGTGAACATGGCCGGGCAGAACGCCGAGGTGACGGTGCTCTTCGCCGACATCCGCGGGTTCACCACCATGTCCGGCCAGATGCCTCCTGAAGAGGTGGTGCGCTTCCTCAACGCGTTCTTCGGCGAGGCCGTCGACGCCGTCGAGCGGCACGGCGGGGTGGTCGACAAGTTCATCGGCGACTGCGTGATGGCGCTGTGGGGCGCGGTCGATCAGCGCGAAGACGGCGCCCGCAAGTGCATCGCCGCCGCGCTCGAGATGGTCGATCGCGCGAAGAAGATCACCGTCGCCGGCCAGCCCCTCGAGGTCGGCGTGGGCATCAACACCGGGCCCGCGGTCGTCGGCGCCATCGGTGCGGCGAGGCGCCTCGACTACACCGCCATCGGCGCCACCGTGAACCTCGCCGCGCGCCTGTGCGGCATCGCGCAGACGGGCCAGGTGCTGGTGACCAGTGACACCCTGATGCGCGCGGGGCCCGGGGTGATCTACGAAGCCAATGAATCGGTGATCCTCAAGGGCATCGAGGTGCCCATCGTGCCCTACTCGGTGAAGGCGCTGACCCTGCCTCTTCAGTTGAGCCAGGTCATGGCGCCGGGGTCCTCGGGGCTTCATAAGATCGCCACGATTCCGGCCATGCCGTCACCGCTCAAGCCCCGCTGATGACGTCGTGAATCAGCCCTCGCCGGGGGCGTCGTTGCTGGCGCCGTTCGGCCCCCGCCCAAGTTGAAGGAGATGCACCGTGTTCGTTTCGCTCGCCTTGTCGTTGACCCTCGCTGCCGCGCCCGTGGGTCCCCTCTCCGTGGTGAAGTCGGCCGACGGCGAAATCCAGAAAGTGCTGCAGGGCCCCGACGCCTCGACCACCAAGCTGGCCGCCCGCGCCGACGAGTTCGTCGACTTCGGTGAGCTCGCGAGGCGCGCCATGGGCCCCGAGTGGCCCAAGCTGAACAAGAAGCAGCAGGACGACTTCGGCCAGACGATGAAGGGCCTGCTCCGGGCCAGCTACGCCCAGAAGGCCGTCACCGAGGGGCGGGGCGGCTCGGCCAGGGTCCAGTACGGCGAAGAGACGGTCGAAGGCAACGAGGCGGTGGTGAACACGAAGATCCTGGTCAAGCAGGACACGTACCCGGTCGTGTACAAGCTCTACCGCGCTGACCCCAAGGGCGCCTGGCGCATCTACGACGTGGTCACCGACGACGTGTCCCTGGTCACCACCTACAACGATCAGTTCCGCACGGTGATGGCCAAGAAGGGCTTCGACGGCCTGCTCAAGTCGCTCAAGGACAAGCAGGCGTCGCTCGAGAAGCAGAACGAAGAGAAGAAGTAGCTACTTCCGGCGCTTGTCGACCAGCGCCCGCAGGGCCTCGGCGCTGCGACGCAACTGGGTGCTCCCCACGCTCGTCGCGCGCCACGTCATCGTCTCCACCGCGTCGTAGACCCGCGCCTTGAGCGAGAGGTTCTCGTCTGACGACGGGGGCACGGGCACGATGACCTCGGGCTCCAGCGGCCGCCGCTCGGGGAGATCGACGGTGGTCCAGTGCAGCGCCGCCGGCGCGGCCATGGCGTAGCTCCCGGGGCGCGCGAGGGTCGGGGGCTCCTTGAGCATCGAGCCGGGCTCGGGCACCTGCAGCTTGCGGCTGAGCCGATCGAAGACCTCGAGCAACTGCACCAGCTGGGCGTCGGTGGTCGTTGCCGGCGCCGAGAGCATGAGCCGTGAGCGCGGGCCCGCCAGCCAGCCCCGGCAGAAGATCCCCAGGCCCGCGAGCGCCGCCAGCCACTGGGTGCACAAGGCCTCGTCGCCCAGCCACACGGGGATCCACGGCGTCACGCACGGCCCGGTGTCGAAGCCCCGGGCCCTCAGCCCCAGCATCAGCTTCTGCGCCACGTCGAACAGCCGCGCCCGTCGGGGGGCCTCCGCGGCGGCGATCTCCAGCGCCTTGAGGCTCGCGGCCAGCGACACCGGGCCGGGCGCCGGCAGCGCGCCGCGCAGGGCCTCGAGGAGCTCCGGGTCCCCCAGCACGATGGCCCCGGCCCCGGGGATGGCCAGGCCCAGCGGCAGGATGCGCAAGGTGACCTGGGCCTGCAGCGAGAGGTGCTCGATGGCGCCGCCGCCGTGCGGCCCCAGCACCCCCAGCCCGTCGTCGATCACCAACAGGCTCGCGTGGCGGCGCTGGCACACCTCGGCGTAGCGGGGCGTCAGCTCGAGATCGCCCTCCAGGAGGTGCACCGCCTCGAGCACCAGGGCCACCAGGCCCGGCTGGCCGAGCGCCGCGTCGGCGTCCTCGGGCGTCGAGACGTGCACCGTGTCCCCCAGCGTTCGCGAGGCGCGCACGTGGCTCGCCATGCGCCAGGTCGGCAGCAGCCCGAACAGCGCCATGTCGTGGTTGACCACCAGGGCCCCCGGGGCCCCCAGCAGCGAGGCCACCCGCGCCTCGAACTCGAGCTGGGCCCGGGTCCCCCCGGTGCGGCCCAGGCCGTACTTTCGGGCCGCCGCGGCCATGGCCTCGCGCACGCGGGGATCGCTGCCCAGGCCCAGCACGTCGTCGGTCGAGGCCACGAGCAGCCGCGCCCCGTCGCTCTCGTACTCCGAGGCAGACGGCACCGCGTCGATGCGCGCGTTCGAGGCGAGGTGACCGCGCGGTCCCCGCTGCAGCGCTGTAGTGTCGGTCGACACCGGGCCCTCTTAGCGGGAACCAAGGGGGAATGCCTCTTCGCCCCGGTGTCCGCTGCTTGCCACAGGCCAGGTGGGCTGCTAGGTGCGCGCCTTCCTCCAATCCTGGAGGTCACCAACCGCGGCGACGGTATCGCCCCGGACCAATGGCCACCCGCGCCACGTCCGAGAGAAGGAGCATCACCATGAAGGGTCTCATCGGCAAGAAGGCCGGCATGACGCAGATCTTCAACGGCGAAGGCAACGCCATTCCCGTCACCGTCATCGACGTCGCCTCGTGCGAAGTCGTCGGCAAGCGGACGATGGAGAAGGACCAGTACACCGCCGTCGTCCTCGGTCTGGTCGACGCGAAGGAAAAGCACCTCACCAAGGCGCAGATCGGCTCGTTCAAGAAGGCCGGCGCCAAGGCCAAGCGCATCGTGCGTGAGTTCCGCGTGGATGCCGAAGAGCTCGCGACGTACACCGTCGGCGAGGTCATCTCGGTCGACAAGTTCTTCAAGGTCGGCGAACTGGTCGACGTGACCGGCATCACCAAGGGCCGCGGCACCCAGGGCGTGATGAAGCGCTGGAACTTCCGCGGCTTCGGCCAGACCCACGGTACCCACGAGTACCGCCGCCACCCCGGCGCGATCGGTCAGCGCAAGACGCCGGGTCGCGTGTACCCGAACAAGAAGCTCCCCGGTCACTACGGCGTCGAGCAGGTCACCATGCAGAACCTCGAAGTCGCGGGTGTGCTGCCTGAGAAGAGCCTGATCCTCGTCAAGGGCGGCGTCGCGGGCTCGAACAACGGCCTCGTGGTCATCAAGCCGGCCATCAAGGGCGCGATGCGCGCCGCTCACAAGGCCGGCAAGAAGTAAGTCGGTCGTCGCGTCGCTCCTCTTTGCTCGCTTCGCGCGGGGAAGGGGAGCGACGTTTTCTTTTGTCGTCGGAGGCCCTCGATGTCGCGTTTGCGCTCGGTATGGCTGGTGGGCGTGCTGCTGCTGGCAGCATGTGGCTCGTCGGGGCAGAAGACGATTGCGCTCGGTTCGCCGTGCGTCCCCGGTGACAGCACCAGCCTGTGCGCCTCGGGGTTGTGCGTCGCCCTCGATAACCAGTCGGGTTTCTGCACCGACACCTGTGTCGCCAACGACCAGTGCCCCTCGAATTTCCTGTGCCAGGCGTCGGGTCGCTACGGCCGCATCTGCCGTCCGCTGACCGGCTGCAAGGAGGAGGTCGACTGCCCGTCGGGCCACACCTGCAACGCCGACACCGGCAATTGCTACATCGCGGTGAGCCGCTCGCTGTGCAGCCCCTGCCAGGACGGCAAGCAGTGCCCCACCGGCGGCGCGTGCTTCACCGCCATCGGCTCGGGTGAGCAGTTCTGCACGGCCCCCTGTGGCGCCGGCGACAGCTGCCCGGCCGGCTTTGCGTGCCGTGATCTCCCCGTCGGCCCGGAGAACGCGCTCGTCAAGCAGTGCGCCCCGGTGAACGAGACCTGCAACAACGGCCGGAGCCTCTGCGCCCCCTGCCAGGGCGACTCCGAGTGTGGTGGCCCCTTCGACCTCTGCGTGCGCAACGTCGTGTCCGGGGAGACCTTCTGCGGCCGCGACTGCAACCCCGGCAAGAACGTCTGCCCGGTGGCCGGTTGCGACCCGAAGACGCTCGACGCGGCCCAGAACCCCGACTGCCCCGGCGGCTTCGCCTGCACCAACATCGGCAAGAGCGACGACCCTTCGGTGGTGGGTCCCTACCAGTGCGTGCCCAACAGCAACAGCTGCGAGGGCTTCTGCGACACCACCGACACCGTCGGCCAGCTCAGCCAGTGCGGGCTGGGCCAGGTGTGCCGGAACAACACGTGCGAAGCGGCGGCCGACGGCCGCATGTGCTCGCCCTGCGTGGACAACGATGACTGCCGCCGCGGCGGGTTCACCGAGAACCGGTGTCTCGTGAACAACTGCACCGACTGCGCCTTCGCCGGCGAGTCGTTCTGCTCGACGCCCTGCGCCGATGACGCCGCCTGCGCGCGCACCTTCGGCACCGGCTTCGTGTGCAAGCCCGTCACGGACCCCAGCGGGCCGCAGCGCAGTTACTGCATGCCCCAGCGAGGCACCTGCAAGTCGGGCCTCGGTCGCCTCGGCGAAGACTGCTCGGTCGCGGGCGCCCAGGACTGCGTCACCGGCGTCTGCCTCCAGGCGGGCCTCAACGACTTCTGCTCGGCCCCGTGCACCACCGACGCCCAGTGCGGCGACAGCCGGTTCCGCTGCTGCGAGCAGTCCATCGTCACCTCCGGCTACGACTGCAGCCCCGCCCAGCGCACGGAGACCGGCCCGCTGTCCGGCACCGGCGTGTGCGCCCCCATGGGCGGCCTCTTCGGCGACGATTGCTCGCCGGGGCGCGCGCCCTGCCAGAGCGGCACCTGCCTCGACCTGGGCACCGCGCGGCTGTGCTCGGTCACCTGCGCCGCCGGCACGTGCCCCTCGGGGTTCTCCTGCCGCCAGGCCCTCGCCCCCGACGGCACTACCCAGGTGCCGGTGTGCTTCCCCAACGGCGGCGGCAAGGCGGGCGCGAAGTGCGACTTCGGCCCCGCGGCCTGCGAGAGCGGCCTGTGCATCCGCAAGGACTCGGGGCCCATCTGCACCCAGGGATGCACCGGCGACGCCCAGTGCCCTGACGGGTGGATCTGCGATCTCCTGCGCACGGTGACCGAGCAGTCGGTGCAGGCGTGCCTCCCCCCCGCGTTGCAGGACGGGTAATTCGGAAAAATGCCCTGTACCTGCGTGTGGTTCAGCGTGCTATGCCGCCGCACCTTCTGAGGCGATCGATGCTGCCGATCCGTGTGTTCATCGTGCTGTCGCTCGGGCTGGCGCTTGCCGGCTGCGATGATCGCACGCGCACGCGCAAGATCGTCGAGCCCTTCGCGGTGGTCCCCGGCACGCCGACGGTCGACGACGCGACCCCCGCGGTGCTCACCGACGCGACGCGCGCCACCGACGCCTTCGGCGTGAACGTCCCCCGGCAGTGCGACGCGTACACCCAGGTGCCGGTGCGCAAGGTCGACATCTTGTGGGTGGTGGACTCGTCGGGCTCCATGGCGCCCAAGCAGGCCCGCCTCGCCGCGAACTTCCAGGGCTTCATCAACCAGCTCGTCACCGCCAACCCGCCCATCGACTTCCACATCGCCGTCACCAGCACCGACACCGACGACGCCAACGCCCGGGGCAAGCTCCGCGCGTGGTCGCTGGGCGCCAGCAGCGAGAACTACATCTCGTGCGCGCCGATGGTGGGCGGGGTGACGTGCAACACCGGCGCGAACTTGAACACCGTGGTGACCGCCTTCCAGCAGATGTCGGCGGTGGGCATCAACGGCTCTGCCTCGGAGCGCGGGCTGTACGCCGCCTACCTGGCCCTGACCGAGCCCACCAACATCACCACCCCGGTCTTCGACCGCTTCGTGCGCCCCGACGCCGCGCTCTACGTGGTCGTGGTGTCCGACGAGGACGACGCGAGCTGCACCCCGATGACGCGGCAGACGACCTGCACCGCCGACCCCGGCTGCCGCTGCGCCCCCGACAACTCGCTGGCCGGTGCGGGTAACTGGGGCAGCACCGACTACTTCGTGCGCTTCCTCGAGACGTACAAGGGCTACGGCAACGCCGACTCGGTGGCCCTGGCGGCGATCGTCGCCACCGACGCCGATGACGTGCCTTCGCAGTTTGGCGACCCCACGCCGCACGTCGGCTGCTGCCGGTCGCTCAACGGCCAGGGGTGCCCCACGAGCGGAACGAATGACGGCGGCTTCGAGATCGCCTACAGCGGCAGCCGCTATGCGCGTGTGGCCTCAGAGACGGGCGGGGTGACGGTGTCGATCTGCCAGCAGGACTTCTCGGCCGCGCTCTCGTCGCTCGGGTACGCCGCCTCCGGCTTGCGCCGCGACTTCCGCTTGAGCCGGGGCCCCGACGTGCGGCCCGACGCCGGCGTGGCGACCGGTTTGACCACCTTCGTGAGCCCGGCCAACGCGGCCAACTGCACGGTCGACGGCAACTGCCCGGCGCTGACCCCGGTCTGCCGCACCGGCCGCTGTGCCCGCAAGCTGCCGGTCGAGATTGCGCCGCCCGCAAACGGAGCCTCGTACCTGAAGTGCGAAGGGACGGGCCTGCGAAACATCGTCCGCTTCGAGGGCACCTCGGTGCCTGAGCCCCTCAGCACCGTCGAGGTTTGTTACGACGTGCTCCCCACGTTCCAGAACAGCTGTCCGTAGAAGAGGTGAATGAGCTCCATGACGCGCAAGACACTCAACCTGATGAGCTGCCTGGTGATGCTGACTGCCAGCGTGGCATTCGCCGAAGATGACGCCGAAGAGCTCGTCGAGAAGGTCGCGGTTCGTAACCGCCTCTTCTCGGTCGAAGGGAAGTGGGAGGTCGGCGGCAACGTCGGCTTCTCGCTCCTCAGCCGCCTGACGGATCACTACAACCTCAACCTGTCGGGCGCGTACAACGTCAGGGACTGGTTCGCGCTCGAACTGCGCGGCGGCTACGCGATCTCGCGGCACACGTCGCTGGCAGACCAGATCCAGTCCGACTTCTTCGCCAACAACACCATCAGCAAGGCGAACGACGCGGCGGACCTCTGGGAGATGACCGGGAACGCGGTGATCGGTGCGCGCTTCCAGCCCATCTACGGCAAGATCAACCTGATGGCCGAGCTGCCGGTGCACTTCCAGCTCTACGCCTGGGTCGGCGGCGGCGTCGGCTTCCTGAAGCGCGAATCGATGGTGCTCTGCGCCTCGAAGGTCAGCGCCCGCGAGTGCGGCGAGTTCTTCACCGAGAACAAGGTGAGCCCCTTGGTCTCCGTGGCCCTCGGCTTCCGCTTCTTCGTCGTCCAGGGACACTCGGTGAAGTTCGAGGTCCGCGACTGGAGCTATCTCGACTCGTATTACATCGACGTCGATCGCACCCAGCTCTCCACTGCCCAGAACCCGGCACCGGGCGGCACGCTCAGCCCCAACGCGGGCATCACCAACCTCGTCCAGTTCGACCTGGGCTACGCGTTCATCTTTTGAGGCGACTTCCGATGACCTCCTTTCGTGACTCCCTGCTCCTCGCAGCTCTCCTCGGCGCCGGCGTCGTCCAGGCGGCGCCCCTGGCCGCTGACGCGCCCGTCCTGACCGTCGCCCAGGCCACCCCGGCCGCCGCTGACGACGACGAAGAAGACCCGACGCCCGGAGCGAAGACCACTCCGACCACGACGACCACCACCACGACCACCACGACGCCGGCGAAGACCAACGCCCCGGCGGCGACGGCGGCTCCGGCGGCGGCCTCGTCCGATCCTGACGCGCAGAAGCTCGTCTCCGGCGCTCCGCTCTACAACCCGCACGTCGCCGTGCACATCGTCGAGCAGAAGGCCTACTCCGACGCGCGCAAGGTCGAGGTGGTGCTCTACCCGGTGCAGATGCAGGTGAACGGCAAGTTCACCCAGCACTTCGGCACCATGGGCAGCGTCGTCTACCACCTGCAGGAGAACTTCGGCCTCCAGATCACCGGCGGCGGCAACTGGTACAACGTCGAGTCCGGCTTCAACGGCGAGCTCGTCGACAAGTTCCGCGTCGAGGCCCAGGCCGCGACCTCGCTCCTGTGGACCTGGGGCGTGATGGGCGGCGTCGAAGTGACCCCGCTGTACGGCAAGTTCGCCTTCTTCGAGGGCACCCTGGCGCACTTCAGCTTCGTGGTGAACGGCGGGCTGGGCGCTGGTGGCACGCGCCACCAGCTCAAGCCCGAGTCGCAGCGCTCCGACGGCACGATCAGCCAGGCGACCTACGGCGACACCGGGGCCCGCTTCATGGGCACCCTCGGGGCCGGCTTCCGGCTCCAGCTCGGCGAGCGCTTCGCCTTCCGCCTCGAAGTGCGCGACGTGGTCTACACGGCCCGCATGGAGCGCGTGAACGGCTGCAACGTCGACGACCTCCGCGCCATGGACACCAAGCTGCGCAGCGGCCAGGACCCCGGCACCGCCGTGGTCAGCGGCAGCTGCGATCGTGACAGCTTCACCGGCACGATCCCCGACACCGACATCAAGCGCAGCAACGACGTCCCGCTCGCGCTCAACCTGGTGAAGATCCCGAGCTCCGACGTGCTGAACAACATCGGCCTCTACCTCGGCATCTCGTTCCTCTTCTAAGGGCCACACATGAAGCGCACGCTCTTTATCGCCGTCACGCTGCTCGCCGGGCTCGCGTCCGCGCAGGATCTCGCCGTCTACAACAAGGCGCTGTCTGCCTATAACGGCAACCAGTTCGAGGACTCCGCGCGGTTGTTCTTCGAGGTGACCAACACCACCACGGACAACGACTTGCGCCTCAAGGCCGAGTACTACCTCGCCTCGAGCTTCCAGCGGTCGAACCTGCCGTTCACGGCGTTCGTCTACTTCACGCCGATCGTCAAGGCGGGGCCCCAGCACCCGTACCACCTGAAGGCGGTGGAGGCGCTCATCTCGCTGCAGGAGGTCCTCAACGACGACTTCCTGATCCCCAACATCTTGAACAACCTCTACGACCGCTACGCGGACGCATGGGCGACGTTGCCCCTCGAGGTGCTGGCGCGCATCAACTACCTCATCGGCCGCATCGCGCACCGCAAGGGCAAGCTCGACGAGGCCAAGCAGTTCCTCGAGGCGGTGCCGGACACCAGCCAGTTCTTCGCCAAGGCGCAGTACATGGTGGGCATCACGCTGGCCGACCCGCGCTTCCCGGCCGGTGACGAGGTGACGCGCTCCAAGAACGTCGAGGCGGCCATCTCGACCTTCGAGAGCCTGCTGAAGATCCGCACCCGCCAGCTCGACTTCGACGACACCAAGCACCTGGCGTACCTCGCGCTGGGCCGGGCGAACTACAATCAGGGCCAGTACCAGCGGGCGACCGAGTGGTACGAGAAGGTGCCGCGCTTCTCGAAGTACTGGGACCAGTCGCTGTTCGAGAACGGCTTCGCCCGCTTCCAGAACGACGACTTCGGTGGCGCGCTCGGTTCGCTCCAGGGCCTCTACGCACCGCAGTTCGCCGGCGCCTTCCAGCCCGAGTCGTGGATCCTCACGGCGACCACCTACTACTTCTCGTGCCTCTACGACGAGTCGAAGGCGTCGCTGACCGAGTACGAGCGCCTGTACCTGCCGATGGCCGAGAAGCTCAAGGCGCTGGTGGACACGGCCGAGCCCCGCGACACGGTCTCGTACTTCAAGCTGGTCAACGTCAGCGAGAACCCGGACGTGCCCCGCGCGGTGCTCAACTGGGTGCGCACCAACGAGCGCATGCTGGGCCTCTTCGGCATGCTCAAGCAGATCGACGCCGAGAAGGCGACCATCGACGCCAACCAGAACTGGCGCGCGGCGAAGATGTCCAACGAGCTCGTGACTTACCTCGACCAGAACCGCGGCACGCTCGAGCAGGTCGCCGGCCAGTTCAGCAAGGCGCGCCTCACCGAGGCCTACCGCACCATCAAGGGCTTCGGGGACCAGGTGGAGATCATCCGCTTCGAGGTCGCCAAGGCCGAGAAGGAGTTCGCGGAGACCGGCCTCGACGCGGCGGCCCTGCTCTCGAAGCAGACGCTCTACCGCCCCAAGATGCCCGCCGAGAACTGGAACTACTGGAAGTTCGAGGGCGAGTTCTGGCGCGACGAGATCGGGTACTACCAGTACACGCTCAAGCGTGGCTGCCCGGCGAACTGACCGGCTCACAGGAAGTCTCATATTTTCTCAGCAGTTGAGAAGGGTGCCCGGTGCTGTCGGGCGCCCTTTTCTTCCGTCGAAACCCTGTTGTAGGTTTCGCGCGTTTTTTGCCCCACAGGAGCGCAGATGAAGCTCGCAGTTCGCATCCTCACCGTCCTCGCCGTCTCTGCTGGTCTCATCGCCAGCCCCGCGGCTGCCCAGGCCAAGAAGAAGGCCGATCCCAAGGCTGCTGCCGGCAAGGCCGCCGACGCCAAGGCCGCCGCGGCCAAGAAGCCCGAGGAGCGCAAGGGCCCGGCGAAGCTCGACGGCAAGGAGACGCCGAAGATCGAGGACGTCGAGAAGGAAGCGAACGCCGACAAGAAGCGCGACGAGCAGATCGAAGCGGCCAAGAAGATCATCCCCAAGATCGAAGACGGCAACCCGACCAAGGCGGACCTGCTCTTCCAGCTCTCCGAGCTGTACTGGGAGAAGTCGCGCTACCTGTACCGCAAGGAGATGCTCGCCTTCTTCAACGCGCAGAAGGACAACGACGAGAAGAAGAACCGCGGCGAGAAGGTGGCCGAGGCGAAGGAAGATCACCGCGAGTCCGAGCTCTACCGCTCCGAGACGATGCGCCTCTACGAGACCATCCTCCGCGAGTACCCGACCTACGAGCGCAAGGACGAGGTGCTCTTCAACCTCGCCTACAACCAGTACGACATCGGCAAGCGCGACCTCGCGGTCAAGCGCTACGAGGAGCTGCTCAAGAGCTACCCGGGCTCGAAGTTCGTGGCCGACACCTACGTGCAGCTCGGCAACCACTACTTCGAAGTCGCCAACATCCTGGAGAAGGCCAAGACCTACTACGAGAAGGCGTTCGCCTCGAGCAACCCGCGCATCAAGTCCTACGCGCTCTACAAGCTGGCCTGGTGTGACTTCAACGCCGGCGAGCACGAGAAGGCGCTCAAGAAGCTCCAGGACACCGTGGAGTTCGCCGAGAAGCAGGGCAAGGAGAAGTCCTTCACCGACCTGAAGAACGAGGCGCTCCAGGACTCGATCCGCATGTTCGTGCAGTTGAACCGCGCCGACGACGCGATGGCCTACTTCAAGGCCCACGCGGGCAAGAAGAAGCAGATCACCCTGACCACCAAGCTCGCGTACGCGCTGCAGGAGGGTGGTCACCACGACAACGCGATCAAGACCTTCCGCTTCCTCCTCAACGACAACGCGGTGTCCGAGTCGGCCCCCGACTGGCAGCAGTCGATCATCAAGTCCTACGAGAGCCTGCGCCAGCGCGAGAACGTGAAGACCGAGGTCAAGAAGCTCGCCGAGCTCTACCGCCCGGGCAGCACCTGGTGGAAGGCCAACGAGTCGAAGAAGGACGTGCTGCGCAACGGCTTCAACGTCGCCGAAGAGGCGATGCGCACCACGGTCACCGAGTACCACCAGGAAGCGCAGAAGACGAAGCAGGTCGAGACCTACCGGCTCGCGCGCGACATCTACAAGCAATACGTCGACGCGTTCGCCTCGGGTGACGACGAGAATTTCGTCGCCGACCAGGCCTTCAACCTGAAGTTCTACTACGCGGAGATCCTCTGGGCGCTCGAGGAGTGGGAGCCCGCGGCCAAGCAGTACGACGGCGTGGTGGCCTTCAAGGTGCCCGGCCGCCCCGAGGCCAAGGAGTCGGCCAACGAGAAGTACCGCCAGTCCGCCGCGTACAACGCCATCCTCGCCTACGACAAGCTGGTGAAGATCGAGCGCGGGCTCATCCAGAAGACCGAGCTCAAGGACACCGAGAAGATCGAAGAGACGAAGAAGAAGGGCGCCGTCGAGAAGAGCAAGAAGATCGAGAAGCGCTCGGCGAAGGAGCTCGAAGAGAAGCCGATCACCGAGTTCGAGAAGCGCCTCGTGGCCGCCTGCGACAGCTACAACGGCCTGTTCCCCAAGAACCCGGACGAGGTCGACATCGCCTACCAGGCGGCCGTGGTGTTCTACGACAAGAACCACTTCGTCGAGGCCGGTCGCCGCTTCGGTGACGTCATCAACAAGTACCCGGAAGAGAAGCGCTCGCAGGAAGCGGCCGACCTCATCATGTCGGTGCTCGAAGAGCGTGAAGAGTGGCTCGAGCTCAACAAGCTGGCGCGCGTGTTCAAGGCGAACACCAAGCTCAGCAAGCCGGGCACCGAGTTCACCAAGCGCGTCGGCGGCATCGTCGAGGGCTCGCAGTACAAGTACATCGACACCGTGGTGTACAAGAAGGAGAAGGACCCGGCGAAGGCGGCCGACCTCTTCCTCGCGTTCGTCGACGAGTTCCCCAAGTCGGAGAACGCCGACCGCGCGCTGACCTACTCGATGATCATCGCCCGCGAGGCGAACCAGCTCGACAAGGCCATCGTCATCGGTGAGCGCCTGCTCAAGGAATACCCGACCACCGAGTTTGACCTGAAGGCCAAGGTCGCGCTCGCCTTCTTCTACGAGAAGATGGCGAACTTCGAGAAGTCGGCCCAGATGTACGAGAACTTCGTCGCCACCTACGACCTGGCCGCCGGTGAGAAGGCCATCGGCTACGAGAACATCAAGGACCTCCTGAAGAAGGAGCGCGAGGCGCGCGAGAAGGAGGCCAAGGCCAACAAGGGCAAGGCTGCCGCCAACACCGCCCCGGCGATCACCACCGTCGACCTCAAGAGCATCAAGGACGAGGGCAAGAAGAAGGAGCGCGAGGCGCTGGTGAAGGAGGCCGAGGCGATGGTGGCCGACGCCCAGTACAACACCGGCTTCTGGTTCGAAGGCATCGGTCAGTTCGACAAGGCCATGGCCGCGTACAACCGCTACATCACGCGCTTCAAGGACAAGAAGGACGCCCCGGAGATCGCCTACAACATCGGCCTCGTGCTCGAGAAGCAGGGCAAGTCCGCCGAGGCCATCGGGCAGTACAACACCTTCCTCACCTCGTACGCGAAGGACGCCCGGGTCACCGACGCCCGCCGGCTCGACGTGAAGTACCGGCAGTACCTGCTCAACGGGAAGCTGAAGAACGCCCCCGAGCAGGACCGCCTCGCCAAGGACATCATCGCCGCCTTCCCGAAGCTCAAGGAGGAGGAGAAGAAGAACGACCGCGCGATGCTGGCCTTCGCCCACACGCGCTTCGCCACGCTCGAGCCCTCGTGGAAGTCGTACACCGAGATGAAGTTCAAGAAGATCGCCGCCTTCAAGACGGATCTCGCGGCCAAGCAGAAGAAGCTCACGGAGCTCGAGAACGCGTACACCGAGGTGCTGAAGGTCGGTAACCCGGAGTTCGGCATTGCCGCGCTCACCCGCGTCGGCCTGCTGTACTCCGACTTCGCCGGCAACATCACCGACATGCCGGACCCGCCGGGCCTCGACGAAGACCAGCTCGCGCTGTTCCGCGGCGAGCTCGAGAACCGCTACATCTTCCCCGTCGAAGAGAAGTGCGTCGAGGCGCTGGAGAAGGCGCTGGGCAAGTCCTACGAGCTGTCGATGTACAACGAGTGGACCCTGCTCGCGCAGGACAAGCTCAACAAGTACAAGCCCGGCTTCTACGGCAAGCCGCGCGACGTCGCGTACCGGGGCAGCGAGTTCTTCGTGACGGCCGACTTCGAGAAGAAGGCCGACCTGCCCGCCGAGTCGGTGGTCGAGACCCCCGCACCCACCACCACCACTCCCGCTCCCAACAGCGCCGCCGCCCCGACTCCGGGCGCGGGCGTTCGTTGATCACTGACGGCCAGGAAGGACTGACGCACATGAAGTCGATTCGCATCGCAGCGCTGGTTGTCGCAGGGAGCACCGGGCTCGTGGGCTGCACCACGGTGACCGAAGAGGTGAAGAAGGACGTGGTCGTCGCGCCTCCGCCCAGGGCGGCGGAGAAGTCGACGAAGGAGACCTTCGCGGACGCAGTGAAGGCGTTCGACGAGGGCAAGCTCGACGCCGCGCGCGAGGGCTTCGGCAAGGTCGCCGCCAAGGTCCCCAACAACGTGGTGGTGCAGTTCAACCTGGGCGTGATCTGCGAGAAGCAGGGCAAGCTCACGGAGGCCGCCGGGTTCTACGAGGCCGCCAATAAGCTCGACCCCAAGCACAAGCCGACGCTGCTCAACCTGGGCCGCGTCTACCGCCAGCAGGACAAGTTCGAGAACGCCATCGCGCTCTACGAGGGCGCCATCAAGGACCCGGCGAACGAGTACGACGTCGAGCTCAACAACAACCTCACCGTCGCCTACCGCCTGGCCAGGAAGTACGCCCAGGCCGAGGCCACCGCGCGCAAGGTGCTCGCCCGCACCAAGGACAACCCGGACGCGTACAAGAACCTCGCGTTGATCTACTTCGACCAGGGCAACTTCCGCCTGGCGGAGTTCATCTCGGCCAACGCGAAGAAGCTCGATGACAAGGATCCGGGCGTCTACAACAACCTCGGCCTCATCTACCTGAAGCTCGACGACCGCCGCCTGGCGCTCAGCCAGTTCCAGAAGGCCGTGTCGCTCAACAAGGACTTCGCCCCCAGCCTGTTCAACATCGGGGCGATGGCGCTGGCCTACCGGGACTACGACGGCGCCGAGAAGGTGCTCTCGCGGGCCACGGAGTTGGACCAGAACTCCTACGAGGGGTTCCTCGCGTACGCCTACGCGCTCGACGGCCAGAAGGGCCGCGACGCCAAGAAGGGCCTCAAGGCCGGCGAGATGTTCGAGCGCGTGCTGGCGATCAAGGCCGACCAGGGCGACGCGGTCTGTGGCGCCGGCTGGGCCTACGCCGCCGACAAGGCCGGCTGGGACAAGGCCCTGGGCTTCCTCGAGAAGTGCAAGGCGCTGACGACCACCTCGGCGACCGACCAGCAGCTCATCGACAGCAAGCTCAAGGGCATCGTGGCCATGCAGAAGGCCGGTCAGCAGGCCGCCCAGCCCAAGCCCGAAGAGAAGGAAAAGCCCAAGGCCACCACGCCGTCGGGCCCCTCGCTCCTCGACAAGGTGTCCGATGACGCCGCCAAGCAGGACCCCGGCGCCGCCACCGAGCAGCCCGCCCCCGCGCCGGCTCCCGAGGGCGCTGCCCCGGCTGCCCCGGCGCCTGCACCGGCCCCCGCGCCCAAGCAGTAGCCTCGGCTCCCACTCCGGCCAACGGGGTGGGGGTGACAACCACCTTCAAGATCCCTAGTATCCGCCGACTTTTCAGGAACCCACCCCTCCTCTGTGGCGTTAGAGGGGTGTACGGAGGCAACACATGCACCGCGCTTTTGCAGCAATCGCGATCTTCTCGCTGATCTCCACGGCCGCTCTGGCTGACGACAAGGTCGTTCGCGAGGCCGACAAGACGGTCTTCCGCAAGAAGACCACCATCGACTTCACCGACGTGGCCATCGACGGCGAGCTCACGAAACCCGAAGGCAGCTACTCGGTGTCGAAGAAGAAGACGACGTTCAAGACCCTCATCAAGGTCCGCGACAACTTCAACCCCGAGCTTCAGAAGTCGGTCGAGAACCTCTGAAACCTGGCAGCACGCCTCACCCGAAGGACATCATCATGGCCAAGAAGATCACCCTCCAGATCACCAACCCTGACGGCTCGGTCACCGAGAGCACCAGCGAGCTCGAGAGCATCATCGTGGGCTCCGGCTCCGGCGCCGCGGTCAAGGTGACGGACCCCAAGGTCTCGAACCTCCACTGCATGTTCAAGGTCGAGAAGGACGGGGCGGTGACGGTGATCGATCTCGGTTCTGAGAGCGGCACCAAGTTCAAGGACCAGTCGGTGAAGGAGCCGGCCATCGTCGCCTCGGGCGAGACGGTCAGCATCGGCGAGTCGAAGGTGAAGGTCGTCTACGGCGAGGTCGAAGAGAAGAAGGCCGGCGCGACGCCGCCGCCTCCTCCCGCCGACGCCAAGGCGGAAGAGAAGGGCGACAAGAAGCACAAGAAGGACAAGAAGAAGGGCGGCAGCGAGAAGGCCGTGCCCAGCACGCGCGCGCTCGCCGGCACCGGCAAGAACGCCGCGGCCCTCTTCAATGAGCCGCTGCCCGCCGAGGCCTACCCGACCGAGTCCGAGAAGGTGCTCCAGGTCGCGCTCCTCTGGGGCGACACCCTGATCAACGTGCAGCACTTCGCCGAGGGCGTTCCGGTCACCATCGGCGAGGGCCCGGGCAACCGCTTCTCCGTCTACAACGTGGGCCCCACGTTCACCCTCGCGCAGTCGCGCGGTGCGGCCGCGGTGGTCAACGTGCCCTCCGACGCGGGCCTGATCGTCACCACCAAGAGCGACAGCCACAAGTCGAAGGAACAGCTCAAGACCGAGGGCAAGCTCAAGGCGGCTGAGGGTGGCGTGCGCGCCGACGCCGTCGAGCTCGCGCTGCACGACCGGGCCCAGGTCTCGTTCGAGAACGTCGCGTTCATCGTGCGCTACGTGCGCCCCAGCGCCGCGATCTCGATGAACACCCTCGAGGAGCACGACTTCACCTTCTTCAAGATCGTCTCCATCTGCCTGATGGCGTTCTTCGCGCTCGTGGCGGCCATGGTGCTCACGCCCATCGGCTTCGGCGGCGACGGCGACGACATCTTCTCGAACCCTTCCAAGTACGTGAAGATGGTCGTGAAGCCCGAGAAGAAGCAGGAGATCAAGAAGTTCAAGGATCTCTCCGGCATCGCCGAGGGCGCCAAGGCGAAGGACAAGGAAGGCAAGTTCGGCAAGCAGGACGCGAAGAAGGCCGAAGCGGACCCCTCGAAGAAGGGCGCCCCGGTCGTCGACGCCAACAAGCGCGAAGAGGACCGCAAGAAGGTGTCGAGCCTCATGGCCGGCATGTTCGGCGGCGGCGCGTCGTCCAACGTCTTCGGCCCCGGTGGCCTCGGGACGGGCATCAACAGCGCGCTCGGCGGTCTGCAGGGCGGCGCGGGCGTCGGTGACGCGCAGGGCGTCGGCGGTCTCGGCTCGCGTGGCAGCGGCGCCGGCGGTGGTGGCACGGGCCTCGGCCTGGGCGGTCTGGGCACCAAGGGTGGCGGTCGTGGTCGCGGCGGCTACGGCTCCATCGACCTCGGCGGCAAGGGCAAGGACTCGACCCGCGTGATCCCCGGCAAGACGACGGTCGTCGGTGGTCTCGACAAGGACGTCATCATGAAGGTCATCAAGCGCCACCAGAACGAGATCAAGTTCTGCTACGAGCAGGAGCTCCAGAAGAACCCCGCGCTCGGCGGCAAGGTCGCGGTGGCCTGGACCATCGACCCCACGGGCGGCGTCTCCGAAGCGAACGTCAGCGAGTCCTCCATCGGCAACGCCAACGTCGAGTCCTGCATCGTGCAGCGCATTCGCCGCTGGAAGTTCCCCGAGCCCGCGGGCGGCGGCGTCGTGAATGTCACCTTCCCCTGGATCTTCAAGGCGGCCGGTGACGAGAGCGAAGGCGAGTAAGCCACTCGCCCCTTGATGATGCGCGGCGCGGATCTCCTCGTGAGTTCCGCGCCGTTTTACTTTTTCACGATTGCGTTTGCGGGCTCGGCAGGTATGGTGCCGCGCCCTTTGTTCTGGAGGTTTCGTGCGGAAGCTCGCCACGTTGCTCATCGCGCTGTTCGTCTCGTCGTCGGCTCTCGCTGCTACCCCTTCTGAGGGCGTGCCCCTGCAGGTGCGTCGTGGCTTCTTCACGGAAACCGACGTCGGCGTGTTCTTCACGCTGGGGCCGCTCGCGGCGTTGCCCAACGGCGACACCGGGAACGAGACCTCGTACTCCAACGCCCAGACCTACCTGCAGGTGGGTGCCGGCTACCAGTTCACGCTCAACGACGGCGCGGGGCTCATTCCCGTGGGCTTTCACGTCGGCATCGGGTCGAACGCGGCGAAGTGCTGGTCGAGCCTGACGCCGGGCCCGGCCTGCGCCCAGGCCGACAACTTCACCACCATCTTCCTCAACGTCTCGGGTGGCTACCTGCACCGCCTGGGCACCGGCTACATCGGCAGCCGCGTCTACGCCGGCGGCAAGCTGCTCGGTGGCGTCACCCTCGTCGATCCCGACCCTGTCGGTGACGGCGTGCTGGCGCGGCCGAACTTCGGCGTGGCGGCGAGCGTGGAGTTCGCCACCAGCCTCGACCACTTCTCGATCGGCGCCGACGCCTCGTACCGCTTGATCATCGGCCCGAACATCAACGCGCTGATGTTCTACTTCCGCGTGCAGTACACCTTCTGAGCCCTGCTCGAAGGTGAGCTCGTGAACGGCTCCGGGAAACCGGGGCCGTTTTCGTTTGCGGGCCCCACGTAGGCCAAGGGGCCGAACCGGCTGTGGCGGCGCCGTGGTAGAGGACCCGGTCATGGACGCATACGGACTGGGCCGGGTCGTTGGCGAGAAGGGCGTGCTCCCGCAGCGCGCGAAGAAGATCGACCCCTCGCTGCCGCTGCGAGACGGCGAGCTCCTCATCGACGTCGAGAGCCTCAACATCGACGCCGCCTCGTTCAAGCAGCTCAAGGAGGCCGCCGGGGGCGACACCGCGAAGATCGCCGCGGCGATTGAGGCCATCGTCACCGAGCGCGGCAAGATGCAGAACCCGGTCACCGGCTCGGGCGGCATGCTGATCGGCCGCATCAAGGAGATCAGCCCCACGCACCCGGCGGCTTCGACGCTGAAGGTGGGCGATCGCCTCGCGACGCTGGTGAGCCTCACCCTGACGCCGCTGGTGATCGACGAGATCCGCGCCGTGAAGCCGGAGATCGATCGTGTCGACATCCGGGGCCGCGCCATCCTCTTCGCCTCCGGGATCTACGCGAAGCTGCCCGACGATCTCCCCGACACCCTGTCGCTGGCGGCCCTCGACGTGTGCGGCGCCCCGGCGCTGGTCGCGCGTTACGTGAAGCCGGGCATGCGGGTGGTGATGCTGGGGGCCGGCAAGAGCGGCGCCCTGTGCCTCGCCCAGGCCCGGGAGTCGATGCAGGGGCAGGGGCAGCTCATCGCCCTCGACATCAGCCAGCCGGCCCTCGAGGCCCTCTCGGCGCTCGGCTTGTGCGACGCCTTCGCGAAGGTCGACGCTACCCAGGGCGTGGAGGTGATGGAGACCATCTCGAAGCTCACCGACGGCAAGCTGGCCGACCTGGTGGTGAACTGCGCCTCGGTGCCCAACACCGAGATGGCGTCGATCCTCTCGGTGCGTGACGGGGGCACGGTGATCTTCTTTTCCATGGCCACCAGCTTCACCACCGCCGCCCTGGGCGCCGAGGGCGTGGGCAAGGACGTGCAGATGATCGTGGGCAACGGCTACGTGCCCCACCACGCCACGCTCACCCTCGAGCTGCTGCGGCGCCAGGCCGGGCTGCGCAAGCTCTTCGAGCAGCGCTACATCTGATCAGAGCGTGAAACGGTCGGTGGCGCCCGCCGTACGGGCAAGGATGGCGGTCCACCCGATCAGCGCGTCGACCTTGGGCTCCACGTCGGGCGGGGTGAGGCCGATGGACGCCATGGAGCCGGTGCAGGCGAAGAGCTTCGCCTGGCCGGAGTCGCGCACCACGTCGAGCAGCTGGCGGATCGTCGGGACGCCCCGCAGCTCCATGGTGGCGTTGACGTCGTCGCGCTCGAGATCGGGCTCGTCGAGCTTGCCGCGCACCAGCCGCTCGAGCGCCCACCAGAAGAAGTACAGCTCGACGTCGCGCCCCATGGCGGCCGCCGACGCGGCGATCGACAACCCCTGGTGCACGGCGTCGTACTCGCCGCGGTGAAAGAAGATGCAGACGGGCCCGGCCATGCGCGACCTTCTACGGTGAACCCCGACCGCTCGCGTTATTGAAACGACCGGCAGGTGACGTTCGTAAGTGAATTCGCAGGTTTCCGGGTGGAATGGACCGGAACATTCCACTAGGAGCCGCACGCCTCGATGCACGACGAGACCACAGCAAAGCGCAAAGACGCCCATCTCGATCTCTGCGCCACGGAAGAAGTCGCCCCCCGCGAGAACGCGACCCTCTTCGATGATGTCCGGCTGGTGCATTGCGCGATGCCCGAGCTGTCCGTCGACCAGGTCGAGCTGAAGACCACGTGGTTCGGCAAGACTCTCAAGGCCCCCATCCTGGTGACTGGGATGACCGGCGGCACGGAGCGGGCCGGACAGGTCAACCGCGACATCGCCCAGGTGGCTGAGGAGTTCGGCGTGGCCTTTGGCGTGGGCAGTCAGCGCGCGATGGCCGAGCGGCCCGAGCTGACCTCGACCTTCTCCGTGCGCTCGGTGGCGCCCACCACGGTGCTCATCGGCAACCTCGGCGTGGTCCAGGCCACGAGGATGTCGGTGGATCAGGTGCGCCGGCTGACTGATGGCATCGGCGCCGACGCGCTCGCGTTGCACTTGAACCCTGGGCAGGAGCTCAGCCAGCCCGAAGGCGACCGCGACTTTCAGCGCGGGTACCAGGCGATCACCGCCCTGGTGAAGGTCTACGGCGACCGGCTGCTGGTCAAGGAAACCGGCTGCGGGGTGTCGCCCGACGTGGCGCGCCGGCTGGTGGACTGTGGCGTGCGGAACATCGACGTGTCGGGGCTCGGCGGCACCTCGTGGGTGCGCGTGGAGCAGCTGCGCTCGTCGGGCGTGGCGCGGGACGTGGGCGCGCAGTTCTCGGGGTGGGGCATTCCAACCGCGGCGGCCATCGCTTCGGTGCGCAAGGCCGTGGGCGGCGACGTGCGGTTGGTGGCCTCGGGCGGCATGCGCACGGGCCTCGACATCGCCAAGGCGATCGCCCTGGGCGCTGACTTCGGCGGCATGGCGTTGCCCCTGTTCCGGGCGCACCAGGAAGGCGGCGTGGCGGCGGTGCGCACCGCGCTGCAGACGGTGATCACCGCGCTCACCTATGCGTTCGCGCTGACGGGGAGCCGCACGGTGACGGAGTTGCGTCGCCAGCCGCGGGTGGTGACGGGGGAGTTGAAGGACTGGTTGGGGGCGCTGACATGAAGACCTCGGAGAAACACATGGCTGATCTGATCACCTCTCGTCTCTCGGGGTTCCACAAGCTGCCGGTCGCGGATCGACTGGGCACCATCTCGCGCATGATGCGGCTGTCGAACGACGAGGTCGCGGCGCTGGCGGGTGCGGGCTTGAGCACCGAGATGGCCAACCAGATGATCGAGAACGCCATCGGCACCTTCAGCCTGCCGCTGGGGTTGGGGCTCAACCTCCAGGTCAACGGCCGCGACTACATCGTGCCCATGGCGGTCGAGGAGCCGTCGGTGGTGGCCGCGGTGAGCTTCGCCGCGAAGATCGCCCGTGAGGGCGGTGGCTTCCAGGCCGAGGCCGACGACCCGATCATGATCGGCCAGGTGCAGCTCACCGGCTACGGCGACCCTTCGGAGGCGTCGAAGGTGCTGATGGAGCACAAGGAGCAGTTGCTCGCGCTGGCCAACAGCTTCCACCCGGCGATGCTGGCGCGGGGCGGCGGGGCGAAGGACATCGACGTGCGGGTGTTGCCGGCGCCCGAGGGCGCTCGGGGCGAGCCGATCTTCGTGCTCCACCTGTACATCGACACCCAGGAGGCGATGGGGGCGAACCTCATCAACACCATGTGCGAGGGCATTGCCCCGCTGGTGGAGCAGCTGACGGGCGGCAAGGTCTTCCTGCGCATCCTCTCCAACCTCGCCGACCGGCGCCTGGCGCGGGCCTCGGTGCGCATCCCGGTGAGCTCGCTGGCCGACTTCGATCTCCCCGGCGAGGCGATCGCCGAGGGCATCGTGCAGGCCAGCCGCTTCGCGCAGGCCGACCCCTACCGCGCGGCCACGCACAACAAGGGCGTGATGAACGGCATCGACTCGGTGGCCATCGCCACCGGGCAGGACTGGCGGTCCATCGAGGCCGGCGCGCATGCCTTCGCCTGCCGTGACGGCCAGTACCGGCCTCTCTCGACGTGGACGCTCGAAGAGGCGCACCTCGTGGGCCGCATCGAGCTGCCGCTGGCGCTGGGCACGGTCGGTGGGCCCATCCGGGTGCACCCGCAGGTGCAGGCGGCCCTCAAGGTGCTGCGCGTCTCGAGCGCCCGCGAGCTCTCGATGGTGATGGCGGCGGTCGGTCTCTCTCAAAACTTCGCGGCGGTTCGCGCGCTCGGCTCGGTCGGCATTCAGAAAGGCCATATGGCGCTCCATGCGAGGTGCGTGGCGGTCACAGCCGGGGCCCGGGGCCACTGGGTGGAGATGGTGGCCAACGCGCTGGTGACGGCGGGGCAGGTGAAGGTCGAGAAGGCGAAGGAGATCCTCGCCGAGATGATGCTCGCGCAGCCCGATCCGGCGGCGGGGGCGTGACGTGAACCTCCGCTTCTCGGCGTTCGGTCCTGGCAAGGTGATCCTCCTGGGAGAGCACGGGGTGGTCTACGGACACCCGGCGCTCGCGGCCCCCATCTCCCGCGGCATGCGGGCCTGGGCCGAGCCCGCGGAGTCGACGACCCTCGAGATCCCCACCGGGCTCACCGAGGCGCAGCAGGAGGTCCTGCAGCGGGCCTTCGCGCGGGCGGCGAAGAAGACCCGGCACCCCAACGTGTCGGTGCACCTCGAGAGCGATCTCCCGTTGTCGATGGGGCTGGGCAGTTCCGGCGCGCTGTCGGTGGCCGTCTCGCGGGTGCTGCTCGAGGCTCAGCTGGGCAAGCCCGCGCCGGCGAAGGCCGTGGAGGCGCTCGCCTTCGACATGGAGAAGGAGTTCCACGGCACGCCCAGCGGCGTCGATCACACCACCTCGGCGCGCGGCACCTTGTTGCTGTACCGCAAGGCCCACGGGGTCGAGGTCAAGGCGAAGAAGCCGGTGAAGATCCTCGTGGCGATGGTCGGCCCGCGGTCTTCGACGAAGCTCACGGTCGGGGCGCTGCGCGAGCGGCAGAAGCGGTGGCCTGCGCGCTACCGCCGGGTGTTCGATTCGATCGGCCGGCTGGTGCTCGACGGCGCCGCGGCGGCGCGCGCGGGCGATCTCGAGGCCCTGGGCGACGTGATGAACATGAACCACGGGTTGCTCTCGGCCCTGGGCCTGTCGAGCCCGCCGATCGAAGAGATGGTGTACCGGCTCCGCGCGATGGGCGCGCTGGGGGCGAAGCTGACGGGGGCCGGAGGTGACGGCGGCGCGGTGATTGGCCTGTTCCGCGAGCCCGAGCCGTCGGTGATGAAGCTGCGTCAGCAAGGCGTGGACTGCTTCGCGAGCCAGCTCGCGGGACCGAGGACGTTGTGAAGGCGACGGCGATCGCGCATCCGAACATCGCGTTGGTGAAGTACTGGGGCAAACGCGACGAGAAGTTGATCCTCCCCCACCAGTCGAGCCTCTCGGTGACGCTGGGGCCGCTCGCGGTGACCACCACGGTGGAGTTCACCGGTCAGAAGGGCCCCGACCAGATCGAGATCAACGGCAAGGTGGCCGAGGGCGGCGAGCGCAAGCGCGTCGAAGAGGCTCTCAAGCTGGTGCGCCTCGAGGCCGGGGCGAAGAAGAAGCTGGGCGCGGCGCGCATGGTGTCCCGGGGCGACTTCCCGGCGTCGGCGGGCCTGGCGTCGAGCGCGGCGGCGTTCGCGGCCCTCTCGGTGGCGGCGCGCAGCGCGGCTGGCTTCGGGCGCGACACGAAGGCCGAGTCGATTCTCGCGCGGCGGGGCAGCGGTTCGGCCTCGCGCAGCATCGAGGGCGGCTTCGTGCGCTGGAACCGCGGCAAGCGCGCCGACGGCAAGGACAGCTTCGCCGAGCAGCTCTTCGACGAGCGGCACTGGCCCGAGCTGCGCCTGCTGGTGGGCATGGTCAGCCGCGAAGAGAAGGAAGTGAAGTCGCGCGACGGCATGCGCTCCACGGTCGAGACCTCGCCGTACTACCCGGCCTGGGCGAAGGACGCCGAGCGCGAGGTGAAGGAGATCGTTCGCTTCATCAAGCGGCGCGACCTCGAGGCCGTGGGCGAGATCGCCGAGCGCAACGCCTGGCGCATGCACGCCACGGCGCTCGGGGCGAACCCGCCGCTGTGTTACCTCAAGCCCGCGACGCTCGAGGTGATCGAGGCCTGCCGGCAGCTGCGCAAGCAGGGCGTGGGCGTGTGGTTCACCCTCGACGCGGGGCCCAACCCGGTGCTGCTGACCTCGGCGACCGACGAGGCCCGCGCGGTCGCGTTGGTCAAGGCGCACGGGGCGAGCGAAGTCGTCCAGTGCCGGCCCGGTGGCGACGCCCGGCTGGTCTGACCTGCAGTCCAGGCAGGGCTCGCGATATGAGGCCGCCGTGCACGTCTCTCTCGTGGCCCTGCGGTCGTTCGTCGTCGCTCCCGTGACCCGTGGTGAGGGCCCATGACCCCGGGTCCCCGCGAGCTCTTCGTCACCCACGCGGCGTCCGAGAAGGCGCAGCGCGGGCGCATCTTCATCATCATCCTCATCGCGGTGGGCCTGGCGATGCTCCTCTCGCGGCAGCCGATGCTCGGCGCGTTGCCCGGCTCCGCCTGGGCGCTGTGTGTGCTGCTGGGGGCCTTTGCCCTCTCGTGGTGGAGCGGCATCTCCGCGCGGGCACACGCCATGCTGCGGCTGGGCCGCATACGTCGCGAGGGCCTGGTGGCGACGCAGAAGCTCAACGCGGGCGACGTCGCCGGTGCGCGGGAGGCCTTCGCGGCCCTGCTCTTCATCGACAGGTCGCTGGGCGCGTTCCACGCGGTGCACGTGTTGATGTACGGCGTGACGCGCTTCTTCGAAGGCGAGGCGAAGGAAGGTCTCGCGCTGGCTTCGCGGGCCATCGACTCGGGCTGGCTTGATCAGAAGCACACCCGCTCGGTGCGCGACGCGGCCGAGACCTGGCGGGTGCTGATGCTCCTCGCGGCCGGGGAGCTCGCCGAGGCGCGCCGTCGCGTGGACGGGGCCTCGAAGGACGCACTGCTGACCGCGGCCATCGCCGTCAGCGCGCACGAGGGGATGTGGGCCGCGGTGCTGGCCGAGGCCGATCGCGCCCTGGCCGACCCGCAGTTCCCGAAGAGCGGCCGGCCGTCGATCGCCGCGATGGCGCTGTTCGCCGCGAAGAAGCAGGGGATGAGCGGCGCGCCCTACCGGAAGATTCTCGAGGTCGAGAAGCCCGGGCCGTTGACGCTCCAGAACCCGGCGCTGCGGAAATTTCTCTAGAAGTCGACGCCGCTGACGCCGGGCTGCGGCACCACCAGCGAGAGGCGCGCCCGGGGCCCGCCGTAGAGCTGCCGGTAGATGAAGAGATCGGTGGTGACCTGCTTCACGTAGCCGCGGGTCTCCTTGAAGGGGATCTCCTCGACCCATTGATCGAGCGGCTCGTCACCGCGCTCCTTCGCCCAGCGCGCCACCGATGAGGGCCCGCCGTTGTACGCGGCGGCGACGAGGGTGGGGTGCTGCAGCCGCACCGAGAGGGCGCGCAGGTACCAGGTGCCGAGGCGGATGTTCCACTCGGGCGAGTACAGCTCGGCGTCGTCGGCCGGCGGCAGCTTCAGCGTCTGGGCGATGTTGCGCGCGGTGGGCGGGATGAGCTGCATCAGCCCGCGGGCGTCGGCGAAGCTGGTCACCTCCGGCGAGAACGCGCTCTCGCGACGCATGATCGCCCAGGCCAGCGCCGGCTCGATGTCGTTCTTCTCGGCCCAGGTCTCGACGCTGCCGCGGAACGCGCGGGGGTACATGAGCGCGAGGGCCTCGGGGGTGCGCTGCGTGTACACCGCGCCCCAGAGGTAGCGCGCGGCGAGGGTGTGGGCGGCGCCGAAGTCGCCGAGCGCCTGCAGCGCGTGGCCCCAGGTCAGGGCGTCGCCCGCGGGCATCGCGCCCAGGGCGCGGGACACCTCGGCGGCGGCGTCGCGGAAGAGGCCGGTGCGCGCCAGGGCCGCGGCCAGCTCGAGCCCCGCGGGGCGCTTGACGGTGAGCTGCTTCGGCTCGTGCGAGAAGGGCAGCGGCGCCTCCACCGAGAGTTCCTGCAGGCGCTCCGACGCGAGGAGCCCATAGAAGGTGCCGGGGAAGCCGTTGACCAGCGCCTGGTACTCGGCGACCACGTCGGCGGCGGGCCCTGCATCGGGGGTCGCCCCGCGCAGTTGCACCGCGCGCGTGGCCCAGTAGAGCGCCTGGGGCGCGAGCGACGACTTCGGGAAGTCCGGCGAGAGCGTGAGCAGCACCAGGCGCGCCTCGAGGAACTTCTTGCTGCGAATGAGCGAGAAGCCGCGAAACCAGCGGGCCTCGTCGCGGCGCTTCGAGTCGGGGTGCCGGGTCTCGAAGGCGGCGAAGTCGGTGACGGCCGTCTCGAAGTCGCCCGAGTTCATCGCCAGCCACGACGCGAGGTAGCCGGCCTCGTCGGCGGCGGCGTCGCCGGGGTAGGCGTCGTCGACCTTGCGAAACGCGGCGCGCGCGGCGGCGTTATCGACCAGGCGCATGAGTCGCTTCGCTGACGTCATCAGCGCCTGGGCGGCGATCGCCGGGGCGCCTTCGGCGGCGATGGCGAGCTGGGCCTGGGCCTCGGCGTCGCGCTCCTTGCCGCGGGTCAGCAGGGCCTGGCCCTTGAGCAGCGCGAGCTTCGCCTTGCCGTCGGCACCCGGCTTGAGCGGCTCGAGTGCGGCCAGGCAGCCCTTCGCGTCTCCGGCGTTGAGCAGCGCCTGGGCGCGCGCGAGCTGCTCGTCGAAGGTGAGGGACCAGGCGCCTTCGGCCTCGAGGCGCGCCTGGGCGGCGAGGCCGTGGGGATGCGCGGGGAATTTGAGGGCGAGGAGCTTCCAGTCGGCCCGGGCCAGGGCGGTGAGCTTCGAGGCTTCCCGGGCCAGCGCGCGGGTGAAGAGCAGCTCCGGCAGCCGGGCGACGTCGGGGTCGGCGTCGAGCAGGGCGCGGGCCTTCGTGGGATCGCCCAGGTCGAGGAAGAGCTCGGCGAGGCGCCGATCGATGCGGGACGTCAGCCACGAGGGCGCGGCCTTCTTCGCGCGCTGCAGTGTCTTGACGGCCGCGGCGCGCTGCCCGGCCCAGGCCTGCGCCTCACCGAGGTACCACGCGTGCACGGCCTCCAGGCCCTTCGGCGCCCGGGCGCTGCCCAGCACGTCCACCGCGCGCGAGGCGTTGCCGTCGGAGAGTGAGAGCACCCCCGACAGCAGGGCGAGGCGCTCGCGATCGGCGCATTTCTTCGCCGCGCAGGCGTCGAGCTCGGCCTTCGCCTGGTCGGAGACGCCCGCCCGGTGCACCCGCACCGCCTCGAGCAATTCCGGTGACTGCGCGAGCGCCGAGGTGGCGAGGAGCAGGCTGATCAGTGAGGCGCGCAGCGCGGTTGTCGCAAACATGGGGACCCCGGTTTGACATTCGTCGACCGTCTGCCGTAGACGTCGCCCGCGCTCTTGTTTCACGAGGGCGAACGCAGTCGAGAACACAGTCGTTCGCATCAGAATTTCGGGACCAGTCTTCGGCGACCCCCATTGCAAGGTCGAAGGCGAAATAATTCGGTCTCGCGGCGTACAACGCAGTCGTCTTCGCAGCACCGCAGTTGTCGTCCGGGGGGTTTCTCGCCGTACGGGAGGCCAAAACCGCACATGAAGCCGTGTCCGACCGAACTTCCACAGAGCATCAATCCGGAAGCTGGCCCCAAGCGTCTCGGGGTTGAGCACCACCGGAACCTCGATTGTGCCCATTACGACAACTGCCTCGATGAGGCAGTCCGCCGTGGGTGGCAGTCCTTCACCTGCATCAAGTGTCCGCTCTACGCGCTGCCGTCGGCGCAGCAGGCTGGCATCGAGTCGTTCGCGACCCAGCGTCGCGTCGTCTGATTCAGGTCTTCGCTTCCGCATGAAAATCAGCCTCCCGACGAAAGTCGGGGGGCTGTTTCATTTTCCGCGCCCCGAAGTCAGGTGCGGCGCAGCGTCACCACCCCGCGGCGGATGAGGTCCTTCATGCACTCCTCGATGTCGAGGGGCGAGATGTCGAGGCGGGCGATGACTTCGCGGGGCGGGGTCTTCTCTTCGCAGATCAGCCGGGCGGCCTCGAGCCACTGCTTGGGCCCCACCTGGCGGTAGACGGCGTAGAGCTCGTTGTTCACGTCGATCTGCGTGGCGCTGACCATCAGCGACTCGCGCATGCGCTGCTCGTTGTCGTTGAGGGCGGTGCAGGCGCGCTCGATGAGGACCTCGGTGGGCAGGAAGAGGTTCTGGGCCACGGCCGGAGGGGGGCCCGCGTGGAAGGAGCCCTCGGCGGCGCGGCTGGCGACGAAGGCGTTGAAGGCGCGCTCGCCCTCGGCGGTGTACTTGCCGGCGATGGCCGCGGCGTGGACGCAGGCGCCGGCGTTGAACACCAGCTGGTACGACGCCCAGCCGTCGCGGCACGAGAGCACGCCGCTGAGCTGCCGCTGGGCGAGGAGCTTGAGCACCCACTGCGGCCCCACGGCGTGCACCGGCACGGACTCGGTCTGGCCCAGCTCGATCATCGCCAGCATGGTGCGGCGGGGCTCGAGGAGCTTGAGGACCTGGCTGATGATGGCGTCGAGCTTGGTGCCCTTCGAGAGGTAGGCCTGGGCGCCGGCGTCGAGGGCGCGCAGCGACTCGCGGTAGTCGTCGTGGGCCGAGAGGAAGGCGATGGGCAGCTCGCGCGTGCGGAAGTCGTCGCGCAGGGCGCGCAGCATGCCCCAGCCGTCGAGGTGCGGCATGTTGAGGTCGCAGAGCACGGCGTCGAAGCTGTGCTGGAGCGCCGTCTCGAAGCCCTCGTTGCCGTCGGTGGCGGTGGTGACCGCGAAGCCGTGCTTGGCGAAGAGGGTCGAGAACATCTTCAAGATCGCCGGGTCGTCGTCGACGAGCAGCAGTTGCGGCGGCGGGCCGTGCAGGGCGTGGGCGGGCGAGCTGGCCGGGACGGCCTTCTGCAGGGGCACTTCGAAGGCCAGCGGCTCGTCCTCGATCTCGCCGACCAGCACCTCGGCGATGGGCGTCTCGCCGGTGACGGTGTCGCCGACCTCGATCACCACGCCGGTGCCTTCGCCGCGCGAACCGGCGACCTCGGTGAAGCTCCAGCGCACCTGGGGCTGGCCGAGCATGGCCTTGATGGCCTCGTTGCCCTGGGCGCCGAGGAAGGAGGCCTTGTCGAGGCGGCCGTAGATGAAGGACGCCTTGCCCTCGTTGGCCGTGCGCGGGTTGGTGATCAGCACGCCGCTGCGCCGGGTGCGGCGAATGTGTTCGATGAAGCGCAGCAGGGTGGCCGCGTCGGCGACGCCGGAGTTGTTGCCGGTGCGGGTGGCCAGCTCGTCCCACACCGCGCGGATCACGCCGATGTGCGCGGCGGAGAAGGGCGCCTTGAGCATCGCCACCACGCCGCTGCGCATGCCCTGCACGAAGGGGGCGTCGGCGGTGTCGCTCGAGACGATCACTACCGGGCGCTGGGCCGAGGTGACGTCGCTGGAGAGCGAGTCGAGCACCTGGATGACGAAGTCCGACTCGAGCTCGCCGAAGACGATGATCAGGTGGGGCCGCATTTGCTTCAGGCCGCCGGCCACCTTCCGTCGATCGGTGACGAAGCGGTAGAAGGTGCCCTGTTCGTTGAAGGCCTGGGCGATGGCCATCTGCGCGCCACGGTCTTCGTCAACGCCGAGGATGACAGGCGGTGTCTGCGTCATGACCCCGGAAGTAACCACACTCCCGTCGGGGCGCGATTTTTTGCGACGGCTTTCAGCGGGTGATTCCGTAGATGACGACGATCCAGTAGCGATCGGGGCCGAAGCGCGCCGAGTCTCCCTTGACCAGCCCGACCCCCACCACTCGGTTGTCGGCCACCCCGAGGTTCTTCGATTCGGCCCCGAGCTTCGGGGTGTCGGAGATGAAGACGTCCACCGAGACCGAGGCCAGTTCATCCATCAGCTCGAAGGCGCGCTCGTGGAGCCGGGGCTTGCCGGGCAGTTCGGCCTTGGGCAGGTCCTTCGCCAGCGCGTCGCGCACGTGGGCCTGGGCGAGACTCTCGAGCACCGGCGACGTCTTCAGGGGCGTCAGCTTGCGGCGCTTTCGTTCGGCGGCGATCGACGCGTAGACGCTGCCCAGCGGGTCCTGGTCTTCGACGACGGTGACCGGGGCGGCGAGCACCTCCACCAGCACCTCGAGCCCATCGCTGCGCCGGGCGAGGCCGAAGCCCACGCGGCGGTGGCTGGGCTCGAGCAGGTTGTTGCGGTGACCGGGGCTGTGCTCGATGCCGAAGTGCGCGGCCAGCGGGCCCGACGAGAGACCGAGGTTCTCCCCGGCGGCGCTGAACTTGTAGCCCACGGCGGTCAGGCGCTGCTTGAGGGTGTTGCCGTCGGGCGCCACGTGGCTGAAGAAGCCCTCTTCGGCGAGGCGCTGGGCCCAGGTCTGGGCGACGCCCTCGAGCACCGCGTCGGGTTGCACCGGCTGGAGCCCCAGCTGCAGGCGCAGGGCGTTGACCCGGGCCAGCAGCAGGCCGCGGGCGCTCTTCGCGTCGGCCGGCTCGGGGAGCGCGTCGTCGGCGTCGGCCTTCACCACGCCCACGTCGACGAAGAACAGCGCCGTGACCTCGGGGCCGCGCGGGCCGGTGCCGAGCACCTCCACGGCGTGGCGGCCACGGGTGGGGAAGTCGAGGTTCGCGCAGAGCTGCTCGCCGTCGCGGCGCATCGCCACCCGCTCCACCGAGCCCTCGGGCCGGGTGACGAAGAGCTCGGCGGTCTGCAGCGGGGCGTCGAGCGTGCCGCACAGGCGCTGCAGGCCCACGGGCTTGACGTGGCTGCGGGGGAAGGGCGCGAGCTCCATGCGGCGGCGCGCGAGGAGCACGATGATCGCGCTGCGTTCCGGGCCGATGGCGAGGCCGATGCCGACGTGGGTGGTGGGCTCGCTGCCGAGGTCCACCTTGCGCAGCTCAGCGGCGATGGTGTCGGTCGACGCGCGCAGCGCCACCACCACCGGGTTGGGATCCCACGCGCTCTGCCGGCTGAGGGCCGCGGTGACGCGCAGCAGGCTCGTGGCGTCTTCCACGCCGTTGGACAGCGCGCGACGGGCCAGCTCGTCGGCGGCGAGGGAGAGGGCGGAGTCGACCGGCGGCGAGGTGCGACCCACGGCCTCGAAGCGATCGCGCACCGTGCGCTCGAGGGCAGGCTTCGTGGGCGCGGTGCCCAGCAGGCACAGTACGAGGAAGGGGATCATCCGACTTCGAGAACGATCGACGAGACGGCAGCTTCCCCCAGCGCTGCACTGAGCTTGCGCGCCAGCGAGGGTTTCTCGGCCTCGAGGGCCGCGCGCCAGGCCTCGGCGTCACAGCGGATCACCAGCTGCGTGCCCTGCCAGCGCACGGGGCGGGTGTGTTTGGCGATCACCTCGCCCACCACGCGCGTCCAGATCGGCATCAGTGCCCCAGCAGAGCCAGTCTGTTTCAGCGCGGGACCCATCATCTCGGCGAGCGACTTCATCGGCGCGCAGCATCGTGCAATGCGACTTCCGTGTCGCGGTTGACGCGATGCAACAGAGCGAAACCCTTTAAGAAAGAATGTGGCACCGCGTTCGCTAGGGGCGTTGACCTGTCTCGCTCGGAAAGCGAGAGTGCGCCGCCTTTTCGCAGTCAGAAATTTCCCTACCAAGGAGCATCGAATGACGGCAGTGATTCGCAAGACGCTGTGGGCGGCCCTCGCCCTCGCGGCGCTGAGCCTGACGGCCTGTGGCCCGACCCCCCCCAAGACCGACGGCGGTGCCGGCGGCGGCGGTGGCGCAGCAGATGAGTGTGTCGACGACAGCGACTGTGCCGACCCTCAGTACTTCTACTGCAACACCGTGAGCTTCAAGTGTGAGCCCTCGTGTCGCACGGCGGCGCAGTGCAACCCGGCGGGCGGTACCGCCGGAGGCCAGCGCCCCGCCCAGTTCCCGCTCGACTTCTGCAACGGCTCGCTCGGCTGCCAGTGTGACGAAGGCAAGTGCGTGGGCTCGCTGTGCTCGGCCGATTCGGACTGCGGCACGCAGGTCTGCCGCAACGGCGCGTGCGTGGCTCCCCCGGCCGCGACCACCGTGGCGAAGTGCTCGGTGACGCCGGACTTCCAGGTGCTCCGCGCGGGCACGAAGGCGAAGTTCTGGGTCTCGGCCTGGGACGCGGCGAACAACCCGGTGGTGCTCAAGGACGGCGCCACGTGGACGGCGCTGGGTTCGGCGCTGACGGGCTCGGGTACGGGCAACGTGGCGGAGTTCACCGCGGGCACGACGGGCACGGCCGGTACGGCGGGCATCCCCTCGGTGCAGGCGGCGTTCGGTGCGATCACCTGCACCGCGAAGGCGATCGTGCTGGCCAACCCGGCGGCGGACCAGCTCTCGGTGTCGGTCATCGACGAGCTCTCGGGTCGCCCGGTCGAAGGCGCCAAGGTCGTGGTCTCGCAGGAGAACGGCACGATCATCACCCAGGGCGGCGCTGACTTCCTGACCACCAACGCGGCTGGCACGTCGAGCCTCGCGTTCGCGGCGGCGGCCAAGGTGTCGGTCACCGTGATGCACGCTGACTTCTCGTACGTGACGGTGGCGAACTACGCGACGGGCGGGTCGAAGTTCCTCTCGTTCGCGCTGCGCCGCAACTCGCTGGACAAGTACGGCGGCTACAAGGGCGGCTTCGAAAACGTCCCGGCCTCGCCGAACGTGCACGCCGCGCTGGCCGGCATGTCGCTGGCGGGCAGCATCACCAACCTGAACCTCACGCAGCTGCTGGGCCCCTCGGTGCCCACGGACATCAAGATCGGTTCGGCCATCAACCAGATGGGCGTGCCGATCCCCGCGGGCGCGTTCCTCGGCTTCGGTGACCAGAAGATCAAGGACACCATCGCCGGCCAGGGCCTCAACGGCACCTGCGTCGACGGCTCGGGCGCCTCGGACGAGGCGAAGATCCTCGCGGGCACCTGCGGCACGCGGACGGCGTGGGCGCTGGCCGGTGACGTGCCGCTGGGCGATCTGCCCATCGACGCGGTCGCGGGCGGGCTCGACAACATCAACATCGGCCAGCTGCTGGGCCGCATCATCCCCATCTTCAAGAAGTTCAACTCGTCGATCGTCCGCGACGTGCAGTTCTCGCTGCGCGACACCCCGGGCGCGGCGACGGCCACCCCGAACTTCTCGGACCAGTCGCAGTACACGACGGCGCAGCACAACTTCACCCAGATCCCCCTCGCGTTCAGCTTCGTGACGAAGCTCCCCGAGCTGCCCAAGTTCAAGGGCACGTTCGTGGACGGCGTGGCGGTCATCGGTGGCGCCAACCAGCCGGGCCGCGGCGTCGTGCCGCTCGGCATCGGCGTGGGCGTGAACGTGGCGACGGCGACCCAGCCCCTCGACGGGCAGATCGACAAGCTCGAGCCCCTGCAGGTTGGCCAGATCGGCATCCGCATGGCGCCGACGCACCACGGCATCGAAGGCGCGCACTACGGCCTGTTGATGGCGGCGATCTCGGCGAAGGCGCTCTCTGACGCCTCGGCGGGCGTCGGCGCCTCGGCGCTGTTCCCCCGGCTGCCCCTGAACAAGCTGACCTTCGACCCGACGGGCGCCACGCCCATCGACGTCTCGGGCCAGGCGTTCCCGGCGTTCCCCGAAGGGGCGCGCTTCAACTACGCCTCGACGGCTGACGGCGCCGTGGCGGGCCGCAGCTTCCGCCTCGCGGCGCTCTCGGGCGTCAACGTGCTGCGCGTGTCGTTCTCGGACAACCTCGAGACCCGCTGGGACGTGCTCGTCGACCCCGCGTCGCCGAGCTTCACGCTCCCCGCGGCGGTGGGCGCGATGCGTGATCGCCTGCTGTCGAACGGCGACCGCTCGAGCATGGTGGTGCAGGCGTTCCGCATGACCAAGGACCCGCTCGTGCTCACCAGCGCGCCGATCACCTTCACGGAGTACGTGGAGCTGAACGACACCAACGCCGACCGCACCACGGACTTCCTCACGGCCTTCTCGTTCCTCAACTACGCGCCGCCCAGCATCGCCTTCAAGACCCCGGCCTCGAGCCCCGCGACCATCGTCAAGGGCTCCAAGCTGGTGCTCACCGTCGGTGGCTTCAGCATCGGTACGGCCGGCACGGACGACGGCGTGGTGCGCATCACCTTCACCGGTGGCACGGGCTGCACCGAGGGTATCGTCAGCACCGAGATTCCCGCGAAGGGGAGCGGCGAGGTCGAGTTCGCGTTGCCTGCCGCCTGTGGTGGCACGGACATCGTGATCAAGGCCGAGTTGCTCAAGACCGACTCGGCGACGCCGATCAACCCGGCGGTCGCGAAGACCATCACCGCGACGATCCAGTAAGCGATCGGTCGTAGGCCGCACGAGCCAGGGCTCCTCCTTCGCGGGAGGGGCCCTGTTTCGTTTGGGGTGGTGTAGCCTGCGGTTCACCCGATGCCGCGCAAGCACACCACGGCGATCACCGTCATCTCGAAGATCTCCGAGAGGCACGTCAGCCGCGCCGCGGCGATGGTGGTCATCCACGGAGAGGATCTCGGCCGCAAGTACGACCTGAACTCCGACGAGTTCACGATCGGCCGGTCGTCGAAGGCCGACATCCAGGTGGACCAGGACGCCGTGAGCCGCAACCACGCCAGGCTCACCTGCGAGGGCGGCCGGGTGACGGTCGAGGACCAGGGGTCGACCAACGGCACCATCGTCAACGACCAGCACGTCGAGACGCCCACGCGGTTGCGCAACGGCGACCTGGTGAAGATCGGGCGAACGATCTTCAAGTTCATCGCCTCGAACAACATCGAGGCCGCGTACCACGACGAGATCTACCGGATGACCACGGTCGACGGCCTGACCCAGGTCTTCAACCGGCGCTACTTCGAAGACGCCATCGAGCGCGAGCTGTCGCGGTCGCGGCGCTACACGCGCCCCCTGTCGTTGGTGATGATCGACATCGATCACTTCAAGAAGATCAACGACGGCTTCGGGCACCTGGCCGGCGACGCGGTGCTCAAGGAAGTCGCGGGCACGGTGAAGACGCGCACCCGGCGGGAAGACGTGCTGGCCCGTTACGGGGGCGAGGAGTTCGCGCTGCTGCTGCCGGAGATCGATCTCAAGGGCGCGGCGCTGTTGGCGGAGAAGCTGCGCAAGCTGGTCGAGAAGCACACCTTCACCTTCGATGGCGAGGTGATCCCCGTGACGTTGTCGGCGGGCGTGGCCACCGTGCACAAGAAGAACGAAGACCCGCACGAGCTGATCGGCCGGGCCGACGAGAAGCTGTACGAGGCCAAGGGCGCGGGCCGAAACCGCATCGCCCACTGAAGGCTCAGAACACGCTGTCGCGGTGCTTGAGCAGGTCGGTCAGCATGCCTTCGATCTGATCGCGCACCGCGAGGTTCTTGCGCTCCACCCAGGCGAGATCGTGGTCGGGCTCCGACGGGGCGCCCTCGAGGGAGATCGGCGCCGCGAAGCGGATGTGCCAGCGCGCGGGGAGCGGGGGCAGGGTCAGCGGCAGGTACTCGACCCCGAACAGGCCCCCGGGGATCTTGCCCAGCAGCGGCATCGACTCTTCGCCCCCGATGATCGCCGCCGGGACGATGGGCACGCCCGCGCGCAGGGCGATCTTCACGTAGCCGCCGCGGCCGAAGCGTCGCAGTTGGTAGCGCTCGGAGAACGGCTTGGCGAGCCCGTGGAAGCCCTCGGGGAAGACCATGACCGGCCGGCCTTCCTCGAGCAGCCGCATCGCGTTCTCGGGGTTGGCGCGCACGGCGCCGAGGCGGTTGGCGAGCACGCCGACGAAGGGCGCGTGGAAGACCTGGTCTTCGAGCAGCCAGCGCGACTGGGGGAGATCGGGGCGCTCGCGCTGCAGGGCCAGGTGCAGCACCGGGCCGTCGAGGGGCAACGCGCCGGCGTGGTTGGCGACGATGATGAAGGGGCCGGTGGGCAGGAGTTCGGCGCCCTCGACGCGCACGCGCCAGTACTTCTCGTAGAGCAGCTGGCCCAGGGGGCGCAGCGACGCGCTCAGCGAGGCGTCTTTGCCCCAGCGGTCGACTTCGGTGCTGCGGCTCGAGAGCCCGGCGGACGAGCGCACGGCGGCGACCAGGCCCTTGAGCGCACCACGAAATGAGGCCGGTGCGAGGGAGACGTCACCCGCGGCCGCGAGGTGGGCGTGGGGCTTGGGGGGGCTGGGCTCCGCGCTGGGAGCACCCGCGTGCGGGGTGGCCTCGAAGGAGACGGAGGGCGATGCGGCGTGGGCCGTGGGACCCGAGAGTTCCTGTGCGCTGGGTGTGCCCGAATGCGGCATCGGATCGAAGGTCACCGAGGGCGATGCGGCGTGGGCCGTGGGACCCGAGAGTTCCTGTGCGCTGGGCGTGCCTGCGTGAGGCTTCGGATCGAACGAGACCGAGGGCGACGCGGAGTGGGCGGTGGGGCCGCTGAGCTCCTGCGCGCTGGGCGTTCCTGCGTGAGGCTTCGGATCGAAGGAGACGGAAGGCGACGCCGCGTGCGCCGTGGGACCTGAGAGTTCCTGCGCGCTGGGCGTGCCTGCGTGAGGCTTCGGATCGAACGAGACCGAGGGCGACGCGGAGTGGGCGGTGGGGCCGCTGAGCTCCTGCGCGCTGGGCGTGCCTGCGTGAGGCTGCGGATCGAACGAGACGGAAGGCGACGCGGCGTGCGCCGTGGGACCCGAGAGCTCCTGCGCGCTGGGCGTGCCTGCGTGAGGCTGCGGATCGAACGCAACCGACGGCGGCGCCGCGTGGGCGAACGGCCGAGGGCCGCTCGGGCGCGCGGTGGGGCGCACCACCGCAGGCGACGCAGCGGGCGGGGGCACGGCCCGAGGCGGCGCGGAAGGCCGCCCCGACCCCGAGACGGGCTTGCTCTCGATCGGCTCGAGCACCGGGCGGTTCTTCCCCGGCACGGGCTTCGTCGGGCCCTTGAGCGGGGACGCGGCGCGCTGCATCTCGGGCGTGGTCGGCTTCGCCGGGGCGCGCGGGGGCGGCGCCGCGGGAGCGTCACTGGCCACGGCGCGCACGGCCGAGCCCCGCGCGAAGGGGTCGTTGCCCATCACCGAGGGCAGGGCCTTCTTCGTCTTGCCGGCGGCGGGCTTCTTCACGGTCTTGGGCGGCTTTCCGGCGGCCATCAGGGTCTCCTCTGGCGCATCGAGGCCATCGCTTCGTGGAAGGCAACGCGGGGCTCGTAGCCGAGCTGGCGACGCGCGCGTTCTCCGTCGGCGACCCACGAGTAGCGCAGGTAGTTCAGCAAGGGCACGGGCACCGACGAGATGCCCGCGGTCTCCAGCACCTTGATCGTGGCGCGGAGCACCGGGCCGGGCATGGGCACGGTCTGGGCCCCGGCGAGGCGCGCGATGGTCGAGAAGGGCGCCGTGCCCTCCCCGATGACGTTGAAGGCGCCGCGCGCCCTGGTGGTGAGCGCGAGGTGGAGCGCGGTGGCCGCGTCGTCTTCGTGGAGCACCTGCCACAACGGGTCGAACCCGAGAATGGTGGGCACGAAGCCCGAGCGCAGGAGTCGGCTGAAGGGGTTGTCGGCGTCGGCCCCGACGATGGGCGCGAAGCGGAGCACCACCACGTGCACGTCTGGGTTTCGCTGCGCGAACTGCTCGATCTGGTGCTCGACCTCGACGCGATCGGTGACGAAGCGCACGCCTTCGCCGCGCAGGGGGCTCGACTCGAGACACACCGCCGGACCGTTGGCCCGCGCCCCGTAGAGGGCGGTGAGGGAGGGGATGATCAGGCGCCGCAGCCCGACGGCCTGGGCCGCGGCCAGCATGTGCATCGAGCCGATGACCTCGAGCTCGTGGGCGAAGGCGGGGCCGTGCACGCGCGAGTTGACGAAGGCGAGGTGGAAGACGACGTCGAGCGTCTGCTCGGAGAACGCCCGCGTCAGCTCCGCTTCCATGCCCGGGCGCGTGAGATCCATGCGCACGTAGGAACTCTTCTGCGTCAGCACCTTGGGCCGGGCGACGTCGAAGATGACGATCGAGTGCACGAGCGGGTCTGCCTCGAGCCGGGGCAACAGACCACGACCCAGATCCGACGAGACGCCTGTGACCCCCACTCGCATTGGTCTGGCGAATAGCCCAATCAATGGGAGCTTGAAAGCCGGGAGGCCGCGGGCCAAACCGGTACCGTGAGAGCGGTCCTGGCCCTGGGGGTGCTGTGCGCGGCGGCCGCCTGGGCCCACGACGCCGACGTGGTGTACGTGTTGCTGTCCCCGGGGGGCCCGCCCGGGGTGCTGACCGAGACGGTGACGCTCACCGCGGCGACCCTCTCCATGCTCTCGCCCATCGACGCCGACGGCGACCAACTGCTCTCCCAGGGCGATCTCGACGCGAAGGACCGCGCGCTGCAGGCCGGCGTGTGGGACGAGATGCCGCTGACGGCCGCGGGCCAGCGCTGCGAGCGTCTCGACACCGTGGCCTTCCTCCGCGACGGCTTCCTCGAGCTGCGCGGCCACTTTCGCTGCGCACAGGGCGAGCTCCGGCAGGACTTCCGGTTCTTGCGCGTGCTCCCAGCCAACTACCGCGTGGTGCTCGGCAGCCAGCTCGACGGCGAGGGCAGCGGCCGGGGCTTCGCGCAGGGCTCGCTGACCACCATCACCGTGCCGCGCCCCCCGCCTCCCGGGAGCTGGGACGAAGCCCGGTTTCGGGCGGCCTTCGAGGCTGGCGTGGGCCGGGGGTTGAGCCCCGAGGCCTGGGGCGCGCTCTTCGCGGTGCTGCTGTCGATGGCGGCCTGGCGGCGGGGGCTCCTGGGCCTGGGCCTGGGCCTGCTGTCCCTCGCGCTCTTCAGCGGCGTCGCGGGCGGCTGGGTGGCGCCCACGGCGGTGCTGCTGCTGGTCGCGGTGGGTGGGGCGGCGACGAAGGCGCCTCCGCTGGTGCTCGCAGCGATCTGCGGGGCGGCGCTGGGGGCGCGCGGTGGGGGCGGGGCGTGGCCGTCGGTGCTCGGGGTCGCCGCAGGCTCGGTGCTGGTGCTCGCCCCGGCGGGCCTCGTGGCGCTGGCGCTGGGGGTGATGCTCCGGCGTCGGCCGCGGGTGTTCCGCCTGGCTCGCTGGGTGCCGGTGGTGTGCGTGCTCGTAGGCGCGTGGTGGGGGCGTTCGCGGCTTTCGTGGTGACGCTTGGGGCGCGTTGGGTAAGTTGCGCGCCCTATGGCCAAGGAGTCGTACAACGATCTCGTGTACCAGCTGGGTGATCTCGCGCGTGAACACCTCGCGGAGGCCAAGCACCCGCCGCGCGCGCTCGAGCAGGTCTACGCCGCGGAAGACGCGGTGCTCGCCGTGCGCGAGGAGATCGCCGGCCTCGAAGAAGAGATGAACCAGGAAGACGGCGCCTGGCAGGACTTCCTCGACGCGCAGACGGCCGAGAAGGTCGAACAAAAGGCCATCTGCGCGAAGTGGCGCAGCGCGGTCATCGGCGTCGAAGGTCGCTCCCGCGACCTGAAGAAGAAGCTCTCGTCACTCAAGGCCGCGTTCCGCTACCAGAAGGACTCGATCAAGCGCGCCGAGGTCTCGCACAAGGAGATGGAGCTCCGCGAGGGCCACGACGTGAAGAAGATCCTGCTCTCCCGCGAGAACCTCAAGAAGTCGCGGCTCCACATCATGCGCGAGCAGCGCAACATCGAAGAGCTCGAGTGGGAGTTCAACCAGGTGCTCACGCCGCGCGCCGGCCAGCAGGGCGCCCAGGGCATCCTCGCGCACAAGCGCATCCTCGAGATGGAAGACGAGCTCGAGGAGCGCGAGCACCAGCACGGCGAGACGATGAAGGAGGTCGACCGGTTGATCGCGGAGAAGGAGGCCGACGTGAAGGCCGCCGAAGAAGAGCTCGACGGCTGCCTCTTCGACCTGGGCGAGGAGTGCTACTCCGACCGCATTCCCCACCCGGAGCTCAACCCGCTCTACGTGCGCCTCGACAAGGCGAAGTGATTCAGAAGGCCTGGTTGGCGAAGTGAAACAGCAGCCAGGTGGGCTGGGCGCCGGTGGGGTCGACGACGATCGCCCCGTCGTCCTGCTGCCCGTTGCGGTGGATCTTGTGGGCGCTGCCCGCGTAGCTGCCGCCGGTGCTGGTGGCGTAGACCGAGAGCGGCGCGCCGACCACCACCGCGTCGTACACGCGCGTGGCTGCCTGCTCGAGCGTCAGGGAGTCCCACGTGGCGTCCGCGTGGAGGCCCAGCGTCGGGTAGTCGAGGGCCAGCCCCGGGTGCCAGCCCTCGGCCCAGGCGGGCGCTGGCAGCGGCGCGATCAGGGTGCGCATGAGGATGTTGGGGTCGCCGAAGCTCGACTGCACGTTGACCACGAGCCGCTGCACGCCACCGTCGATGCTCAGCTGGATGACGACGTGATCGCCGTTGGGCAGCGGGCACTGCCAGGCGGGCGGCACCACGGCCACGACGGTGCCGTCGGCCCGGCCGAAGTCGGCGGTGAAGAGCGAGCCGAAGCTCGAGGCGCAGCCGTCGGCCTTGTGGCCGGCGTCGACCGGGCCGGCGTCGAGCTCCTCCACGAGGCCCGCGTCGGCCTCGACGCTCGGGGCGATCCCACAGGCAGCAAGCACCACGAACAGCGACGCGACGAGCCGGTTCACGCGGCCGCTCTAGCACGTCACCCGTCGGTGTCTTCGTTCTCCCCCTCGGCCTCGGTGAGCAGCACGTGCAGCTTCTTCACCGCTTCGCCATGCAGTTGGCACACACGCGCCTCGCTGACCTGCAGCGCGGCGGCGATCTCCTTGTAGGTGAGGCCTTCCACGTAGTGCAGCGAGAGCACCGTCTGCAGCCGCGGGTTGAGGGTGGTGATGGCCGAGGTCATGCGCCGCACGCGCGAGGCGTGATCGATGCGCTCGTCCTGCAGCGAGTCCAGGCTCGGCACCGGCATCTCGGGCATGAGCGCGGCGGCCGGGGCGGACACGGCCTCGAGGGTCTCCACGTCTTCGACCGGCATGCCCAGCAGTTCGGCCACCTCGTCGCTGGTGGGTTCCCGGCCCAGGGTGTTGCCCAGCTTGTTGCGCGCCTTGCGCACCTTGTCGGCGTCCGCGCGCATGCGGCGGGGGAGGTGATCCATCTCGCGCAGTTCGTCGATCATCGCGCCGCGAATGCGGTGCTCCGCGAAGCTCTCGAACTTCACGGCGCGGGCGGGATCGTAGCGGTGGTACGCGTCGATGAGGCCGAGGCCGCCGACGCTCCAGAGATCTCCGGGCTGAACGGTGTTGGCGGTGCGAGCGGCGATGCGGCGGGCCACGCGGTCGATGAGGTGCGCCCACGTGCGGACGACCTCGTCGTCGGTCATCTGCGGCTGGGGGGCGGTGGTGGCGTAACTGAGTGCGGCGCGATGCATAGGGGGACTCCCGGGTGTTTCAGGCGGCGCGAGACTCACGGAGCAGCCGGCTCCACAGGAACTTGAGGCCGCCGCTGAGTTGCGGAGGCGGGGGCTCGTTGAGGAGCGCGTCGGCCACGCCGTTGAGCGCCCTCGTGGCGGGGGAAGAGGGGAAGAGCTCGACGAAGGGCTTCTGGGCCATCACCGCGCGGTGCACGTTCTCGTCGCGGGGGATCCACCCCAGCCAGCGCACCCGCGCGTCCAGGAAGCGACCGGCCACGGCCGAGAGCTTCTGGAAGATGTCGCGGGCCATGGCCTCGTTGCCGGCCTGGTTGACCACCACGTCGAAGCAGCGCACGCCCGCGTCCTGGCAGAGCACCTTGATGGTGGCGTAGGCGTCGGTGAGCGAGGTCGGCTCGGGGCTCACCACCAGCAGCGCTTCCTGCGCCGCGCCGATGAAGAAGAGGACGTTGTCGCCGATGCCGGCGCCCGAATCGAGGAAGACCACGTCGAAGTCGTCTTCCATCTCCTCGAGGGCGGTGACCAGGCGCAGGCGCTGGCCGTCGTCGAGGCGGGTGAGCTGCTGCAGGCCGTTGCCCGCGGGCAGCACCTTCACGCCGCAGGGGCCCGCGGCGAGCACGTCGCGGGCGGTGATGTCGCCGGAGAGCAGGTGGCCGAGGTGGTGCTTGGGGCGCAGCCCGTAGATGATCTCCACGTTCGCCAGGCCGAGGTCGCCGTCGATGATCAGCACGCGCTGGCCCTGCTTGGCGGCGATGATCGCGAGGTTCGCCGCCACGTTCGTCTTGCCCACGCCGCCCTTGCCGCTGGTGACGCCGATGACCCGCAGGGGGCGCTTGGAGCGCCGCTGCTCCTTCATGGCTTCGCGAAGTCCGTCTGCCTGGTTGTCGTCCATGACTCAGCGGCTCCCTGAAGCGCTGCGGGTCTGCGTGCCGAGCACGAGCTCGACGAGCTCCGGGCCGGACAGTGAGTGAATGTCTTCGGGCACGCGCTGCCCGTCGGAGACGGCGACGACCGGCCGGCCGATGCGCACCGAGGCGGACAGCAGGCTGCCCGGCCCGATGGCCTCGTCGACCTTGGTGACCACCAGGCGCTCGGGCGCCAGGGCGCGGTAACGCTCGGCGGCGGCGGCCATCTCGCGCGCCCCGGTGGCGGCGCTCAGCGTGAGGTACAGCGAGATGCCCTCCACGGTGCGCAGCATCTCGGCCTGGCGCGCCACGGCCTCGCTGACCGAGCGGCCCGCGGAGTCGATGAGGATCAGCTCGGCGCTGCCGCACTTCTCGATGGCCCGGCCCAGCTCCACGCGGTCGCGCGCCACGAAGGTGGGCACGCTCATGATCTCGCCGTAGCGGGTGAGCTGCTCGCTGGCGCCGATGCGGTAGGTGTCGACGGTGATCAGCGCGACCTTCTGCTTCGACTCCATCAGGGCGCGGGCGGCGATCTTGGCGATGGAGGTGGTCTTGCCCACGCCGGTGGGGCCCACGAGGGCGATGATGCGGCGGTGGCCGTCGGAGACCCACGGCGCGCGGCCCGAGACCACGCGCTCGGAGAGGGCGGTGCGCAGCGCGGCCTGGAGGGTGGTGTGGTTCAGGTTGGGGGACTGCTCGACGGCCTGGCGCACGCAGTCGGCAGCCAACGAATCGTCGACGCCGCGGCCGATGAGCATCGCCACCAGCTCGGCGGCCGGGGGCGGGAGCTGCAGCTCGCGCTCCATGCGCACCTGGGTATTCATCCGGCGCATCTCGCGGCGCATCTCCTCGACGCTCGAGCGCAGGCTGGCGAGCTCGTCGTTGTTGCTGTTGTTGCTGGCCTCTTCACGGCGCTCGAAGGGCACCGGCGCAGGGGCCGAGGGGCGGGCGCCTTCGGTGAGCGTCGAGAGGGCGGTCTGCAGGTCGGTGCGGGTCTGCGCGCGGGGGATGGTGGGCGGCACGTAGGCGGCGACCGCGGGCGACTTCGGCTGGCTGTGCACCTCGGGGAGCGCGGCCGTGACCTCGATCTCCTTGGGGCGGAAGAGGCCGTTCTCGACTTCCTTCGTGGCGATGATGATCGCGTCGGGGCCCAGCGTCGCCTTGACCATCTGCAGGGCGCTGCGGGTGTCGGGGGCTCGGAAGGTGCGGAAGGTGCTCATGGAATGCCTCAGCTGACGGTGATGGTGCCTGCAGGTTCGATGGTGGTGCCGGGCGCGAGCTCACGGGCCGACACGACGAAGAGATCGGGGACGAAGCGGCTCGCGAACTCGAAGAAGGCGCGGCGGAGGTCGGCGGGCGCGAGGATCACGGCCGAGCGGCCCTGGGCGGCGAGGCCGGCGGCGCGGTTCTCGAGCGAGGCGATGAGGGCGCGCGCGGTGTTGATGTCCGGCGCGAGGGTGGGCTCGCCGTCGTTGTGGCCCAGCGACTGGCGCAGCACGTCTTCGGTGGCCCGGTCGAGGGTGAGGGCGAAGAGCACGCCCCCCTCGGTGATGCGCGAGGTGATCTGGCGGGCGAGGCGACGGCGCACCTGCTCGATGAGGAAGTGGGCGTCCTTGCTGCGCGGCGCCGCGTCGGCGACGGCCTCGAGGATGCTGCGCAGGTCGCGCACCGAGATGCCTTCGCGCAGGAGTCCACGGATGACGCGCACCAGTTCGCCCAGGGTGATGGCGCCGGGCACCGAGTCTTCGACCAGCTTGGGGGCTTCCTTGGCGCAGGCGCCGAGCAGTTCCTGGACTTCCTGGCGGCCGACGAGCTCGTGGGCGTTGCGGCGGATGAGCTCCGAGAGGTGGGTGGTGAGCACCGAGGGGGCGTCGACCAGCGTGTAGCCGCGGGTCTCGGCGAGCGCGCGCTGCTCGGGGTTGATCCACACCGAGGGCAGTCCGAAGGCGGGGTCCTTGCCGGGGAGCCCTTCGATCTTCGGGGTGCCGCCGGACGGCTCGAGGCACATGAGGCGCCCGAGGTGGGCCACGCCCTTGCCGATCTCCAGGCCGCGCAGCTTGACCCGGTACTCGTTGGGCGCGAGCCGCAGGTTGTCGCGCAGGTGCACCGAGGGGAGCACGATGCCCAGGTCGGCGGCGAGCTGCTTGCGCAGCGCGGTGACGCGGCCGGGGATCTCGCCGCCCTTGTCGAGGTCGATGCAGGGCAGCAGGCCGTAGCCGACCTCGAGCTCCAGGGTGTCGAGGGCGAGGAGGTCGGTGATCTTCTGTTCGCCCTTGGTGGCCTTGTCTTCGGCCTTGCGCGGCGAGCGCAGCGCGTCGGCCTGCTTCTTCTCGATGCTGCGGGCGAGCACGAAGCCGGCGACGGCGATGGGCCCGAAGGCCATGGCGGGCAACCCGGGGATGAGGGCCAGCAGCGCCAGGACCCAGGACGAGTACTTGATGGCGCGGGGGCTGGCGAAGATCTGCCCCGAGAGCTGGCTGCCGAGGTCGGCGCCTTCGATGCGGGTGACGAGCACGCCGGCGGCGGTCGAGACCAGCAGCGCGGGCATCTGGGACACGAGGCCGTCGCCGACGGTGAGCACCGTGTAGGCCTCGACGGCGCGGGCCAGCGGCATGTGATCCCGCAGCATGCCGGCGAGCAGGCCGCCGACGATGTTGATGGCGGTGATGGCCAGGCCGGCCATGGCGTCCCCGCGGACGAACTTCGAGGCGCCGTCCATGGCGCCGTAGAACTCGGTCTCGCGGGCCAGGTTGGTGCGGCGTTCCCGGGCCTGCTTGTCGTCGATCACCCCTGCGGCGAGGTCGGCGTCGATGGACATCTGCTTGCCGGGCAGGGCGTCCAGGGTGAAGCGGGCGGCGACTTCCGAGACGCGGCCGGAGCCCTTGGTGATGACCGTGAAGTTCACCACCAGGAGGATGAGGAAGATGACCGAGCCGACGATGAGGCTGCCGCCGACGGCGAAGCGCCCGAAGGCCTCGATGACGTGACCGGCCGACCCCGGGCCCTTGCCGCCGTCGAGGAGGATGAGGCGCGTGGTCGCGACGTTGAGCGCGAGCCGGAAGAGCGTGGTGATCAGCAGCAGCGACGGAAAGACCGAGAACTCCATCGGCTTGGTCAGGCCGAGGGACACGAGCAGCATCAGCACCGAGATCGCCACGTTCAGGGCGAGCAGCCCGTCGAGCATGATCGCGGGCAGCGGCACGATGAGGATGGCGAGGATGCCGACGACCGCCATGGCCAGCACCGCTTCAGCGGGAATCCGTGGTGCGGTGGCGGTGGTCGCGAGGCTCACGATGCCCCCCATGAGCAAGGGACGCACCAGCGAGGTTTGCTGAGGTGTTTCGTACGCTTAGGTCACTCCCGAACCCCTGTGGTTCGGGGTCGGGTGAGACCTCTTGTCAGGAATGCGACAGGGTTTTTGACCCATGCTGACGCCCGCCAAGGGGCTGACGGATTGCTGTCTTCTCAAGGGGATTTCGGCACGAACGGGCCCGACCTTGAGGTGCGCGGGTGTGGCGGGCGTGCTGCTGCCTACATCACCTGACGCGTCAGCTCAGGCCGGGCGCTTCACGACCGGTGCGCGAGACGTACTCGGTGTAGCCGCCGCCGTAGGGCACGGGGCCCTCGGGGGTCAGCTCGAGCACGCGGTTCGACAGCTCCGAGAGGAAGTGGCGGTCGTGGGAGACGAAGATCATCGACCCCTCGAAGTTCTTGAGCGAGTCGATCAGCATCTCCTTGGTGGTCAAGTCGATGTGGTTGGTCGGCTCGTCGAGCACCAGGAGGTTCGGGGGATCGAAGAGCATCAGCGCCATCACCAGGCGGGCCTTCTCGCCACCGGAGAGGATGCGCACGACCTTGTCGACCTCGTCCTTGGTGAAGCCGAAGCAGCCGGCCAGCGAGCGCAGGGTGCCCTCGGAGCTGCGGGAGAAGTTGTCGACCAGCGTCTGCCAGACGGTCTTCTCGCCATCGAGCACGTCCATGGCGTGCTGGGCGAAGTAGCCCATCTTCACGCTCGCGCCGATCACCGCCGAGCCCGTGTCGGGCCGGGTCTGGCCGGCGATCATCTTGAGCAGCGTCGACTTGCCGGCGCCGTTGATGCCCATCACCGCCCAGCGCTCCTTGCGGCGCAGCAGGAAGTTGAAGTCCTTGTAGATGACGAGGTCGCCGTAGGCCTTGTTGACCCCGGAGATGTTGACCACGTCTTCGCCGGAGCGGGGCGCGGCCTTGAACTCGAAGGACACCTTCTCGTGGCGGCGCGGGGGCTCGACGCGGTCGATCTTCTCGAGCTTCTTCACGCGCGACTGCACCTGGGCGGCGTGCGAGGCGCGGGCCTTGAAACGCTCGATGAAGGCGAGCTCCTTCTTGAGCATCGCCTGCTGGCGCTCGAAGGTCGCCTGCTGCTGCTGGTCGGCGATGGCGCGCTGCTGCACGTAGTACTCGTAGTTGCCGGCGAAGGAGGTGATCTCGCCGCCGTCGATCTCCAGCACGCGGTTGCACACCCGGTTCAGGAACTCGCGGTCGTGCGAGGTCATCAGCAGGGCGCCCTCGTAGCGCTGGAGGAAGGTCTCGAGCCAGATGAGCGACTCGAGGTCGAGGTGGTTCGTCGGCTCGTCGAGCAGCATCGCGTCGGGCTGCATGAGGAGGATGCGGGCCAGGGCCACGCGCATCTTCCACCCGCCGGACAGCGCGCCCACGTCGCCTTCGACCATCGACTCGCGGAAGCCGAGGCCCGCGAGGATCTCGCGCGCGCGGCCTTCGAGGGCGTAGCCGCCGAGCTCGTCGAAGCGCGCCTGCACCTCGCCGAAGCGTTCGACCAGCTTGTCCATGTTGTCCATCTGCTCGGGGTCGCCCATGGCGTGCTCGAGCTTCTTCAGTTCGGTGGCGACCTGGGCCACCGGGCCGGCGCCGTCCATCGTCTCTTCGATGACCGAGCGGCCTTCCATGTCGCCGACGTCCTGGCGGAAGTAGCCGATGGTCATGCCGCGATCGATCGAGACCTGGCCTTCGTCGGGGGTCTCCTCCTTCATCACGCAGCGGAAGAGGGTCGACTTGCCGGAGCCGTTGGGGCCCACGAGGCCCACCTTCTCGCCCTTGTGGAGCGCAGCGGACGCCTCCACGAAGAGGATCTGCTGGCCATGCTGGAGGGAGATGTTGTCGAAGCGAATCACGGCGCGGGCCATGCCACAGGGCTGGCCCCAGCGCACTCACCTTCGGAGCAGGGCGTCACGAACCGCGGAGCAGCGGGGCATCGCGTTTCAGGGTGGCCGCAAGGAAGTCCAGCAGGGCTCGCACCCGGGGCGTGGCCTTCAGGTCGCGGTGCACCGTCAACCACAGTGATTCCGAGGGCTCGTCGGGCATGGCGAGGTGCTGGAGCGTGGGCTCGGTGTCGCCCAGGTAGCGGGGCAGCACGGCGATGCCCGCCGAGGCGCGCGCGGCCCCCAGCAAGGCCAGGGACAGCTCGCTGACGAAGGCGGGCGGGGCGCCGGAAGCGAGCTTCTGCAGCCACAGGGCGTCGATCACGTGGGGGCCCGGGGTGGGGCCGAGCAGGGAGTGATCCTTGAGGTCCCGCGCGGACTTGAGGGGACGGCGCGCGAGGTAGTCCACCGACGCGTAGAGCCCGTAGGAGACCTCGCCCACGCGGCGCACCACCAGGTTCTCGTGGGGGGAGCGGAAGAAGCGCACCGCGATCTCTGCCTGGCGACGACCCAGGTCGAGCACTTCGCCGCCGGGCACCAGCTCGATGGTCAGCCCCCGGTGCGCGTGCCCGAAGGCGGCGAGGCGCGGCGCGAGGTAGCTGACGCCGAAGGTCTCCGGGGAGGTCACCCGCACCGGGCCGGTCAGGGCGTCCTGGTTCGCCTGGGCGCTGCGCTCGACCGAGTGCACGGCCTCCTCGACCAGGGTCATCGGCGCGAGGAGCCGCTGCGCATCGGCCGTGGGCACGTAGCCGGTGGTGGTGCGCGTGAAGAGCCGAACCCCCAGCGAGGCCTCCGCCGCCTCGATGCGTCGCCCCACGGTGGTGTGGTTCACCTCGAGGGCCTTCGCGGCACGGGCGAGAGAGCCCGCCTTCGACAGCGCGAGCACGTAGCGGAGGTCGTCCCAGTTCATGGGCGTGCATATTTGCACGGCGGCCGGGCGTCGCTGCGTATTCTCGCGCAGAGGCCTGGCGGCGTACGAAGGGCCATCTCTCACCGAAAGGTCTGCATGCGCGCCTGGTCCCTGTGGTCGTTGGTCCTGCTGGTGGGTTGTGGCC
>CAIVGN010000168.1 GCA_903905455.1 uncultured Archangium sp.
GCGAGCGCGTCGCGTGCGTGCCGGGTGACCTCGGCCAGCGACGCGCCGCGGGCCTCGAGTTCCCCGCGCACCGGCGTGCCCTGGCACAGGGCGATGGCCGCGTGCTGGGCGCTCGGAGCCTGGCTCTGGGCGACCAGCGTCTCGAACTGCACCGGACCCTGGAAGCCGCCCTGGGCGAGGTCGTGCTCGATGGCGCTGCGCTCGAAGTACCCGTGGGGCGTGCGCGACATGAAGCGCGGCGGGTCGTGGGGAAACTGGGCCTCGAGGCTCGCCGACACGGTGTGCGCGAACTCGTTCTCTTCGAGCCGGTCCCACACGTTGAACAGCAACACCCCGCCCGGCGCGAGCACCCGGTGCGCTTCGGCGAAGGCCTTGACCTTGTCGGGAAAGAACATCACCCCGAACTGGCAGACCACCGCGTCGAAGGCGCCCGCGTCGAAGGGCAACTGCTGCGCATCGGCCGCGCGCCACTCGACGGCGCGGTGGGTGCCCACCTCGGCCGCGTGGGCCAGCATCGCCAGGTTCAGGTCGGTGGCGATGATGGGCACCTCCGCGGGGAGCGCCTGCGCCAGGCCGCGGGTCACGACCCCGGTGCCGGCGGCGAGCTCCAGCACCCGCGTGGGCCGCCGCGCGACGACGCGCTGCACGAGGTCCGTGGCGTAGTGCTGGAAGACGAGCGGCACCATGTACTCGTCGTAGACGCGGGGGATGGCGCCGATGAACTCCACGTCGTGCGGTGCAGGGGGCATGGTTGGAAGATGTCTCCTCATTCTTCGACGAGCTCCTTCTCGAAGGCGTTGGCGTACGCGCGGTAGAGCACCGGCAGCAGCACCATGGTCAGCGCGAAGGCCGTCAGCGTGCCGAACACGATGACCACCGCCAGCGGCTTCTGCGTCTCGCTCCCCATGCCCCGGCTCACCACCGCTGGCACCAGGCCCAGGGCGGCGAGCGCGGCGGTCATCAACACCGGGCGCAGCTTCTCGGTGCACCCCGCGACGATGGCGTCGTCGATGGAGTCACCTTTCTCGCGGTGCTCCACGATGGCCATGGTCACCAGCACGCCGTTGAGTGACGCCTGCCCGATGAGGGCGATGAAGCCCACGGCCGCGGCCACCGACAACGGCATGCCGAACAGCCACAAGCCGGCCACGCCGCCGATGAGCGCGAAGGGCACGTTGCCCAGGGTCACCAGCGCGCGCCCGATGGAGCCGTAGGCGTAGAACAGCAGCAGCAGGGTGATGAGCACCGCCACCGGCACCACCAGGCCCAGGCGCTGCATCGCGCGCTCCTTGCTCTCGAACTCGCCGCCCCAGTCGACCTGGGTGCCGCTCGCCGGGGGCACCAGCAGGGCTACCACGCCGCGGGCCTCGTCGACGAAGCTGCCCATGTCGCGGCCGCGCACGTTCATGCGCACGCCGATGTAGCGCCGGCCGTTCTCACGGCTGATGGACGCGCGCCCCGAACCGCCCGACACGTGGGCCAGCACCTCGAGGGGCACCAGCGTGCCGCCCTCGACGCTGATGCGCAGCTTGCGCACCTTCTCCAGGTCATCGCGCTCGGTGTCCGGGAGGCGCAGCACGATGTCGAAGCGCTTCTCGCCTTCCCAGTACTCGCCCACCGGCCGCCCACCCATGGCGGTCTGGAAGGCGTGCTGAAACCCACCCAGGGACAAGCCGTAGCGGGCGAGCGCCGCGCGATCGGGGATGACCTGGATCTGCTCCACGCTGCCGCTCTTCACCAGGGCCACGTCGGCCGCGCCGGGCACCTTCTCCAGCGCCTGCTTGGCGCGCTCGGCCAGTTCCTGCAGCGGCCCCAAGTCGTCGCCGAAGAGCTTCAAGGCGATCTGCCCCTGCTGGCCGGCGATGCTCTCGTTCACGTTGTCGCCGATGGGCTGCGAGAAGTTGACCTCCACGCCGGGCAGCTCGTCCACCGCGCGCTCCAGCAGCGCCACCACGTCGCCCACCGAGCGCACCCCGTCGGGCCACTCCTTGGCCGGGCGCAGCTTGACGAACATCTCGAGGTTGTTGGCCAGCTTGGGGTCGGTGCCGTCTTCCGGCCGGCCCAGCTGCGACATCACGTCGTCCACGAAGGGCAGCGCGTCGATGCGGCCCAGCAGGCGCGGCACCAGCTTGCGCCCCTCGTTCATGGCGATGTCCTGGGGCAGCGTCATCGTCATGTAGATGCCGCCCTCGTTGATCTCCGGGAGGAACTCGCTGCCCAGCCGCGGCACCACCAGCACCGTGCCCACCAGCGCCGCCACCGCGAGGCCCACCACCAGCAGCGGCCGCTTGAGCGCGAACTTGAGCGTGGGCATGTAGGCCGCGAGGGCCACGCGCAGCACCGGAGACTCCTGGTGCTCGATGGTGCGGCGGTAGAGCAGCGAGGCGAGCACCGGCACCAGGGTCACCGAGAAGATGAGGGCCCCCAGCAGCGCGCTGGCCACGGTGTTGGCCATGGGCGAGAAGATGCGGCCCTCGACCCGCTGGAGCATGAAGATGGGCAGGTACGCGGCGATGATGATCAACAGCGCGTAGACCGTGGGCCGCACCACGCGCTGCGCCCCGTCGCGCACCCGGTCCTTCAGGCTGCCGGCGTGGCTGGTGTGGGCCGAGAGCGCCACCAGCACGCTCTCCAGCACCACCACGCCGCCGTCGACGATGACCCCGAAGTCCACCGCGCCCATGGACAGCAGGTTCGCCGAGAGCCCGCGGGCCTTGAGGTAGATGAACGAGACCGCCAGCGAGAGGGGGATCAACGTCGCCGCGATGAGCGCCGCGCGGAGGTCGAGCAGGAAGATGAACAGCACCAGGGTCACGAGGATGGCGCCCTCGAGCAGGTTGTGGCCCACCGTCTCCAGCGTGGCGTCCACCAGCTCGGTGCGATCGTAGAAGGGGACCACCTTCACCGAGTCGCGGCCCAGGCGCACGTTGAGCGCGGCGATCTGATCTCGCAGCGCCTGCAGCACCACCGAGGGATTCTCGCCGCGGCGCATGAGCACGATGCCCTCGATGGCGTCGGCGCTGCGCGCGTTGGCCACCACGCCCTGGCGCGGCTCCCAGCCGACCGTCACGTTGGCCACTTCGCGCAGGTACACCGGGGTGCCCTCGCGGGTGGCCACGCGCACCTGGCCCACGTCCTCGAGGTTCTTGAACAGGCCCTCGCTGCGCACCACGAACTGCTGGCTGCCGCGCGAGATGACGCCGCCGCTGGCGTTGACCGAGCCTTCCTTCACCGCGTCTTCCAGGTCCTGCAGCGTCAGGCCGTAGGCGGCGAGGGCGGCGGGCAGGGGCTGCACCTGTACCTGCTGGATGAGCCCGCCGTAGCTCACCACGTCGGCGATGCCCGGGGTGCGCATCAGCGCGGGGCGCACCACCCAGTCCTGCAGCGTGCGCAGCTTCATGGGGTCGCCGGCCGCGCCCTCGAGCGTGTAGCGGTAGACCTCGCCGATGGGCGTCGCGTAGGGCCCCAGCTCGGGCGTCACGCCCTCGGGCAACTCGGCATCACGCAGCCGCTCGAGCGCGATCTGCCGCGCCTGCAGGCCGTCGGTGCCGTCCTCGAAGGTCATGGTCACGTTCGAGAGCCCGAACAACGAGAGGCTGCGCAGGCGCGTCATGTGCGGCGTGCCGTTGAGGGCGCGCTCCAGCGGCAGGCTCAGCTGGCGCTCGACCTCCTCGGCAGGCTGCCCGGGGAAGAGCGTGATGATCGACACCTGGGTGTCCGAGGGGTCGGGGAACGCCTCGATGGTCAGGCTGCGGAAGCTGAAAAAGCCCACCACCCCCACCAGCACCGAGAGGAACACCACGGCCCCCTGGTTCTTCAGACTCCAGCCGATGAGCTTCTCGAGCATGTGACTTCTCTGTCCTGGAAAGGGGGGGAGCCGGGGCTCAGTTCGCGAGCTCGACCTGGTTGAGCAGCAGCAGCGCGCCGTGGGAGACGAAGGTGTCGCCCGGCTGGAGCCCCGAGAGCACCTCGAGCTCGGCGTCGCGGCGCCGGCCGGTGGTGACGACCAGCTTCTCGAGGCGCCCGGGCCCACGCTGCACGAAGGCGTATTGTTTGCTGCCGGCGGTGACCACCGCGGCGTCGGGCACGCGGATGACCGCGTCTCCGGACTCGGCGGGGGCGACGACCTGCACGAACGAGTTGGGGCGCAGCAGCCGGTCCTTGTTCTCGACGCGCACGCGCACCTCGACGGTGCGGCGGTGCAGGTCCACCACCTCCGAGACCACCTGCACCACGCCCTCGCGGCTGCCCGAGGCGCTCTGCAGTTCGATGGTCACCGTCACGCCCTTCTTGAAGGCGCGCACGTCGTTCTCCGGCACGTCGGCGAGCACCAGCACCTCGTCGAGGTCGGAGATGCGCATCAGCGGGCGATCGCGATCCGGCCCCACCTCCTGGCCCGCGCTCACGTCGAGGTCCACCACCGTGCCGCCGCGCGGGGCCTTCACCCAGAAGATGTTCTCGCCGGAGGTCTCGATGGCGAGGCTGGCGCGGCGGGCGCTGGCGGCCTTCAGGGCGAACTCCGCTTCCTTCAGGTCCGCGTCGGCGGCGAGCACGTCCTTCTCGGGCGCGGCCTGGAGCCGGAACAGCTCGCGCTGCCGCTCGAGGATGCGGGTCTTGAGCGCCACCTGCTCGCGGGCGATCTGCTCGTCGCGGCCGAGGTCGGCGAAGTCGCCGCTGCGCACCGAGAACAGCCGGTCGCCGGCCTTCACCGCGTCGCCCAGGTGCACGCGCACCGTCTCCACCCGGCCCCCGAGCGGAGACCCGAGGCTCGCGCTGCGCGCCTCGTCGAAGCCCACGCGGCCGGGCGCGGGCAGGGGGTCGAGCGGCTTGCCCGCGGCGGCCACGGCGAGGGTCACGTAGCGCCACTGCGGCGCGTCGGCGGCGATGCTCACGCCCGTGGCGTCGGCCGTCACCCCGGGCAGCGGCGCCAGGGCCGGGGGCGTGGTGCAGCTGGCGAAGGCGACGAGCGCGAGGGTGCTGGCGTGCGAGTGCATCATGGGGCCGGTTCCAGGTTCAATTCAGGGGGGAGCGGGGGCACGACGCCCGAGAGGCGCGCGCGGGTGATGGACAGCTTGTAGGTGGCCAGCTCGAGGTCGAGGGCGTCGATGAACAGCTCCTCGAGCGTGCGCCGCGCGAGGATCAGGTCCTGCAGCGTGGCGCCGCCGCGGGTGACGGCTTCCTCGAGGCGCTCGACGATGCGCTTGGCCAGGGGAATGGTGCTGCCCCGCAGCCGGTTGCGCCGCTCGTCGAAGGCCGTGAGCTCGACGCCGATGCCGGTCAACGACTGGCGCGAGCTCTCCAGCAACAACACGCGGCTGCGCTCGCTGGTCTGGGCGAGCACCGCGGCGGCCTGGGCGTCGTGCTGCCCGTGGTCGAAGACCGGCAGGGGCAGGCTCACGCCCACGAAGAGGCTGTTGGGCTGGTTGCCCGAGGTGACGAACCAGTCCTTCACGTAGCCGAAGCGCACCGTGAGGTCGGGGATGGCGCGGCGCTCGGCGAGCACCCCGGCGGCCCGCGCGGCGTCGGCCTGGGCCGAGAGCGCGCGCAGGTCCGGGCGGGCCTCGAAGCGGCCGACCTCCGAGGTGCGGGCGAGCACCTCGAGGAAGCTCGTGGCCGCGGCTGCGTCGCCGAAGGGCTCGCAGGCGTCGCCCAGGGCGAGGGTGCAGTTGCGCAGGCCCGCGCGTAGCCGCTCGTTCTCTTCGGCCAGCGAGCTGCGCAGCTTGTCCTCTTCCACCTGGGCCCGGTCGACGTCGAGCGACGAGGTCTCTCCGTGGGCGGCGCGGGCCTCCTCGAGCTGGCGCAGCCGGGTGGCGCCCTCCACCAGCTGGGTGAACGAGGCGATGCGCGCCTGCGAGGTGGCGATGTCCGCGTAGAGCTCCTTGACGTCGAAGAAGCGCTGCCGCAGCTGCTCGATGGTGTCGAAGCCCACGGCCCGGGCGATCTGCGCGGTGGCGTCCTGGCGCGGACCCCGCTTGCCCAGCTCCACCAGCTCCGAGACGCCGACCTGGAGGTTGGGGATGGAGAAGAACGGCTCGTTGGCCGGGTTGTGCACCCCGATGGGGATGGTGTTGTACCCGACGTCGAGGCCGGGGTTGGGGAGCAGGTGGGCTCGCGCGGCGTCAGCCCGGGCCTGGGCGATGCGGGCGCGCGCCCCCTGCAGGTCGACCGACCGTTCCCAGACGAGGCGTGACAATTCGGCGTCGTTCGTCGGCGCGGTCAACGCCCCGAGCACGACCAAGGTGAGCAACATGACCAACGGCCCTGAGCATGGACCGCGCCACCCGGTCTTCCGAGCGCGCGGGCCGCGAGGCTGCGTGTCGGGATGACTCGATCGAGTCGCTTTGCTCCAGCAAAGCCGCTGGGGCTGCACGCGCTCTGCAAACAATTCGCGGGTGCTTCCGGGCAGGTCGAGCGAGATTTCGCCGCATGGCTGAGCAGCTGGCACCTTTCTTCCTGGGCGCGTACGGCGAGAACAACGACTTCTTCGAGAAGACGGTCACCGAGTTGCTGCGCGACCACGTGTACTGGCGCCGCAACTTCCACCCCGAAGACACGCCGCCCATCAGCACCCGCGAGCAGTACGAGCCGGCCTTCCTCGACGGGCTGGCCAAGACGCGCCACGAGCTCCACCAGCTGACGGCGCAGCTCAAGCGCTCGGTGCCCTTCTTCCACCCGCGCTACCTGGGGCACATGGTGAGCGACCTGCTGATGCCGGGCCTCATCGCCCAGCTGGTCACCACGCTCTACAACCCCAACAACATCGTCGAAGAGGTCGCGCCGGTGACGGTGCAGCTCGAGCTCGAGGTGGGCCGGCAGCTGTGCCGCATGGTGGGCTACCCCGTGGACCCCACGCAGAAGCCCTGCGCCCTGGGACACCTCGCGTCGGGCGGCACCGTGGCCAACGACGAGGGGCTCTGGCTGGCCCGCGCCGTCAAGCTCTACCCGCTCGCCGCGAAGGACGCGTGCCGGAGGCTCTCGCTGTGGCCGGTGCCGGCGCTGGAGCAGGCCGACGACTTCGAGCTGCTCAACTGGACCACCGCGCAGGTGCTCGCGCTCGCCGGGACCCTCGAGGCCCACGCGCGCGCCGCGGAGCTGCTGACGGAGATCGCCGAGTGCCGCGTGGAGACCGTGGGCCTGGCGCGGTTCTTCGCCACGCATCCCCTGGTGGCGGAGTTGGTGGTGCTCGCCCCGGCCACCGCGCACTACTCTTGGCAGAAGGCGATGAAGCTGCTGGGCCTGGGCCGCGCGCAGTTGCTCGAGGTGCCCACGGTGCAGTCGCGCATGGACACCAAGGCCCTCAAGGCGATGCTCGAGGCGCGCGCCGCGAAGCGGTTGCCGGTGCTCGCGGTGGTCGGCGTGTACGGCACCACGGAGTTCGGCACCCTGGACCCGCTGCATGAGATCGCCGCGCTGCGTGGGGCGCCGCTGAACTTCTGGCTGCACATCGACGCGGCCTGGGGTGGCTACATCCCCAGCCTGTTCCGCGACGAGAAGGGCGGGCTGCGCTCACGCGAGGAGGTGGGCGCGGAGTTCAGCTACTTCCCCAGCGACCGGGTGTACCGCTCGACGGCGGCGCTCAGCGAAGCGGACTCCATCACCGTCGACCCGCACAAGCTGGGCTTCGTGCCCTTCGGCGCCGGCGCGTTCCTCGCGAAGGACCGGCGGGTGTTCGACCTCGTGCTGCAAGACGCGTCGTACGTCTTCATCGGCGCCGATGACGACCAGTCGCGGTACCGCAAGATTGGGCGCTTCAGCCTCGAGGGCAGCCGGCCCGGCGCCGCGGCGGCCGCGTGCTACGTGAACCACAAGGTGTTGCCGTTGGACTGGGACAACTTCGGCAAGCTCATCGGCCGCTCGGTGCACACCTGCGAGCGGTTCTACGATCGCCTCACGCCGCTCAAAGCCGAGGTCGCGCCCTTCGCGCGGCTCTGCGTGCCCTTCGAGCCCGACTGCAACCTGGTGTGCCTGTCCTTCAACCCCAACGGGAACCGCTCGTTGAAGGCGGCGAACGCCTACGTGCGCAAGCTGTACGAGACGATGTCGGTGCGGGCCGACGTGCCGGTGCAGGTGCGGCAGTTCTTCGGCTCGTGCACCACGGTGTCTCTGGCTCACCTGGGAGAAGCGGAGTTGGCGCGCATCGGGGCGGAGCTGGACCTGGACCTCGCGCACCCCGACGACACGGGGCTGTTCCTCTTGCGGCACACGCTGATGAACCCGTGGTTGCTCTCAGCGCAGGCGCCGGGCGAACCGAGCTACGTCGAGGCGTACTGTCATTACCTGGGTGACTTGATCACCAAGCTCCCTCGCCCTGCGTGAGCGGGGAGAGGGCTGGGGTGAGGGGCCGAAAGTCCCTCCGCGCTAGGGATTGAAAACGGGCACCTTGGGCAGCGGCACGCTCACCGCGCTCAGCTTCTGCTCATTCCCGACATACGCGACGTCCACCGCGAGCCGGCCAGAATCAAACGCCGCATCCAGCGCCACCGCACCAATCACCTGGAACGAGACCTCGCCATGCGCGAGGTCGACCTGCCCGCCGGTGCCCTGAACGACTCCGATGCCGCCGTTGTCGCTGACCCGAAAGCGCGACAGCGAAACCGACGCGCCATCGACCACCGACACACCCTGGGCGACCTGCCCTCCGCACCCAGCGCTCCCACACACCATCCGCGTGCCGGAGACGAGCGCCTCAGACAGCACCGCCGAAGACCCGGCCCCGGCCACCAGCAAGCCCACCACCTGACCCTGCTTCATCGCGTACCGCTCTCCCGAGAGCCTCGCGCCCTGGGTCACCACGGCATTCGCACCGCCAGCCCCCGAGGCATCCGCGAGCGTGTTTTCGACGTGCACGTCGGTCGCGAACGCGTTGGTGCCGGCGCCCTGCAGGTGCAGCCCGACGCTCACGCTGCGCTGAATCTCGACGCGCTCGAGGGTGACGTTGCTGTCGAACACGCCGAGCCCCACGCCGGCTGAATCGAAGCCCTCGAGGGTGTCGCTGATGGACACGTCCTTCGCGTCCAACCGGCTGGTGGGGTCGACGACCTCGATGCCGAAGGAATGGGCGAAGCGCACGGCGACGCGGTTGAGCGTGAGCCCCGCGCCGCCGCGGGTGCCGATGCCATCACCCCCACTGACCGCGGCGCTGGTGGAGCCGGGAGAGACGCGGGTGTCATCCACCACCACGTCGGTCAGCGCGAGGCTCGAGCCGGGGTCACTCGCGCCGGCGCCGAGCGCGGTGCTGCGTCGGAGCACGCCGCGGCTCACCGTGAGGTGTCCTCCGTTGTTGGCGAGCATGCCGAGGCCCATCTGGAGGCGCTCGGGTTGCGTGTCGGCGACGAACACATCTTCCAGGGTGACGGTGGAGCCGGTGCCCGAGACGACGCCGCTGTGCGAGTTGTGCTCGAGGCGAACGCGGGTACCCGTGACGGTAGAGGCGTGGGCGGCGATGCCATCACCGAAGGCGCCACTCCCCGGCGCGGGCAGCGTGTCGCGCACCACCACGTCGGTGAGCGTCACCACGGCGCCGTCGGTGGCGCTGATACCCTCGTCGTGGTTCCCCGACACCATCACCCGCGTGAGCTGGGCCTGCGCGCCGACCTCGACACGAAACCCGTAGCCGGTGCTCGAGGCCGCGCCGCCGGAGCCCGTCACCGCGGCGTCGACGAGGGTCACCCTGCTCGTAGCGCCCGTGACGTGCACGCCGACCTCGAGGCTGCCGTCGACCACCACGCGGGTGCCCTCGACGACGCCACCGAGCGCAATCTCCAGGCCGCGCCCCTGCACCACGCTCAGCGGCAGGGTGTTGCGGATGACGACGTCGTGCAGCGTGGCGTGGCCGCCTTGCACCGCCGAGATGCCGTAGCCCGACACGCCGTCGAAGATGACGCCCCAGACGTCGACGGTCGCGGCCGCGCCCTCGACCTGCAAGCCCACGCCGGTGCCCTGCACGCGGAGGTTCTTCACCTCGACGCCGGCGCTCTTCACGTACACCTCTACGCGCGGCGCGGTGGTGGTGCTCTTGGTGACGGTGGTCATCGCGGCGCAGGCGCCGACGAGGCTGATGCCGCCCGGGACGAGTGCTCCGATGACGTGGGTGCCCTTGCCCAGCGCGACGAGCGTGCCCGGGCTCGACGCGAGGAACGCCGCGGCCACCGAGTTGAACGGCGCGGTCCGCGTGCCATCACCGTTACTCGTGGCCGAGGCGGACACGAAGAGCACCGGCCTTCCTCCGGGGAACGAATCAGGCCACTCGCCCGAAGGGCACGCGCTGCCGACGGTGGTGCAGTGCGCGTCGCCCACGAAGTGCGCGGAGTTCGCGTCGCACTGCTCGGCCGTGTCGTTGGGCCATGGCGCGCAGGTCACCGGGTCGGCGCCGCGCTCGAGCCAGCCGGTGGGGCAGGGCAGGAAGCGAGGAGGCGTCGGCGCTGTGGGCGGCGTGGGCGCGACCACCGCGAAGGAGGCGCTGACCGTCGAGGGCCCCGCGAGGTCGAGTTGGGACGCCGGCGGGCACGCGCAGAGGCCCAGGCACGTCGACATCAGGACACTCCAGGGCGCTCGCATGGACGGGAGCTTGCCACGGCCACTTTGAGGAAGGACTGTCGGCGCGCGCTCGCGCACACTGCGTCGATGACGGAGCCCCAGGCCACCTGCGCGCTGCACTTCGATGCCCCGGCGGCGGCGACGTGCAGTCGCTGTGGGCGCTTCTCGTGCGTGAGCTGCCTCGTCTCC
>CAIVGN010000169.1 GCA_903905455.1 uncultured Archangium sp.
GAGTGCGTCATCAAAGTTGACAACGTCCAGTTTCAACCACAGCGGTTGTCAACTTTGATGATGAGGTGCCCGACCTGCGGCCCCCTCGCACCTCTCCGTGACGATGCCCCAACTCGCCGCGCGCCGCGGGGCACGACCGTCACGAGCACGGCCATGACACCCGCACGCCCCTCTTCCTCCAGGCCGCTTCTCTTCGGCGCTACGGGCCGCGCGAGTTCATGAACGCGTAGAGGTCATCGGTCAGTCGCTCGAGCACGGCCTTGCGCGAGAGCTCGAGCGTGTTGGCCTCCCGGGCCGGCTCACGGTAACGCCACGGTGAGGATGCTCGCGTGGGTGACGCCGGGGAGCTCGGTCACCGTGGCCCGGGGCCCGAGGCGCGCGGCGATGGCGCGAGACTGGGCGACGGGCAGCGCCGTGTCGTCGGTGCCCACGTAGAGATGCACCGGGCACTTCACGTCGTCGGCGTCGGCGCCCACCCGGTACACGTCGCCGCGCGAGAGCCTCACCCACGGCACGTCGTGAAGCATGGCGAACTCCGCGCCCGCGGCGAGCAGGGTCACCGATTCGGGCGGCGTTCCGCGGCGACTCAGCTCGGCGGCCACGTGGAGCGCGAGCGGTCCCCCCATGGAGAACCCGAGGAGACGCAGCCGCGCCGGTGGCACTCCGAGCGCGTCGATGACCTTCACCGCGTCGGCCGCCAGGACCTCCGGTGACGGCGTGCCCGGCGAGCCATCGAAGCCGCGGTGGGCCCAGGTCGCGAGCCCCACGCCCGCGTCGGCCCCGAGCCGGTCGAGCACCGAGGCGCCCGACTCGAGCAGCGCGCGCTCGTTGCCGTGAAGGAAGACCAACCACGGGCCCCCGGGGGTCGTGGGCTCGCGCCGCAACCCGCGCAGCGTGATGCCCGGCTCGACGGTGACGTTCCACTCGGCAAACCCGGCAGGCTTCACCGACACCGCCGGCCCCAGCGAGTACGGAAAGCGCGGCATCTTCGGGGCGGTCATTCTCCACGCGACCGGAATGAGCGCGGCCACCACGACGCCGATCGCCACGCGTCTCACGTCAGCGTCTCCACCACGCGCGCCGGAGTGCCCGACACCCGGGTGTTCGGTGCGACGTCCTTGTTGACCAGCGAGCCTGGCATCACGATGGCGCCTTCGCCGATGGTCACCCCGGGCAACACGATGCACCGCGGCCCCAGCCACGCTCCGCTCTTGATGGTCACCGGCGCGCGCGTCACCGGCCCAGCCCGGTGCTGCGGCGGACCCAGTTCATGCGTGCTGGTGAGGATCATCACCTGGTGTCCCAGCGTGACCCGGTCCTCGATGGTGATGCGCTCCTGCAGATCGAAGGTGCACTCCAACTCGATGACGCACTCGCGCCCGATGGTGAGGTGCGCCTCGAGCCCCGCGTTGCCGGTGATGCGCGGTTGCCCGTGGAACACGGTGCCTTCGCCCACGATGAACCCCGCTCGCCCCAACAACCGGGTGCGAAAGCCGCTCGCCATGCCGGGAGGAATCAGCCCGCCCACGGCGCTCACCACCTCCACCCGTGTGTTCAGCCCGTTGAGTTCTTCGAGGACGACCTGCTGCAGCTTGGAGAACCAGTTGCTCACGAGGTGGGGCTCCGCAGCTTCTTGAAGCGCGCGCTGAACTGCCGGTCTTCGGTCAGCTCGATGCGCACGGGGATCTTGTACGGCGCGAGGCGCTCCCGGCAGAAGGCCCGCAACCGCCGCTTGAAGACGTCCAGTGGTTCGGGCTCCACGAGGTTCACCCGCGCGGCGACGAACTGGCCGGTGAGCGGGCTCTTCTCGCCGTACACCGCGACGTCGGCCACGTTGGGCATCGACATCACCACCGCTTCGATTTCCGCCGGGTACACCTTCTGCCCGCCGACGTTGATCAGGTCCGACACGCGCCCCAGCACCCGCAGCCACGGGCCGTCCACCTCGACCGCGTCTTGCGTGTTGAGCCAGCCCTCTCCGTCGAACAGGTCGGGCGCGTTCAGGTAGCCGAGCATCGCCGCCGGAGAACGTACCCACAGCAGCCCGTCGCGCACCTGCGTCTCGAACCCCTCGTTGCTGAACGAGAGCCACAGCGAGCCATCGGGCCGGCTGCGCGAACGCAACACCCCCAGCTCCGAGAGCCCGTAGGTCTGCACCAGCTTCGCGTTCGGGAAGACCTCGGCCAGCCGGGTGAGCGTGGGCTGGGGCATGGGCTCGGTGCCGTAGGCGATGACCTGCAACGAGCTCAGGTCGTGCCGCTGCCAGGCCTCCGAGAGCAAGAGCAGGTTCAAGAACGTGGGCGAAGTGGGCAGGGTGTGCACCCGGTGCTTCGCGATGAGGGCGCACACCACCTCGGGGTCACGGCTGGGCGTGGTGACCACCGTGCCGCCATTGGCCAGGGTGTTCATCAGCGTGTCGATGCCGCCGATGTGGTCGAAGAGCAGGAAGGTGAGGACGCACTTCTTCTGCCGCGGCGTCCGGAACTTCTCGAGCAGCGCCTCGAAATCATGGAGCACCGCTTTCGCGGCCCCCGAAGAGCCCGAGGAGAAGATGACCAGCCCCGCGTGACCCAGGGCCCGGAGCTTCTCCGTCAGCGCGTGGGTCCCCGTCGGGGCGTGGCGCGCGACGGTGAAGGTGTCGTCGTCGGCGATGTGCACCGTGGCCTGAGCGTGGGCGATGCCCTGGAACTCCTCGAGGTGCACCCGCTGCCCCGGCGTGACCGGCACCGCGATGGCCCGGCGCTCGAGCAGCGCCAGCAGCAGCGCACAGGCCTTCGGAGAGAACGTGGCCTCGATGACCACCACGCTGCCCGCTCCCAGCGCCTGGCGGTCGAGCTCCACCTGCCACTGCGCCACGGCGTCGAGCAGGTCGCCATAGCTCGCGTGGACGTCGGCCCACACGAGCGCGGGCGCGTCACGCCACGCCTCCATGCGCTCGAGGAGCCAGGTGGTCACGAGATGCCGCCGAGGTACAGCACCTGGCCGGTGATGTTGTCGCTGCCCGGCGCGATGAAGAAGTCGCACACGTTGGTGCAGTCTTCGTAGGTGCCGAGCCGCTTGATGGCGAGGGTGTTGACCACCGCGTCGACCTTGGCCTGGGGCACGCCCTTGATCATGTCGGTCAGGATGGGCGTTGCGCCGAACGAGTTGCAGGTGATGCCCCACTGCCCCAGTTCGAACGCGAGGATGCGCGTCAGGGTCACCACCGCGCTCTTCGACGCCGCGTAGATGGCCTCGCCCGCCAGCGCGATGGGCGCGACGATGGTGGTGAAGTTGATGATCCGCCCGTGCTTCTTGCGCATCATCACCTTCGCGGCGTCGCGGCACACCAGCATGGTGCCGGTGACGTTGACCTCGAACATGCGGTTGGCCGTGGCCGCCGGGGTGAGCAGCACGTGGTTCATGGTGGCGATGGCCGCGTTGTTGATCACCACGTCGATGCGCTGGTGCTTGCGCGAGATGCCGCTGATCCACAGCTTCACCGCGCGCTCGTCCGCCACGTCCACGTTGGCGTGGGTGTAGTTCTCGGCCTCCCACCCCGCGTCGCCCCGGCTGCAGCCCTCGACCTTGAAGCCGCGCTTCGCGTAGGTCTGCGCCAGGTGTTTGCCGATGCCCTTGCGGCTGCCGGTGATGAGCACCACGCGCTCTTCAGCCACGGGCGGCCTCCTCTTCTTCCTTGATGGTCTCGAGCACGTGCTCGGCCAGCACCCCCACGGTGCGAAACGGGCTGTTCTTCGCGGACATCGCCTTGTCGCTGGCCAGCGTCACCGCCACCTGGTGCTGCTGTTCGAGGGCCTGCTCCACCTCGACGATGAGCGAGACCACGCCCAACGAATCGAGGGTCGCGTCCTTGCCGACCAGCACCGTGTCCTCGGTGATGCTCGCCGGAGGGGGGAGCCCCTGCTGGTCGAGCGTTTCCTTCAAGGCGGCGGAGATGATGTCGAGGACTGCCTGCTTTTCGACCACGGGTGCTCCCTGGTGCGTCAGGTTGAGGTGCTGGTTCGCCACTTGGCGAGAGAGATTCGCTGGCTGCCCATCACCAGGGTGTTCGCGGGCACGTCCTTTTCCACCACCACCGACGCGCCGATGACCGCGCCTTCGCCGATGGTCACCCCCGGCATCACCGTCACCCGCGCGCCCAGCCACGCGCCCTTGTGAATCCGCACTGGTGCGCTGCGGGGCGTGGCCGCGCGGCGGTGCTGGTCACCTGGTTCGAAGGTGCGGGTGAGGAACATCACGTCGTGCCCCACCGAGACGTGATCGTCGATGAAGAGCTCGGCCTCGAGGTCGAAGAACGCCCCGGTGTTGAAGCCGCAGCAGTCGCCGATGTGCAGCCGCGCCAGGCCCTCGCGCGTGGCGAGGATGGTGGGGAAGTCCCAGAACACCGTGCGCGGGCCGATGGTCAGCCCTGCGCCGCGCAGCGCCCGCGAGCGCACGCGGTTGGCGACGAACGGCGGTAGGCGCCCGACCAGCGACTCCGCGGCCAGGAAGCGCAGCTGAAGGCTGTTGGGGGACCAGGGGCGCAAGCCGCGCATCGTTTCAGGCTCGCGCGGCGAGTTCTACGGCCATCACCGGCCGGCGATTTCGCTGGGGCTGAACTCGATGCGGCGGGCGAGCTTTCGGGGGTGCTGGAGGGCCCGGAGTGTGTCGAGCATGGTGCTGCGCCGCTCGAAGCGGTCGAGCACCACCGAGGCCAAGACCGCCATGGCGCGGTGATCCAGAGACTGCTTGTCATTCTCCCACCGCGACACGGTCTCGGGCGTGACGTCGACGAGGCCCGCGAACTCTGCGGCGCGCAGGCCGACCGTCTTGCGCATGAACCGCATCGCCGCGCCGGTCGACTCGCCCGCGCGCGCCAATTCGACGGCGACCCGCAACTCGAAGCCCTCGAGTGCCGGACCGTCGAACGAGACCAGGTCGCAGTGCTCGCATCGCAGCGCCGGGAGCTCCGCCGAGAAGGCGTGCCCGCCCACCTTGATGGAGTCCATGACGCGGACTCGCGCCAACTTGCCCGTCTTGCAGCCCACGCAGTGCTTCGTCTTCATGGCGCTGGCCCTCAGAAAAGGGTGACGACGAGCAAGCCGTCTTCGATGACGACCACGACCGAGAGGTCATCACCGTCGAGGTCGATTCCTTCGACGCGCCACGAATCACTCCGCTGCACGGCGCACGAACGTGCGTTCACCAGGGCATGGCGAAGGTCTGCCTGAAGCACCCCTCGTTCGTGCATGCGGGACCTCGCGTGTTGAGACACGGCGTACCTTCCTGCCGCCGCGTAGCCGCGAACATCGCGGAGCGCCTCGGCGGGCGTCATGGTGCGAGCGTAACCGTGGCTTGATGTTTTCTCAAGTTGGCGCTGCCCACGCTCGAAGCACTGTGCTCTCGAAGGTTCATGTCGAGGAGCGTAGCGGCGGGCACTGACATCACTTCAGCCGCGCCGTGGCACCGCCGCCGACTCAATCACGGCGCATGAGGCGGCAGAATTCCGAGGCGACCTTCGAGAGCGTTCTGAGAGACCGCAGGTCAAGCTGGCGAGCTCGATGCACCAAGGCTCTCAACTCCGGAGAGTCACCGGTCTCCAAGCGAGATCTCTGTCCACGCCCCAGCAGTTCGTCGGCGCTCGAATTCAGTGCGTCAGCAAGAAGAAGGAGGGTCTCCGCGCGAGGCAGTGAGCTTCCTCGCTCCAGTCGGCCGTACGCCTCCACCGCCATGCCCACCGCCTCAGCAAGTTCAGCTTGCGTCAGTCCCCGCGCCTGACGTTTCAGGCGAAGGGTCGACGCAAACATTTCACTGAGTGAACTCGACATGGAGGCCAACCCGAAGGTTGGACTCTGATTACGACTCAGTCGTTGCCTCGCACAGAATGCGAGGGTAGGAATCCAATACCAATGAAAAGGTCACTGCTTGTCGCCGCGCTGCTCCTCGCTTCCAGTTGCTTTCACTCAGTGAAGGTCCTCGCCAGGCCGTCAAACGCGAAGATCTCGGCCGATAATCGCTTCGTGGGGACTGGCACGGCAGAGGTGCGCGTCTATGGAGAGCGCGCGGTGGCACTCTCGGTGTGCGCGCTCCCCGAGTTCACCTGCCGAGAACTCAGCGTGGGGAAGCAGACCCCGGACTCGTTGCAGGTTGACTTGGACAAGGACGAAGCCTTCGCCGCCACCACCGAGGCCGACGTCGTCAACAAGAACCTGACGGTGACAGTGAAGAAGGGTCGGAGCTTCGAGGAAGCATGGCAGAAGATCGTCACCGTCGTCTCCGAGCGATACGACGTTCTCGAGTCCGTCGATGCGAAGTCTGGCTATCTCCGCACTGCGTGGCTCGAAAAGAAGACCCAGAACTCGAATGTGCGCTCGCGATTTGTCGTGAGCGTGAACACCCCCGACCCGTTGGCATTTCGCGTCAAGCTTCAGTCTGAAATCAAACGCGGCGCGGCCGATTTCGCCGCCTACGAGCGTGCATTCCAGGCCGACGTCGAAGTGCTCGAGGGCCTCAGAGGCAGACTGGAACAGTGAGTTGGGCGCCGCCGCGCGCAACTGGCATCATTCGACGAGGCCCGCTCTCGCCGGGTCGTCGGGCCAACAATCTTGGCGCTTACGATTGACTGAGTCTGCTCAGTGAGTACGCTCATGGACGGGCATACCTGTTCGCCCGGGAGCGAACTGCATGAAGGTGCTGGTCATTGGCGCTGGCATTGGTGGGCTCACGGCGGCGCTCGCGTTGAGCCGGGCGGGTCACGCGGTCACCCTGGCTGAGAAGGCGGCGCAGTTCTCGCCGGTGGGCGCGGGCATCATCCTCGCGCCCAACGCGGCCCAGGCCCTCGCCTCGCTGGGCGTAGACCTCGCGCCGCACGGGCGCGCGCTGTCGACGATGGTGGTGCAGACCGCGGCCGGAACGGTGCTCCAGCGCATCGAGCCCGAGCGCCTGGCGACGCAGTACGGCCCGCTGTGGGCGCTCTCGCGGCCGAAGCTGCACGAGGCGCTGGTGGCCGCGCTCCCCGGCAGCGTCGAGGTGCAGCTCGGCACGTCGGTGACCGACCTCGACGACGCGACAGCGAAGTACGAGCTGGTGGTCGGCGCCGACGGGCTCCATTCGCAGGTGCGGGAGCGGCTGCTGGGCCCGGTGCCCCTGCGCTACTCGGGCACGACCTGCTGGCGCGGGCTGTTGAAGAACCCGGGCTTCGACCACGCGCTCGAGGCGTGGGGCGGGGCTGCCCGCGTGGGCCTCGTGCCCCTGCGCGACGACCAGCTCTATTACTACCTCGTGCACGCGGCCCCGCTCCGGGCGCCCACGCTGTCGTGGCCCGACGGGTTTCGCGCGGCCTTCGGTCACTTCCGCGGCGGCGTCGAGCGGCTGTGGGACGCGTGGCGCGAGGCCCCGCCGCTGCACCACGACCTGCAGGAGCTCGAGGCACC
>CAIVGN010000170.1 GCA_903905455.1 uncultured Archangium sp.
GGGCCGAGTTCCAGTTTCGCGAGCTGGACCTGGTGCAGGTCAAGGGCAAGCACGAGGCCATCGCCGTGCATGAGCTCCTGTCAGGCCCCGGGCGCGTGGTCTCGACGTGGCTGGAGCTGGCGGCGTGGAACGCGGGGCTCGCGGCGTTTCGCGCGGGGAGGCTCGGCGAGGCACGGCGGCAGTTCACGGAGTTTGAGCGGGTGAATCCCGGCGAGCTCGCGGTGCGGCGCTACCTCGAGCGCCTCGCGGAGCTGCCGGAAGAGGCGCCCGCGGACTTCAGCGCCGTGAGCGCCTTCAAGACGAAGTGAGTTCGGCTGGGCGGCGGAGACTACGGGCGAAGGGGCTCGGGTCGGCCCCTCACCCTGACCCTCTCCCCGCTCGAGGGGAGAGGGAATCGCGGGCCAGGGCGGGCCCGATTTCTTCGAGCGGCAGCGTGCGACTGACGGCCCCGGCCTTGATCGCCGCCTCGGGCATGCCGAACACGATGGCCGTCGACTCGGCCTCGGCCCACACCTCGAACCCGGCCTTCTTCAACGCCAGCGCGCCCTTCGCCCCGTCGTGGCCCATGCCGGTGAGCACCACCGCGCGCGTCCCCGCCGGCGCCACCTTCGAGGCCGTGGAGAACAGGCGATCGATGGACGGGGCGTGCGCATCGTTCGGCGCCGACAGCTTCACCGCCAGCACCAGCGCCCCCCCGCGCTCCTCGAGCTCGAGCTGCTCTCCGCCCGGCGCGATGTAGACCCGGCCCGGGAGGATCGGGTCTCCCGACTTCGCCTCGCTCACCCGGAACGCGAGGGCCTGGTCGAGCCGCTCGGCGAAGGCCTGGGTGAAGCGCGCGGGCATGTGCTGCGCCACCACCACGCACACCGGCAGCCCCACCAGCGACTCGAGCACCTTCTGCACCGCGGGAGGCCCACCGGTCGACGCGCCGATCAGCACCAGCTTCGCGCCCTCGGCCTGGGGGACCTTCGTCGCCTTCGCCTTCGGAGCCGCGGCCGGCGCCTTCGCCTCGTCGCGCCGCATGTACTTCGCCGCGCGCAGCTTCTCGATGAGCTCGGCGCGCACCTTGCTGAAGCCCGCCTCGTCGCCCTCGCTGGGCCGCGCCACGAAGTCGAAGGCGCCCAGCTGCAGCGCCTTGAACACGTCGGAGGGGTGCCCATACGACGAGACGACGATCACCGGCGTCGGCGCGCGCGCCATCAGCAGCCGCAGGAACGAGTACCCGTCCATCTTGGGCATCTCGAGGTCGAGGGTGATCACGTCGGGCTTGAGCTGGAGCGCCTTCTTGAGGCCCTCCTCGCCGTCCGACGCGCGGCCGATGACCTCCAGCCCGGGGGCCGTCTCCAGCAGCGCCGAGAGCGCGCGCCGGTTGGTGGCCGAGTCATCGACGATCAACACGGTGATGGGGCGCTCGGGCTTCTCGCGCGTCATGGGCCGGGCCTCCGGTACACCAGGTCGCCCTCGAGTTGCACCAGCTCGAAGCGGGTCGAGAGCTGCAGCAGGTTCTCCGAGTGGCCCAGCAGCAGGTAGCCGCCGGAGTTGAGGCGCTCGAAGAACAGTTCCACCACGCGGCGGCGGGTGGCCTGGTCGAAGTAGATGAGCACGTTGCGGCAGAAGATGACGTCGAAGCGGGGCAGCAACGACGCGGCCGAGACGTCGAGCAGGTTGAGCTGGCCGAAGCGCACCGGGTCGCGGAACTTCTGCTTGAGGCGCACCCGCCCGCCCTCCAGCGGCTCGAAGAAGCGGTCCTTCTGCTCGGGCGTGGTGGCCCGCA
>CAIVGN010000171.1 GCA_903905455.1 uncultured Archangium sp.
CCACGAGTCCACCTGCTCCGTCAGCCGTCCCAGCTCTGCTGCTTCGTCATGCCTCTGCGCCATCGTCGTGCCCCTTGGTTCACCGCGGGACCCTATGGCTCAGGTCAGCTCGCTCTCACGCATGCGTGCCGGAAGGACACCGTCGCCCGCAGTCGGTGCGCAATGCTTCGCGCCACGTGATCGGTCCAATTCGCCGCTCTAGGACCGGGGCCGACGAAGTCTCTGCCTCAGCTCACGCCATGGGTATTGCTTCTTGCACTTGGGGTGAGCCGAACAGCCAACGAAGGAAGTGGCGCCACCTTTGAAGGTGACCTCAACGACCTTGAGCGGAGAGCCGCAGTCGCACCGGCCGTTCAGATCCACGACGGCGTCGCGTAGGGCCAGGAATGGGGGATGCACGCGGTCTGTGCACGCCGCCATTTCACACTGAAGAAAGGGCGCGCGGTCATCGACCAGAAGCTTCATTGGTCGACCACATCGCTTGCACTGCCTCGCGGCCGCCGTGAGCTGACCAAGCACAGCCCGACCAAAAGGATCCCCGTCAGTCGGATGTGGCGGCGGAGTGGCCGGGTTGGAAAGCGGAAGGCTGGTTCGCGGGAACGTAGGAACATTGGAAAGAGTGGCGACCGCGTCCAACGGTGAGGCCTCCTGCCGAGGACCGGACGAAGAACCACCTATCTTGTGCTTTGCGCTCTGGAGTCCGAGTTCCAGTGCAGCGAGGCGCTGTTGAACAACGACGCCATTCTCATCAACAGCTGCCGGGGTCGGCTGAGCTTCGGTTTGCGACTTTCGCCCGAAGGTCCGAGACCTCTTCGTGGGCGCTGCGAGCGCGAACAGTTCGTCAATCGACCCCGCGCCTTCCAACCACGAACGTCGCAACTCGGCAGCAACTCGAACCACCTCGTCACGGTGGTCGGTGCCGTCGCTCGAAGAGACTGATCCAGACGGCATGTGCCCAGCCATGATCCCGAATTCTCCAAGTCGCCGAGTCACACGGGCCATCTCCCGCACACCATCGCGGAAGAAGGCGCTGCCGCGAATGCGGATGAACCGCCAACCGAGGCGTTCGAGAATCGCCTGCCGAGCCAGATCGGCGTCGAGGTTGGCGAGCGTGTGGTACCGCTCACCGTCGCACTCGATCGCGATCCGTGAAACACGGCCGTCAACGAGGCCCTCGACGACGAGATCAAGTCGATAAGCCCCGACCTCGACCTGAGGATGCACGGCGTACCCATCCTGCGTGAGCTGACGAAGTACGCGACGCTCAAACTCCGAATCAGTCCGGCCCTCCCCCTCAAGCCTCCGCCTCCACTCTGCTGGATGAAGAGCGTGGGTGAGGAGACGCCTTCTGAGGTCCCCAGGCTTGAGGTCCTTGTCTGCATCGAGCGAATGCACGACCCAGAGTTGGTCTCGCGCTCGGCTCGCAGCAACGTTGTACCGCTTCTTGGCGCCATCCTGATCGAGCAGGCGCAGCGGGCCCTCCGCGGGCGAGTCGACCATCGAGAGCAACATCACGTGACGCTCGTCGCCCTGGAAATGCGCGGCAGTGCCACAAATGATTCTTCGCTTCTTGTACTCCGATGGCTCGAGCAACTTCTGCAGAAGCCCATCAATCTCACGAGCCTGCTCATCGCCAAGGAGGCTCACTACACCGATCTCGAGACCCTGGTAGCTCGACACCTTCGTCATTGCGGCAGCGAGCGAGGCAACTTCAAGTGCCTCAATTCGGTTGGTCTTCGCCCGGTCGACTCGCTCTCCGCCGAGGACGCGATGCGCAACAACAGCCGGGAACACTTGAGCGGACGAGCTCTCTCGCAGCGGCTTGATGTCGTTCTTGTAAGAGAGTTCGTTACTGAAGGCGATGATGTCGGGAACGCAGCGGAAGTGCTCAACGAGGCGAATCAGGCCGCCCGGGAATCTGCGCCCAGCAATTTCATAAGCAGACGCGCTACCGTCGAATAACTGCTGGTCGGTGAATCCCTGAAGCCAATCCTGCTGGAGGGCACGGACCTCGTTGACGTCCTGACCAATGTCGAGCGGGCTCACTTGCTCGTCGTCGCCAACAACGACGACTTGGCGGCCGAGCGCGAATGCAACAAGCGCACTGATGTCGCACTGACTCGCTTCGTCCAGGATCACGACATCGAACAGTCGCTCGCCAGGAAGGAAACTCTCGGCCACGCGGGCGAGGGGCATGATCCACACCGGCACTGCGCCACGTGCGACATCGAGCTGCTTCCTTGCCTCGCGCCGATGTTCCTCCACCCTCTTTCCCGTGCCCTTGCCGATGCGCCGGATGAACTGCGCCCAGGCCGTGAGAGCCGCATGCTCAGCAGGACTGGTTCTCTTCGCCTGAGCCGCCCATGACAGGTTCTCGACCAAACTCCTGGTGACCGTCTGGACATGGTCGTTCAACGTCGAGAGTTCTCGCTGCAGCATGTCCGGATCCAGTCGAGCACGACGATCGAGTTCTTGCGTGAACTGCCGGTGCTGCCACGCCGCCTCCGCGTCGCCCGGGATGTCGGGCCCAGCATGGGGCGGCCGACGCTCCGAGATCTGATCGCCCCAGCCACGAGCGACGGCCCGCAGCGAGGAGAGCAACTGTTCATGCTGCTTCACCCGGTCGCGGAGCCTGTCCAATCGGTCCAACTCCCGAAAGGCCACTTCGTAGGCATCCGCATCGCGCTTGCTCTCGAGCGCACGAAGGGCTGCTGATGCCGCTACGACGCGTTTGAATTGCGACAACACCGAACGTGACTTCTCAAGCGAGTCCGCAAGCACACTCCGGCGCCTCTCTTCGACCTCGTACTCAATGGCGGGCACCACTTGCTCTGTTGCGCACTTCGATATCCGCCAGACCTCTGCGTGCGGAGGCTTCGCGTAGGTCGCGTCCAGCAACCTTGCCCATGGCACTTGTGCCGACCGCATCGCCACAGCGCACTTTGCCCACCGCTCCGCCCAGCCCAGCGCCTGCCGAAGCTCAGGCAGAAGCGCGTGAGCGTGCTCCTCGGGCCGCGCCTGTTGCGCGACATCAAAAGGCAGGCCGGCATCCGTCATTACCCCCTCCCAACGTCGTCGAACTTGAAGTCTGAGAAGTTGAACTCGAAGGTAGTTCCGGAGGGCCGCGACCTCCGGTTTCGAGCGCGCCTGCTTCCCATTCACGGTCGAGCCAGCGAGCGTCGTAGTCCAGTCCTTGTGGCCCAACCGAGAGAACCAGGACAGGTCTCGGCCGGCCGCGACGTGGGCCAGTATCGCCTCAGAGGTTCCTGCGGCTTCCTCGACGTCCAGCGTTGCGTCTACGGCCAACTCAAAGCCCACCAACTGTCGACGCAGGCCGGAGATCTCCAGAAACGAGGCATCGATGAACTCTTCGAATTCGCTCCAGGTCTTCCGCACTTCGCCGCCAACCAACCCCGCATGGATGCAACTCCGAACCCATGGGGGCGCAGCCTCAAGGCGCAGGAGAGCATCCGAGATCTCAGCCTTGAGGCTTCGTAGTGAGTCAAGTGAAGCGGCCGCTGGGAACTTCCAGTCCTTCGCAACCGGAAGTGGCGCGGCTAGTTGCTCGGCAACGGCGCGAAACTCCGTGGGCAGAATCAGGTCCGCGACATTGGGAACGCCGGCAAGAACAAGTTGCTCGTCTTCCCTTCGCAACTCTGCGTTCAGACGGTAGAGAACTGCGAGATCGGCGCTCGACAAGGGCAGCGGCGCACACGGAGCGACCTCGCCAGGCAGCCACTCGTTCGCCCCGAGACCTCGAGCAATCGTGCGAGCAGCCTCGCTGGGATGAGTTCCTTTCCCGGCTACTACGACATCCTCAATCTCGGCCGTCAGCGCAGTCTTCAACTCGCGCGTCTTCTCGCCAATCCGCTTCTTCAGACTCGTGCGCTCATCCCGTAGAGTTCTCGCCTTGGAGTCGAACCCGGCATTGTCGGACGTGAGCTTCGCCACGATCCCGTTCACCGCGTGCTCAAGTTCGCTTCGGCTCTCGATGTCGCTGTCGAGAACACTCACACAGAGAGGCTTCAGTTCATCGACCACCTTGTCGCGCAGAACGCGAAGCGCTTTCGAGGTCTGAGCAGTGACAAGGACGCTCTTCCCCTGAGCAAGAAGGTGGCCCACCAGATTGGCGATTGTGTGTGTCTTTCCCGTTCCGGGCGGACCCTGAACCAGCACGGCACTCTTCCGCTCCAGTCGCTGAGCGATCCGCTCTTGGGCCTCGTTCGCCGGTTTGGTGAAGAAGAGCTCGACGTCCTCGCCGGCGCTAGAGGGCTCATCGGTGCCTCCCAAGACTTCGTGGCTCGGTGCGGCTCCAACCGCGAGTTCAAGGCCAATCGGGATCGACTCAAGACCGTCGAGCCGTTGCAGCAGGGCCTCGCAGGCACCGCGAACACCGGACTGCCGCGGCACCACAAAAATGGCCGGGCTTCTCTGCAGGCGTGGCGTGGCGTCAGGGACAAGGTCGGTCCCTGGTGGAGTGAGCCCATCGGCTGCGGACAGCAGGCGACCAAGCTGCACCAGGACCTCGTCGGTCTCCTTGCCACCAAGGGGGTGGCAGGTACCCTGGTCCGCAGCCTGATCGACGAGGTGCCTACAGATTTGTCGTCGATTCCCGTCCAGGTCTTCGAAGGTCGAAAGCAATTCCGAATAGAGGAACGGCACCGAAGACACCTCGACGAAACTAAGTTCGCTCCTCTTCTCGTCGAACTGAAGCTCGAGTTCGAGGAGCACGAGTGGATGGCGAACCGCCCCACGTGGATCGTCCGGCTGTAGCCAGACGAGATGGCCATCGCCCACAAAGATTCGCAGCGCCTCGCCTTCACGCTGAAGTTGGGCCCAGAGCGCCATGCAGCGGTTGAAGAGTCCCAAGCTCTGCCGAGCAGGCAACTCAGCCGCCGACCATCGCTCGCGAGTTTTCTGCCATTCGTGGAGCGCTTCGACTCGGTTCGGGTCGGCATCGAATCGCTCCGTTCGACCGTCTACGCGCGTTAGCTGAGCATGGAGCTCCAGCGCGGCTTCGACGTCCTTCCAACCGTCGGCGAGCCATTCCTTCAATGGAAGAGGGGGAGATGGACACTCCGTCACCACTGCTCGTTGGATGGAAAGAATGCTGCGTTCGACCTCGTCTCCATTCGAGGCGGCAGCGCCCCACATGGAACTGATTGTCGGGTGAGATGGAATCTCTGAGAAGAACAGCTTCCAAGAGGCGTCTTGGATATTCCGGCGGACAGGCGTTCGACGTTCGTCGAATCGCTTCAGGAACTCGAACAGCCTCCGCACACGATCTCGAACCTCATCCCCGATTCCGCCAGACCCCGACTCAGTACTCATGTCCGCCCCCATCGATTCCGTCATGATCTCGCCCTGAGGAAAAGGTACAGGCCTGCCAGCAACACTCCGACAAGGACAACTACGCCCCAGATACGACTGCCCGATATTGCGGGCTCAACCGGGAATGTCACCTTGATGATGCCGGACTCGAACTCCACGACGAAAGGCCTGAGACACGCCGCGCACGACAAATGCTGTGCGCCATTGCGAGCGGCAACAGAGTTGACCCTGCCGCACTGAGAGCACCCGACCCTCAATTGCTGATCGTTGCTCCTTTGAACTGTTGGCACTGCTCGCGGCCTCACATATTTAGCTAGAGCCTCATCGACTTGAGCCGTGAGAGCGCGCGCCCGCGGCACTGTTCTGTGTCCTAACTCGCGTCGGAGCATGCCCAGCAATACGGAATCGTTCTGTACAGCCGCAAAGAGCCTCTCGAGCTCCTCGACGCCATGTCGGAAATACGGGCGATCGGTCATAGATTGATGAACAGGCTATCGGGAAACTGTCGCAGGACGAAGGGCGACGAGGCGGCGTCTCAAGACGCGAATGGAAAGTCCGGCTCTTTGGGAGTGGGCGGCGCCTCAGGATGAGACGCTTTCTTCTCGTTAATCACCCTCAGAAAGATTTCTCAGAGAGCGCGGAAGCCTTCATCTTCACTCATCGCGCGACTCGCACCCCACCTCTACGAAGGCGCTGAGGAGTTCGACCACTGGGCACTCGGTCACCACCTCATGGTGCGAGACCACGTGTTGGCTCGTCCTGATGGGACCGGCGAACCAGAGGTGGACCCGCCTGTCTTGCGGATCAGATCCCACGCCGGTCAAACACAGCACAACCATGCGCGTTAAGTTTCTTTCATCTGACAAACACAATCACGAGCATCCGCTCATATCCAAGCGAACGCGGCGCGAGACCACCCGCTCACTTCAACCAGACGATGTCCCGGGGCAGCCCGTCGCAGCCCTTCCACGTCAGCACCAGCACCACGATGGCGATGAGCGCCATGGCGAACACCAGGCTGCCGTTCCCCGCCGCCGCCTGCCCGGGGATGTGCTCGTTGGAGTCCTTGCTCACCGCCGCGCGGCACTCGGCGCAGCGGGACCGCGTGACCTTGCACTTGCGACACAGGGGACGCACGCAGCTGTCGCAGACGCTGGTGCCAGGCAGGCCGTGGTCGGGACAGTCGTCGTACACCGCCGGAGTAGACCCGCGCGGGGCAGGACGCGCAATCGCTCGTGCGGACCCTGCGCCTTGCGCGAACGAGCAGGTATGGTGCGCGCCGTGAGTTCCCCCGTGGAGACGATCGAGCGCGCGATCGTCTTTCAGAGCGTGTCCGGCGCCCGCAAGGCCAGCGCCCACCACTGCGTCTCGGAGTGGATCGACCAGTTCGACTACGCCCTGCTCCAGGTCGACCTCGGGCTCCACGAGGGCCCGCGCACGCTCTTCGTCATCCTCCGGCTGCGCGAGGACCGCTTCACCGACACCTCGCACGCGCGCATCCTCGCCTCGGGGCAAGAGGCCGGCGGCCGCGTGGTGGCGCTCAGCGACCTCGACTACCAGGAGCGCGGCCACTTCTTGACCGGCTTCAACGCCTGCACCCAGCAGCGCCTCGGGCTTTCTCCCGAGGAGGTGCCCGCGGCGCTCGACCAGCTCCTCGCCGAGGCCCCCGTGCCCGCCACCCAGGAGCGTCGCGCGACGGCGCGCCGGGTGCTGCAGGCGCCAGCCGTGGTGACCATGGGCGAGCACCAGGTCGACGGCACGGTCGAGAACGTGTCGCAAGGTGGCGCGCTGGTGCGCACCGCGCCCGCACCGGTGCTCCGGGACCAGGTCGAGCTCGAGGTGCAGCTCCCCGGTGGACTCGTGCGCGCCCAGGCGACGGTGGTGAACCTGTCGCCCCGGGGCGCGGGCCTGCAATTCACCGAGCCCCTGGCGGCGACGAAGCTCGAGGTCCCTCGCGCCGAGCCGAAGGCCCCCGAGCGCGTCGCCCACTACGAGCTGCTCTCACTGCTGGGCCAGGGAGGCACCGGAGAGGTGCACTTCGCGCGCGCCCTCGAGGGGCCCCACCAGGGTCAGCACGTCGCGCTCAAGCGCCTGCGCAAGCGCCGCGCACAAGACGCCGACGCGGTGAGGCAGCTCGAGGCCGAAGCGAAGACGCTCTCTCTGCTCGAGCACCCCAACATCGTGCGCGCGCTCGATTCGGGGGTCTTCGAGGGCCAGCAGTTCCTGGTGATGGAGGTCGTCGACGGGCACGACCTGAGCCAGGTGCTGCGCCGCTGTCGCACGCGCAAGAAGCCACTGCCCATCGAGGCCGCGTGCTTCACGGTGAAGACCCTGCTCGAGGCGTTGTGCGCGGTGCACGACGCGACGGAAGACGGGCAGCCGCTCGAATTGGTGCACGGCGACGTCTCGCCCCACAACCTCTACGTGTCGAAGGCCGGCGCCATCAAGCTGGGTGACTTCGGGCTCACCAAGCGCGCGGGCCCGGGCGTCGCGCACCGGGTCGAACAGGGCCGGCCCACGTACCTCTCCCCCGAGATGCTCGACGGCGACCTCTCCCCGGCCGCGGATCTCTGGGCCGCCGCGGTGACGCTCTACGAGCTGCTCACGCTGAAGCTGCCGTTCGCAGGCGACAGCCTCGAGGAGCTCACCCACGCCATCCGCTCCACCCGCGAGCTCCCCATTCGCGAGCTGCGCGACGACTGCTCGGGGCCCCTCGAGGCGGTGCTCAAGTGCGCGCTGGAGAAAGACCCCGCACGCCGCTTCCAGACCGCGCGCGAGTTCGCCGACGCCCTCTCGCCGCACTACCACCACGTGCGCGCGCCCCTCCAGTTGGCGACCGCCGTGCGCGAGCTCTTCTCGAGCTGAGCGGGTCGAGCGCTACAACCCCGAGTCGGCCCACCACGCGCGCACGTCTTCGAAGCGCACCACCTTGCGCACCGGCGGCAGGCTCGCGAGGAACTTCGCGCCGTAGCGCTTGCGCAACACGCGCACGTCGCCCAGCGCCACCACCCCGCGGTCCTTCGCGGTGCGGATGAGCCGCCCGAAGCCCTGGCGCAACGCGAGCGCGGCCTGGGGCACCTGGTAGTCGTCGAAGGGGCGCCCTCCCGCGTCGCGCACCGCGTCCATGCGCGCGGCCTGCAGCGGCTCGTTGGGCGGGGCGAAGGGCAGCCGGTCGATGATCACCAGCGACAGCGCGTCACCCGGCACGTCCACGCCTTCCCAGAAGCTCTGCGAGGCGAACAGCACCGAGGGCGCCTCGAGGAACTTCTCCAGCAGCGCGCGGCGGGGCGCGTCACCCTGCTTGAGCACCGGCACCTGGAGATGCGGCGCCACCAACGCGTGCACCCCGTCCATGTGCTTGAGCGAGGTGAACAGCACGAAGGCCCGGCCCCCCGAGAGCTGCAGCAGGCGGAACACCTCGCGCGCGAATTGAATCGTCCACTCGGGCGACGAGGGCTCGGGCAGGTACCCGGGCACGTAGAGCAACGCCTGCTTCTCGTAGTCGAAGGGCGAGTCCACCTCGAGGCCGTCCCAGTCGCGGCCCGTCAACCCCAGGCGCTCCACCACGTAGTCGAAGCCCGGCGCGTCTCCCTTCGCGGTGCGCAGCGTGGCCGAGGTGAAGACCACGCTGTCCACCGAATCGTAGAGGAAGGTGGACAGCGACTGCCCGATGTCGATGGGCGCCGCGCGCAGGGACAGCGTGCGACCCCGCGTGCTCGCCCAGTACACCTGCGACGGGTCGTCGGCGCGCATGGTCACGTCCAGCGCCATGGCCGACTCGAGCGCCCGGCGGTGAAAGGCGCCGAGGTTCGCGTCGTCTTCCGGGCAGATGGCGGCGATGGCGCCGATGGTCTCGAGCAGCAGCGCGGCTTGCGGGCGCGCGTCGGCCAGGGTCTCCGGGAGCAGGCGTTGATCCGAGGTGTCGAAGAGCGCCTTGCCCTCCACCCCGCCCGGGGCGAGCGAGGCGGCGACGGCGGTGAAGAAGCGCTCGGACCGCGTGCGCAGCTCCAGGGCCATCGCGGTCAGGGTGCCGGCCCGCGCGTCCGTGCCCGGGGTGTTGGTGAGGATGTCCGTGGCGAGGTTCGCCAGCCGCCCACTCGACGAGGTGAGCCCGAAGAACTCGGTGGCCACGTCTTCCAGCGCGTGGGCCTCGTCGAAGATGACCGCGTCGTAGGCCGGCAACACGCCCAGCTCGAGCTCGCCCCCGCCGCGCAGCTTGAGCGCCAGGTCGGCGAAGAACAGCGCGTGGTTCACCACGATGACCTGGCAGTCGTTGGCCAGGCGCCGGGCGCGGGTGACGAAGCACTGCTCGTAGTAGGGGCAGCGCGCGCCGGTGCACGACTCGGAGGTGGTGGAGACCTGGAACCACGTCGCCCAGCCGTCGGGCACCTGCGTCTCGTAGCGATCGCCCGTCTCGGTGGCGTAGGCCCACTCGCGGAACTCGTCCCAGTGCTTCGCGTCGTCGGGCGTGGGGAACAGCGGCTGCTTCTCGAAGCGCTCGAAGCGCGCGGCGCAGAGGTAGTTGTTGCGGCCCTTGAGCAGCGCGGCGGTGACCGGCAGGCCCACCTCGTCGCGCAGCAACGGGAGGTCCTTCAAGAAGATCTGCTCCTGCAGCGTGCGCGTGGCCGTGGAGACGATGACCCGCTTGCCCGAGAGCACCGCGGGCACGAGGTAGGCGAGCGTCTTCCCGGTGCCCGTGCCGGCCTCGGCGAGGAGGAAGCGCTTGTTCGCCAGCGCGTGCGCCACCGCCCGCGCCATCTCCAGCTGCGGCGGGCGGTGCTCGTAGCCCTCCAGCGCTGCCGAGAGCGCCCCGTCAGGGCCCAGCACGCCGTCGACCGTCAGTCCCTCGGGCTGCTTCCAGCGGGTGCGGCGCTTCGAGGGGACTTCGTCACTCACCGGCGCAAGCTAGCTCAGTGGCACACCCCGACCAGCACGCTGAGTGAGCCGGCGGGAGGCGGGGCCGGATTCACGCCGCCGTCGGGGAACACGGCCTCGTACCCATAGTTCACCACCGCGAGATCGGGCAGGCCGTCGCCGTTGAAGTCGCCCACCACCGGCGTCAGCGGCTGCGAGCCCACGCTCCACCAGGTCGGCAGCCCGAACGCGCCGGTGCCCGCGCCGAGGAGCAAGCCCAGGGTGCTGAAGGTCAAGCTGTTGGTGACCGGGGTGTTGATCTTGTGGGTGACGGCGAGGTCCACCTTGCCGTCTGCGTTGAAGTCGGCCGCCGCGAGCCCCAGCGCGTACGGCCCTCCCCGAAAGCCCTGCGCGCTCGAGAGCCCCCCGGTGCCGGTGCCGAGCATCACGCTCACCGTCAGGTCGGTGGTGAGGCTGTCCACGAGGTGCGCCGTGGCCGCGTCGATGCGCCCGTCCCCGTTGAAATCTCCAACCGCCAACGCGACGGGGTGATTGCCCACCTCGAAGGCGGACTCCGGCCCGAAGCCAGCGTCGGCGAGGCCGAGCAACACGCCCGTGCTCCACCCCCGGCTGCCTCCGTCGGCCAACGTCGCGAGGCTCGCGTTGACGAAGAGGAGATCCGCGTGGCCGTCGGCGTTGAGATCAGCCGCCCGCAGCGACGTGGGTCCGGGCCCCGACGGGAAGGACACTTCGACACCGAAGCCTCCGTCTGCCTTGCCGAAGAGGACGCCGATGGTCGACGGCGCGCGCGCGACCGCGAGATCAGCGACCCCGTCGTGGTTGAAGTCCGCGGCGATGACGGAGTTGGCCGGCGCACCCGTCTGCCGCGAGTACGCGGTGGGCAACGTGAAGGCACCCAGGCCGTCACCGAAGACGACGTTGATCTCCGAGGGCAGCGAGAAGGCGATGGCCACGTCGAGGTGCCCGTCGCGGTTGAAGTCCGCGAGCGCGAGGGACGAAGGTCCCTCGATGTAGCTGGGCCCCACGTTGACGCTCGTGGCCGCCCCGAAGAGGCCGTGGCCCTGGCCGAGCAACACACTCGCGGTGGCGGTCACGCCCCCGCCGGAGTTTGCCACCACGAGGTCGAGAATTCCGTCGTGGTTGAGGTCTCCCGTCGCGCCCGCGACAGGGTACGGCCCGAGCGTGTAGCGGCCCCGATCGGCGAAGGAGAACGCACTGCAGGTGACGCAGACGCCCGAGACGCAGGCCTGGGTGGGTGCACACGCGACCGGACAGCTACCGCCGGATCCACCGCCAGTACCACCTCCCGATGCGCCGCCAGTGCCGCCCCCCGACGCGCCACCTGATCCGCCGCCGAAAGCTCCGCCTGATCCGCCGCCGACACCTCCACCCGACGCGCCACCTGATCCACCACCGGACGCGCCACCCGATCCACCACCGGACGCGCCACCTGATCCGCCACCGACTCCGCCACCCGAAGCGCCGCCACCGTCACCTCCACCCGTTGCGCTCTGCCCGGCGTCGAGCTCGTCGTCCGTGCCACCGATGATCCCCTCACAACTGCAGCCACCCAGGAGGAACACCGCGACCATCGTCGACATCAACCGGAGAAGACGCATCGAGGGACACCATACCGAAGCGCAAGCAGCGGACCCCGCAATCTCCCCCCATGGCCGGGCCGGCGCGCGGCACGGGCCAGGTGGTTCGCGCACCTATGACAAAATGTCGGTCACCCCTCGGTGACCAGCATCGGCGTGCGGGATGCGCCCTGCTCCGCATGGCCGCCGGTTGGCTCCGCAGGTAGAGCGCCGCCATGCCCACCATCACTGCCGAGGACTTCCTGCGGGCCATCGATGCGCGTGAGCCCTCGCGTGCAGTCTCCATCGCGCGCTCCCTGGCCTTCGAGACCACTGACGGCTCGGGTTACCCGCCGGGCGTCGCGGCCCATGCGGGCATATTGCGGACGCTCGGGGAGAAGCTCGGCGCGTAGCAGGCCGCGCTCCTTCTTCCGCTTTCGCGGCGCAGGCTTCGCCGGCGGGTCCTCGCTCGCCTCGCTCATCTGGTGCGGGCCGCGGTCCTTCTTCTCCACCAGCGTCAACTCGAACTGGCACAGCGAGCGCACGAACCCGCTCGCGAACGCAGGCTTGCCGAGCAACCCACGCAGGCGACGCTCGAGCTCCGCGGCCACGAGCGCGAGCATCAATGCGCCCCCCGTCACCGGCGACCCGCCCCGCGTCCCCTCCAGTGCGCCCACGGGGTGCCGGCGATGCAGGTACATTGCCCGGCGCCATGTCTGAAGGTCGCTACGTATTTCCGTCGTCGGTAGAGGGGATCTTGAGGGGCCTGGGTCCACTGGCCACCAACGAACTGAAGGCGCACCTCAAGGGGCACGGCCTGGACGTCACGCAGCTCCCGTCGTCGATGCCCGTCGCCGAGTGGTCGCCGTACCTGCGACGCGTCGCCGTCTTCACGTGGCCCGCGGAGTCCGAAGACGAGGCGCTGCGGCTGCTGGGCCTGCACTTCATTCGCGGGTGGAAGCGCACCACCCTGGGCGCGGCGGCGGCGGCGCTGCTCAAGCTCGTCGGGCCGGTGCGCGCGTTCCCGCGGCTCGGTGGCGCCATCAGCACCTCCGACAACTTCACCCGCGCGCAGACGCACCTGCTCAGCGACCACGAGGCCCGGGTGCACATCAACGAAGTGCAGGGCTGCCCCACGTATTGGGTCGGCGTGCTGGAGGGCGGGCTCGAGGTGCTGGGCCGCCGCGGCCAGGTCACCCTCACCGAGGTCGTGGCGCCCGGCGCCACCTTCCGCGTCACCTGGACCTGAGCGCGCTCCGCCCCGGCTCAGGCCACCTCGAGCCAGCGTCGCAAGCCGGCCTCGAGGGCCTCGGGGTCGATGGGCTTGGCGAGGTAGTCGTTCATGCCCGCCGCCAGGCACTCGTCGCGATCGCCTTCCAGCGCGTTGGCGGTCATGGCCACGATGGGCACGTCGACGTTCCCCGGCCCCACCTGGCCCTCGCGAATGCCCCGGGTGGCCGAGAAGCCGTCGAGCCGCGGCATCTGGCAGTCCATGAGCACGAGATCGAACGGCCCCTGGCGCAGGGCCTCGAGCGCCTCCTCGCCGTCGACGACGGTGACCGCCTGGATGCCCAGCCTCGCCAACAAGCCCAGCGCCACCTTGCGGTTGACCGCGTTGTCGTCGACGACCAGCACGCGCGCGGCGCGGAAGGAGGCCGGCAGGAGCACGACTGGCGGCTTCGCAGCGACGGCCTCCGCGGCGGCGGTCGGCACGCGGAAGGAGCAGGTCGTTCCGACGCCCGGCACAGAGGTCACCGTCAGCGAGCCCCCCATGCCCTCGGCGAGCTGCCGGCTGATGGACAGGCCCAGGCCCGTACCCCCGAAGCGCCGCGTGGTGCTGGCGTCGGCCTGGAAGAAGGGCGTGAAGAGCCGCTGCATCGCGTCCGCCGACATGCCGATGCCGCTGTCGACGACGTCGAAGGACACGGCCGGCGCCGCGGGCTCCCATTCGACCTTCAGCGTCACCGTGCCGGCCTGGGTGAACTTGACGGCGTTGCCCGCGAGGTTCAGCAGCACCTGGCGCACCCGCCCCGCGTCGCCCCGCACGGCCCGCGGCAACCCGGGCGCGCACCACACCTCGAAGTGGAGCTTCTTCCGTTCGGCCTCGGGGCCGAGCAGCTTCGCCACGTCGCGCGCGAGCCTCGCAGGGTCGAAGGGGAGCGCCTCGAACTCCATGCGCCCCGACTCGCCGCGCGAGAAGTCGAGCACGTCGTTGATCACCCCCAGCAGCGCCTGGGTGCTCGAGAGGATGGTCTCGGCGTGCTCGCGCTCTCCTTCCGCGAGCGACCCGTCGAGCAGCAACCGGGTCATGCCCAGGATGCCGTTCATCGGGGTGCGGATCTCGTGGCTCATGTTGGCGAGGAACTGGCTCTTCGCCTTCGCCGCCGCCAGCGCCTCGTCACGCGCGAGCACCAACGCCTCCTCCGCCGCCGCGCGGGTGCGCGCCTCCTCGCTCGCCCGCTCCAGGGCGCGGCGCAGGCTCGCCACCGTGCCCGGAATGGGCAGCAACACCAGCCACACCGAGAGCGCGCCGATGACCAACGACGTCCACGGCGAGCCCGGGAAGTAGCGCGCGGGCACCAGGTCGTAGGCCGCGAGGCCCAGGTAGAGCGCCCAGACGCCAATGTAGCTGAGGGCGAAGATCACCCCGGAGCGCGTCCCGGCCACGATGGAGAGGGTCACCGCCACGGCGAGGACGGGCGCGGCGGTGCTCGCCGGCAGGCCGAGCCACAGCAACGTCACCATCACCGCCCACAGCAGCGCGGCGAAGACGGTGATCGAGCGGGCCGGCTTTCCCGCGCGGTTCAGCCGCCAGCAGCCCGCCACCACGGCGAGCATCACCAGGCACGTCACCAGCCCGCCGAGCTTGCGGTGGAACACGAAGGGCACGCCCAGGAAGACGAGCCCACCGAGAAAGGCGGCGAACACCGCGTAGAAACGATCGAGGAGCCGGCCGTTGGCGACCGCGATTTCGTCGGGCGTCGTCACGTGGTGAATCGCTAATGAAGTCGACCCCTTCGCGCCACCCAACCCCGCCCTGTCACGATTCTGGCTCCCCCGACCGGCGCGGCGCGAGACCGGCCGGAAGCGGGTATGGTGCGCCGCGCCATGCCTGAAGGTCGTTACGTCTTTCCGTCGTCCGTCGATGGGTTGTTGAAGGGGTTGGGGCCGCTGGCCACCGCCGAATTGAAGGCGCACCTCAAGGAGCACGGCCTCGACGTCACGCGGTTGCCGCCGGCGATCCCCGTGGCCGAGTGGTCACCACACCTGAAGCGCGCCGCGCTGTACGCCTGGCCCACCGAGCCCGAAGACGAGGCGCTGCGGTTGCTGGGCCTGCACTTCATCCGCGGCTGGAAGAGCACGGCCATGGGGGCCGCGGCCTCGGCGTTGCTCAAGCTCGTGGGCCCGGCGCGCACCCTCTCGCGGCTCGACCGCGCCTTCCGCACCTCGGACAACTTCACCCACGCGGTGACCACCATTCTCGGGGCCAACGAGGCGCTGGTGAGCATCAACGAGGTGCAGGGCTACCCCACGTATTGGATCGGCATCCTCCAGGGCGGGCTCGAGGTGCTCGGCTGCGAAGGCACCGTCACCGTCGACAAGGTCGAAGCGCCGGGCGCCACCCTGCGCGTCACCTGGACCTGAGCCGGCCGCTCGCTTCCCACTCGAGCACCACCTCGCGCACCGTGTCCTCGATGAGGCGGATGACGGTCTGCTGCGTGACCTCGGGCCACTGGCCGTGACAGCGCTGCCGGTTGGGGCAACTGCGACACGATTCCTTCTCCACCTTCGGCCCCGTGGACTTCTCGCAGGCCCCGCCACAACCGGCGCAGCCACCAGCACACCCTGAAGACATCCCGGCAGCGTCCCACGAAGGGGGCAACGGCCGGCTTGATCAACCTCAAGGCCCTCAGCGGGCCAACGCGCGCCGCGCCCGGGACACCGAGCGGTGGATCAACGCCTTGCCCTGGTCTCGCCACCCGCCCCGTCCCACCGGCGTCGGCGTGAGCCCCAGCCTCCGCGCGCGGTGGTTGAGGCGCATCGCGTGCGACAGCGCGTCGGTCTGCCGGGTGTTGAAGATGATCGACAGCGACACCGAGACGTCGTCGGCGCCGTTCTTCACGTGGTGCCCGGCCATGAAGGGGATGTGCAGCGCCTGCCCGGGGGCGAAGTCGAAGGTGGAGCCGAGGGCCTCGGCGTCGGGCCGGTACACGGGGCGCTCGCCGGTGCGGGCCATGAAGGCCTCGAGCTCCGGCGCGGTCACCACGCGCTCGTCGAACATGGGGAACACCGTCACCTGCTTGGTGCCGCGAAACTGCAGCAGCAGCGTCGAGTAGCGGTCCACGTGGAACGGCGTCACCGAGTGGGGCGACGCGATGAACAGGTAGAGCATGGGGTCGACGGGCGCCCGGCCCACCCCGCGGCGCACCATGAGCGTGGACACGTCGTCGACCAGCTGCCGGTAGAGGTCCTTGAACGAGGGGTCCGTCTCCGGCTGGCGCACCATCACGTACGAGTCGGAGGTGCGGATGCGCTCGATGGTCTCGGCGATGGACAGGCCATTCTTCCGGTCGAGGTGCGCGCGGTCGAAGTTGTCCGTCTTCTCGAGCTGGCCGGTCGAATGGAAGACCTGGTCCTTCGAGAGCGAGGGGATGACCTGGCCCAGGTTCTCGAGCGACAACGCCGGGTGGCCGAGCAACGAGTGCCCGACGGTGAAGGCGCGCTGATCGAGTGACTCGAACGCGGCGCCGTCTTCGAAGCAGGTCAACATGCGCGGCAGCGTAGCCCGTCGGCGCGTCTGACCGCGTCATCGACGTGGGGACACCCCGGTTGCCCCGCGCGCGGAGGGCTGCTCTGCTGCGGCCTTCCCCTCCTCGCCCGCCCGGGACCCTGATGCGCCACCGCTCCGTGCTGCACCTCGCGACGCTCCTCGCCGTCGCTTCCCTCTCGGCGTGCAACTGCCAGCGCCAGTCGGCCATCGAGACGCCCATCGCCGAACTCCAGGGCTGCGCCGAGGACGAGCGCTGCGAGACGGGCCTGTGCGACTCGGCGGGCGCCGACAAGGTGTGCCTGCGCCCCTGCACCATGGGCTGCCGCGGCGCGGACGTGTGTACCCTGCTCCCCGGCGGCCGCTACGCCTGCGTGCCCGAGAAGGCCGGCCTCTGTAAGCAGTGCAGCAAGGACGCCGACTGCCCCCGCGTCGCCGACCGCTGCATCACCCTGGGCACCTCCAGCTTCTGTGGCCGCGACTGCAGCTTCGACGAGAGCTGCCCGCCCACCTTCCGCTGCGGCGACGCCACCACCATCGACGGGCAGCACGCCACCAAGCAGTGCCAGCCCAGCTCCGGCACCTGCGACTGCATCGCCGCCACCGCGGGCCAGCAGGTGCCCTGCGACGTGACCAACAACCTCGGGCGCTGCACCGGCGTCAGCGTCTGCCGCCCGCCCGAGGGCTACGGCGCGTGCTCCGCGCGCACCCCCACCGCCGAGGCGTGCAACGGCCTCGACGACGACTGCGACGGCCTGACCGACGAAGACCTGGGTGACCTCAGCTGCGGCCAGGGCGAGTGCCGCCGCAGCGCCGCCGCCTGCGCCAACAACACCCCCCAGGCCTGCGTGCCCGGCACGCCTGGCGTCGAGAGCTGCAACGGCCGCGACGACGACTGCGACGGCACCGTGGACGACGGCTTCGATACCCAGACCAACGTCGCCCACTGCGGCGCGTGCAACCAGGCCTGCGTGCTCAACCACGCGGTGCCCAAGTGCGAGGGGGGCGCCTGCGCCATCGCGCGCTGCGCCGCCGGCTGGACCGACGCCGACCACGTGGCCTCCAACGGCTGCGAGTACCCGTGCACGCCCTCGGATGCCGGCGTGGAGGTGTGCAACGGCCTCGACGACGACTGCAACGGCGTGGTGGACGACGGCTTCAACCTCGTCAGCGACCCCACCAACTGCGGCCAGTGCAACCTCACCTGCGCGCTGCCCGTCTCGTCGGTGGCGAGCTACGCCTGCGTGGCCCGGGTGTGCGGCATCGGCGCCTGCGTCCCGGGCCGCGGCAACTGCAACCAGCAATACGCCGACGGCTGCGAGGTCGACCTCACCACCGACGTCGCCCACTGCGGCCAGTGCGGCCAGACCTGCGCCATGCCCAACGCCACCCCGGCCTGCGTCGCCGGCGCGTGCCGCGTGGGGGCCTGCGCCCCCGGCTTCGGCAACTGCAACGGCCAGGTCGCCGACGGCTGCGAGGTGAACACCAACACCACCGTCACCAGCTGCGGCGCGTGCGGGCACACCTGCAACGCGGCCAACGCCACCAACACCTGCGCCGCGGGCACCTGCGCCTTCACCTGCCTGCCCAACTGGTGGGACGCCGACGGCCAGGCCGCCAACGGCTGCGAGTACGCCTGCGTGCGCACCGCCGGCGGTGTCGAGGCCTGCGACAGCATCGACAACAACTGCGATGGGCGCGTCGACGAGGGCTTCGACCTCACCAGCAACCCCAGCCACTGCGGCCAGTGCAACCGGGCCTGCAGCGCGCCCTTCTCCACCACCACCTGCTCCGCGTCCAACTGCGGCATCACCGCCTGCAACGCGGGCCGGGCCAACTGCAACGGGGTGTACGCCGACGGCTGCGAGGTGAACACCACCGCCGACCTCGCCCACTGCGGCGCCTGCAACAACGCCTGCACCGCGGCCAACGGCACGCCCCGCTGCCAGGCCGGGAGCTGCGGCATCACCAGCTGCAACGCGGGCTTCGCCAACTGCAACAACCAGGTGGCCGACGGCTGCGAGGTGAACACCAACACCTCGCTGACCAACTGCGGCGCGTGCAACGCCCAGTGCGCCCTGCCCCACGCGAGCCCGGTGTGCACCGCGGGCACCTGCGGCATCGGCGCGTGCCTGCCGGGGTTCCTCAACTTGAACGGCCTGGTGGCCGACGGGTGCGAGTACTTCTGCACGCCCACCAACGGCGGCGTCGAGCGCTGCGACGGCGTGGACAACAACTGCAATGGCCTCGTGGACGAGACCTTCACCCTGGCCACCGACGTCAACAACTGCGGGGCCTGCGGCGCCGCGTGCAGCGCGCCCAACGTCACCGTGCCGCAGTGCAACGCGGGGTCTTGTGCGGTGCAGCAGTGCGCCAACGGCTTCAGCAACTGCAACGGCACCTTCGCCGACGGCTGCGAGGTGAACACCACCACCTCGCTCGCCAACTGCGGCGCGTGCAACGCGGCGTGCAGCACGCCCAACGCCAACCCGGTGTGCACCCTGGGGAGCTGCCAGGTGGCCAGCTGCCTGGGCACGCACCGCAACTGCAACAACCTGGCGGGTGACGGCTGCGAGGTGGACATCGGCAGTGACGTGGCGAACTGCGGCGGCTGCGGCAGCACCTGCGCCGTGCCCAACGCGGTCAACACCTGCACCGGGGGCACCTGCGGCTTCACCTGCCCGGCCAACCGCGTGGACCTCGACGGCAACCCGGCCAACGGCTGCGAGTACGCCTGCACCTTCCTCTCGGTCACCGACGAGCCCGACGTGAACCTCGTGGACGCGAACTGCGACGGCATCGACGGCGAGCTGAACAACGCCATCTACGTGGCCCAGGCGTCGGCCGGCGGCAACGACGGCAACCCGGGCACGCGCGCCGCGCCCAAGGCCACCATCAGCGCCGGCCTGGCGCTCGCCGTCACCAGCGGCAAGCGCGACGTGCTGGTCGCCGGCGGCACCTACCTCGAGCAGGTGTCCATCAACGTGCCCTTCAAGGGGCTCTTCGGTGGGTACACCGCCGGCACCTGGTCACGAAACCTGGCCACCGCGGTCACCGTCACCGGCGTCAACACCCCGCTGCTGATCAACAACGCCAACAACACCGCGGTGCAGGCCATCAACTTCATCGGCGCCAATGCGGCGGGCGTGTCGACGCCGGCCTCCGGGGCGCTCATCTCGAACAGCGCCAACGTGCGCCTCGAGCGGCTGAGCATCACCGCCGGCGCCGGGGCCAGCGGCAGCAGCGGAACGGCAGGCAGCAACGGCGCGAGCGGCGGCAACGGTGGCCAGGGCGCGCCGGGCTGCGAGAACTCCAGCGGCGTGTGCTCGGGTTGCGGCACGCCGGCGGTCGGCGTGGGCGGCGCCAGCGCGTGCGGGCGCACCGGCGGCGCGGGTGGCGTGCCGGGGCGCGCGGGGTCCAACGGCTCGGTGGGCAGCGACGGCATCGTGGCCGCGGGCGGTCCGGGCACGCCGACGCACCAGGGCAACTGGGTCACCCCCGCGCAGTACTGGGGCGCGAACGGCGCGGCCGGCACGGATGGGCCCAACGGCGCGAGCGGGCTCTCGTTCGGCACGCTCAGCGCCATCGGGTACGTGGTGGCGCCGACGAGCGCCGGCGGCCTTGGTGGTGATGGGAACGGCGGCGGGGGCGGCGGCGGCGGTGGTGGTGGCGAGGCCAACTGCGACAGCTTCGGCGGCGCCGGGAGCGGCGGCGGTGGTGGCGGCTGCAAGGCCACCGGGGGGCTTCCGGGCGGCAGCGGCGGCGGCTCCTTCGGCCTCGTGGTCTGGGGCTCGACGGTGCAGGCCAACGACTGCGTCATCGGCTCGAGCAGCGGCGGCGCGGGTGGCAATGGCGGCGCCGGCGGCACGGGCGGGAGCGGCGGCACGGGCGGCCCCCAGAATGCCTACGGCGGCGGCACCGAGCAGGACGACGGGTCGAACGGCGCCCCGGGCGGCAACGGCGGGCGCGGCGGCCACGGCGGCGCGGGCGGTGCGGGTGGTGGTGGCCCGAGCATCGGCGTGGCCCGCGGCGGCGGCGCGGTGTGGAGCGCCATCGGCGGCAGCGTCACCCCGGGCTCCGCGGGCGTCGGCGGCGCGTCGAACGCGGGCGCTGGGCAGAACGGCGTGCAGGCCGCGGTGTACTGACGCGCGGGGGGGGACTGGCTCGCGCAGCGCCCACCTGATCCGATCAAGCAGATGAAGGAGCACCTCATCACGCCATCCCGGTTGTCGCGTGGGCAGGCAGAGGCCGAGCTGCTCGTGCGCGCCAGGCGCTGAAGGCCGACTTCGACGACGAACCAATTCCGGTGGAGCGCGGCGGCTCGCCACAATATGATGGTCATCATGCCGCGCAGCCCCCGCCCACCTGGGCGCAAAGAACTCAGCCATGAGCGCATCGTCGAGACGGCGTCCCGGGCGATTCGCCGTGGCGGCTTCGACGGCGTGGGCGTCGCCGACATCATGAAGGAGGCTGGCCTGACGCACGGCGGCTTCTACGCGCACTTTCCCTCGCGGGACGCCCTGGTGATTGAGGCGCTGGAACGGGCCGGCGAAGAGCTCGCGAAGGCCAGCGAGCGCGTGGCCTCCGACACGCGCCTGGAGGGCAAGAGCCCCTTCTACAAGGCCGTGGTGGCCTACCTGTCGGATGCTCACCTGAAGGGGGTCGAGCAAGGCTGCGCGGTGGCAGCCCTGGTCTCGGAGATGCCCCGGCAGTCGCCGGAGGTCCGGCGAGCGGGCAGCCGCAGCGTGCTCGACCTGGTGGCGCGCGTGAAGCAGGCCTTGCCACGCCATGCCGCCGCCGCGCCGGTGATCGCCAGCCAGTTGGTGGGTGCGCTGCAACTGGCTCGCGCGCTGGGGCCCAACACGGAAGGGAAGGCGCTGCTGGCGGCCGTCCGCGAACACCTGCTTGCCCAGTACGACTGATTTTTTTTGCATCAAAATATGACGCCCGTCATATCGACGGTTCTCGAGACGAAGGACAACACCATGACGACGGGACGGACAGCATTGGTGACGGGCGCATCCTCAGGCATCGGCGAGGCGACGGCGCTGCGCCTGGCGCGAGCGGGCTTCAAGGTCTACGGCACCAGCCGGCGCGGCGGAATGGCGGGGGAGCGTGCCTTCGAGATGTTGGCGCTCGACGTCACCAGCGACGCGTCGGTCGAGGCCACCGTGCGCGAGGTGATTGAGCGGGAGGGCCGACTCGACGTGCTGGTGAACAACGCGGGCTTCGGGGTGGCACCCGGGGGCGCGGAGGAGAGTTCGATGGAGCAGGCCCGCGCCATCTTCGACACCAACTTCTTCGGCATGCTCCGCATGACGCGCGCGGTGGTGCCGCACATGCGGCGACAGGGTGCGGGGCGCATCATCAACATCGGCTCGGTGCTGGGGTTCCTGCCCATGCCGTACGGCGCGCTCTACGCCGCGACCAAGCACGCCCTCTCCGGGTATTCCGAGTCCCTCGACCACGAGCTGCGCACGCGCGGCATCCGGGTGTCGGTGATCGAGCCCGCGTACACGAAGACTCCCTTCGACTCGAACCTGGTCGAGCCAGACGCGAAGCTCGAGGAGTACGGCGAGGTGCGCGCCGCCGTCGGCAAGACCGTGAAGGCGGTGATGGCCGCTGCCGGGCCGCCCAGCGGGGTGGCCGAGGTGGTGCTCACCGCCGCCAACGCCGCGCGCCCGAAGCTCCGCTACACCGCTGGCAGGCTTGCGGTGCGCCTGCGCCTGCTGCGCAGGTTTGCGCCCGAGGCCCTGCTCGACGCGGGCATTCGCAAGGACCTGCACCTCGATGCGGCACGCTGAAAGGGTCCTGACATGAAAGCCTTCAGCATCGACCGGTATGGGAAGCACCCCTTGCGCGCGGGCGAAGCGCCAGCGCCCGAATTGCGCGAAGACGACGTGCTGGTGCAGGTGCACGCGGCCGGGGTCAACCTGCTGGACTCGAAGATTCGTGCGGGGGAATTCAAGCGCTTCCTCCCGTACCGGTTTCCGCTGGTGCTCGGCCACGACGCGGCTGGCGTGGTGGTGCGGGTGGGCGCACGGGTGCAGCGCTTCAAGGTCGGTGACGAGGTGTACGCGCGACCCGACGACGGCCGCATCGGCACGTTCGCCGAGTTCATCGCGATTCGCGAAACCTCGGTGGCGCGCAAGCCGAAGCGGCTCACCATGGAAGAGGCGGCCTCCCTTCCGTTGGTCGGGCTGACCGCGTGGCAGGCGTTGATCGAGATCGCCAGGCTCAAGAAGGGCCAGCGCGTCTTCATCCAGGCGGGCTCTGGAGGCGTGGGGACCCTGGCCATCCAGCTCGCGCGGCACGTCGGCGCGTTCGTGGCGACGACCACCAGCGCGGCGAACGCGCCGTGGGTCCAGGCGCTCGGGGCCGATCTCGTCATCGACTACACCCGGGAGAAGTTCGGAGACGTCTTGAAGGACTACGACGTGGTCCTGCACAGCCAGGGCGGCGACGTGCTCGAACAGTCACTGCAGGTGCTCAAGCCCGTCATGTCCGCGCTGAGCTTCGGGATCAGGAGAAAGGCGGCACGCAAGCAGGTGAATTATTCGTTCCTGTTCATGCAGGCGAGCGGGACGCAGCTGGGCGAGCTCACTTCGCTCATCGACTCCGGGGCCATTCGCCCGGTGGTGGACCGCGTCTTTGCGTTCGACGCGACCAACGACGCGATGGCCTACGTCGAAGGAGGGCGCGCGAAGGGCAAGGTCGTGATCTCCGTCCTGGGAGCGCCGCCCCCGACCACACCCTCTTGAGCACGAACACGAAGAACGACCCGGAACAACGGGCGTGCCCGCGCCTGGGTCTCGCGCGCTACGAGTTGTCGTCCGAGCCGCCGTGGAACGTCCCCATGAGGGTCCCGAGGCCCGCACCGACGCCGAACAACCACAACATCGACGTCCACGGCAGCACGCCAAACAGGCACAGCGCGCCGAGCGGAATCGCCACCACGGCCGAGAGACACCCGCCCCCGACGCAACCCACGGCGGCACCTCCGACCAGCCTGGCGCGCAGCGACCTTCCCACGCGCCTGCGCGCCGGCCGGGGAGCGCGCGGTGGCGGAGGCGGAGGTGGCGGCGCCTGCACCTGGAACCCCGCTTCCGCCTCGCGCAGGGAACCCCAGAGGTGCTCGAGCACCGGTCGCTTCTCCGCCCCGACCTCGCGCAGCTCGACCCACCCCCGTGGATCCGACACGCCCTCCATCACCACCCGCGCCTCGGAGATGGCTGGGTGCCGGAGCTCGACCGTGAACGGCGTGCCCGCCGGACGCCGCGACGCCAGCGGCACCGCGACGCGGGTCAGCCGCGCGTCCATGAGGCCGATGGACGTGCGGTGCACCACGCCCGATTCATCAGACACCTCGAGCTGCAACGAGGTCGTGGGCACCACCACGAACAACCGGCCCTCGGGCCCGGCCGAGGCGCCCGCCTCGAGCGGACAGTCGGCCAGCGGCGCCGCGCCCTCGAGCAGGCGATCGATCTCCACCAACAACCCGTTGTCCCGCCATGACCGCGGCAGGAACGTGGGCTCCCGCAGCAACTGCTGCGCGGCGGCCACGAGATCGCGCTGCCCGACGCCCAGGAGAATCGAGGCCACGCGCGCCTCCGGGGCCGGGGACACGCCGGCGGCCGCCAACACCGAGGCCCTCAGGCTCGCGACCGTGCCGCGCTGATCAGCCGTGCGCTCCAACTCCGCGTTCAGCACGTCGGCCAACGCCTGCGGCACCTGCGGGTGGGCCCAGCGGCCATCCCATGCACGCGCCGGCTGGGGCGGCACCAGGCGCAGCACGTTCAAGCGCTCGAAGGGATGCGGGTCGAGCATCCAGATCAACGCCTTGCACACGATCGCCAGCGGCGCCCCCACGTGACCGCGCGCCTCGGGCCGGAGGTCTTCCCACTCGGTGTGCAGGTCTGGTTCATTCGGCCTCGACACCCACCCGGGCACCGGCGCCCCGCCGCGCGTCGCGAAGAGCGTCACCCGGCCCCGCAAGTCGACCCCCAGCGCGTGCGGGCCCTGCCACGTCATCCACAGCAGGTGCTCCGGGGGCAGCCCCTCGTAGAAGCCGAGCACACGGTCGACGAGGTGCAACCACACGTCGAGCGGAAGCCTGCGCCGCGCCGACTTCAAGGTCTGCACCGCGCGCGCGACGGACACCCCGACGAAGCGGTCGGACACCACGCGACCCGCCTCGACCTCGTGCACCGCGAGGAACGGCGCGGGCAACGCACGCAGCGCCGTCAACGCCGCGCCCGCTGACGTCACGTGCGTCGCGATCCGCGGCCACTCGAGGTCCGCGCCCGGCAAGGGCTCGAGGCGGTGCGGCTCGACATAGGAAGCCAGCGGATCCTCGGCCGTGGACCGCGGCGCGGACGCGGACGCGGATGCGGATGCGGATGCGGATGCGGATGAAGGCGCACGCGGTGGTCGTGAGGACGCGGGCGCGGACGCGGGCGCGGGCGCGGGCGCCGAGCGCAACGACTCGGGCCTCCCCGTGGGATGCGACGGGACGCCATTCACGATGCGGTGTTGGTGTGCGAGACCCCGCGCCGGCGGCGCGCCACCGAAGATCATGGTCGGGCGGGGAGTCGCGCGATCGCGGTCGGGAGACCCGGCACCGAGGATCATGACGTGATGGCGAGCGTCGTCCCGGTGGTACGGGCCGTCACCGAGGCCTCTGGCCGGGACGCGAGCCTCGTCCGTGGGAAGGGGCCCGCCATACATCACCCGCCCCTCCGCTGAGCGATAGGACTCCGCGGGTGGCTGATCAGGAAAGGGGCGCGCGCGTGCGTCTACGTCTGCGCGGCGTTGCGCCGCAGCGCGGTCGTCACCGGACACCATCCACGAGTCACCCGGCGCTGGGCCCGTGGCGGGCGGCCCACCAGGGATGGTCATCGGGGGCCACTCCGGTGGCTTCCCGACTGCTGGAGCGACCACTCCAACACCGGAGTGAGGCAGGGCCCCGGTCGGCGGCGTCCCACTGATCATCCAGCCCTCGGTCGAGGGGTCCTCGTCCGCGGGCGGCCCACCAGGGATGGTCATCGGGCGCAACTCCGGCGGCGTCCCGACCCCAGGAGCGACCACGCCAACACCGGAGCGAGGCAGGGCATCCGTCGGCGGCTTCCCGGAGATCACCCACGCCTCGGTCGAGCGGTCCTCTTCTCCAGGTGCCCCACCCAGCATGGTCATCGCGCGCCACTCTGGCGGAGGCCCGGCCACTGGTGCGGCCACCTCGCCCTCCGCGGGAGGCGGGGCACCGGTCGGCGGCGTCCCAAAGATGACCCGCCCCTCGGCCGAGCGGTCCTCTCCCGCGGGTGGCCCACCCAGCATGGTCATCGGGCGCCACTCCGGCGGCATTCCGACTGCTGGAGCGACCACTTCACCACCGGAGTGAGGCGGGGCACCGGTTGGCGGCGTCCCAAAGATCACCCGCCCCTCGTCCGAGCGGTAGAGCTCCGCAGGTGGCTGATCAGGGAAGGCCAGCGCGCCCTGGTCCTGCACCGGCGCGGGGGCGGGGGCGGGGGCATTGGGCTCGACCCGGGGGACGGGCCGGCGGCCGAAGTACATGGTGGGGACCTTCGCAGCTGGCTGGGACCCACCGAACACCACGCGGTCCTGCTCTGCGCGGTTCAGTTCGTCGGCCCGCCCCTCGGAGGGCCTGATCCCCAGGAACGGGTTCCCTGAGCGGGGCCCTGGTGGCGAGGGCGGGGGGCTCGGGTGATTCGCCCGGAACACGTGACGGCAGCGCGTGCACTGCACGGGCGCGCCCCCGGGCGGCACGAGCGCGTCTTCGAGCACATAGGTCGTCGCGCACTGAGGACACGGCACAATCACCCGCCCACCGTAGCAGCGGCCGCCGCGAGGACCCGAGCGTGGAGTTGATCTCCGTCAAGGCGACGCGGTCGCGGAGCCAGTACGAGCGCGCGGCTTCACAGAAGACGTCACCCCGGGAGAGCCGATGCCGCTGCCGCAGGACGTGGTCGAACTGGTGCAGCACGCCGCGAGACACCCCGACGGTGCGGGGCCGCTCTTCGAAGGAGACCTCGAGAGCGTCGCCGCGCTCTACCAGGTGCACCCCGAGCGGGTGGAGCACGCCCGCCGCACGCTGGAGGCGCCCCAGGCCCGGCTGCACGCCACGCGGTTGATCAGCGACGGCGCGGTGGGCGTGGAGCCACCCCACCGTCCCGCGCGCAAGGGTGTCGACGAGGTCCTCGCCGAGGCGCTGGCCCTGCCCCACGGCCTCGAGCTGCTCACCGAGGCGCCGCTGGAGATGGCCGCGGTCCTGCTGGCCGCGCACCCGTTCATCGTCGAAGAAGCCCGGGCCCGCCTGGCCTTCCTCCCCTTCCTTCCCCGCTGCACCGGAGACCTCGCTTCATGAACTTCCCCCCTGACGTGGTGATGGGCGAATGCTGGGCGCGCGACGGCCTGCAGAGCGAAGCGGCGCTGGTGTCCACCGAGGCCAAGGTGGAGATCATCACCGGCATGGTCGAGGCCGGCTTCACGAAGATCGAAGCGACCAACTTCGCGCACCCCAGGTACCTCCCGCAGTTCTCCGACGCGGAAGAAGTGCTCAAGCGCATTCCCCGCCAGCCGGGCGTGCACTACCGCGGCATCTGCACCACCTTGAAGGGCGTGGAGCGCGCGGCCCGCAGCAAGGCCGAGGGCTACGGCGTCGACGAGATCGCCATGGTCATCTCTGCCAGCGAGGCCCACAACCGAGCCAACGTGGACATGAGCCACGACGAGAACCGCGCGCTGCTGGAGAAGATGACGCGGCTGGCGCTCGACTCGGGCCACGAGGTCTTCGGCTGGGTGCTCACCAGCTTCGGCTGCCCCATCCTCGGTGACGTGCCGGTGCAAGACGCGCTCGCCCTGGGCCAGTGGTGGAAGGAGCTCGGCGCGAAGTACATCGGCTTCGGCGACACCACCGGCGTGGCCAACCCCCGGCAGGTCAGCGCGTTCTACGAGCACGTGCTCTCGCACGGCATGACCCGCGACGAGGTGGTGGTGCACTTCCACGACACCCGCGGCTGGGGCGTGGCCAACTCGCTGACCGCGCTGAACTTCGGGCTGCGCTACTTCGACAGCTCGCTGGGCGCCATCGGGGGCCAGCCCAAGACCGGCGCCGCCGGGTACCACCGCGGCTACACCGGCAACACCTGCACCGAGGACCTCGTGGGCATGTTCGAGGAGATGGGCGTGGGCACCGGCATCGACCTGCAGAAGATGATCAGCCTCGGGGCGCGGGCCGAAGAGGTGCTCGGCCGGCAGCTGCGCAGCAACTACATCCTCGCGGGGCCGGTACCGCACCGGGGCATCGTCTACGACAAGCAGAAGGGCATCGTCGGGGCGCGCGCCTCGAGCTGAGGCGGCGCGCCCTTCGCTCAGGCCCTGCTCGACTGCTCGACGGGCGCTGGGTCACCCCTGGGCGGGGGACTGCCCGGCCAGGGGTCGAGGCGCGCCATGAAGGTGGTGACCTCCGCCTCGCGCTTCACGAAGACATAGCGGTAGCGGTAGTCGTCGACGGGGAGTTCCCGGTCGTTGATGGCGGCCAGGGCCGCGGTGAGCTTCGGGCTGGCCTGCTCGTGCTCGCCGAAGAGCACGAAGGAGAACAAGGCCGGCCGTTTCACGGACAGCAGGTTCTTGAACGAGGAGTCGATCACCCAGCTGACCACGGTCCCCAGCACCGAGCTGATCTGCACCGCGCTGAGGTCCGTGACGGAGATGTACTCGCCCTGGATCTGGCCGATCCGCTGGTTGATGGCCCGCATCAACTTGACGACCTCCCACAGGTGCGGGTTCCCGGTGAGTTCCACCTTGAGCACGGGGATGGAGCCCCGTTCCGTCAGCAGCGAGGTGAGCGAGAGCTGGTAGGCGTCGGCCATGGCAAGTGAGGGTAGCGCCTCGCACCTCAAGGCGACGCGGACGGCGACCCCGCGCCGATAGCGTGGCGTACCTCTTCGATAAGCCCCTCGAGCTCGTGGGTGGCCTCGTCGACGCGGCCCGCGGCCTCGGTGAGCTGGTGGGCGATGCTCGCGTTGTGCTGCGCGTTGGCGTCGAGCTCGGCCATGCGCCCGCTGATGTGGTGCACCGCGGTGGTCTGCTCCTGGCTGGCCTGGGCGATGCGCAGGCCGAGGCCGGCGATGCTGCGGGTCGAGGCGGCCACCTCGTCGAGGGTCTTTGCGCAGCGGCCCGCGAGACCCGAGCCCTGCTCGATGGACTCGACGCTGCCCTGCATGAGCGAGGAAATCTCCTTCGCCGACGACGCGCTCTTCAGCGCCAGCTCGCGCACCGCGTCGGCCACCACCCCGAAGCCCTTGCCCTCGTTGCCGGCGCGCACCGCCTCCACCGACGCGTTGAGCGCGAGGAGGTTCGTCTGGAAGGCGATGGAGTCGATGTCTTTCGAGCGCCCCGCCACGTTGCGTGACGAGGCCAGCATCTCGTCCATCGCGCCCAGCAGGCTGCGCATGTCCCCCACGCCGCCCTCGGCCGACCGCTGGCCCCCTTCGGCCACGCGGGCGGTCTCCCTGGAGTTGGTCGCGTTCTGGGCGACGGTGCTCGCCACCTCGGTGAGCGCGGCGGAGGTCTCTTCGAGCGTCGCCGACACCTGGGCGATCTGGTTCGAGAGGTCCTGGCTGGTGTGCGAGAGGAGCGCGCTCTCGTTGACGAGGCGGGCGCTGCCCGCGGTGAGCCGCTCGACGATGGTGGTCAGCGCCCGGCGCAGGAGCACGTTGAGCCCGAACAACTGCACGCCCAGCGAGCCCAGCGCGAGCACCGCGAGGCCCACCGTCGACCACCAACTGAACGACGCCACCTGCGCCGAGGTGCGCGCCGACTCCACCGTCAGCCCCGCTACCAGCTCGTCCATCGCCTGGGCGTAGCGTTCGGCGCGCACGTCGAAGCCGGCCTCGGGGTCCTTCATGATGCGGTTCCCCGCGGCGACGCCCGCGCCCTGGTAGGCGGCGTGCATCCGGGTGCCGGTCTCGAAGAGCGCGCGCACCTTGTCTTCGAGGTCGGTGACCTTCCCGGCGAGGTCCGGGCTCCGCGCGCGCAGCAGCTCGAGCTTCTGCAGCGCCAGCGACCGCTGTTCGCCGGCCTCGCGCACCGCGTCGGCTTCGCCGGTGAGCGAGGCGTCGGTGAGGAACTGCTGAATCTGGATGGCGTGGTAGCGCACGTCGAGCGCGAGGGTGAGCAGCTCCCCGCCCACTTCCCGCTCGCGCATGCGCGACTGGTGCCACCGCGAGATGACCAGGTTGGTGGCCACGAGCCCGGCCACCGAGAGCACGAGCATCACCTCGATCAACCGGATGGTCGAACGGAGGCCGCCGCGGGGAGACCCGCTGTGTGCATTGGCTCGCACCGGGGCCCTTCGACACGCGGGCCGGGGTCCTGAAGGCCGGCCCGGTGGATCACTCGGAGATGTAGAAGATGCCCAGGCACATCTCGTCGGCGGTGCCCTCGCCCCAGTTCACGTCGCGGGCCTCGCGCTTGACCCCGTCGAACACCGGCTGGTTCTCCGCGGAGTTGTCCCAGTGGCAGGTGATGCCCAGCAGGTCGCCGGGCTTGAAGGGCTTCATCTTCGAGAAGCGGTAGTTGCGCTGCCAGTGGAAGTCCCAGCGGGGCACGTCGAGCAGGCACTCCTTGCTGCCGTCGGCGCGGTTGATCTCCAGGCGGCCGCGGGTGCCGAGCAGGTGCTGGTGGAAGCCCGCCGCGTAGATGCGGAAGCCCACGCCGTTCACCAGCTGCTGCGAGGTGAGGTAGCTGAGCACCTGCGTGGGGTCCAGCGACCAGCTGTGCACCACGTCGGGCTCGCCGGCGGGGATGGGCATGTGGTGGTTGCGCGCCCAGTCGGGGCTGGACCACGGCATGATCCACGCGCGCTTCTGCACCGTGTCGGCGAGCGCCAGCTCGACCTTCGTCTGATCAGCCCGCTGGCCCACGGGGGCGGCGGTGGTGTTGTAGTGGACCTGCAGCACCACCTTCGAGCCGGGCTTGATCAACAGCCCGGTGCCCTCGGGGTACATGGTGGCTTGCGAGCCGGGCGCCCAGCTCCCCAGCCAGCTCACCGAGGCGTTGTTGCCCCCGGGCCCGCCGAAGCAGGTGTAGCCGGGGCCCGCTTCGGCCGCGTCGAGGTCGAGGGTCTGCTGCACCTTGTCGGGCTGGATCAAGAAGGCGATGACGTGGTGCACCACCCGCGCGTTGCCCGGCTGCACGTTGAAGCCGGTGACGTACTGGTCGACCTGGGCCGACCAGTCGAGCACGAAGCAGTGGTAGTCGTCGGGGCTCTGCAGCGGGGTGTAGGGCGCAGGCAGGGCCAGCTCGAGGTCGACGCGCGGCAAGGTGTTGCTGAAGGGCGGCACCGCCACCTCGGAAGCATTCGACGGCGTGCCCTGGGGCGCCCCGGCGTTGGCCCAGGCCGCGACGAGGGCCAGCTGATCAGCCGTCAAGCGTTGATCATCCGAGTACTCGGTGCACCCCTCGCCCGCGAGGTACGGAGGCATGCGGCGCGAGGCGACGGCGTCGGCGATGGCGTCCTTCTGCGCGCGGGCCTGTTCGAAGGTCGTCAGCGCGAAGGGCGCGATGCCCCCCTCGACGTGACACGACACGCAGCTGGCCTGCAGCAGCGGCTTGATGTCGGTCTCATAGGTGGGCGCGGGCTTCGCGCAGGCACTCGCCACGAGCAGCAACAGGAACGCGAAAGTCTTGCGGGACATCCGGCGTTCGTACCAGCGGCGGCTGACGTTTGACACCCACGGAGTTCGCCCGCGGGTCAGAAGCCTGACGCGCGGTCACGATTCACTCAGTCGGCGTCCACCCAACCTCCTAATCTCGCTGGCTGATCCACATGGCCCGGGGGTCGCAACGCAACGCCGCGGATTCTCACCCCGGGGCTGAACCATGAACCGACGCATTGGCCTGCTGGCCGCTTCCCTGCTCGCCGTCGCTGGCTGTGTCGAGCCGCTGCCGCCGCAAGAGGCCGTCGAGGCCGCCCCGGTGCACTCGCACGTCGAAGAGCCCCTCTTCGTCAACTCGAGCTTCGAGACCGGCAACCTCACGAGCTGGACGGTGACCACCTGGCTGACCCCGGGCACCGGCGTGACGGCCTACCCGGTGACGGCGGAGTCGCAGCTGGGCCTGACCGCCGGCGGCGTGCTCAAGACCATGGTGCCTGACGCTGGCGCGCCCTACGCCTACGTGCCCCCGGGGCTCACCGCCGCGGACCCGCCGCGCTACCCGCGCTTCGGCTACCGCGCCGCGGTGGTCAACGAGCTGGGCAAGAACAACAACGCCAACAAGATCACCCAGTCCTCGGTGGTGACCACGGCCGACATCGACCCGGCCGATGGCCTGGTGCACGTGCGCTTCACCGTGCTCCCGGTGCTGCAGAACCCGGGACACACGGTCATCGAGCAGCCGTTCTATTTCGTGTCGGTGGCCAACGTCACCAAGGGCACCACGCTCACCAGCCGCTTCAACTTCTCGAACGAGGCCGGCGTGCCGTGGCAGTCGAACGCCGCGGGCACCATCGTCTTCACCGACTGGCTGCTCTTCGACCTGCCGCTGGCGCGGAACGCGGTGAGCATCGGTGACACCCTGAGCGCGACCATCATCGCCGGCGGCTGCGCGCCCGGTGGACACTGGGGCGAGGCCATCGTCGACGCCTTCGGCTCGAGCATCCCCGGGCTGGTGGTCTACGGCAGCGGCCCCGACAGCGTCGAGGCGGGCACCGACTTCCAGTACGCCTACCGGGTGCTCAACGGCGGCACGACCACCACCACCGGCACCCGCATGACCGCGTACCTCCCCGCGGGCGTCACCTTCCGTTCCATCGACACGCCGGGGGTGACCTGCACGCTGCCCGTGGTCGGCACGCGCGGCACGGTGGTGTGTGATCTCGGCGCCGTGCCCGCGGGCGGCTCGCAGTTGATCAAGATCACCGTGCGCGCCGACGCCACCGCGACGGGCGTCATCCGCCACGGGTGGTACTTCAGCCAGTCGAACCAGGACCAGGCGCTCACCGGGCCGCTGGTCAGCACCAACGTCACCACCGGCGGCACCACCCAGTACGTCGACCTGGTCACCACCGTGGTCGACGCCGCCTCCAGCGTCGCCTGGGGCCAGCACAACACGTGGTCCATCACCGTGCGCAACGACGGCAGCGCCACGGCCACAGCCGCGGGCATCACCACCAACACCCCGGCGCAGCTGAGCAACCTCGCGTGGACGTGCACCGCCCAGGCCGGCGCCTCGTGCGCCCTGGCCGCCGGCAGCGGCGCGCTCAACACCAACGCCACCATCCCCGCGGGCAAGAGCGTCACCTGGACCTTCGAGGCGGACGTCATCGCCGGCTCGGGCACCGGGGTGCTCAGCTTCACCTCCCTGGCCACGGCGCCGGTGGGCACCGTCGAGCGCTACAGCCTCGACAACGGCAGCGGCGACGACGACACCATCGCCGGCTCGGTGGTGAGCGTCACCGTCAACCGCGCGGGCGCGGGCAGCGGCTCCATCGTCTCGAGCCCCGCGGGCCTGACCTGCGGCAGCGGCTGCACCACCACCAGCGCCACCTTCGCCAACGGCACCCAGGTCACCCTGCAGGCGGTGCCGGCTTCGGGCTCGGTCTTCGCCGGCTGGAGCGGCGGCACCTGCACCGGCACCGCGGCCTGCACCTTCAACGCCGCGGCCGGGCAGACGCTCACCGCGACGTTCACCGCCAACGCCATCGCCATCACCAGCCCCGCGACGGCGGCGGCCGCGGTGGGGCGCCCCTTCAGCTACACCGTGACGGCCATCGGCACCGCGCCCATCGCCCTGGGGGCGACGAACCTGCCCGGCTGGCTGAGCTTCGACGCGGCGACGGGCGTGCTCTCGGGCACGCCGCCCGCGGGCGGCACCTTCACCGTCAACCTCTCGGCCACCGACGTCAACGGCACGGCGACGCTGCCGTTGCTGATCACCGCGGGCCTCGCGCCCACCATCACCTCGGCGACCACCTTCATCGTGCCCACCGGCACCGCGTGGCAGTCCTCGACCCCGGCGGTCATCGTCACCGCCACCGGCGACGCGACCATCTCCTTCAACGTGAGCAACCTGCCGGGGTTGGTGTACTTCAACTCCACCACCGGCGCGTTCACCGGCGCGGCGGGCGCGGACGGCGTGTTCAACGTGCCGGTCATCGCCACCAACCCCTACGGCTCCGACTACAAGGTACTGGCCATCTCGGTGGGCGGCGCGCCGGTCATCACCTCGGCGTTGGCCTCGGCGGCCACCGTGGGCACGCCGTGGACGTACACCCTGACCGCGACCGGCACCGCGACCATCACCTACAGCGTCTCGTCGCTCCCGGCCTGGGCCTCGTACAACGCGGCCACGCACGTCATCTCCGGCACGCCCACCAGCGCGGGCACGGTGTCCATCGGCCTCCGGGCCACCAACGGCGTGGGCTTCAGCCAGCAGTCGTTGATCCTCACCATCGCCGGCCCCGCGGTCATCACCAGCGGCCTCGCCGCGAGCGGCACCGCGGGCCAGGCCTTCAGCTACTCGCTGACCGCCGAAGGCAGCGCCCCCATCACCCGCACCATGACCGGGCTGCCGGCCTGGGCCACCTTCGACGCCGCCACCGGGCTGCTCTCGGGCACGCCCCCCGCGGCGGGCAGCTTCACCGTCACCATGGGCGCCAGCAACGGCGTGGGCAGCGACAGCAGGACGCTGACCATCACCATCGCCGCGCCGCCGCCCACGCCCACCCCGCCGGTCATCACCAGCGCGCTCACCGCCCCGGGCGCCCTCACCGTGCCCTTCAGCTACACCCTGACCGCCAGCGGCCAGGTGCCGATGACCTTCAGCGCCAGCGGCCTGCCCGCGTGGGCCAGCTTCAACGCCACCACGGGCGTCATCTCCGGCACGCCCAACGCCACCGGCCTCACCAACGTCACCCTCGGCGCGACCAACGCCCTGGGCAGTGACAGCCAGGTGCTGGTCATCGATGTGCCGCAGCCGGCCGCCATCACCTCCGCGCTCGTGGCCACCGGCGTCGTGGGCCAGGCCTTCAGCTACACCCTGACCGCGAGCGGTTCGGCGCCGCTGACGCTCTCCGCCACCAGCCTCCCCGGCTGGGCCTCGTTCAACGCCGGCAGCGGCGTGCTCTCGGGCACCCCCACTGCCGAGGGGACCTTCAGCATCTCGCTCGGCGCGAGCAACGCCGCGGGCTCCGACGGCAAGACCCTGGTGATCACCGTGCGCACCGTGCCGGCCATCACCTCCGCGCTCACCGCGAGCGGCGTGGTGGGCCAGGCCTTCAGCTACACGCTCACCTCGAGCGGCACGGCGCCGTTGACGCTCTCCGCGACCAGCCTGCCCGCGTGGGCCTCGTTCAACGCGGCCACCGGCGTCATCTCCGGCACGCCCACCGCGGACGGCACCTTCAACGTCGCGCTCGGCTCGAGCAACGCCGCGGGCTCGGACGCGAAGACCCTGGTGCTCACCATTCGCACCGGCGCGGCCATCACCTCGGCGCTCACCGCGAGCGGCGTGGTCGGCCAGGCCTTCAGCTACACCCTGACCGCCAGCGGCACCGCGCCGCTCACGCTCAGCGCGACCAGCCTCCCCGCGTGGGCCTCGTTCAACGCGGCGACCGGCGTCCTCTCGGGGACGCCCACCGCTGACGGTGCCTTCAACGTCGCGCTCGGCGCGAGCAACACCGCGGCCACCGACAGCAAGACCCTGGTGCTCACGGTGCGCACCGTGCCGGCCATCACCTCGGCGCTCACCGCGAGCGGCGTGGTCGGCCAGGCCTTCAACTACACGCTCACCTCGAGCGGAACCGCGCCGTTGACCCTCACCGCGACCAGCCTCCCCGCGTGGGCCTCGTTCAACGCGGCCACCGGCGCCCTCTCCGGCACGCCGACGGCCGACGGCACCTTCAACGTCGCGCTCGGCTCGAGCAACGCGGCCGGGAGCGACAGCAAGACCCTGGTGCTCACCGTGCGCACCACCACGGCCATCACCTCCGCGCTCACCGCCTCGGGCGTGGTCGGCCAGCCCTTCAGCTACACGCTCACCGCGAGCGGCACGGCCCCGGTGACGCTCACCGCGACCAACCTCCCCGCGTGGGCCTCGTTCAACGCGGCCACCGGCGTCCTCTCCGGCACGCCCACGGCCGACGGGACCTTCAACGTCGCGCTGGGCTCGAGCAACGCCGCCGGGAGCGACAGCAAGACGCTGGTGCTCACGGTCCGCACCACGCCGAGCATCACCTCCGTGCTCGCCACCGCGGCCGTGGTGGGGGCGCCCTTCAGCTACACGCTCACCTCCAGCGGCACGGGCCCGCTGACCTTCTCCACCGATGCCCTGCCCTCGTGGCTGAGCTTCGACGCGGCGACCGGGGTGCTCTCGGGCACGCCCCCTGCCGAGGGGACGACGTCGGTGACGCTGCACGCCACGAACGCCGCGGGCACCAGCACCCAGACGCTGGTCATCACCGCGCGCAGCACGCCGGTCATCACCAACGCGCTGCAGGCGTACGCGGTCGTCGGGGGCGCCTTCACCTTCACCCTGACGGCCACCGGTTCGCCCACCATCGCCTTCACCACCACCGGGCTGCCGGCCGGGCTCTCGCTCAGCGGCGCGGTGCTCTCGGGCACGCCGACGGCCGCGGGTACCTTCCAGGTCACCGAGACGGCCACCAACAGCGCCGGCCAGCACCAGGTCACGGTGACCCTCTCGGTGCGCCCGGTGATCCCTGCGCCGAGCATCACCCTGCCGGCCGAAGACGCGGTCCTCGGCTCGGGCCAGGTGACGGTGTCGGGGACGGCGCCCAGCTCCGAAGCGGGCAACACGGTGCACGTCACCGAGGGCGGCGCGACGGTGTGCGACGCGGTCATCCAGGCTGACGGCACGTGGTCCTGCGCGGTCACGCTCCCGGAAGCGACGCACACCTTGAGCGCGGTCATCGTCGACGTGCACGGCTTCGTGGGCACGCAGGCCGACACGCAGCGCTTCACCATCGACCTCACGCTGCCCGCGGCGCCGGCCTGGACGGGCCCCGCCTCGAGCGCGCTGCTCACCGACGCCACGCCCGAGCTCTCGGGCACGGGCGAGCCGGGCGCCACGGTCTCCGTCACCCGCGGCGGCCAGCCGGTCTGCTCCGCGCTGGTGCAGCCTGACGGCACCTGGCGCTGCACCCCCACCACGGCGTTGCCCGAAGGTCCGGTGACGCTCTCGCTCTCGCAACGCGACGCGGCCGGCAACCAGGGCCCCGCGGTGGAGCGCACCTTCACCATCGACAGCCTGGCCCCCCTCGCGCCCACCATCACCGCGCCCGGGCCGGACGCGCTGCTGCAGGACGCCTCGCCGTTGCTCTCGGGCACGGCCGAGCCACTGAGCACGGTGAAGCTCTTCGTGGACGGCGTCCAGGTGTGCACCGCGCAGGCCGACGCCAGCGGTCACTACGAGTGCCGGCCGTCGTCGCCGCTCGCGCAGGGCCCGCACACGCTCGAGGCGATGAGCGTCGACGCCGCGGGCAACGAGAGCCCGCGCGCGAGCAGCACCTTCCGCGTCGACTCGCTGACCCCGGCGGCGCCGGTCATCAGCGGCCCCACCGGGCGCGTCACCACCGCGAGCCCCACGGTCGAGGGCTCCGCGGAGCCGGGCAGCACCGTCACCGTCACCCTCGACGGCCAGCCGCTGTGCGTGACCACCGCCGACGCGTCGGGCCACTGGAGCTGCCCCACCTCGGGCCTCGCCGGGGGCACGCACACCGTCACCGCCACGGCGCGCGACGCCGCGGGCAACGTGAGCCCCGCCACCACCGGGAGCTTCGAGGTGCAGACGGCGACGGGCACGGTGACGCCGCCTCCGCCTTCGCCCAGCACCGACAACCCGCACCTCGAGGGCGAGGCCACGCCGAACTCGACGGTCAACGTGTACATCGACGGCAAGCTGGCGGGCACCACCACGTCGGACGCCAACGGGCACTGGTCGCTCGACGTGGGGCTGCAGACGGCCGGCGAGCACCCGGTGTCCATCGGCGTGGTCGGCGCTGACGGCACGGAGGTCTTCCACTCCACGGACCAGGTGCTGGTCATCGAGAAGCCGGGCATCGACTTCGGCGGCGGCATCGGGTGCAGCAGCACCTCGGGGGCGCCGGTGGGGGTGCTGGCGCTGGTGGCCATCGCCTTCTTCTCGCGGCGGCGGCGCGCGCTGGCCGCGGCCACGGTGCTGGCCATGCCGGCGCTGGCGCAGGTGGCGATGAGCAACTTCGAGCTCGAGCAGTTGACGCTCAACCCCTCGGCCCGCGGCGGGCTGGTGGTGGGTGGCGCGGACCTGCTCGCCCCGAAGGACTTCCGCATCGCGGCGTCGCTGGGGTACCAGTACGCGCCGCTCAAGTACTTCGAGAACGGGGTGCTCAAGGCCATTCCCGTCGAGCACCGGTTGACGGCGGTGCTCTCGGGGGCGGTGGCGGTGCTGCCGTGGCTCGAGGTGGGGGCGACGGTGCCGGTGGTGCTGTACCAGGGCGGGACGCCGGCGCTCTCCCGCTCGGGGGACATGGTGTTGTCGTCGGTGCCCACGCAGGTGAGCCTGGGCACGCCGTGGCTCCAGGGGCGCATGGCGGTACTGCAGGAACGAAATGGTTCGCCGCTCGACCTCGGGTTGTCGTTGATGCTCGGGTTGCCCTTCGGCTCGTCGCCGGGGCTGACGCGCGAGGGGACGGTCTCGGGCCAGGTGCTGGCGGGTGCGGGGCGCACCTTCAAGGGGGTGCGCATCGCGGCCGAGGTGGGCGCGCACCTGCGGCCGGGCACGACGCTGGTGGCCGACAGCACCGACGCGGTGGGGAGCCGGGTGTTGATCAACGCGGGCGCCTCGACGGTGGGCGGCGCGCTGCGCGGGGAGCTCTCGGTGCGCACCTTCGTGCCGCTGACGGCGCAGCCGGTGAGCGCGGAGCTGCTGGTGGGCCTGCGCTACGCGTTCCAGGACTGGGAGTTGTTCGCCATCGGAGGCCCGGGCTTCGGCAACGCGCCCGGCACGCCGATGTTCCGCGCGGTGCTCGGGGCGTCGTTCGGTGGGGTGAAGAGCGCGCGCTGCGGCGGCAGGGATCCCGACCCGGCGCAGTGCCCCGGCCTCGACGCCGACGGAGATGGCGTGGCCAACGGGGACGACGCGTGCCCGCTGGTGCGCGCGGCGACGGCGAACGGGTGCCTGGCGGTCGCGGTGGCGCCGGTGGTGGTGCCCGAGGCGGTCGCTCCGGTGGTGGCGAAGGTGGTGCCCGCGGTCGTCGCGCCGGTCGAAGAGGCGCCCCAGGTGGTGCTCAAGGACGACCACCTCGAGCTGCGCGGGTCGGTGTACTTCGACACGGCGAAGGCCACGCTGCAGGCGCGCTCGTTCCCGCTGCTCGACGAGGTGGTGAAGGTGATGAAGGACCACCCCGAGGTGAAGTACGTGAGCGTCGAGGGGCACACCGATGCCCAGGGCAGCGCGGGGTTCAACCTGCGGCTCTCTGGCGCCCGCGCCCGGGCCGTGAAGGTGTACCTGGAGAAGGCGGGGATTGCGCCGAAGCGGCTCGGGGCGAAGGGCTACGGGCATACGAAGCCCATCGCCTCGAGCGCGACCGAGGAGGGCCGGGCGAAGAACCGGCGGGTGGAGTTCATCGTGCTGCAGTGAGGGTGGTGCGGGCTTCGAGGGGAGGTTTTCGTCTCCTGCGATCGGCAGAGGTCGTCTCTGGGTTGGGGTGCCCAGGGTCGCCCCACTCCCATCCTCGCCCCCCGGGGCGGGGCAAGGCCTCAATCTTCAGGAACGGTCGGTGGTGGTTCAGCCACCGTCGGCCCTCGACGGCTTTCGTGGACGGCGACGCGGGGCGCTGAAGCAGCAGGTGCTGCCCTTGGGCAGCCACGACAGGAAGTCAGATGTTGCTGCCTGGGCGGTGGATCCGGCGCATGCCAAGACCATCGAGAAGAAGCGTCGGTGTCCTGCGCTGCGAGCGGTCCTGCACATTGAGGCCTTGCCCCATTCGACTCTGCATCCCGCCTGGCCCCCGCGGCCGAGCGGTCCCCTTTCCCCAGGGGGGAAAGGAAGGGATAGGGGCGACCCCGGGCACCCAAACAACAAGACGACCGCTGCCGATCGCAGGAGACGAAAACCTCCCCTCGAAGCCCGCCGCGCCAGCGAATGAATCCGTCCTCACGCGCGGTCGCGACACACCCCGCTCACCGTGCGCAACAACTCGGCCACCTCGATGGGCTTGGTGAGGAACGCCACGAAGCCCGCTCGCGCGCACGCCTCGCGCTCCGTCACCGACGCGCTCGCGGTCAACGCGATGAAGGGCACCGCCGCGTCGAGCGCCGTCGAGCCGGGGCCCCGCACCCGTGCCAACGCCTCGAAGCCATCCATCACCGGCATCTGCAGGTCCATCAACACCGCCACGAAGCGCTCCGCCTCGAGCCGGGCGACCGCCTCGGCCCCGTTGCGGCACAGCGTCACCGCGTAGCCGCCCTTCTCCAGCAGCCGGCTGGCCACCTTGAGGTTGATCTCGTTGTCGTCGCACACCAGCACCCGCTGCTGGGCGCTGAGCGGGGGCACCACTTCCGGCGCCCGCACCGGCGCCTCCGGGGCCACGGCGAGCTCCAGCTCGAACGAGAAGCACGAGCCCTCGCCGGCGACGCTCGTCAGGCCCAGCTCCCCGCCCATCAGCGACACCAGGCGCTTGGAGATGGTGAGCCCCAGGCCCGTGCCTCCGAAGCGCCGCGCCGTCGAGGCGTCGGCCTGCACGAAGGGCTGTCCCACCCGCGCCTGCTGCTCCGCCGTCATGCCGATGCCCGTGTCGTGCACCTCGAAGCGCAGCCGCAGCGGGCCCCCGGCCGTCGAGCTGTTGCGCACCACGCAGCGCACGCCGCCCCGGTCCGTGAACTTGAGCGCGTTGCCCAGCAGGTTCACCAGCACCTGCCGCAGGCGGAACCAGTCGCCGCGCACCCGCCGGGGCACCTCGGGCGCCACCTCCACCGCCAGGGTGAGCGCCTTCTCCTTCCCCCGCAGGTCGAAGAGGGTCCGCAGCCGGCCCATCTCCTCGTGCAACGAGAAGTCGGCGAGCTCCAGCTCCAGGTGCCCCGCGTCGATCTTCGACAGGTCGAGCACCCCGTTGAGCAGGCCCAACAACATCTGCGCCGAATCGCGCGTTCCCTGCGTCAGCTCGCGTTGCTCCGCGTCGAGCCGCGTGTCGAGCAACAGGCTGGTGAGGCCGATGACGCCGTTGAGCGGCGTGCGCAGCTCGTGGCTCATCACCGCGACGAATTCGCTGCGGGCCCCGGCCGCCGTCAGCGCCGCGTCGCGGGCCAGCGAGAGCTCCTCGAGCAACCGCGCCTGCTCGAAGCCGAGGCGGATGGACCGCTCGACCTCCTCGTGCGACTTGCGCGTGGCCCGCAGCAACATGGGGAAGAGGGCCACCGAGACCAGCGCCGCGGCGAAGTGAGGCAGGTTCTGGGCGCTCGACGCGAGGCAGCCCACCGTCACCAACCACACCGGCAACGCAAAGCCGATGAACGCCACGGGAATGGCCGAGAGCACCGCCGTGCCGCCCGCCAGCAAGCCGGCGATGATGATGGCCATCAGCACCCGGTCCTGCCCCGTGCCCAGGGACCACAGCCAGGCGATGCCCGGCGACCACCACAGCCCCGAGAGCACCGCGCCGACGATGGCCCGCCGTCGCCACCGCGCCGCGTTCGCGAGCTGGTCGGCCGCCGCTTCCTTCGCGAAGCGCACCGCGAGCCACGAGCGCGTGCCGTAGACGACGTAGAGGCCCAGGAGCCAGGCCCACGAGAGCGGCGAGACCCGGGCGCTGGGGTTGCTCGCCAGCAGCAGCAGGCCGACCACCATGTTCCCGAAGTTCGACCCGACCGTGCCCCGAAAGAGCAAGCCGTTGGTGCGGTCGATGAGGGCCGCTTCGACCGCGGCGTCGGGGCCACGCAGGGGCATCAGGTCGTCCTCTCGCCGGCGCTCCGCCCACGCCACGGCAGCGCCCAGTCAGCCTACGGAAGATTGTACAGGTCACCCAGGTAGTCGAGCCCACAGCGGAAGCCGTCGACCCAGTCGATGAACCGCGTGGCCATGGCCTTGCCGCGCATCATCGCGCCGTGCTGCGGGGCGATGCACTCGATGTCCAGCGCGCGCGCCTGCGAAGCCCAGGCCTTCATGGCCACGTTGCTCGCCATGTAGCGTCGGTGGAAGCCCTCCATGTAGGGCAGGTGCGCGTCGAAGTCGGTGACGTCCATCGACGGCGCGCCCAGCGAAGCCCCCAGGTCTCCCGAGTAGAAGATCTTCGAGACCGGGTCGTAGACGTGGAAGTTGCCCGCCGAGTGCAGGAAGTGGGCGGGGATGATCTGCAGCGCCGTGGCCCCCAGCTGGATCGTCATCCCCTTGTCGGGGATGGGCTTGAGCCGCTCGGCCATCAACCGGTCGAGCCCGAAGTGCGGAATGAAGCGCGACCACAGCGACGAGGCCCAGGCCGTGGCGTCGGTGGTCATCAGCCAGCCGTTGATGGCCGCGACGATGTCCGGGTCCTGGTGCGAGAGGAAGATGTGCTTGAGCTTCGCCCCGCCCAGCTGGGTCATCGTCTCGGCCAGCGCGCGCGAGTAGATCTTGTGCCCGCCCGGGTCGAGGATCATCCCCTCGGCGCCGTCGACGATGAGGTGCTGGTTGGCCTGCACCGCGATGCCTTCCCCGTAGTCGGGGAGCAGCAGGTTGCGGTGGTTGCCCTGCGAAAAGAGCGTCGTGGTGGCCATGGCAGGAGCACGGTGTCACCGCGGGGCCGATCAAGCCACCGGTCTCATGCAACCCGGGGCCGTCTTTCGGGCGCCCCCTGCGCCGGCGCCTTGTGACTTCGCGAAGGCCGGCTGTGCCCCGGAGGCGACGTCAGGTCGCGTCGGCCGCCGCCAACAGCGTGAGCAGCCGGGCCTGGCGCTCGCCGGTGAGCCCGGCGGGGATCAACAGCCCCAGCGTGAGGAACGAGCCGTCGGCCTGGGCCAGCCGGACCCCGTGCAGCGTGCCCCGGTGCAGCTCGATGGACATGGAGAGGGTGCTGCGCTCCCCGTCGATGCGGTCGGCCTGCTCGAAGGCCACCATCAGCCGCGCGCCCACGGCCTCCAGCTCGTCACCGCCCCGGCCGCGGCTGGCGATGATCAACCCCGCGGGGTCCATCAACAGCGCGGTGTCCGCGGCCACCGTGGCCACGCTGGCGTCCAGCAGCGCGTTCCACGCGTCGGGGCCGAAGCCCACGTTCGGCGCCTTGAGCGGCTCGCGCCGGCTCATCAACGGGCCCGAGGGCCTCGACACGTGGGCGGTCGCCGGCCGCACCCCGGGCCCCACCACCGGGGGCACGGGAGGCACGGCGGGCACCGGCGGCGGCGTGCGGGCGAACGAGACGTAGCCCGGCTCGGCCGCGGGCGCGCCCCGGGGAGCACCGCCCTGCAACCGCCGGCTCAACGCGCGGGCCTGCTCGAGATCGTCAGAGGAGTTGGCGTTCAGGTCTGGCTTCGGCTGCTTCATGGGCTCCCTCGGCGGTGGCGATCAACGACTCCAGCTCAGACGCGAGCAACTCGAAGCGGCGGGCCTCGGGGCGCTGGGTGCCTCCGAGGAAGGCCAGCGGCAACCCCTTCTCGCTCGCGGTGAGGAACACCTCGGCCCGCGGGAGCATCGTCTCGAGCACCCCCTCGAAGCCGCTCCACATGGACTCGGCCACCTCGCGCGAGGCGTCCCGCTTCAGCTCCACCATGGTCAACAAGATGCCCAGCAGCGAGAGCCGCGGGTTCTCCTTGGCGCGCACGTGGTCGATGACCCGCAGCGTCTGCTGCAGCGAGCGCAGGCCCAGGGGCTCGGACTGCACCGGCACCAGCGCGAAGTCGGCGCCGGCCAGCGCGGCCCGCGTGGGCAGCCCCAGCCCGGCCGGGGTGTCGACGATGATCAGGTCGAAGCGCGGGCGCAGCGTGGTGAGCAGCGAGGCGAAGCGGTGCTGCAGCGCCAGGGCGTGCTCGAACTGCGGCACGTCGATGGGGTCGAGGCGGCCACGGGGCAGCAGCGTGAGCCGCTCCATCTTGGTGACCAGCAGCGCCTGCTCGACGGTGGCCGCGCCGGCCAGCACCTCGGCGATGCCGGCGAGCGCCGCGTCTCCCTTCGCCAGCGAGAGGCCCACGCCGCCCTGCGGGTCCACGTCCACGAGCAGCACCCGCTTGCCCTTCTCCGCGAAGGCCACGGCGAGGTTGAGGCTCAGCGTGGTCTTGCCGGAGCCGCCCTTCTGACTGACGACCGCGATGACGTTCTTCATGAATCACCCTGGGGCTTGAGCATCTTCTCGAGGCGCGCCACGTTCACCTTCACCTTCAAGTCTTCGGGCCGGAGCACGCCGGCCGCGCGGAAGGCCTCGAGGGCCACCGCGTACTGCTTGCTCAACGACGCCTCGACGGCCTCCTCGAAGAGCATGTCGAAGGTCTTCGCCGGGGCCTCGGGCGCCGGCTGCTCGAGCGCCAGCTCCGTGAAGGCCTTGGGCTCCATGCCCGCCTCGTCGCTGAGGCGCGCGCATTCCAGCAGCAGCGACTCGGCCGAGCCCGAGAGGTTGCGCTTGCCCGCCTCGCCGACGAGCGTCTGGCAGCTGACCATCACCTCGCGCGCGGTGGCCAGGCGGCGGAACGCGGCCATGCCGTCGCCCAGGGAGTCGCTGGCCGACCACGCCTCGCCTTCGACCACCACCAGCTTGCCGCTCGCCTCGCCGGTCACGTCGAGCACCACCGAGTGGCGCCCGATGGACGCCAGCTGCAGGTAGTCGGGCACGCCGAAGGGCGACGCGGCCGGCGGCGTGGCCACCCACTGGGTGACGAGCGCGCGCAGCTGCTCCAGGGACACGGGCTTCTCCAGCACTTCGACGCCGGCGTGGGGGGGAATCTGGGCCCGGTACGCCTTGACGTAGGCCGACACGAAGACGACGTGCGGCTTGAGGCCCCGCGCGCCCAGCTCGCCCAGCAGCTCGATGCCCGAGCGGTCGGGGAGATCGATGTCGCTGATCACGATGGCCGGCGCCCGCACCTGGATCTCGGCCACCGCCGCGGCCACCGAGCCCACGCCGACCACCTCGACGCCGGGCAGCCGCGAGAGCCCGGCCACGACGGACTTCAGGAGCAACGGCTCATCTTCCACGATGAGCACGCGCGCCGCGCCGTGACCGGAGGGAGACGAGCTCATGTCACGCCACCGGGACGCGGTAGACGTCGTCGAGCAGGTCGACGCCACACTCGAGCTGTTCGCACCAGTCGATGAAGCGATTCACCATGGGCCGGCCCTTCATGTAGCAGCCGTGCTGCGGGGCGATGCACTCGATGTCCAGCTGGCGCACCATCTTCGCCCAGGCGCGCATGGACCGGCCGCTGGACATGTACCGCCGGTGGAAGCCCTCCATGAAGGGGATGTGCGCGTCGAAGTCCTTCACCGCCTCGAAGCCGTCGTTGAGCGAGGCCCCGAGGTCACCCGAGTAGAGGATCTTCGAGACCGGGTCGTAGACCTGGAAGTTGCCCGGCGAGTGGAGGAAGTGCGCGGGGAGGATGACCAGCTGGAGCCCGCGCAGGTCGAGCAGCATGCCCCCGTCGGGGATGCCCTTGAGCCGGTGGGTGACGAGGCGATCCAGCCCGAAGTGGGGGATGAAGCGCAGCCACAGGTTCGAGGCGTAGCCGATGGCGTCGGTGGTCATCAGCCAGCCGTTCACCGCGGCCACGATGTCCGGGTCCTGGTGCGAGAGGAAGACGTACTCGAGCTTGCCGCCGCCCAGCTGCGACATCGTGTCCGAGAGGACCTTGGCGTAGACCTTGTGCCCGCCCGGGTCGAGGATCATGCCCCCCTTCTCGTGGATGATCAGGTGCTGGTTGGACTGCACCGCGGTGTCGCCGGCCTGCGACTCTTCGAGGAGCACGTTGCGGTGATTCGGACTGTCGAACAAGACGATGGAGGACATGGCGCGCTCGCTTTCAGAGGATCTTCGAGATGTCTTTCACGGCCTTGTTCATGTCGAGAAAGATGAGGCCCAGCTTCGCGTCGTGCGTGGCGAGCACCAGCAACATGGTGCCCGACGCCGCGCCCACCATCACCACGTAGCCGTCCTTGCCGCGGATCAGCACCTGCTCGAGGTGCCCGCGCTGCAGCTCGGTGGCGGCGCGCTGGCCCAGGCTCAAGAGCGTGGAGCTCATGCCGGCCACGCGCATCTCGTCGACGTGCTGGGGGAGCGCGCTGGCGATCATCAGGCCATCTTCAGAGATCAGCGCGCTCGCTTCGATCTCCGGCGTACCTGCCTGGATCGAGCGCAAGACGCGGTTCAAGTCCTCAGTTCGAGACATCGGAAACTCCCGGGGTGATGGGGAAAGTCAGGGTGATGCGGGTGCCCTGGGCGGGGGCAGAATCGACCGTCAACGTGCCCGCCACGGCTTCGGCCACGCCGGCGCACAACGCGAGGCCGATGCCCGAGCCGCGCGACTTGGTGGTGAAGAACAGCTCGGTGCACCGCTGCTGGACCTCGGTGGTCATGCCCGCGCCGGTGTCGGCCACGCGGAGGGTCATCGCCGAGGCATCGCGGTCGAAGTGCGCGTGGGCCTCGATGCGTTGCCCGGCGGTGCAGGCGTGAATGGCGTTGGTCATCAGGTTGAAGAGCACCGCGCGCACCGCCGCCGGCTCGAAGGGCAGCAGCGGCATGTCGTGCACGTCGAGCTTCGCGATGATGCCGCGCGCCGCCGCCTGGGGCTCGAGCAACGCGAAGGCCTCGCGCAGGGCGAGGTCGATGGCGTGGTGCCGCGTGCTGCGCACCTCGTGGCGAAAGCGCCCCAGCCCGTCGAGGGTCAGGCTCAGCCTGCGCACCTCGCTCAAGATGCCGTGCAGCCGCTCGCGCTGATCTTCCGGCGAGTCTTCGATGAGCAACTCCATGGCCAGGGCGATGCTCGCCAGCGGGTTCTTCAGCTCGTGGAGCACCGCGGGCATCACCTCGCTGATGCTCGCCAACTGCAGCAGCCGGTTGCGCTCGGCCTGGGTCTGCTCGAACTGGGTGATGTCCTGGAAGGCGATGAGCCGCGCGCCGCCCGACAGCAGGGTGGTCTGGTAGCCGAAGGTCCGCGCGCCCTCGAGGCCCTTGACCGTCAGCCGGGGCCGCTCGTGGCCTTCGCCGGAGGCCGCCACCATCGATTTCGCGAAGTCGGTGCTGGTCAGCCCCGCGTCCCGAACGAGGGCCTGGGCCCGGGCGTTCAGGTAGTCGATGTCACCCGTCTTGGAGACGAGCACGACGGCGATGGGCAGGCAGTCCACGAGCTCGGTCAACAAGGGGTCAAAGGTTGAGCAAGCCCTGTACCGTGGGCCGTGCTCGGAGCTCGAGGCGGTCACCGCACCCCCTGCGTTCCCGGGGGGAGCAGCGCAGTTCGTGCGTCCTCACTCAGGGATTCCCTGAGGGCCTCCGAGCGATTGGCTGACGGGTGTGGCCCGGCTGATCAGGTCGCGAGCGCTGGAGTGGGCGCTTTCCCACCCACTCCCGACGAAGCCCTCGCGAAGTTTCGGTGGCGCCCTTCGCTGCCTCGCGGGGGACGACGATGTTGGCACCGTCAAGTTCAAGCCGGGCAGTCGTCAATTTTGATGACGCGCTCGCCAACCCGAGCACCAGCCTGAGGGTCTCAGGGCCCTCGGCGCCGGTCACCGTGCCAACAAGTTCGGAGCGCCGCACGCGTCGCCGGGCAAGGCGAACACCTCGGGGCCGCGCAACACCTCGAGCGCGAGCGCCGGGTCGCCGCTGGCCGCGAGCACCTGGGCGAGCGCCGAGGTGGCCACCCCGAGACCCTCGGGCCAGTCGCGCCAGTCACCCTTGACGGCAGCCTCCAGGGCGGCGCGCGCCTCGAGGGCCCGGCCCTGCTGCAACCGCAACCGCGCCAGCAGCAACCACGCGGGCGCGTCGGTCGGGTACAGCCCGAGCACCGAGAGCAGGGTGCGCTCCACCAGCACCTCGTCGTGGAGCCGGAAGCTGGCCTCGGCGGCGTCCAGTGCGATGCGCGCGTCCAGCGGGGCGTGGCGCCGGGCCCGCTCGAAGGCGGCCAGTGACTTCGCGGCGTCGCCGAGCTTCGCCTGCACGCGGCCCACGTTGGCCTCGAACACCGCGGCCCCGGGCAGGACCTCCGTCGCGCGGGTGTACGCGGCGAGGCTCTGCGGCAGCGCGCCGCGTTGCTCGAGCCATTCGCCGTGGAGCGCCCACCACGGACCGCGCCAGGGCTCGAGGTGCTCGGCCGCGCGGAACCACTGCTCGTCATCGCGTGCCTGGGCCCGGTACACGCAGACCGACGCGGCGAACATCGAGCCCGTCAGCGCGAGCGGCACGAGGGTCGCCAGCGGCGCCCAGCCGGGCAGCGCGACGGGCTTGCGCTCCACGGAGAGCGCCAGGCAGCACGCGCCCAGGGCCATCACCAGCACGCCGGAGAAGGCGACCATGGACGCGGCGCCCAGCGCCAGCACCGCGCCCACGAGCCCCGCGTCGCGCACCGGCTGGGCACGCCACGCGCGGACGACGAGGACGACGCAGCCCAGCAGCACCGCGACGCCCAACAGCCCCTGGGTGGCGAAGGTCTGCGGCACCAGCGAGTGGGCGTGCCCGGCGGTGCCGCCCCACTCGTAGCGCCAGGCGTCGGGGTGACGCAGTTGCTGGTCCACCAGCACGAAGGTGTCGAAGCCCCAGCCGAGCCACGGGTGCGCGCGAAAGCCGGCCCACGCGGTGCCCCACAGCTGCACCCGGGTAGGCGCGACGAAGAAGTGCGTGAGCCGCTCGAGCAGCGCGGCCGGCCCGGCGACGAGGCCCACCACGGCCACGAGCGGGAGCGTGAAGAGCACGTGCCGGCGCGTGGGCCGCACGCCCGAGAGCAGCAGCCAGCTGACCACGCCCACGGCCAACGCCAGCCACCCCGCCCGCGAGAGGGTGACCACGCAGGTCAGCGCGGCGATGGCGGCCAGCACCCACCCGCTCCACTTCCCCGAGGCGCGGGCGTGCTCGAGACAGAGCACGGTGATCATCGCCATCCACACGCCCAGCTGCGTGGGGTGACCGAGCGTGGCGAAGGGGCGCAGGCCGCCGCACCACCGCGCCGCGTCGCCCCACACGAACGGGTCGAGACCGACGCCCTGCACCAGCGCCCACAGCGCGAGGGGCACGGTGGTCCACAGCACGGGCACCAACACGTCGCGGCGGAGACTCGCGTCGAGCGGCACCGCCACCAGGGAGAACGCGCCGACGGTGACGAGGCTGATCAACCCGGGCAGCGAGAGCGACCACGAGACGGAGGTCACGGTGCTGATCACCGCGGCCGAGCCCAGCAGCGCCACCACCCCCAGCCACGGACGGGGCACGACGAAGCGCGGCGCCGCATACGAGAGCACCACCGCGCCGAGCGCGAGCACCAGCTGGTGGGGGAGCTCGAAGTTGTCGGTGGCGAAGGGGAAGAAGACGAGCGCGGCCAGCGCCAGCCAGCCGCCCGCGTGCCTCACTGGACGATGAGGGTCGCCGCGGCGAAGCGGGTGCCGACGCCCACCGACACCACGTAGATGCCCGGCGTCGAGGGCGCGGTGTACGTGCCCGACTGGTTCACCGTGCCGGTGCTGCCCAGGGGATCCGCCACCGACCACGCCACGCTCTCGCCGGTGGACACGAAGGCGGTCAACTGCACCACGCCGCCCCGCGAGACGGTGGAAACGGCCGGCGTCACCGAGATGGACGGCAAGGTGGTGTTGCTGCCCTCCACCACGCGGGTCGCCCAGATGTTGCTGCCCGTCTCTCGCGCGTAGACCCGCTTGACCGCGGCATCGACGCGCAGCTGCGGGCCGGTGAAGGACCCCGACGGCCAGGCGAACCACTCGACCCCGCTCACGCCCCGGACGTTGGCGCCCGTCGAGAGAGCGCGGATGCCGGCGAAGGTCTGCTCGGAGCCGAGCGCCAACGCATAGGGGTCCGACGAGTAGGTGATGGGCACGACCATGAAGGGCTGCGCCGAGAACGAGGTCGTGATGTCGATGTACTTCGCGAAGCCCGAGCTACAGAGCCACTCCGCGCGCACCCGGGCGCTCGCGTTGCCCGACGGCGAGAAGTACGTGGCCGAAGAGATGCCCGTCGAGACCAGCCGCCCCGGGCCCGACTCGAGCACGAAGTTCACGGTGCGCTCCGCGTGCCTGATGTCCGCGCTCAACTCCAGCGAGTCAGCCGAGGGCATCGTCGCCACTTCCGGCATGACGTTCAGGCTCGGCAAGAAGGAGCCCCCCCCTTGGCACGTGCCGTAGCCGCCACCGGTACCGCCACCCGTGCCGCCGGCCCCGCCGCCGGTGCCCGACGTCGTCCCGCCGACGCAGGCCCCGAGCGTGCACTGCTGGGTGAAGGTGCACACGTTGCAGCTCACCCCGCCGAGGCCGCAGGCCGCCAGCGTGGTGCCCGTCTCGCATTTCCCGGCGACGTCACAGCACCCGGTGGGGCAACTCGCCGCCGAGCACGCCTCGCCTCCACACGCCGAGAAACCGACCGCCACCACCACCGATGCCCACAGGGCCAGAGCACGCATGGGCGCACCTTGGGGCGCGCTGCGGTGAACAACAAGGAAGATTCCCGTGGCCGTTTCTCGCGCGCGAAGTCAGGGCCGTCGTAACGCAACGCCCCGTGCGGAAGGGCGCGAGCGGTGCTCACATGGCACCATGATCCGCCTCGCAGCGATCCTCTTCGTGGTCGACGCCGTGCTCGGCGCCGCGGTCTGGTTCACCACGCCCCCGTCGGCCCCCCGCCCTGACACGACCCCCTCGAACCCCACCGAGGTGGTGATGAACCAGGCCCACGCGCCCAGCCGCGGCCCGCGCCCCGAAGAAGCCACCGCCGTCGAGCAGGTCTCGCCGGCCGAGCGCGCGGCCGTGGAGGACCTGCCCGTCTTCGAGGGCGGCCTGACCCCGGAGCTCAAGCACTTCGCCCTGGTCACCGTGGAGAACTGCACCCACCGCGTCATCGCCTGGACCGCCGACGAGCAGCTCTTCGCCGCCGACTTGAAGCTGACGAAAGAGAAGGACGGCGCCCGGGCCCGCGTGCTGCGCGACGTCACCAGGCGCTCACCCTTCGAGCGTTGCCTCGACCACGACCTGCAGGCCCAGGTCCTCGACGACGTCAACCTCACCGCGCCGGCGATGCGCGTCTTCTTCTCGTTGCCCGAGCTGATGCACCTCGAGAAGAAGCCCGGCGCGCTGCCCGAGCCCACCGAGGTGCACGCGCTGATGCAGAAGTGCGGCGCCCCGCCGATGGCCGTGCACTACCAGGTGAGCGTGGAGGCCGACGCGGTGGTGGTGGAGAAGCCGACCTTCGTGCCCGAGGACGTCACGGCCACGGTGCGCGCCTGCCTCGAGGCGGGCATCGCCCGGCGCGTGACCTTCCCGCCCGAGAGCCGCCCGGGGTGGACGAGCGCCCGGGCCGAGGTGAAGACGCACGAAGGCGGGGTGCTGACCCGCTCGACCATGCGCTTCGTGAAGTGAACCGCTGATCAGTGCACGCTGAACTGCACCGGGCCATCGGCGCCGTCCGGCCCGTTGTAGCCGTCGCGCCCGCGGTACCCGTCAGAGCCGCGCTGGCCCGACGAGCCGCTCGAGAGGTAGTTGCTGCTGCCGCCGCTGGTGGTGCAGCTCATGCCGCTGCCGCCGCTGCCCCCTTCGCCGCCCGAGCCACCGCGCCCGCCGGTGCCGCCGGCGCCGCCCTGCCCGCCGCGCGAGCGCACCACCTGCCGCACCAGCGCCTCGTCCGCCGGGCAATGCCCGCCGCAGCGCAGCTCGACGTTCACCACGCCGCCGGGGCCACCCGCACCGCCGGGGCCGCCGTCGCCACCGCGCCCGCCGTCGCCACCGCGCCCGCCCTGCTGGCCCGCGGTGTACGGGCAGCTCGCGCTGTTGCCGTTGTAGCCGCGCGCACCGGCGTAGCCGTCACGCCCCGACTGGCCCGCGTAGCCATTGCCGCCGCGGCTGCCGAACTCGAAGAAGCCGGCCTGCGCGTCGCGCGGGTAGATGGCCTGGCGCCGCACCGAGGTCTCGCTCACCGCGTCGAAGAGCAGCGCCGCGTCGGTGGGCTGCACCACCACGTTCAACGCCGGCCCGCGCTCGCCCTGGTGCGGCGCGAAGAAGTACGACGCCGGCGCGAGGAAGCGCAGCGGCACCTGCAGGGTGGTGACCAGCTGACCGCCCAGGCGCACCGGCACCACCATGCCGCTGCCCCCGCGGGCCAGCTCGAAGGCGTCCTTCATCGCGAGGCGATCCGGCAGCCGGAGCACGCCCTCCTTGTCCAGCGAGACCAACGCGTTGCCCAGCTCCACGTCGCGGGCGTCGATGCAGGGCTCGACGATCATCGCGCTGGGCCCCAGGCACAGCGGCAGCGGCCGGCTCCAGCCCACGGAGAAGCGCAGCGTGGGCTTCAAGTCGAGCGTGGGCGTGACCTCGAGGCCGCCCTGGCCCGGGGCGTAGAGGGTCACCAGCTGCGCGTCGAGGTCCTGCTTCACGTAGCCCAGGAAGGGCAGCGACAAGGGGAGCCCCGGGCGCTCCAGCTTGAGCGTGGCCACGGCCTGGGCCCAGCGGCCGGTGTTCACCACCGCCATCTCCACCTCGGCGGCCCGGGCCTTCACCTCGGGGAAGTCGGACCGGGCGATGCGCAGCTGCACCAGCCGGTGCCGCGCCGCGAGCCGCAGGGCCTCGTTGGGCAGGCGCGCGCCCATGCGCGTCAACATCGCGTCGTCCTGCGTGTTCTCGATGTCCGCCTGGGTCAACGCGCGGCCCTGGAACTGCCCGTGCTCCAGCTCCAGCGTGCTCATCAACGCGTCGAACACCGGGGGCAAGGTGGGCGGCAGCTTCTGGCGCGGGTAACCGGCCAACTGCCGGGTGAGCGACTCCAGCGCGGGCGACGGGTCGCGCGGCCGGGTGACGAGCACCTCGTGGGCCGCGATGAGCCGCGAGGCCCCCGTGGCGTCGTCGAGCAGCGCGAGCACCAGGCGCGCGAGCTTCTCGAGGAACAACTCCCGCGAGGCGAGCGGCAGCGTGGGCACCAGCCGCGTGGCGCAGGCCTGCCAGCGCTCGGGCGCCAGGGTGGGCTTCTCCAGCGAGGTGACGAAGGGCCCCACCAGCTCGTCGTCGGCGCGCAAGAGCGCCTGCTCGTCACCGCTGGCGGCGCAGACCGCCACGTCGGCGTTGGGTTGCCCCAGGTAGTGCACCAACGCGTCGCCCGGCCACCGGGTCGAGTCGGTGCGCAGCTGGGCCGCGGAGTACGGAAGGGGGAAGTGGTGACGGCACCCGAGGGTGCTCAACGAGAGAAGCGCGAGGCAGAGAACACGCATGGCGCGCATCTATCCACGGCCCACGCGGGCATGCACTCACGAGATGGCGGGACCCACGCGCTGCAGGCCCGCTTCGACGAAGGCCACCACGTCCTCGAGGAACGAGTCGTGGGCCGGCTTCGGCTCCGTTTCCCACACCACGAAGCGCAGCCCCACCAGGTCCGCCACCCCCATGAGGATGTACGCCAGCACCTCGGGCTTGAAGCGCGACACCTCGCCCTGGGCCATGGCCTCGGCCAGCACCTTCGCGTAGGCCCCGGCGATGCGCTGGTAGTACGCGCGGTACACCGTCTCGTCGACGAAGTCCGACTGGCGCACCATGCGGTAGAGGTGCGGGTGCGCGGTGACGAACTCGAAGAACGCCGTGAGCACCGCCCGCTGCCGTGACAGCCGCGCGCCGTGGTGCGCCACCCGCTCCACGATGAAGTTCTCCAGCCGCTGCCCCAGGGCCTCCACCAGCTCCAGGAACACCGTCTCCTTGTTCGCGAAGTGCACGTAGAAGGTGCCCGTCGCCACCCCGGCCCGCTGGGTGATTTCCCCCACGCTCGCGGACAGGAACCCCCGGCGCCCGAAGACCTCCTCGGCCGCCTGCAGGAGAACCCCCCTGGTGTGCTGCCCCCGGAGGGTCGTGGCCTTTCGTTTCTCGACGCGCTGCGTAGTCACTCGCCCCTTCATGCTGCAATGCAGCAAAAATGACAAATGGGTCTGTGTTTCATGATGGTTACAAAGCGATGTCATGAAGATTGCATACCTCATGACGCAGTGCGCCGAGTGGCGGCGGGGGGCTGGAAACCGTAGCTGGAGGCCATGCGAAACGCGTGGGTGTTGATGCTGGCGGTGGCGGGGTGCGGGGTGGAGCAGGCGACCGGGGAATTGGCCCCTTCAGCGGCGGCGGTGCTGGAGCGGGAGGCCCTGGAGGTGACGGACTTCGGGGCGAACCCGGGGGCGCTGCGGCTGTTCTTGTACGCGCCGAGCGCGCCGAAGGCCGGGGCGGGCCTGGTGGTGGCGCTGCATGGCTGCGCGCAGACCGTGGCGGACTACCAGCAGGTGGGGTGGAACGCGTTGGCCGAGCGGTATGGGTTCTACGTGCTGTACGCGCAGGCGTCGGCGGCGAGCGGGTGCTTCCGGTGGTTCGAGCCGGGCCACGCGAGCCGAGGCCAGGGTGAATCGGCGAGCGTGGTGGGCGGCGTGGACTGGGTGCTGCGGCGCTACGCGGTGGATCGCCGAAGGGTGTTCGTCACCGGGCTCTCGGCGGGCGCGGCGATGACGGCGGCGTTGCTGGCGTCTTCGCCTGACGTGTTTTCGGCGGGCAGCCTCTTCGCGGGCGTGCCGGCCGGCTGCGCCACGACGATGACCGAGGGGCTGAAGTGCCAGGCCGGCGTGGACCTCAGCGCGCAGACGTGGGCCTCGCGGGCGCAGGCGCAGTGGCCGGTGACGCCGGCGGGCGCGCCACGGGTGCAGGTGTGGGCGGGCTCGGCGGACACCACGGTGAGCCCGTCGATGGCGCGCGAGCTGGCGGAGCAGTGGACCGCGCTCAACGGCATCGACGCGGTGTCGGAGCGCAGCGAGACGGTGGGCCAGGTGAAGAGCGAGGAGCACCGCCGCGACGGCGAGCTGCGGGTGCAGGTGGTGACGTTGTCGGGCTTCGGCCACGCGGTGCCGGTGAAGACGTCGAGCGGGTGCGGATCGACGGGGGCCTTCGTGCGCAACGCGGAGGTGTGTGGGGCGCTCGAGGCGGCGCGGTTCTTCGGGCTGCTCGAGGCTGAGGTGGTGGCGCCGGTGGTGGAGGTGCTCGATGCCGGGAGCGCGACGGTCATCATCGACGGGGGCGTGATGAGCGCGGGGCCGGTGGTGGGGACCTGCAAGGCGTCGGTGGCGACGCCGACGTGGCACGCGTGGTTGCGGCACGGAGAGGTGTGCGGGTTCTTCGGGTCGCTGGTGTGCGCGGTGGGCTCGGGCGAGCTGCTCGGCCCGGCGGCGTCGAGCGTCGCGGTGAGTGCGTACACGCTGGGGGATGGCACGTGGCGCGCGGGGGCGTGTCCGTAGGCGCGGGAAACAGAAGCAGCCCGGGGGACCGCGAGGGGTGATGGGCGACGGGGGCCGTGCTCGATGCGGGTGAGCCCCTCACTTCGAGCGCGCGGTACTCGCGGCTGCAGGCTTCGTCGCGCCACGGACACTCTGACGGACTCCGTGGGGGTGGGCACCACCACCGAGTCCGTCAGTGTTGCGAATCCGAGCCCGAAGCCTGCACGCGCGCGTCAACCACCGTCGGCGCCGCGGGCTGCACGGGTGGCGCAGTGCGCCCGCGCACGTCACCCCTGCCGCTCCTCCCTGCGCCGTTGGCTTTCCCGAACACCCCACCATCTCTCTCATTCCGCCGCCGTTCCCGGCCCCGCGCGCCCCTTCCCCATGGGCTATATCGCCGCTCATGCGTTCCCTGTCCGTGCTCCTCGCGGCCGTGCTCCTCGCCGGCTGCGCCACCTTCGCGCCCACCCTCACCCGCGCCACCGCCACCGACGAGGCGAAGCTCACCCTGGCGGCCGAGGCCTTCTACCGGGCGCAGACGCCGGATCAGCTCCGCAGCGCCCTCGCCGACGCGCAGGCCGCGGGACCGAGCACGGCCCTCTTCCACGAGCTCGCCGCCCGCCTCGCGCAGCTCGAGGCCCGTGACGCCGACGTGGTGAAGCACCTCGTGGCCGCGCTGCAGGACACCGGCGACGACGCCGCGGTGATGCACCTCCACCTGCTCGCGGCCACCGAGTTCACCTGGGCCGAGCGCGCCGTGGTGCGCGAGCTCTACCGCGGGCTCACCGAAGGCCACCCCAACCCCGAGGTGCGCGCCATCGCCGCCTCGCACCTGGCGATGATGCTCAACGCCGAGGGCGACCTCGCCGGCCGCGACGCCGCCATCGCCTCCATCCCCGGGCAGCTCGAGTTCGCCTTCGTCGGCACCTGGGACAACGACCAGGGCAAGGGCTTCGACCTCGAGCTCGCGCCGGAGCTCCGCCCCGGCCTCACCGAGACCTACGAAGGCCGCGCCGGCCCGCTCACCTGGCGCACCCGCGTGCCCAGGGACGGCCGCGGCCGCTACGACCTCCTGCAGCTCATGACCCCCGCGCGCTGGTCCGCCGCCTTTGCCCAGGGGAGCTTCACCACCGACCTCGAGGGCGCCCACGCGCTGCGCCTGACCTCCACCGACCCGCTCAAGGTGTGGGTCGACGGCCGCCTCGTGTTCTCCGCCGCGCAGCTCGAGCGGCAGGTGATGGATCACCTGGTCATCCCGCTCCAGCTCGCGAAGGGCACGCACACGGTGTTGATCAAGTCGGCGCACCGCGAGGGCCTGTGGTCGCTCTCGGCCCGCGTCACGGGCTTCGACGGCCCGCTCTTCAAGCCCACGCTCGAGGCGTCGCTGGCCCTGCGCGCGCAGGACCTCGCGGCCATGCCGGCGCGGCAGCTCTCGCACCTCGTGGGCTGGACGCACCTCGGCGCGGGCGGCGCGAGCACGGTGAAGGCCGCCGACGCCGCGGTGGCGAAGCTGCCCCGCTCGCTGGTGATGCGCGCCTGGCTGGTCGACGCCCTCTGGTACAACCAGGAGCGCGGGCGCACCGCGGATCTCCTCGCGGCCCTCGACACCGAGGTGGGCGACGAGCTCCCCTTCATCCGCCTGCGCCAGGCCCGCTTCCACCAGCAGCAGGGGCTCAAGCAGAAGGCCCGCGCGCGCCTGGTGCAGCTACAAAAGGAGAAGCCCCAGCTCCACGAGGTGTGGGACCTGCTCATCGACGCCTGGCGCGCCGAGGGCTGGACGGAGGACGAGCTGCGCACCTCGACGGAACGGGCCGCGCGCTTCGGCAGCACGCCCGAAGAGGACATCGAGCGCTCGCGCACCCTCTCGCGCCATGGCCACCGCGACGAGGCCCTCGAGGTGGTCGACGCCGTGCTCGCCGAGCTGCCCGGTCACCCCGAGGCGCTGCGCCGCGAGGCCGAGCTCGCCTTCGACGCCGCCGACTACCGCGAGGCGCGCCGCTACCAGCGCGCCCGCGTCGAGGCCTGGCCGACCGACTACACCACGTGGATGTTGCTCGCCGAGACCGAGCGGCGCCTGGGTGACGTGAAGGCCGCCGACGCGGCGCTGCTCGCGGCCGACGCGCTCTCGCCCGAGGCCTCGGTGCCCAAGAGCCGCCGCGGTGACCTCGCCTACGAGCGCGGGGACACGGCCAGCGCCATCGCCCTGTGGAGGCGCTCGGTGGAGCTGAACCCGGAGAACGAGGCCCTGGCCAACCGGGTGGACTTCCTCTCGCCCGAGACGCGCGGCGAGTGGATGGCGGACCTGCCCGACGAGGCGCGGCTCGAGGCGTTGTGGCGCGCGCGCAGCGGCCTCCAGCAGCTCTCCGGCGCCGACGTGGCCTACCTCCTCGACCACGAGGTGACGGTGCTCAACACCGACGGCTCGACGACCAACGTGGTGACCCTGGTGGTGCACGCATGGAACGCGCAGGGCCGCGACCGCATCATCCGCCAGTCGGTGGGCGCCGGCCGCCTGCGCCTGCTGCACGCCTGGGCCGTCGACGAGAAGGGCCAACGCAGCGAGGCCTCGAGCGAGCGCAACCGGCAGATCTTCTTCCGCGGCATGCAGCCGGGCTCGACGCTGGTGCTCCAGTACCGGCTCGACGCGCCCCCCAAGGGCTACCTCGCGCGGCACTACAACGAGACCTGGTCCTTCCAGGGCGTGGGTGACCAGCGCGAAGAGTCCACCTTCGTGCTCTGGGCGCCGCTGACCTCGCAGCTGCACGAGTACAAGGTGGGCGAGCTGACCCACACCCAGGAGAAGCGCGGCGAGCTGCTGCGCTTCACGTGGACGAAGAAGAACACGCCGCCGTTGATCAGCGAGCCGTCGATGCCCACGGTGGGCGAGCTGGCGGTCAACATCGCCCTGTCCACGGTGCCCGACTGGAAGACGTGGCTCTCGTGGGAACAGGCGCTGCTCGAGGGCGTGTTCCGCGACAGCCCCGAGCTGGAGCAGGTGGCGAAGGGCCTGGACACCGGCGCGGCTTCCGCCAACGAGAAGCTCGAGCGCATTCACACCTTCGTGATGGAGGAGATCCGCTACCAGCAGGACTACGAGACCTTCATCGCCGGCGTGAAGCCGCACCCCGCGTCGATGACCCTCGAGCGGCGCTACGGCGACTGCAAGGACAAGGCGGTCCTGTTCATCGAGCTGGCGCGCAAGCTGGGCCTCGACGCGCACTTCGCGCTGGTGCGCACGCGCGACGTGGGGCCGGTGCGCCAGGACGTGCCGATGCAGCAGTTCAACCACGCCATCGTGTACGTGCCCGCGCAGCCGGGGGTGACGGCGCGCTTCTTCGACCCCACCGCCGAGCTGCTCGACGTGGCCGCGGTGCGCAGCGACGACGTGGGCACGCAGGCCCTGGTGTTCGACCCGAAGACCAACGTGCACACCTGGCGCGAGATCCCCTTCCAGGGGCCGGAGTTCAACGCCGAGACCACCAAGCTGGCGCTCGCGCTCGACGACAAGGGCGGGGCGAAGGGCACGCTGACGCTGGACGCGGTGGGCCGGTCGGGCTCGCTCATCCGCCGCACGGCGAAGAACCAGGCCATCTTCGCGCAGGTCGCGCAGCGCATCGCCTCGGCCTACCTGCCCAACGCCACGGCCTCCGACGTGCGCGCGCTCGAGGTGGAGTCGCTGCAGGTGCCGGCGTCCATCCGCATGGACCTCCAGAGCGGCACCTTCGCCCGGGCCGAGGGCGACACCCTGCGCCTCAAGTTCCCCAGCGACGCCAACCCGCGCAACACCTTCGCCCTCGCCAAGCGCGACCACCCGCTGGTGCTGGGCACGCCGCAGCAGCAGGTCATGTCGCTCGAGCTGACCGTGCCCGAGGGCTACGAGGCGAAGAAGTTGCCCAGCAGCGGCACGGTGACCATGCCGTGCCTCTCCCTGTCGCGCGAGGTCAAGCAGGAGGGGCGCGTGGTGAAGAGCACCCAGACCTGGCGCACCACCTGCGAGCGGCTCTCGGCGCAGGAGTACCCCGCCTACCGCGCGAAGCTCGACGACATGGTGCGGCTGCTCGACGACGAGCTGGTGTTCGGGCCCTCGAAGAAGGCCGTGGGGGCGCCGAAGAAGAAGTGAACGCGAGCCCCGGTCGGCGCGCGCGCGGTCTATAGGGTGTCCCCTGATGAGAGCGATGGGACGAGCCGCGCTGGTCGCCGGGGCCTACATGGCCTTCGCCGGCGCGTGGATCGTCTGGAGCGACGACGCGGTCGCCCGGGTCGCCGACTCGGTCGCGGAGTTCGAGCAACTGGAGCACCAGAAGGGCCTGTTCTTCGTGCTGAGCACCGGCGTGGGCCTGTTCTTCGGCACCTACTTCGCCATTCGGCGCCTGGTGCTCGAGACCGAGAAGGCGGCGGAGGCCCGCGAGTCGCTGCTCAAGCTCGAGCGGCAGGCGCTCGCGGGGCTCTTCGTCAGCTCCATTGCCCACGACGCGAACAACGTGTCGGTGGTGGTGTCCTCGGCGCTCAGCGAGCTGCGCCAGGTGCCGGGGCTGGAGGTCGACGCCCGCGAGGCGGTGGAAGACGCGCAGCAGGCGATGGCGAAGCTGCACCAGCTCTTCAAGGACCTCCAGGGCATGGGCCGGAGCCGCGCCTCGGCCACCCGCGCCGAGTGCGACCTGCGCGAGCTGGTGGAGAAGACGGTCACCCTGCTGCGGGGTCACACCGCGATGAAGCACTGCAAGGTGCGCATCGTCGCGCCCGACCCGGTGAGGCTCGGGGTGTTCCCGGGGTTGATCGACCAGATGTTGATCAACCTGTTGATCAACGCCGCCGACGCCACCGAGCGCCGCGGCCAGCTCGAGGTGCGCCTGCACGTCGAAGGAGAGAACGTGCAGCTCGAAGTGCATGACGACGGCCCGGGCGTGGCCGCGGAACAGGAAGCGCTGCTCTTCAAGGCCTTCAACACCACCAAGCCGCACGGCACGGGCCTGGGGTTGTTGTCGGTGAAGGAGTGCGCCGGCGCCCACGGGGGCCGGGTGTCGTACGCGCGCTCGCCGCTGGGTGGCGCGTGCTTCAAGGTGACGCTGCCGCTGAAGGCGCAGGTGGTCTCGTGAGCCGGCCGAAGAAGCCGCCGCGGTGGCTCGAGGCCGCGCGGGTGCGGGATTCGGGTGGGGACGGCGAGTGGCTGGCGCGCGCCCTGTCGCGGGCCGGGGTGTTGCCCCAGGCCGAGGCGGAAGAAGCGATTCGCCAGCGGCGCGTGAAGCTCGACTCGCGCGAGGTGATGGAGCCCATGTCGCCGGTAGGCCCGAAGTCGCGGGTCACCGTCGACGGGCACCCGGTGTCGCTGTCCTGGCGCACGCAGGTCATCATGCTGCACAAGCCCGCAGGCGCGGTGGCCCACGGCAGCGACAAGAAGGCCACCAGCACGGTCTTCGACACCCTGCGCTCGGCGCTGCCCCCGGAGCTGGTGCGCTTCGGCTGGCACTCGGTGGGCCGGCTGGATCGCGACACCACGGGGCTGCTGCTGTTCACCAACGACGAGCGCTTCGTGGCCCACGCCACGGCGCCGGCGACGCACCTGCCCAAGACCTACGTGGCCCGGGTGGGCGTGAAGGTGACGAGCGAGAAGCTCGAGCCGTTGCGCAACGGGGTGCTCATCGACGACGGCGAGGTGACCCGGCCGGCGAAGGCCTTCCCGCGCGGCGAGGACTCGGTGGAGCTGGTGCTCACCGAGGGCCGCTTCCACCAGGTCAAGCGCATGCTCAACGCCGTGGGCTTGCCGACGCTGGCGCTGCACCGCGAGGCCGTGGGCGAGCTGATGCTCGACGTGGAGGTGGGCACCTGCCGCCCGCTCACCGACGCCGAGGTGCGCGAGAAGCTCGGGTACACGCCGCGGTCGTGAGCAGCAGGCCGCGCCGCGCGCCTTGATCAAGGTCAAGGCTTGCGCGGTTGACGAGGGCCGGGGCACCCGGAGTAGGCCCTGCCGGATGTTCCGCTACTCCGCTGACCGTCTCCCGGTGCTCGTGTTGCTGGCCATCTCGGCCCTCGACTTCTCGGCGTACCTCTTCCTCGACAGCTGGTGGCTGCTGGCGGCGTACGCGGGGCTGAGCATGTACCCCAAGGCGTTCTCCTGCTCGTACAACCACCACCACCAGCACCTCTCGCTCTTCACCCGCTGGCTGCCGAACCGGCTCATCGAGTTCGTCTTCGCGCTGCAGACGGGCATCACCGGCAACACCTGGGTGCTGCACCACTCGCTGGGCCACCACCTCAACTACCTCGACCAGGCGAAGGACGAGTCGCGGTGGATGCGGGACGACGGCTCGCGCATGGGCGAGTGGGAGTACGCCTTCAAGACGGCGCTCACCGCGTATCCGCGCGCCTGGCAAGTGGGCCAGCGCTACCCCCGGCAGCGTCGGGTGATGGCGGTGATGTCGGCGCTCACCGTGCTGCTGGTGGCGGGCCTCGTCGCCTACCGCCCGGTCGCGGGCTTCCTCCTCTTCGTGGTGACCCCGCTGTCGCTGGTGGTGGGTACGGCGCTGGCGACCTGGTACCACCACTCGGAGCGGCCGACGGACAGCCACTTCGTGGCCAGCAACAACATCCTGCAGAAGTTCTACAACGTGCTCACGCTGAACCTCGGGTACCACACCGCGCACCACTACAAGCCCGGGGTCCACTGGTCGCTGCTGCCGAAGCTGCACGCGGAGATCGAGGCCCGCATTCCCCTCGTGGCCTACGCCGCGCCGGGCATGCCCTGGAAGCTCTTCGGCGAATCCCCGCGCCCCCTCGCCGTGCCGCCGCCGGTCCCCGTCGCCGAGGTGACGAAGGAAGACACGCACGCGGAAGGCTTCGGCCTGGTCGGAGAGCCGTCGGGCATCTGAGCCTCTCCCAGCTTCGAGAACCAGGTTCCCATTCACGGGAATGCGTCGGCAGGCAGCGCGGGCTACGGTAGCGGTTCCTCGCTTCCCGCCTCGGAGCTCCCCTGAGCAACTCGATCAAGCCGCCCCCCGGTTTCACCGGCGCCACGACCGCGCTGCAGCAGCACGTCTCCGCCTTCGACCCCAACAAGACGGGGCTCGTCACCACCAAGACCACCGCCGAGGGCCTGCAGAAGATGGGCGTGTCGGCGGGCTGGTCGAAGTTCATCGCCACGGTGATCAACGGGGGCCTCGGGCCCGCGACGGGCGGCAACGCGTCGACCACCGTGGTGCCCACCATCACCCAGGCGCAGCACGAGGGCGACACCGGGGTGTTCGACCCGAAGGGCCAGTTCTCGCCGGACCGCTTGAACCAGGTCATGACGCGCTTCGACCGCAACCAGGACGGCGCGTTGTCGCTCGGCGAGATCCACCAGATGCAGTTCGCCAACGCCAAGACGGCCAAGGGCGCGGCCATCACCAAGCTGGAGTTCGGCCTGCTGCTCTCGATGTTCTCCGACACCACGGTGAAGGGGAAGAATGGCCAGGCCGAGCCCGCGCTCTCCAAGGCGCAGCTCACGAAGTTCTACGACGGCTCGCTGTTCCAGGACGCGCTGAAGACCGGCAACGTGAAGCTCAACGCCGGGCTGTTCTCGCGCGAGCTGGTCAACGCGGCTGGTTCGGCGGTGAAGGCCGCGGTGGGCTGGACGCCGAAGTGAGCCCCAGCTCGGACCCCACGGCCTCGAGGAGCTGCGCGTAACGAACGGAGCGGGCTGGCGAAGCGCGGCCGGGCATCGTGCTACGCCTTCCTCCATGGCCAGCAAGCGCACGCGCCCCCGGGCGACGAAGGCAGGAGACGTTCCCCCCGACTTGAGCCCTGCGGGCCTCGAGAACTTCACGGTGGAGCAGGCGAGCTCCGCGGCCGACGAGGTGAAGGCGAGCACCATTCGCGACGTGCTGACGGGCACCAGCCCCGAAGACGCGGTGCGCATCTTGCGCGACGTGCTCAGCCAGCAAGAGGGCCTCGACAAGCTCGCGCGCCGCGCCGCCGACAAGGAGCTCGCCGACAACTGGCAGCAGGGCGGCTACCCGTACAAGAACCTGCTCTCGCGCAAGAGCTACGAGCGGCAGAAGTACCGGCTCCAGGTCGAGCTGCTCAAGCTGCAGGCCTGGGCGAAGGAGACGCACCAGCGGATCATCGTGCTCTTCGAGGGGCGCGACGCCGCGGGCAAGGGCGGCACCATCCGGCGCTTCATGGAGCACCTCAACCCCCGCGGCGCGCGCGTGGTGGCGCTGGAGAAGCCGACCGAAGAGGAGCGCGGCCAGTGGTACTTCCAGCGCTACGTGGAGCACCTGCCGACGGCCGGCGAAATCGTGCTCTTCGACCGCAGCTGGTACAACCGCGCGGGCGTGGAGCGGGTGATGGGCTTCTGCACCGACGCCGAGTACCAGGAGTTCATGCGCCAGGCGCCGGAGTTCGAGCGCATGCTGGTGCGGCAGGGCATTCACGTCTTCAAGTTCTGGTTCTCGGTGAGCCGCCGCGAGCAGGAGCGCCGCTTCCGCGAGCGCCAGATGCACCCGCTCAAGCAGTGGAAGCTCTCGCCCATCGACCTCGCCTCGCTCCACAAGTGGGACGACTACACGACCGCGAAGGAGGCGATGTTCTTCCACTCCGACACCTCGGACGCGCCGTGGATCGTGATCAAGAGCGACTGCAAGAAGAGGGCGCGGCTCAACGCCATGCGCTACCTGCTGCACCGCCTCGACTACGAGAAGAAGGACGCCGAGCAGATCGGCCCGGTGGACCCGCTGCTCGTCGGCCGGGCGGCCGTCATCTTCGAGCGCGGCGAGCACA